>JBKJKX010000070.1:0-25202 GCA_046597285.1 Algoriphagus sp. | reverse complement strand
TAACTGCTACCATCAACTTCAAACTCAATATTCAGATGAGCTGAATTCTCACTTAATTCTGCAAAAATAATAAGATCCTCTCCCTCGTTTTGAGGAAGAGGAAATGTTAATTTTTCCGGTTCTACCCTTAAGTTAGTGGGGATATAAGTCTAATCCACCATGAAAGAATAATATAGCACTTCTAAAGTTTGTGAATGTTCTATATCCTCTTCCAACTGTTTTGAGTTCCTGGATCTTACCATTTAGACGTTCGGCCATGGCGTTGGTTAAATTGGTCAGTAGTGCGTTGACCACTCCCGAAACATGCTTATTAAACATCTCCACTACTTTGTCTATTTCTTTGATTTTTCTTCTGGTTGCATCTGCTGTCCATCGGTTGAATAGGAGCCAGGCGTAGAGCTTTTCGGAACTGAACAGGTCCTTGAAATTTTCTCGTACCTGCCACGCTTTACTCACCTCATAGTTGGCATCTGCGATAGCCTCAAAATGGATGCGTTGCTTTTCTGTCAGGTTTTCGGGGTTCTTGAGCAGTGTGTACCGACTATTCTTTAACTCTTGGTGTTGTTTTACCTCTCTTCTACGTACTTTATCGATGGCATTATTGAGGTATTTCACCAAATGAAAGCGGTCATGAACAATGGATGCGTTAGGTAAGATCTCTTGGGCTGTCTGCATGTACGCTTTCCACATGTCCATGCTGATCGCTCCAACTTTACCAAGCTGTTCAGTGGTCAATGACTTCTTAAACAGTTTTTTACACGATTCCTTGGTTCGATCTTCTTCTACGTCCAGCACACATCCTGATGCGGGATGACTGAGTACTGTGATGTAATGATGACCTTTCTTGAAGGACTTCTCATCGATGCTCAAATGGTCGAAGGCGACCTGCGAATAATTCCTTCTGTTCATCCCCCGTTCGGTACTAAGATGCATGATCCGATTTACAATATTGAACCCACAGCGCATGAGCTGGGCAGTCTTCGTTTGGTTTTTACTCGCTTTGAGCAGATCAATGACTGCATGTTCAAACAACAAGGTATGCCGCCCATAGCCTGATGCCCAGTTGGGCTGGAAAGTCTTCACTTTACCGCTTGAAGCAATAATCCGCGGAAGCTGGCACTTGATGAAAGTCTTGTACTGCATCGTGTCAAGATGCCTCCAACTGCGCATTGGAGCATGGTCGTAAACTTTACACAATTCAGCAGTCTGATCATCCACGAGATGGTCTAAAACGCAGGCTATTTGGATGTATATTTCTTGCTCAGAAAAATCTGTATCTACTGATTCAACTATCCATCCTTCCTCCAATTGGAGCAGTTTTGTGAAAAGATTTTCGGTAAACATCTTTTTGCTTAAAGGTAATCATTCCATTAAATTCGGGGTAGAACCAATTTTTTAAATCCGGCACCTATTTTATTAGATTTTAGAGTTATTATAATCCTTAAACAAACTTAAATTTTATATTATTCTTATTTTAAATGTTAATGAATCATTTATTAATGATTTATATTTAAAAAATTCTGTAAAAACCATTAGAATAGAATTAAAGTGTGTGTTGGGCCACGCTCAAATTTTTTCAAGAAAAAATAAAAAACGTTTCTAAAATTAACTTTTGTTAACATTCGATTAACATTGAAATAGTACTGTTTCAATTAAACAATAGCTAATTATCAGAATATTATTCTTAAGTAGACCATTTTTAGGATCTTTTTTATCAAGAACACATTTAAACCATTCATCTAATTTCTTTGTAGTGCTGTTGTGGTATTGCCTTTTTAAGGATATCATTGAAATTAATTTAAACCATAATCAAACCAATATGAGGAAAGTTTTACTTCTAGGACTCATGCTGTTTTTGGGTAATGCATTTGCATTTGCACAAAACCGCGTGATCACCGGTACAGTTACCTCCGTGGAGGATAATCTCGGAGTACCGGGTGCAACAGTTCTGGTAAAGGGAACCACGATTGGAACTGCCACAGATTTAGATGGCAAGTTTTCAATCAGCGTCCCTGCCGGAAGCAATATTTTGGTTATTAGCTTCGTGGGTTTAACCTCACAAGAGATATCCATCGGCAACCAGACATCTATTAGTGTGTCTCTGCAGCCGGACGTACAAGCTCTTTCTGAGTTTGTGATCACTTCATATGGTGATCAATCTAAGAGGGAAATCACAGGTGCTATTTCATCTGTCAAAGGTGAGGTTTTTGCAAACTTGCCTGTTCAGTCATTTGACCGTGCTATGCAAGGTCGTATCGCTGGTGTACAGGTAACATCTACTTCTGGCCAGCCAGGTGGTACGCTCAACGTGCGAATCAGAGGTGTAGGCTCAATCAATGCAGGAAATGATCCACTTTACATCGTGGATGGTGTTCAAGTAGCAAATGGAGGACTTTCAGGTCAAGGTTCTCAAAATGCGCTTGCATCAATCAACCCGAATGACATTGAGTCGATCGAGGTATTGAAAGATGCAGCTGCTGCTGCAATCTACGGAGCTCAGGCTGCCAATGGTGTTGTGTTGATCACAACCAAAAAAGGAACAAGAGGAGCTACTAAAATAAGACTTTCTGTCCAAGAAGGGATTGTTCAGCCCTTGAATCTTTATGACGTGATGGATGCGAAGCAATTGTCTGGTATCAAGCGTGATGCCTTCATAAATGCCGGTCTTAATCCTGCAAATGCAGCAACTACTTACGGAAATCCTGAAGATGCAAACCTGGTTTCTTATGATTGGCTAGATGCTCTCTACAGAGACGCAAGATTAAGTGTGTATGATCTTTCTGTTTCTGGTGGTGATGAAAAAACCACCTTCTTCCTTTCGGGTTCTTATACAGATCAGGAAGGTCAGATCATCCAATCTGATTACAAGAGAGGTACGGGTCGTTTGAACGTTACTCACAAGCCAAATCAAAAGTTGAGTATTGCTGCAAATCTTTCCTTGGCTTATCAACAAACAAATGGTTCAATTGATAGAGGTAACTTCGTCAACGGACCTTTCGTTGCCGGATTCTCAGCTAGACCAAATGTCCCTATTTATAATGAAGATGGTACGTATTCTATTTATCCATCCAATCACTTATTTGGCTATAACATTGTTCAAGGTGTGTATGAGGAATTGAGAAGTGGTAAGACTGTTCAAACAGTTTCCAATTTACAATTGAACTATCAAATAATTCCTTGGTTGAGCTTTACCTCATACTTTGGTATTGATTTCTCCGACAACGCTGATATTAACAGCAGGCCATCAACAATCCCTGTGTTTTCCTCTTACGGAGGGGGATCAGTGTTTACAGCAAGAAGAAACAGTAACTTCAATACAAACCAAAACTTTAACTTCAACAAGAAGTTCAACGATTTACATACCGTTTCCGGAGTTCTAGGTGTTGAATATAAAGCAGCCCAATCTGATTTTCAGTCTGCAACAGGTAGAGGTTTCCCAAATCCTACCTTGATCTATTTGGCTAACGCTGCTGTTCCTTTTGCTGTGAGCAGTTCCTTCACAGAGTACAAAAGAGCTGGTATTTTTGGTCAGGCAAAATACGATTACGATGATCGATACACGGCTGATTTTACATTAAGAAGAGACGGTCACTCCAGATTTGGTGAGCAAAACAGATGGGGTACTTTCTATGCAGTATCTGCAGGATGGAGACTTTCTTCTGAGTCTTTTCTTGAAGGTGTATCTTGGTTGGATAACTTGAGAGTAAGAGCCTCTTACGGTATCACAGGTAATTCTGAAATTGATCCAAATAATTTAGATCGCTCAAACTTTGCATCCAGAACTATTGTAGGTTCAGGAGGACAGTACTTGGGTAATGGTGCTTTGACAATTACTCAATTGGGTAACGACTTATTGACCTGGGAAGAATCAGAAACCTTCAACTTTGGTTTAGATGCTACTCTTTTCAATGGAAGAATCATTACTACAGTTGATGTCTGGAGAAAAAATTCTCAGGCTTTGTTGTTTAATACTCCTCTTCCGGTTGATTCGGGATTTGGTTTAATAACAAGAAATGCAGGTGAAGTAAGGAATCAAGGTGTGGATATTGACATTCAGACTACCAACATCATTGCGGGTAAGTTCATTTGGACTACTGGATTCAATGTTACTTTCATCGAGAACGAGTTAATGGAATTGTATGACGGGAAAGATAGAATTGGAAATAGTTTGATCGTTGGAAAGCCAATCTCCTTCTTTTACACCAACCAATATTTGGGTGTAAACCCTGCAAACGGTCGTCAAATGTTTGATGATGGTACGGGAACAGGTAACTACACCTATCTGGCTGGTGAGTCAACTCTTGCTTACAGGGGTAGCTCACTTCCAAGCAGCTATGGTGGATTGTCAAATAACTTTAGCTATGGACCTTTGTCACTTGAAGTATTTTTCCAATATCAATTCGGTAACATTGCGCAAAATGGTGATTTGTTCAATTTACAAAACTGGGGATCAGGCACAGGAAACCTAAATGTTAACCAGTTGGATTACTGGAAGAAGCCGGGTGATGTTGTCACTGTAGGTCGGCCTTATGAAGGCGGACAAGCTCCAGGTACATCCAATATCAATACCTTTTCCACTCGAATCTTAAGTGACGGTGGATATGTGAGATTGAAGCAAGTGACATTGAGTTACAATCTCCCATCAGTGGCTTCAAGCAAGATTGGCATGAGTGGTGCAAGTCTGTTCGTACAAGGACTGAACTTGGCGACTTTCACCAAATTCAACGGAATTGATCCTGAGGCAAGTTCAATAGGTAACACTTTTGGAGCTTATCCAAACGCCAGACAGATTTCCGCAGGTATCAATCTTAACTTCTAATTAAGAAATAGGAATGAAAAACTATATAAAAATACTAACACTAGGTTCAGCATTAGCTTTCAGTTCATGCGAGGATCTTTTGGATACTGAGCCTAAGCAAAGCTTAACACCTGCAACTGCTTTTGCTGATGCCACTGGTTATCAGGCCTTAGTTTATACTATTTATGGTAGAGCGAGAGGTTTCAATAATAATGCCCAACAGCTGATGATTGCACCTGAAATTATGGCGGATAATCTTAGGATTATTGCCAACACAGGAAGATATATCGGACAAGAAGCAAATGCTGACCGAGCGCATATTGGGCTTTGGAATACAAACCATTATGGTGCAATTAATGAGGCAAATATTCTTCTTGCTGAAGTCAGTGAAACCACTGGAGACCAGGCCTTGAAAGACAGGCTTAAAGGTGAAGCATATTTTCTGAGAGCTTACTTTTACTTTGATTTGGCACGCGTATATGGTTATGAGCCTGGAAAAGAAGTAAACGGATGGAATAAATCAGTAGTTATCAGAACAGAACCTGTTACAGGGTTTTCTTCTGCTGATTTAAAGGCTCGTAGTACAAACAGAGAGTTATATGACTTGATGGAATCTGACCTTAAAGCTGCAATTGGGTTACTTCCAGTTGCTGCCAAAGGTACTGCTAACGTTTACAGAGCATCAAAAGGGGCAGCTGAGGCTCTTCTTGCAAGAGTTTTGTTGTATGATTCTAAATTTGCAGAGGCAGCAGCGATGGCATCACAGGCCATGGCAACTTCCGGTCTAGCGAATGACGGAACAGGTCTTTTGACTCCTGCAAATTATGTTGTAGCATTCTCAACTTATCCGAATCCGGAGTCCTTATTCGAGATCGAAATCAGATCTAATGATTGGTCTACTGTAGATGGTGTGAATAACTCTATGGCTTCACTAACGGCAAATGTGTTACCAAGTGCTCAGTTCATCCTGACTGCTTCCAATGAATTATTAGCATCGTATGAGACTGGTGATATCAGAAGAGCCACATTCACTGAGACAACCAGATCAGGTGCTACAGGAGTAGTTTACAGGTCCAACAAATGGTTGGGTACAAAAGGAGATTTTCTTCAAAATCTTCCAATTATCCGGGGTGCAGAATTGTATTTGATAAGAGCTGAGGCAAGATTCAGAACCGGTGATGAGTCAGGTGCAAGAGCTGATTTAAGTGCATTGAGAAGCAAAAGAGGTTTAGGAGCAGCCTCTGCTGGTTTGACTGGTCCCACCTTATTCAATCTAATCTTGAATGAAAGAAGAGTGGAATTTGTTTTGGAAGGCCATAGATGGTTTGACCTAAAGAGAAATGGTTTGGCTATCACTAAGCATGGAGCTTTTCAGCCGGTGCCTTATGCTGATTACAGATTATTAGCCCCTTTACCTCAGGATGAACTGACTTTGAACACAGCATTGGAGAACAATCCTGGTTATAAATAAAAACTGGAAAAATCATGAAATTAAATAAACTATATACTATCCTCACAGTAGCAGTAGCCGCAATGACTACAACTGCTTGTTTTGATGATCCGGGAACTGATACCTTATTCAATGGTAATGTTGTTGAGTTCAATGCAGGTAATCTCCCAAATGGTTTGACTTCTTCATTTGTCAGATTGAATAACACCCAAACTGATGTTGTTCAGGTTCAAGTAAACAGAGTTTCTACATCCTCTACGGAACCTGTTACAGTTAACATTGAAGCAGATCCCACTTCTACTGCAGTAGCAGGTGTTCATTACAGCTTGGCTTCAAAGACGATTGTGATCAACCCAGGTGAGTTTGTTGTGAATTTTCCGGTTACAATTTTGACAGGAAATATCGCTCCTTCAGAAACTCCTAATCTTGTCTTGAAAATCGCAAGTGCTACGGGTGCCAATGTGTCCACCAACTACAATGATTTGACTGTTCGAATCAGAGTAATTTGTTCTTCTACTCTTGCGGCTAAATATTCTGTTTTCTGGGAGAAACTCCAGTTGGGTGATGGTAACGGTGGAGCGGGGCAGACCGCAACCAACTTTGTAATTGCTTCAGCAAAAGAAGTAGTATTAACTGCTTCAGGAACTGGTAGCTACACAGTGGATGACATTTCCTTCGGAATGTATCCTGGCCTTTACAGTGATTCAAAACCAGCTGGCAGAATTAATGATGCTTGTTCTAAAATTACGGGCCCATCTTCTAATGCTGACAGATATGGGGATCCATTCACCATCAACGGTGTTGTAAATGCCAACGGCACGGTTAAAATCACTTGGTCAAATACTTATGGCGATGGCGGAACTGTCCTGCTGACAAAAATTTAAGACAATTTTAAAAAATCATAAAAAAGGGGGCTTATGGCCCTCTTTTTTTTAAACTTTCTTTAATTCCAACAGGTTCAAGTATATTGAAAGGAGAGAATTTATGAGATATATAATTACCATTATTTTTGTCTTTGGTCTGTCGATATCAAGCTTCAGTCAAAATTCTGCAGGTAAGAATCAGCTTGAATCCGTTCGATTGCAGATTTCTGAAGAATTTAATCAAACTTATTCCCACCTTTTTTTACCAAAGGAACTGGTTAAACAAAAGGCTCTTGCTAGAAAGATTCCTTTGACGCTCCAGCTTGAAAATGGAGAGGAGGCTGACCTTCAATATTTTGATGAACAGGAAAATCCTATCTACTATACGATATTAAATACGAACTCTGCAAAAACTACCTCTACGGATGCGTTGCAATCCGGAGGATCTTTAGGTGTGAACCTTACAGGGAAGGGAATGGTGGTAGGTATCTACGATCAAACTCGCCCTAAACCAGATCATGCCGAGTTTACCGGACGGTTGACCCAAGTTGATGGTTCTACGGAAACTATCAGCAACCATGCAACTCACGTTTCAGGGACCATTTTGGCTGCAGGCCTAAGCGTCAGTGCCAAAGGAATGGCAAATGAGGCAACCGGGTGGGCATTCAATTGGGAAAGTGATCTTTCCAAAATGAATGGAAATGCATATGATCCTGTCAGTAAACCTACCGGACACTTGGTTTCAAATCATTCCTACGGAGTAGTTCTTGGCTGGTACAGAAATGCAAGCAATGCCTTGGTTTGGGCTGGTAATCCAAGTATCAGTCCTGACAAAGATTTTAGATTTGGTTATTATTCTTCAAAAAGTAAGGGTCTTGACGATATGATTTTTTCTAAACCATACTACACTGTAGTCTGGGCTGCCGGTAACGATCGTGGTGATGCCGGAGATGGTACCCGGGATCCTGATGGTCCGGAGGATACGCTAGGTCCAGAAGGAGTTGCCAAAAATGTTATAACTGTTGGTGCAGTCTCAAATATTACTGATTATTTGGGACCACAGTCAGTTGCCATGAGTAGCTTTTCCAGTTGGGGGCCTACAGACGATGGCAGGATTAAGCCGGACGTGGTGGGAGTAGGCGTCAATGTATTTAGTTCTTCCATTGCGAATGCTGGTATTACAGATTCGTACTCCTCTTTAAGCGGAACCTCCATGGCGGCACCCAATGTGACTGGTTCGCTACTTTTACTCCAGCAGTTGTTTGGTCAAAGAAATAATGGCCGGTACATGTGGGCTTCCACAGTCAAAGCATTAATGATCAATACAACCAAAGAAGCTGGTCTCAGTCCTGGGCCCGACTATATTTTTGGCTGGGGTTTATTGAATACCAAATCTGCGGCAGAAATCATTTTGGCTGAAAATGGTTCATCTGAAGTCATCCGTGAGAATAACCTTTCAAATGGCTCTTCTTATCAGTATGAATTTATTTCGGATGGAGTTACTCCGATCAGAATCACCATTGCCTGGACTGATCCAGCCGGAAATCCGGCGCCCGCATTTCTGAATCCAACTAATCTGATGCTTGTCAATGACCTCGATATGCGGATCACAGATGAGGAAGGAAATACATTTTTCCCCTGGACATTAAATCCGGCAGTAGGTCCCGGATCCGCTGCTGCGAATAATGCGGATAACTTCCGAGATAATGTCGAGCAGATTTTAATTGCAACACCAAAAGCGCAAAAATATAAAGTCAAGGTTTCGCACAAAGGAACTTTAGCCAACAATTCGCAAGATTACTCTCTGGTGATGAAGGCAGGAACTGCGGATGGAGCTGACGAGACACTTTATTGGATAGGGCTTACTAATGGAAGTTGGAATGACCCGATGAATTGGTCTAAAACTGAAAATGGAATTGCTGCAAACAAAATCCCCGGAATAGGTACACGAGTTGTCTTTGAAGGGTCAGCCGGCGGATCCACGACAATCAATTTCCCTTCAAACGCAAATGCGTTCAGCGTCAACTTGTTTGGTAATCAGTTGGTGAATTTTGATTTGAAAGGAAATCAGATTAATGTCAACAATGGATTTAGGGTGAGTAACCAGATTACTGATATTAAAAATGGTTCTATTCTGTTTTCCAGTCTCAGCTCAAATGAGCTCTTGGTTGAATTGGGACAGGCAGTTTTTGAAAACGTTGAAATTAATTTCAGCAAGGGTAAATGGAGATTGCTTACCCATGAAAAATTGGATAATCTGATCATCAACGACGCATTACTTTCAGTTGACTCTCCTAAATTACGATTGAATAGTCTTGGAATGATCGGAACAGGAAATCTCGGAGGTGGGTTTGATGCCATAGTTTTTAAGGAAAATTTGTTGCTTGAAAGTAAATCGACGATTAAAGCAGGAGTAGATCTGACATTTGAGGGGAGTGAAGGAAACTTCAAAAATACCACTACAACGCCATTTGACTCACTGACTTTAGTTAGCGGTAATCTTTCTCTCCTGAGTAATGGTATCAATTCAATTTCGATTTCGAATGGAAGGGTGAGCCAAGCGATACCAAACTTATCTTTTCAAAATCTGACTTTGGGACCTGCTGGAATATTGAACCTAGGGAGCTCAGGTCAGTTTACTGTTTTAAATCAAATCACAAGTTCCGCAACAGCCAACGCAAAAGCCGGAATAATTGCGGGATTAAAAGGGAAGTTTATCCATGACATTTACAAAAAGTACTGTTTCGACAACGTAAACGTCACGAATGTTGACTTGCAAGGAAAAGCGATTATTAACTTGGGAGGTTCAGCCACCATTACCAATTCGACCGGTTGGCTTAAACAAAATTGTGAGGATGTCCTCTTTGCCAATTTCACTTCAAAATATCCTTGTGTAGGATCCGCACTTACTTTCGATAACCTGAGTGAGGGAGCAATTTCTTCCTATAAATGGGATTTTGGAGGATTAGGTACCTCCACATTTAAGAATCCTTTTTTCGTATTCAGTACCCCTGGAACGTTCCTGATTAAGCTTCAAATTTCGAATGCTCAAGGCTCAACTATTTTTGAACAGTCTGTTTTAATTGGTGCTAATGAGCTGTCCAAGCCAACTATTGTGGTGAATGGAAGTGTCCTTACCTCCCAACAACCGGGCGTTTCTTACCAATGGTTTGTTAACGGACAATTGGTGCCCACAGCTACTGAGAGATCTTTTACAGTAACTGGAGATGGTACCTACCAAGTAGCGATATTTGATGCCATTTGCAATAGAATCTCTGAACCTATCGTCATTTCAGCCATTCCGGATCAGGAAGTGGAATTAAGCAGATTTGGAATTTTTATTGGTCCGATTCCTTCTGAAGAAAAACTCAATATCAATATTTCCAATGATTACTTCGGCCCTGTGACATTACAGTTGATAGACATGGCAGGAAGAGAATATCTTGTGAAGCAAGTTGCCAAATCGAGTCAGGAATTGGACGTCGAAATGAATCTTCCCGGACCGGCAGGGCTGTATATTTTGAGGATCAGCACCAACAACCTGACCTTACATAAAAAAGTAATTAAGTATTAAGATGAGAAAACTATTCATTGTTGCCGGCTTATTGATTACCCAATTTTCCGAAGCGCAGATTTCTAATGTTAGCTTAAATGGTGTTCCGGCTCGTCTCTCAGGATTTGACGGAGTGGATGGTACTCCTTATTTGTTTGATGATTGGGGAAAGGGGGAAATAGGTACAACCAATGCAGGGTTAAAAGAAAATGTCTCTTATAAATTCAATATTCACGACAACGAACTTGAGGTGATTAATGAAGCTGGTCAACCTATTTTCCTGAACAAAGATTTTCTTGAGTACGCTATTCTTGAGCGTCCTGCAAGTCTTTTCGCATCCGGGATTCCTGCAGGATTGCTCCCTAAGCTACTCTTTCAGAAAGGATTTGAAATGGTTCGTGGGATTGAAGGTGATGATCTTGTCAACGTTATTTCCGATGGGAAGAATTATACCTTAATCAGGAAGTTTTACTCAGACCTAGTGACTCCTCCAAAAAATAGCTATGCTCCAACGCAAGGCAAAATGTTTGTATTTGAAGAGTCATTCTACTTGATTGATAAAAATGAAAAAGTGACAGCAGTGAAAAGTAAAACAAACAGTATCATAGGTGCACTTATGGATTCAGATCAAGAACTAGCCAAGAAAATAGTGAAGGAAAATAAGCTTGATCTGAACCGAGAAGATCATCTGGTGATTTTCTTTCAGAAAATAAATGAAGATTAAGCCTTCAAAAATAACTCGAAACCCAGCCAAATTGGCTGGGTTTTCGCTTTTCAGCAAAAGGGAAGATGGATTATTATTGTGGGTTCTTTTGCCTAACTTCGCAGCGAATTTGAAGAAGAGATGATTTACGTTTGTAGGAAAGAACACTTCAATGCGGCTCACAAGCTTTGGAACCCAAAGTGGTCTGACGAAAAAAATACCGAAGTTTTTGGACCCTGCGCCAATGTAAATTGGCACGGACACAATTTTGAATTGATTGTGACAGTAAAGGGATTACCTGATCCGGACACAGGGTTTGTGGTTGATTTAAAAAAATTGAGTACCATCATTAGAAAGTTGGTGATTGATCAGGTTGATCATAAAAATCTAAATGTCGATGTTCCATTTATGGAAGGGAAATTGGCAAGTTGTGAAAATCTTGTGATGGAGTTTTGGAAGATTCTCGAGCCGGCAGTAAAAGAAATCACCCCGAATGGCGGATTGAATAAATTGACACTTTATGAGACTCCAAGGAATTTTGTGGAGTATTTTGGAGATTGATTTTTAATTCTGAATTATAAAGAAAAATTTAAGGTAGGTTTTAGAGCCTACTTTTTCTTTTGAGGGAAATGATAGCGTGTTTTTTTAGGATGGTGTAGATTTTCAATGCAGTAGAACCAACAATAAATTGTGAGTAAAAAAAAGATTTACGTTATCTCGGGAGAGCGTTCCGGTGATCTTCACGCTTCTAATCTTGTCAGTTCAATGACGAAATTAGATCCTGATTTATCCTTCAGAGGGATGGGCGGAAGTTATTCAAAGGATGCCGGGGTTGAGTTGGCGGTCGATTATTCTGAGGTGGCACTGATGGGGTTTCTGGAGGTTTTAATAGGCTTTCGAAAAGTTTTGAAATACCTAAGATTGGTAAAAAAAGACATCCTTAAATTCAAGCCGGATGCCATTATCTTGGTTGATTATGGTGGTTTCAATATGAAAATCGCAGCTTTTGCTAAAAAAAATAAAATCCCTGTTCATTATTACATTCCTCCAAAAGTATGGGCTTGGAATCAGAATCGTGCTTATAAACTTAAAGCCAGCACAGACCATATTTATTCGATCCTCCCATTTGAGACTGAGTTTTTCCGCAAGTTTGATTTGGAGGTTCAATATGTAGGCAATCCATTATTGGATGAGATTAAGAAGTTTCATCCACATGATTTTTTCTTCCAAAAGAATGAATTAAGCTACCAGCCTATTATAGCGCTCCTTCCAGGAAGCCGAAAGCAGGAATTGAATTCGATGCTGGATCGAATGATCGATTTGGTAAGTGAACTTCCAAATGCTCAGTTTGTCATTGCCGGAGTGGATAGTCTGGAAGAATCTTTCTATCATCCTGCCAGAAAAGCTGGAATAAAAGTGGTTTTCAACCAAACCTATGATCTGCTGTCGCATGCAATGGCTGCTGTAGTGACATCAGGAACTGCAACGCTAGAAACAGCCCTTTTTCGAGTTCCTCAAATTGTAGTTTATAGAACTAGTTCGTTGTCTTATGCAATTGCAAAAAATCTTATCAGGGTCCCTTTTATATCACTTGTCAATTTAATTGCCGAAAAAGAAGTGGTGAAGGAACTGATTCAGGACGATTTTTCGGTTCCAAAGCTGCAGGCTGAATTAATGAAGATCCTAACGAATGTGGTTTATAAAGGACTTATGCTTCAGGGATATGATTTGATTACCGAGAAACTAGGTGAGGGGAGTGCCTCTGATAAGACAGCTGAACTGATTCTTGGTTCCCTCAAAAAATAAACCCTGCTTTTTTTGAAGCAGGGTTTTGAATTTTTAAGCTACTTGGAGCCTTTTGAACTTTGATTTTTCAAACTTCATCCGGGCATATTTTTCATCAATTATTAATTCTTTGACAGTGTCATCGGACGGCAATTCATACATCGCATCCGTGACAATAGCTTCGCAAATAGAGCGTAATCCTCTTGCTCCTAGGTTAAACTCAACCGCCTTGTCTACGATATAGTTTAGTCCACTTTCTTCAAAAACGAGCTTGACGCCTTCCATATTGAGCAGTTTAGCATATTGCTTCACTAGCGCATTTTTAGGCTCGGTAAGGATTTTTTTGAGTGAATCCTTCGTCAGAGGATCCAAATGACTCAACACCGGTAATCTTCCGATCAGTTCCGGAATCAATCCAAACGCTTTGAGATCCGGAGCAGTAACATATTGAAGAAGATTCTCCCTGTCAGCGGTTGGACCTTCAGCCGTTTTGCTGAAACCCATCGGTTGAGTGTTCAGACGCTTTCCGATATGTCTGACGATCCCGTCGAATGCACCACCGCAGATGAACAGGATATTTTCAGTATTTACCGCAATCATTTTTTGGTCAGGGTGCTTTCTTCCTCCTTGTGGTGGCACGTTGACCATGGTTCCTTCGAGAAGTTTAAGCAAAGCTTGCTGAACGCCCTCGCCACTTACATCACGAGTGATGGAAGGGTTATCTGATTTTCTTGCGATTTTATCTATCTCGTCAATGTAAACAATTCCTCTCTCTGCAGCTTCCACATTGTAATCGGCTGCCTGAAGTAGTCTTGTCAGAATGCTTTCCACATCTTCACCCACATATCCTGCCTCTGTCAAGACTGTTGCATCCGCTATACAAAAAGGCACTTCAAGTATTTTAGCGAGGGTTTTAGCCAGGTAAGTCTTTCCCGTTCCGGTATCTCCAACCATGATAATGTTTGATTTTTCGATCTTTACATCATCATTTTCATCTTTCTGAAACAGACGCTTATAGTGATTGTAGACAGCTACTGTTAAAACCTTTTTAGCATCTTCTTGGCCGATTACATACTGATCTAGAAATGCAGTAAGCTCTTTCGGTTTGACAAGTTTGAATTTTGGTTTTGCGCCACTTTTCTTTGTTTTTTGATCTTCTCCGACAATCAAGTGAGCTTGTTCGATGCAGAAATTGCAGATATGGGCTGATATACCAGATACCATAAGATCCACATCTTTCTTATTTCTACCGCAAAAAGAGCAGGTTATTTGAGCCATTAATTTTTCTTTTTTACTAAAATTTCATCTATCAAACCATATTCTTTAGCCTCTTCAGCTCTCAACCAATAATCACGGTCAGAGTCCTTTTCAATTTCTTCAAAAGTTTTTCCGGTGTGGTCAGCGAGTATTTGATATAGTTCTTGTCTCATCGATAAGATCAGTTTCAAGGATATTTCCATATCTCTTGACTGTCCTTGCATGCCTCCTGAGGGTTGGTGAATCATGACTCGAGAATGCTTTAAGGCAGATCTTTTCTCTTTGGCACCACCTGCAAGCAAAACAGCTCCCATGGATGCTGCGATCCCAGTACAAATTGTAGCTACGTCAGGATTGATGTATTGCATTGTGTCATAAATTCCCAAACCTGCCGTAACTGATCCGCCTGGGCTATTGACATAAAGCAATATGTCTTTTTTGGAATCTACTGATTCCAAAAATAGAAGCTGTGCTACAATGATGTTGGCGACGTGGTCGTCGATACCTGTACCTAAAAAGATAATACGATCCATGATTAATCTTGAGAAAACATCAATTTCTCTAAAATTTTGAGGACGCTCTTCAATTACCGAGCGAGTCATATTTTCAATTTGCTGTGTGTACTGGTCAAATGCAGTTCCGCTTACCCCTTGATTGTGAATGGCGTACTTTCTGAATTCTTCTTTAGTAATCATGGTTTTGAGTTTTGTGGTAGACAAAAATAAAAAAAGTCCTTAATGAAGGACTTTTTTATGTTGTTTTAAGCGATTTACTTCTCTAAAAGTTCCTTGAAATCTTCAATGCTGATTTGTTTTTCTTTCAGATTGATCTTTTCCTGAACGAGTGCCATCACCTTATCATTCTGTACCGAGGTCAGCATTGTCATATAGTTTTGACCTTCATTTCCTTTTAGGTAGTTGTCTACGAACATATCCATGCTTGCTTCCATCTGAGATCCAAGACCTGATGAGGCAAATTGCTCTCTGATCATTTCCTTTGTTTTCTCAATTACATCCTCATGCTCGGCCTGAACGCCATTTTCTTTGGCCAAGTGATTAGAAATCAAAGACCAAGTAAGTTGACTTGCGTAGATTGGAAATTCCTTTTCTACATCTTCCTCAGTTACTTTTCCTTGATTGGTGCGAAGCAACCACTCTTTCAAGAAATCGATTGGGAGATCAACTTTTGCCTTTTCAGTTAATACCTTCTTCAGTTCTTCATCTGTGAATACCTTGGATTCTCTGTCGTAGCTAGACTGAAGCGTTTCTCTAACCTTTGCCAAAAATTCTTCTTCAGTTTTTACAACTTCAGGACCGAAGATTTTATCGAAAAATTCCTGATCCATATCAGAAGCTTCAGTTCTATTGATATTTTTTACGATGAAAGTGAATGCACCTTTAGTTTGGTCAAGCTCCTCAGCTTCCAATCCAAATGCTTCAGTCCACTCTTCCTCAGTTACTTCATTCGCATCAAATCCAACAACAGCTTCTTTGCTGATTCCAGTGAATTTGTCAGCTAGTTTCTTGGAAATTTTTGCCAGAGGAAGGGATAAAGTCTTGCTCAATTCACCCTCAATAGATTTAAAATCGCCGTAAATATTGTCTCCTGCCTCGCTTATTTCCGGATTAGTGCTTTTGCCGTATTGGATCTTCAGGTTATCAAGTGTTTCGTTTACTAATTTATCATCAACCTTGATGGCGTATTTTGTGCCTTCGATTTGTGAATCAAGCGTCAAGTCAATGGCATCAACAAATCCAATTCTGTATTCGAATTCAAAATCTTTTTGAGCCTTCCAGTCGATTGAATTATCAGCTTTTTCAACTGGGAGTGGATCCCCCAGTATTTTGAACGTTTGTTCCTTTAGGTAGGAATTGAGTGACTCACCCAAGATAGCATTGACCTCGTCTACTAACAGAGAAACGCCATACATGTTCTTCACCATTGAAATCGGAGCTTTTCCAGGTCTGAATCCTTTGATGCTTGCTTTTTTTACGTAGTCTTTCAGTTTCGCATCTACCTTAGGTTGATAATCTGCCTCGTTTAATTTAATTTTAATTGAGGCCTGATTTGAAGAATGCTTGTCTAATGTAATTTCCAAAGCGATAAAATTTATATGAGGTTGAACTAAAAACCCCCAATCATTTCCTGTTCTTAAACAGTTGAGTGATTGAGGGTTCGATATTTGTGCGGATAGAGGGACTCGAACCCCCATGCCTCGCGGCGCTAGATCCTAAGTCTAGTGCGTCTACCAATTTCGCCACATCCGCAAATGGAACAATCAGGAAAGAAAATATTCAACAAACATTGCCTTTTTTAATTGTGGATGCGAAGGTATGTAGATAATCATAAATAGCAAAAGCGGATAGAAAAAAAAATATACAGATTTGGAAGAAAATTGCCCCGAGCTTCCAATTTTGTGCTAAATTCCTATTGTATGATCGAAGTGGACGTAGAAGAAGAAAGAAAAGAAATTCTCAAAAGGTATAGAAGACTGCTCAAGCAGGCAAAACCTGTTTTGAAGTCTGGAGATGCAAAGCTCATTAAAAAGGCTTTCAACATTTCATTGGAAGCCCATCGCGATATGCGTCGAAAATCCGGTGAACCATATATCTATCATCCTCTTGAAGTGGCTTTGGTATGTGTGGAAGAAATCGGACTTGGTACGACCTCGATTATTTCTGCATTGCTTCATGATGTAGTTGAAGATACGGAATGGGAGTTGGAAGATATCGAACGGGAATTTGGCACGAAAGTAATGACCATCATCGATGGATTGACCAAAATCTCCGGTGCCTTTGAACATGGGAGCTCTCAACAAGCAGAGAATTTTAGGAAAATGCTCCTAACTCTTTCTGATGATGTTCGGGTGATCTTGATCAAGATTGCGGACAGGCTAAACAACATGAGAACTTTAGCTAGCATGCCAAGGCATAAGCAATTGAAAATTGCTTCCGAAACGATGTACTTGTATGCTCCGCTCGCCCACAGACTTGGCCTTTATTCCATTAAATCAGAATTGGAGGACTTGTATCTTAAATACACAGATGCCGAAACTTACAAGGACATCGTATATAAGATCAATGAGTCGAAAACTTATCGTAATAAATACATCAAAAACTTCATCCAACCGATTGAGGATGAATTGAACAAATTGGACATCAAATTTACCATCAAAGGAAGACCCAAATCTGTCTATTCGATCTATAATAAGATGAAGAAGCAGGGGATACCTTTCGAAGAAGTATATG
Organism: Algoriphagus sp.; assembly: GCA_046597285.1. Taxonomy (GTDB): domain Bacteria; phylum Bacteroidota; class Bacteroidia; order Cytophagales; family Cyclobacteriaceae; genus Algoriphagus. Next base: position 7,545 of record JBKJKX010000070.1, on the reverse strand, counting down.
ATCTTTTTGCGGTTAGGATCATTCTGGAGAGTGAGCTAGAAAATGAAAAAGCAGATTGCTGGCAAGTTTATTCTATCGTCACTGATTTTTACAGGCCCAATCCTGATCGCCTTCGAGACTGGATCAGTACTCCAAGATCCAACGGGTATGAATCGCTTCATACAACAGTCATGAGTAACTCAGGTCAATGGGTTGAAGTGCAGATCCGAACTTCCCGAATGGACGAAATCGCAGAACGCGGATACGCAGCTCACTGGAAATACAAAGAAAAGGATAGTTCTCGTGGTACTGGCTTAGATGATTGGATCACTCAGGTAAGAGGCTTACTTGAATCCAATGATGGTAGTGCGATCGAATTTATGGATGATTTTCGCGGGAATCTTTTTCATGATGAAGTATTTGTTTTTACCCCGAAAGGTGATTTGAAAGTGCTCCCTTTTGGGTCTACCGCTCTGGATTTTGCCTTTGAGATTCATACTGAGATTGGAGCAAAATGTATAGGTGCTAAAGTAAATCAGCGCCTTGTGCCAATATCTCATAAATTGAAAAATGGTGATCAGGTAGAGATTCTGACTTCCAATAAGCAAAAACCAACAGAAGATTGGCTGAATAACGTGATGACTTCACGTGCAAAAGCCAAAATTAAAGATGCGCTAAGGGAAGAAAAAAAATCTGCGATCTTAGATGGGCGAGAGATAGTGCAGAGGAAGTTGAAGCAGATGAAGATGGAATTCAATTCCGAAAACGTTGAAAAACTTCGTGCCTTCTTTGAGCTTAAGACTGCCAATGAATTCTACTATAGAATAGGGAAGGGTATCATTGATTCTACTTTGATCAAATCTTTCAAGGAATTTAAAGAGAACCTTAAACTGACAAACCGCTCAATTCAGGATAAAGTAAAAGATGAATCCTCTTTTACGAAAGAAATCAAAAGTCTAAAAGGACCGGATCACGATCAGCTGCTTATCGGGGAGGATATGGATTTGGTAGACTACATACTGGCAAAATGCTGCAATCCAATCCCGGGAGACGATGTATTTGGATTTGTGACGATTAATGAAGGCATCAAAATTCACAGGACTTCCTGTCCAAACGCGCTTGAATTACTTTCCAATCATGGGAATCGGGTGATAAAAGCCCGCTGGACCAGCCAGAAAGAGATCGCATTTCTGGCAGGCTTACGAATTATTGGAACAGATAGAGTGGGTTTGATCAATGATGTTACAAAGGTGATTTCAAATGAATTGAAGGTTAACATGCGTTCAATTACAGTAGATTCTGATGCTGGAATTTTTGAAGGAACTATTAAGCTTTTCGTAAACAACACACAGCATTTGGATCATTTGATGAAAAATCTTTCTAAAGTAGAAGGGATTTTGAAGGTTTCCAGATTTGACTAAAAGCATTGAATCTTTTGTTACCCACAAAAGTTATATTTGAAAAAAAACGCAGAAAATGGCTTTGAACACCACCCATTTTGAAGAGGTCAAAAAGATATTTACAGCATACCTTGAAAATAAAAAGCTTCGGAAGACCCCTGAGCGATATGCCATTCTTGAAGAAATCTATAGTCGGACAGGTCATTTTGATGTGGAATCACTCTATATCAGCATGAAAAATAAAAATTACCGTGTCAGCAGGGCCACGGTTTATAATACCTTGGACTTATTGGTAGAATGTGATTTGGTGACGAAACATCAGTTTGGGAAGAACCTAGCTCAATTCGAAAAATCATACGGATACAAACAGCACGATCATTTGATTTGTGTCGAATGCAACCAAGTGATGGAATTTTGTGACCCCCGCATCCAAAATATTCAAAACACCGTTGGAGATATTCTACGTTTCCAGGTTCTTCATCATTCGTTGATTTTGTATGGGAACTGTAATAGAGAGAATTGCGAAAATAAAAAAGCTAGTTAAATGAAAGTAACCTATACTTCCGGAAAAGACCATCTTGCACATTATTTAAACATTCATGGCGATTTGATCGGGGATGAAGTTGGTCCTAAGATGGTCGAAATTGTTTCCGATGCCATTTTGGATGGAGCCAAGAATTTTGTAGTTGATTTGAGCGATGTGAGATATATAAGTTCCAGCGGGATTGGTTTATTAATCACTATGCTGACAAAAATGAGAAATTCCGGAGGAGAACTTTATCTCATCTCACCATCAGAGCACGTAAAAAAACTTTTGATTATCACCAAGTTAAATAATATTTTCACTGTGCATGATTCAGTCGAAGATTTTAAAGTGAAAAGTTGAAAATTTAGATTTAGGTCTATCTTTTTTCGAAGAGTCCCTGAAAATTGTTGAAAAAAATAATTCTAATCTCAACTCCTTTTTGATCGGATATTAGGTCTAAATCACTTATGGTCTTATTCTCAAAGACATAAATCAATTAGGAGAGAATGAGATGTGCTATTACAATTTATTTATCATCCGTTCCAAATAATTAAACCCTTTTCCTTGGTTTTCTTTGCCCTTATCGCAAATTTCGTTCTTCAAAAAACTTTGCATAACAGATTAGACCGCACATCAAATGAAGATGGATGTACTTCTGGGTCTCCAGTGGGGAGATGAAGGAAAAGGAAAAATAGTAGACGTTTTAGCGCCTGAATATGAAATCGTAGCCCGTTTTCAAGGAGGTCCAAATGCCGGGCACACGCTTGAATTTGACGGATTTAAACACGTCCTTCATCAGATTCCTTCCGGGATTTTCCGCCCCCAGATATTAAATATTATAGGTAATGGAGTCGTACTCGACCCGATTGTACTCAAAAAGGAAATCGATGGTTTGGGTAAATATTCCATTGATTACATGAAAAATCTGGTCATTTCTAAGAAGGCCACGATTATCATCCCGACACATAAGTTGCTCGATGCTGCGTTGGAAACTTCCAAAGGAGACAAGAAAATTGGATCAACTCTAAAAGGAATCGGACCGACCTATCAGGATAAAATTGGTAGAGCTGCACTTCGTGTTGGCGATATTCTAAGTACGGATTTTCGAGAGAAGTATGATGTCTTGGTAGAGAAGCATAAGACTACGCTTTCATTCTACAATCATCCATTGGATGTGTTGCCTGAAATGGAAAGTCAGTTTTTTGCCGCGGTTGAGTTTTTCAAAACACTTAATCTGATCGATAGTGAGTATGTGGTAAACGATGCACTGGCGGCCAACAAAAAGATATTGGCAGAAGGAGCGCAAGGTTCTTTGTTGGATGTTGACTTCGGAAGTTATCCGTATGTCACCAGCAGCAGCACAATGGCTGCTGGCGCTTGTACAGGATTGGGTGTTTCTCCTTCCAAAATCGGAGAGGTTTTCGGGATTTTCAAAGCGTATTGTACAAGAGTTGGCAGTGGACCTTTTCCGACAGAGCTATTCGATGAGACTGGCGAGGCCATGCGTAAAGAAGGTAACGAGTTTGGAAGTACCACAGGTCGTCCGAGAAGATGTGGTTGGCTGGATCTTCCTGCACTTCGTTATTCAATTATGATAAATGGAGTGACTCAGCTTTTTATGATGAAAGGTGATGTGCTCAATATTTTTAAAGAAATTAAAGTTTGCACTCATTATGAATTGCCAACTGGTGAAAGAATTGATCGCTTGAGCTTTGAAATAACTGATTTGGATGTCAAGCCTGTTTATAAAGTAATGAAAGGCTGGAATTGTTCCTTGGCAAATATTCATTCGTATGAAGAATTTCCGGCTGAGTTGAGAGAATATGTTCATTACTTGGAGACAGAACTTAAAGTGCCAATCAAGTTGATTTCTGTCGGTCCTGACAGAACTCAAACCATCTTGAGATAAATAAAAAGTAACTGGTGGAAGCCCTTGGACGATCGTTCAAGGGCTTTTTTTATTTCTTTCCATTTAAAAATGTAATTTAGAAATCCTAATAAAGCTCGATTTTGAAAGTTCGGTTTCAGTTATCAATTCTTCTGTTTTTTACAGTCTGGTCAAATTCATTTTCTCAGGTGGGATTCCCATACTGCGAGACATTTACGGATGGAAGTACCCAAGAATCAACTGTTTTTGGCGCAGATGCACAATTGGTTGATGGGGTTTTGAGATTGACTTCAAACCAGACAAACCAAAGAGGATACGTATATATAGATATACCATTTTCCTCTGTTTTTGGAATCAAGGCTTCTTTTGAATATTTCAGCTATGGAGGAAATGGTGCAGATGGTCTGACCGTTTTTATGTTTGATGCCGAAACTCCTGTTTTTAATCCAGGTGGATTTGGAGGTTCACTTGGATATGCCCAGAGGAATAATGAGCCGGGATTATCCAATGCTTACATGGGAATTGGCTTTGATGAATTCGGGAACTTTGGAAATTCTTCCGAAGGAAGGAACGGTAATTTTTTTGGAGCAGGGCAGACAAGAGTCCCAGATGCTATTGTTATTCGTGGTCCGGGAAATGGATCAACCGGCTACCCTTTTCTCGTGGGAAGAAGAACAATGGCAACTGGAAATGACGGATTAAGGCCAGATAATCAATTCCCCATTAGTTCCGGAGGACTTGGTACTTCCAGAGTTACAGATAGAAACTTGCCCGGATATCGAAAGGTTTTTTTGGACCTTCAGCCAAATACTATTGGAACGGGCTTCTTTTTGCAGGTCAAAATGGAAGTCACTACGAGGGCTAATGAACCCATGATGATCACGATTTTTGACAGGCCCTATGATTTTCCTGCCCCCAAAAATCTTAAAATAGGATTCTCCGCTTCGACTGGTGGGCAGACTAATTTTCACGAGATAAGAAATTTATTGGTTGAAGTTTCCAATGATGAAGCGCTGGAGGAACCAAAAGGAGTTGACTTTGAAGACAAAGCATCTTGTGAAGGGCAGGAAAACACTTACTTTATAACTGATGAAGAGGTCGTATTGCCCAATCCTAATAGTGTAATCCGCTGTCTTCAGTTTTATCCTTCACTGGAAGATATTGAAGCAGAGACTGGAGATGTCTGCAGTCAGGGGAAATGCAAGGAAGATAATAGAGAGTTAGTCTTGCCTCAAGGTACTTTTCGAGCGGGAAGTGATGGAGGAGATTTTACCTTCTTTCCAAATCTTGGTTATAGGGACCAAGAGGTCACAGTTTATTATACGATTACTGATACCTACGGAAAGTCATCGACAGGAAACGCGATGACTTTATTAATACAGGAATCTCCGGATCCAGTGGCCTTATTGCTAGAGAATGAATCAGTTCCGCTTGATGGAATCAGGCTATGCTCTGGTGAACAAGTTGTTTTGGTAGCCAAAGGCGAGGAAGTTTACGAGCGATTTGAATGGTTCAAGGATGGAGAATTAATCACAGATGCCACTTCATCAACCTATTCTGTGAATTCTGGGGGAGATTATGAAGTCAGAGTATACAATCGAAAAAACTGCCCTTCAGTATCCAATTCACTCAAAGTTGATTATCCACCATACCCTTTCGTTAATATTCAAAATCCTACGGTAGGTTGTACACCCGGCCAAACAGTTGATGTTACTTCATCGATTTCAGGATATGATTTAGAAAAATACGATTACCAACTCTCGGGATTTGGGAAAGTGTGGCTCAATGATGAGATGAAGAAGATTTCGCAGACGGGAATTTATGAACTCAGGATCAAAGAGAAGGATTTGGACTGTTATTCAGAGCCCTTTGAAGTAGAGGTTATTGTCCTCAATAAAGCATTGGTGGCGGGCTTTGCATTTGAGGTTCAAGGAACTGGAATAAAAGGTGATGCTGATGGGGGGATCTTCCCGGATGATATGATTCAGTTTTTAGACTTATCCGATGAAGAGGCAATAAGATGGGCCTGGAATTTTGGAGATGGATCGAGTAGTGCTGATCAAAATCCTACTCATATTTTTGGGAAAAGAGGCGAATACGAGATCGAGCTTGTAATTAAAAATGAGTTGGGCTGCGAAAGCAGGATTACAAAAAAACTTTCCATCACCAGAAGTTACCGGTTAATGATTCCAACAGGTTTTACTCCAACTTTAAGTGAGAACAAAACCTTTGTTCCTAAATACAAAGGACTGATCGGGATAGAACTATTGATTTTCAATACTTGGGGTGAGTTGATTTTTCAAACGGCAGATCTGAATACGATTGGGTGGGATGGAACATTAGAGGGAAAACTACTTGATGCTGGTATATATGTGTATAGGTTTAACGCTGTCTCGACCGATGGGGAAAAAGTAGCAGAAGCTGGTAAATTAAATTTAATCCGATGATAAGGATTTTGTTGGTATTCTTAATTTTCCTTGGATCGAAGGGGTTATTAGCACAAGATATTCAATACAGTCAATTTTATGCGAACCCACTTTTTCTTAACCCTGCATTTGCAGGAAGTACAGGGCAGGCTAGAGTTGGAGTCAACTTTAGGAATCAATGGCCTGCTTTGGATGAAAGTTTTGTTGCGTATACAGCCTATGCAGATATTTTTTCAGAAAGATTTCAATCTGGATTTGGAATTATTTTTACCGGAGCGAGAGAATCATTTACTCAAAGTCAGGTCAATGAAATTGGACTCGTCTATAGTTATCGATTGAAATTGGGAGAAAACAGGTATTTGCATGCCGGGGCTCAGGGAAGTTTTGTTTCAAGAGATGTTCTTTTTGATCAAGTGATCCTCGGAACTCAGCTTGATATTGATAAGGGAGTAATAATAGGTAAGCCGGGTGAAGGATTTGAAGGAGATAGTCAACAGAGGACTGCTGATTTGCATACAGGTCTTTTGTATTATGACAGCAAGTTCTGGTTAGGGATTTCAGCTTTTCACTTACTTGAGCCTGATATCAGCTATCTTGAAGCTGATGGAAATCAATTGCCGATAAAGTATTCAGCCCATGGGGGGATCAGGTTTAACCTTGCTCCAGGCAATATCAATGACTTTTTCAACAATACAAATCAAGAAAGGTCACTTTCTTTAGCATTCAATTATAAGTCACAGGGATCATTCTCGCAGTTAGATTTTGGTACAGAGTTTTATTTTGAGCCTTTGTTACTTGGGTTTTGGTATAGGGGTCTTCCAACTAAATACAGTTTGCCAAATAATGAGGCCTTAATTGGTTTAATTGGGATTGAGTTGGAATCAGGGTTGGATTTAGGTTACAGTTTCGATTTTTTAATTTCCAAATTAGGACAGAGGTATTCTGGAGGTGCGCATGAAATATCAATGAGATTTACCTTTCCTTCCGTGGATTCAAGGAGAAAATACTACGCTCCCCTTCCATCATTCAGATATTGAAGTTTTATTCTGATAATCAAAAGATTAATTGATTTGGTAATATTTACCGCATTTTTTCCAGTGATTTGCATATCTAACCCTGATAAGTAAAACAAGATTTATTATTTTTTTTCTCTATCATTTTCAATGGATTAGATGATTTGTCAGTTTTTTTTCAGGGTTTGTGTTGTCGGGGAGAATAAAAGGGGGATATTTGCACTCCCAAACGGCTTTAACGGAGTGTTGGTGGGAGGAAAAAGGAAAAGAGTTTAAAATTTATTTTGCGAAGAGTTTTGGAATCGGATAATTG
>JBKJKX010000087.1:0-28751 GCA_046597285.1 Algoriphagus sp. | reverse complement strand
ACGATTGGAGCCAAAATCACAGCTGATGTCGACTTTACCCGAATGAATTCGGACAGCGAATCATTGTTGAGCAACAAATACTGGACTGGTGAAAATCAGAACAATCTTACTAATGATAGAATCCTGACGCTTAACGATATGTTTTATACCATTTTCACAGCAAAAGCAGATTACATCAAGCCGTTAGGAAAAGGGAGAACCTTGGAAACAGGGGTAAAAGGATCTTGGGTAAAATCAGATAATAACCTGGATTTGAGTAAGTCAGTAGAAGACGGTCCATTTGAACCAAATGCAGGCAGCAACAGGTTCATCTACAATGAAAACGTACTGGCGGCATATGCTTCATACAAAGGAAGTTTTTCCGAAAAGCTATCCTTTCAGGCTGGATTGAGAGGTGAATATTCCGACATTTCCGGTAATTCAGTGACTTTGGAAAAATTGAATACACACCAATATTTCAATCTTTTTCCAAGTGCATTTCTACAGCACAAAGTGAGTGACAACTATCAAATCGTCTATAATGTCAATCGACGAATTACCCGTCCGAATTACCGATTGCTGAATCCTTTTATTTATTACATCGATCCTCTTACTTCTGAGACAGGAAATCCAAATCTGAAGCCACAATACTCCAATAACATCGAAATGAATCATGTGGTAAAAGGTAGCTACCAGTTTAGCTTGGCTTACTCTAAGACCGAGGATGCTTTTATGCAGGTATTTATCCAGAACCAAGAAAACAAAACGACGGTGACATTTACCGATAACTTTGATAAGACCAAAAATGTGAATTTCCGCGCTATTGTACCGGTACAGATTCGTGAGTGGTGGAGTACTTCAAATATGCTGCAAGTAACCTACAATAAATTCACCTCTCAGATTGGGGATGATTACTTGGATAATGCCCAAACTTCTTATTCAATCAGAACTCAGCATAACCTGAATCTTCCTAAAGGATTTAAATTGGAACTGATCGGAATGTACCTAGGACCGCAGATCTGGGGTCAGGGTACCATCGCAGGTTTTGGCTGGGTTGATGCAGGCGTTACTAAATCTATCATGAAAGATAAATTGACCATCGCGGTAAATGGCACTGACCTTTTCAGAACTCAAGTCATCAATGCAGATATCAAATTTGCCGACATAGACACTTCTTTCAGTCAGTATCGAAGTAATCAGGGGGTAAGATTTACACTGAAGTACAATTTTTCTAAGGGGGAAAGCTTCAAGGTGAAAAGTAATTCCGGAAGTTCTGAAGAAAGAAACCGGTTGGATTAATTGTAATTCAACTCTTTACAATTGTCGAATTATGGAAAGGCCGGAAAATAAAGTTCCGGCTTTTTCTCTTTGATAACCTTTGAAACGGAAATATTTCAGAATTAAGTTTTTGGATCTTGATAATCGTCAGAAAGAGTCTTTTTCACTGAAAAAAGTTCTGATTATGGATGACAAGACGAACTTTAAGAAGTCAGCTTTTGGGAAGATGTAATTCCTTCTTCTAGCTTTTGGCTGTGCTTGTACAGCTACAGTCATGATAGGTTTGATTAATTGCTAACTAGTTGAAGTGATACAGGAAAATTAGAAGTGCGTTGAAAGCAGGTTTTTTTTGATCCTTGATTTCCAGTTTGACTTCAACTTCAGCCTTTACCGTTCCACGTAGATTTGCGACATTTTTAAGTTTGGCAACCAATCGGATCTGATCTGAGACCAATACGGGATGTGAAAAACGAAGCGATTCAATACCGTAGTTGATCATCATTTTCAGATTTCGGACTTCCACAATTTGCTCCCAAAGGTGGGGAACGATACTAAGTGTCAGATATCCGTGTGCAATTGTATTCCCAAAAGCACCTTCAATTTTCGCACGGTCGGGATCAGTGTGAATCCATTGGTGATCATGAGTGGCCTCAGCGAATAGATTAATTTGATTTTGAGTAATTTGAAAATAGGCGGAAGACCCCAGATCATGTCCCTTGTATTTTTCAAAATCTTCAAAACTTCCAATGATGATGGGACCCATTACACGGTTTATTTGGTAAAAGATCAAAATAGGCGTATTTCAGCGGGATTTACAAATCAATATTGCCCCTTGAGGATTTCTGGAGAAAGCTTTTATAAATTCGTTTTCAAATTGGCAATTAGCTAAAATATGACAACCTACCTCCATGGCTTTATTCCCGAAGAACAGCAGCGTCTGATTGAGCAGGCAGGGATCTTGGGGTCTTTGATTTATCCCCGAATCGATTTTTCAGAGTGTAAAAATCTTCTGGAAATAGGCAGCGGTGTCGGGGCTCAGACAGAAGTTTTGCTCAAGCTTTTTCCCGATTTGCACATCACGTGTGTGGATTTTTCAGAATCTCAACTGGAAAGAGCCCGCAAAAAGCTGAAGGAATATTCAGATCGGGTTAGCTTTATTTGTCAGGATGCTAAACAATTGATTTTGTCAGGTAAATATGATTCTGTTTTTATTTGTTGGGCTTTGGAACATATTTCTGCGCCTATAGAAGTCTTAATATCTTTGAAATCTTTTTTGAAACCAGGTGCTAAAATTTGGATCACGGAGGTTTTCAATTCGAGCTTTTACTTTACCCCCACACTTCCCGGATTGAAGAAATATTTTGATGCCTATAATATTCTCCAAGTCCGGTTGGGAGGTGATCCTGACGTTGGTGCGAAACTTGGAAATATGTTGAAAGAATCTGAATATAAAGCAATTGAGCTTTTCAACGGTGGGTTTCATCTGGATCAAAGAAATCCCCAAGAGCTCTACAAAATTATTGCCTACTGGAAAGGGTTGATGAAAAGTGCTGCAAACTCCATGATTCAAGTCGGGATTATTTCTGAAAAGGAAGTAATTGATATGGAAAATGACTTGGACCAGATCGCCAAAGATGAAAATGCCGTTTTTTTCTACCAATTTGTGCAAGCAAAAGCGACCTTTTAAACTCTATTTATGAAGCTAGTTCGTACGATTTGGAGAATTTTCTGGAAGACCACCATGTGGTTTTTTATTATTTCCATTGGTCTTACAATAATTTATCGGTTTGTTCCTGTTCCCTTTACACCCTTGATGGCGGTTCGACTGGTGGAGCAGACGTTTGACTCCGAAAAAGAAGTTCGATTGTATAAAGACTGGGTTCCAATGGCGGAGATGTCGAGACATGCATCTCAAGCTGTATTTGCGGCTGAGGATCAGAAATTTCTGGATCATAAAGGCTTCGATTTTGAAGCAATGAAGAAAGCCTGGGAAAACAATAAAAAGGGTAAGCGAATTAAGGGTGCAAGTACAATCACTCAACAAACCGTCAAGAATGTATTTCTTTGGCCTAGTCGAAGTTATATCAGAAAAGGACTGGAGGCTTATTTTACAGTATTGGTAGAATTTCTTTGGTCAAAGGAACGAATAATGGAAGTATATCTCAACGTAATCGAAATGGGAGATGGGATTTATGGAATAGAAGCTGCCGCACAGGCATATTACAAAAAACCTGCGGCCAAACTAAACAGAAATCAGGCAGCAATGATAGCGGCTGTGCTTCCAAATCCGATCCGCTGGAATCCCACTAAGCCCACTGGTTATATAAGAGGCAGACAATCCTGGATCATGCGACAAATGAATAACCTAGAGCCATTAGGTTTTGGAGTATGATAGTTCTGTCATTTGTATTTTCAGTGTTAAAATTAAATTTTTTAAAGGTTTTAAGACTCTAAATGTTCAGCAACTCTATTTTTTTGGATATAGGTTAAACTTGGAGGTAAATAGAAAAAAATATTCCTTCAGATTTCACTTGAAACAGGAGATTACCTATCGTAAAATTCCAATAATTCAGGAATTAATATTGAATCAAAATCCTCATTTTAAGCCTGATTTCAAAGATTATAAAATACAAGATATTTTTATCCACATTTTCAATTATTTATCCACACTTTCTTAAAAATTGAATTTATATAGTTGAAAAACAATACGTTATGGTAAATTTTTAAAGCCAGATTTGTGGATAATGAAAGCTAACTTGAAAAAAAGGAGGTCAAAAGTTGATAATTTGAAAGCCCAAATTATCTTCTAAATCCGGATTAATCGGACTTTTGTCGGATAAGTTTTTTGCGATACGCATTGAATATTCTGGACTTCGAGACAAAGCCCTGGTATTTGCCATTTTCAATGACCGGGAGGTTCCAAGCACCAGAACGTTCAAATTTATCCATTGCTTTTTGCATATTTTCAGTAGACAATAGAATTTCCGGGGGACTGTGCATTAGGTCTCGAATATGGACTGTGTCTTGCTTTTCAGGATCAAACATGATATCCCTAATATCATCTAGTGTAATTATTCCTCTGAGAGATTTGTACTCATCTACCACAGGAAAGATATTCCTTTTGGAAATTTTCACCAGATCAATGAGGCCTCTTAGAGTGGAATCAGGATGTATCGGAAGTAAGTCCCGCTCGATCACATGTGTCAAATCTATTAATTCTAGCAGCTCTTGATCTTGGGATTCTGGGAGGACCTTTCCCTGATCTTTTAGCTGCAACTTATAAAGGCTGTCTTTTTGGAAATAGGTAGTTGTAATGAATGAAATCGCAGAAACAAACATAAGCGGAACAAATAGCTCGTAACCTCCGGTTATTTCTGCGATTAAGAATATCGCAGACAAAGGTGAATGAAGCACTCCACTCATTAATCCACACATTGCTACCAAAGTAAAATGTGCCAGAGGAAGTGGAATATGGAATCCCAACATATTTTTCGCGTAAGCAAAGACAAACCCGAGAATTCCGCCCACATAAAGAGATGGTGCAAATATTCCACCGCTTCCTCCGGCACCTAGGGTGATTGCTGAGGCGATTGGTTTCAAAAGGATGATAAACCCTAAAAACACAAGAACAAACCAAGGTTTATCAATGATCGAAAAGAAAGGGCTTTTGTCTAAAATCTGATCGCTGTTTCCTTCAATGAGTAAATTAAGTGTGCTGTATCCCTCTCCATAAATCGGTGGAAAAAAGAATACCATAAAGCCAAGGAAAGCCCCCCCAAAAAGAAGCCTCATTGACTGACTACCCATATTCTTCAAGACGTTTTCAGTACTCCTCACCATCTTGCTGAAGTATAAAGAAACTAATCCGCAGAGAATACCTAAAAGTAAATAATAGGGCATATGGGCTGCTAAAAAAGTGTCTTTCAGATCAAAGTTGAACAAGGATTCGTCTCCGATAAGAATCATAGAGGTGAGGGAACCCATCACAGAAGCAATTAGAAGGGGGATAAAGCTCGCTGTGCTGATTTCCAACAAGATGACCTCGATGGCAAAAATCACAGCGCCAATCGGCGCTCCGAATATTGCAGAGATCGCACCCGCCGCTCCGCATCCTATTAATAGGGTTCGTTTTTTAGCATTCAAATGCATAAGCGAACCGACATTAGAACCGATTGCAGAACCAGTCACAACCATCGGTGCTTCAAGGCCCACCGAACCACCAAATCCAACTGTAAGGGCTGATGTGATTACCCGGCTATAGGTTTTTACCTTCGGAATTAAACTATGGTTTTTGGAGATGTTAAAAAGTACATCAGGAATTCCATGTCCTCCAAAATCATTAAAAAAGTATCTTCCTACGAAATATGCTGCCGAAATCCCAATCAGTGGATAGATGATATACAAAAAATTAGCATACTCTGTGTAAAAATCATCGGTTAGAAACCTCTGAATCGCATGAACCAATTCTAAAAGCACAACCGCCGCAACGCCAGAAAAGACCCCAATTATCCCGCTGAGAATCAGGATAAAAGTCTGATTGCTCATATGTCTTAATCTCCAAATCAGGAGTTTAGTAATGAGGTCTGTTTTAGGCAAAATCTTTAAATATTGGATAGCTTGCAAAGTAAACCAACCAAAGAGGAATAGCGAAGAGAAAACGTTATTCTTTCGGAAGTTCCCGGTCCAGGGCAATTATGGACTTCAATATCAAATTTGAGGCGTTGTAAAAGAATTCAGGTTGAATATTTTCGAATTCGTCGCTTGGTTTGTGATAGTCTTTGTGATCTTCCACTCCAAAATAAATATGAGGGACACCTTTGTCGTAAAATGCACCGTGATCCGACGATTGGGTCCAGTTATCTGAGCCTGTGGCCGGGAGGTCATGCCCAAACATCAACTTCGGACTGAGCCCTTTGGTTGCGTTCTCAAGTATTGGTTTAAAGGTTGGATTTTGGTGGGTCCCTGAGGCGTAGATTTCTGCTTGGTCATTTCGTGAGACCATATCCATATTGACATTAACTAAAATTTGATCAAGTGGAAAAGGAAAATCTTGTACCAACGCTTTTGCTCCCTGAAGCCCCATTTCCTCCGCATCCAGAGCGGCGAAAATCATGCTATGCTCAGGTCTGGTTTTTGAAAAATACTCTGCCAAAGCAAGTAAAGTAGCAGTACCGGAGGCATTGTCATCCGCGCCATTGTAGATGGAATCACCAGAAAGAATTTTTCCAATTCCAACATGATCGTAATGAGCTGTGATTACTATCAATTTTCGGGAGCTTCTGCCTGCAATGAATCCCACTACATTGATAGCATCCTCATAAGTTTTCTTTTTCCTTCGGTTTTCAAATGTAAATTTTTGTTGAAAATCCGGATATTGTGTTTTAAGTTCCAATGCGCTGAAATAATTGACCAAGTATTTTTGTGCCTTTTTATTTCCCTCACTTAGTGTTTCTCTCCCTTTGAGCTCATCTGAAGCAAGGTATTTAAGATGAGTGAGAAGTTTTTCCTTATCAATTGACTGAGCCTTTCCGAAGGAAATTATAAAAAATATAAGAAAGGTTAAAATTGTTTTGATAATCATTTGCATCTGGGGTTCTATTTTACGTTATGTATATTCGTAAAAATACGAAGCTAATAGAATTGAATCACCCATCCGAATTCATGAAAAATCTCCTTTTCATTATTAGTCTTTTTGGAGTTCATTTTTCCGCTTTTTCTCAAGGGACTCTCCCGGAAACTTTTTTTGATGGGAAGTCAGTCGTCATGGTCTCGTCTGATCCTGGGGCAAGACCAGCCTTAAACTGGCAACAAGTAGCTGATAGCGTCCATATTGCATTGGTAAAAGCTGGTGCAGATCCTGTTGCCTATTTTGAGTTGGAGCAGGTTTCTCTTTCCGAAGTGATCCAGGCAGATTATGCAAAGGCGTTTTTACAAAGGCAGATTAAAAATATCATTTTCATAACGCGCAAAAAATCTGGAGTGAGTATTCATGTAGGTTCATTTAGCGGAGATGGAAAAATAATCAATTCAACAGGACTTTTTGGAGTCAACGGAATTGATGTTCCTTCAACATCAGAACAATTTGAGGCCTTGGCAAACGGCAGGAAGTCCAAGAATCTTTTAGTGATAGATGTTGCTGAATTTCCACGAATTAGCTCGGAAGAAGCTGTTTCTAGCTTGCGGTTTATTCCAAGAAACCCTCTTAATCTTGAGGTTTTTAAGTTGGGAATTCCGATTGAAGGTTCTTCTGGTCAATCAGGATTACTGAGTTATTTCAGATATGATTTATATGGAAAATCCCCGGAAACCATTCTAGTAGAGCAGGAAGCTCAGAAGGCAGGTATTCAGCAAATTTTGGAAAAGGAGTATCCTTACCAAACTGAGTGGCTCACCGAAGCTAAACCTGATCAAGAACTGATCAGCAATAGAATTCAGTTTGTTTTGATGAAAGTGGAAGGCAGAGAAGCTGATTTGATGGAGAGTATGGGGCTTGACACGTCAAGTCTTGAAGACCCTTCTCGTACTGTGGTAAAGTTTTACATCAAGTTTTTGGTAAGGGACGAATTATATATTGGCCCGGTCTGGGATGCTGATCAGGATTGGAAGAAGGCGCTTAGAGCGTTTTTACAAAATTTAAAAAAAGTAAGCCTCCCGGAGGAGGCTTAATTAATAGTTGAAAACAGGGTGATTGAACCAACTTTTTACATTAAAATCTCTTTTTTAATAAATTTGAGAATAAATAAAACAAATCATAAAAATTTGATTTTCCAAAAGTTTATAATTTTTTGTTATAAACAGAACTTCTTTATAGAATATTTTAGGGATCTCTGTAGCTTTAAAATATATTTTTATTTAGAAATGGGATCAAAGAAAGGATGATGGCTTGTGTATAATAAGCTTTCCTATCTATAACACCATGAGTCAATATTCCAACCGATCCACCCTGCTGTTTTGAGTTCTCTTTATCAAAAAATTGGTCATCGGCTTGTCCAAGTTCCAACCCTGTGTTTATAAGTTTTTCAATACCCTTTGGAAGGTAAAAAGTACCGGTTTTGGCTTTTCCACTTAATCCCGATTTGTCTTCGATGTAAATCCACGCAAAAGCATTCATTCCAAATTCATCGTTTGCAATCCCTCCCTCGATTCCAATCCAATAATCAGCTTCAGGAAATGCAATTTTTGCGTTATTTACGCGATTGATGGCTCCCAGGAAAGTTTCTGCGTCCCCAATTGGTTGATCCGAAACAAGGGAAGCAGCACTAACCCCATTGACGAGAAACTCTTTTGAAAAAGCCATCGAAAATGCCTCACTCGTGCAATCTAACTTCACAGGATTTTTGCTGCCTACGATTACCAGTGACTTATCAGAACTAGATATAGCCTGAAGATTTACTCTTTTTGGAAAATTCATAAAAATCGATGGCTTTTGTTTAGGCCATGTTAGTAAAAACGTGGTTGACATCATCATCCTCATCTAATCTGTCGATCAATTTTAGAATGATTTCTTCTTGCTCTTCTGTAAGCTCAGTTAATGTGGTAGGGAATCTCTGAAAATCTGCGCTGATTATTTCTATTCCACGCTCTTCAACTGCTTTTTGCATCGTTCCAAAGTCTTCGAATTCTGTGTAAACAAAGATTTCTCCCTCGTTTTCATCTATTTCGGATAACCCAAAATCAATCAATTCCAATTCTAGGTCTTCTACATTGAATTGACCTTTTGCAAAGCGGAAAACAGCTTTTCTGTCAAACATGAAGCTCACAGAACCAGTCGTGCTAAGGGTTCCTCCCACTTTTGTAAAGTAACTTCTAATATTTGCGACAGTTCTGTTAATATTATCAGTGGAGGTCTCGACTATCATTGCTACACCAAACGGTCCATAGCACTCATACACAACTTCTTCATAATTTTTTTCATCCTTATTCGAAGCTCTTTTGATAGCCGCTTCTATTCGATCCTTAGGCATAGAAGCACCCTTAGCATTTTGAATGACGGTACGTAGCTTGGTATTACTTCCTGCGTCGGGTCCGCCAGATTTTACGGCCATTACTATTTCTTTACCCAATCGCGTAAATACTTTGGACATTTTGTCCCAACGCTTGAATTTTCTCTCTTTTCGGAATTCAAATGCTCTTCCCATGGTTTTCCTTGATTTGGGGTAAAAATAGTAAATCTTTTCATTCGGAGGGAATCAGTACCATTTCCTGATTTATGACACAATTCTCATCTGAATCCTGTCTCCGGAGTATTTTTTTTCGTTACTCAATTAAACAAATTGCTATGCCCGATATTCAGCCGAAACCCATTCCAAATCTTCCGAAATCGGATTTGCCTAAGATTGTTGTTGTAGGAGCAGGATTTGCGGGATTGAAACTTGCTCGAAAACTTAAAAATAAACCGTTTCAAGTCATTTTATTTGACAAGAATAATTTTCACCAATTTCAACCTCTTTTTTACCAAGTAGCTACAGCCGGACTCGAACCAAGCGCGATCTCTTTTCCGCTTAGGAAGATTTTTCATGATTCAAAAAATGTGACTTTTCGAATGGCGGAGGTAACTCAACTGGATTCTGGAAAAAAACGAATTTTTACCAATATGGGGTATATCGATTATGATTACCTCGTGCTTGCGATGGGTGCCGATACAAATTATTTTGGATCAGAAACAATTGAGCATTTCGCTTCACCCATGAAAACTGTTTCTGAAGCGCTCTTCATCCGTAATAAAATAATTTCCAACTATGAGCGGGCCATCAACATTGAACGAATGGAGGACCGCAAATCACTCATGAATATGGTTATTGTTGGTGGAGGACCTACAGGTGTTGAGCTAGCAGGTGCAATGGCTGAGTTGAGGAACAATGTCTTTCCTAAAGACTATCCTGAACTGAGTTTTAAGAATATGAAGGTAGTCTTGATCGAAGCCGGCCCGGCGCTTCTCGGTACCATGTCCAAAGTATCTCAAGAGCATGCATTGGCCTATCTGAAGGAACTTGGGGTAGAAGTAATGGTGCAAACCAAAGTAAATGATTATGATGGGAAGGTTGTCAGCCTGGAGGGAGGCGAAGTGTTGGAAACGGATACGCTCCTTTGGGCGGCTGGAATCAAGCCAAATAGAATTGCCGGTTTTCCCAAAGAAAAGTATGGGCCTAACGGTCGGATTATGGTAGATGAGTTTTCAGAAGTTCCTGGTATGAAAGAAGTTTTTGTACTGGGCGACATCAGCCTTTTAAAAGAAGACCGTTATCCAAATGGCCATCCTCAAGTTGCACAGACAGCCCTGCAACAAGCGGATAATCTGGCTGAAAATCTTATACGAGTCCAAAGTGGCAAGCTACGGAAGCCTTTCCGCTACAAAGATCTGGGATCGATGGCGACAGTGGGCAGGAAGCTGGCCGTGGTGGATCTTCCATTTTTTAAGTTTCAAGGATTTTTTGCGTGGATTACCTGGCTTTTAGTTCATCTCATGGCGATACTTGGAGTGAAAAATAAACTCTTAATCTTTCTAGATTGGTCATGGAATTACCTCCATTTTGATCCGAGCTTGCGCCTTCTGATTAAGCCACGAATTGTGAAGGATCTTGTTCTTAAGGAATTAACTCAAAAAGAATCACGCGATTAAGGTTTGTTAACAAAAAACAGCTCCGGTAGGATTAAACCGATCCTAATGATCTCGCTCTAACCCCCTGAAACTAAAACAGAAACAGTATGAAAAAATCAATTATCGCTTCAGGCCTTTTGGTAATGATAAGCTTGAGCACATTTGCGCAGCAAGGAAAGAGCGGGGAAAAACCTAACCCGGAAGAAAGAGCAAAGCAAATGACAGAAAGAATTTCCAGGGAGTTAGAGTTGTCTGAATCGCAAAAAAATCAAGTGTTGGCAATTAATCTGGAGTATGCCAAAAAGAGAGATGCAGAGATGGAGGCTAGGGAAACAGAAATAAATGCAAGAAAAAAAGATCAACAAGAACATGAAGCTAAAATCCAAGCTGTCCTGACTGAGACGCAAAAGACAAAATGGGTCGAATTAAAAGATGAGCGAAAAGAACATCAAAAAGGCAGGCCAGGAGGAGAAGTTCACCCAAGAGGTGAAATGGGCAGAAAAGGACACCGCGGCAACAACTAATCTGTCAGATTAAAATAGGAAAGCCACCCAATGGGTGGCTTTCTGTTTTCGCAGGCTGTCAACTAAACAGGGATTCTATTGGATATTGAGCTTGCGCTCAATTAATACCCGCGATTTCATTTTCTACCTGGAAGAATGACTCATCCTTTTGAGGCAGTGAAGATGTACCCATCAGATATTCATCCACTTTTACGGCTGCCTCTCTCCCTTCGGAAATTGCCCAGACTACAAGTGATTGCCCGCGACGCATGTCGCCTGCCAAGAAAACTTTTGAATTTGTGCTTTGATAGTTCTTTGATTTTGGGAGGGAGTTTTCTAGCGATTCAACGTTAAAAGCATCTAAAAGGCCATTTTGGGCAGGACCCATATAGCCGATAGCGATGAATGCCAAATCACAAGGGAAGGTTCTCTCAGTTCCCGGTATTTCTTCGAAAGTCATTCGACCGCCTTTTTCTTTCCATTCGATATCGACAAGAGTAAGCCCAGTTACTTCTCCCGCTTCATTTCCGGTGAATTCTTTGGTAAGGATGGAGAACATCCGATCCGCACCTTCCTCGTGAGAACTGGAAGTCCGCAAAGTCATCGGCCATTCTGGCCAAGGATTCAAGGTGTTTCTTTGTTTAGGAGGCTTTGGAAGCAATTCCAGCTGTGTAACTGAAGCTGCATTGTGACGATTTGAGGTTCCTATACAATCACTTCCAGTATCACCGCCACCAATTACAATCACATGCTTTCCTTCAGCAGATATCGGGTTTGCTGTGATTTCACCACTAATTACTTGATTTTGCTTTCCGAGGAATTCCATTGCGAAATGCACCCCCTTAAACTCATCTCCTTTAATATTCAAAGCTCTGGGTTGCGCGGCTCCAGTGGAAAGTACCACAGCGTCAAAATTTTTAAGAATGTGATCAGCTTTTATATTGAAACCAACCTCTGAATCACATAAGAAAATCACTCCTTCCTGCTTCATAAACTCAATTCTGCGGTCAATGACCCATTTTTCAAGTTTGAAATCAGGGATACCATAGCGGAGCAATCCGCCTGGCTTATTTTCTTTTTCAAAAAGAGTTACTTCATGACCTGCCTGATTAAGTTGGTCAGCCGCTGCCAATCCGGCTGGGCCCGAGCCAATCACTGCGACGTGTTTGCCGGTTCTTTTTAGAGGAGGATTCACTTTGATCAAACCCAATTCATAGGCTTTTTCGGCAATGTTTTTCTCTATAAGCTCAATGGCAACCGGATCTTTGTTGATTCCAAGCACACAGCTTGCTTCACATGGGGCGGGGCAAATTCTGCCTGTGAACTCTGGGAAGTTGTTAGTTCCTCTTAGAATCTTGATAGCAAGATCCCATTCATTGTTATACACAGCATCGTTGAAATCCGGAATCACATTGCCCAATGGACAGCCATTGTGGCAAAACGGAACGCCGCAATCCATGCATCTTGCAGCTTGATGATTTAATTTTTCAGCCTGGAATGGCTCGTATATTTCCTTGTAATCTCCGATTCTCTCTTGAGAATCTCGAGTAAGAGGAGTTTCTCTTTTGAATTGAATAAAACCTTCTTTCGCTCCCATCTTACACCAATGTTTTTGATTGTTCTGACGCTTTCTTTTGCAATACTTCCTTGTAATCGCGCGGCATTACTTTGATGAATTTCTCTTTGGATTTGTCCCAATCCGCCAGAAATCTAGCTCCCAAAGCTGAATTGGTCAACTTTACATGTCGCTTCAGATAAGCTTTGATGCTCGTAATATCCTCGTTTTCCAGAATATCTATGTCGACCATTTCAGAATTGATCTCTGTGATATAGTCTTTGAGAATGTAGGCGACACCGCCACTCATTCCTGCAGCGAAGTTTCTGCCGATTTCACCAAGGTTGATCACTAGTCCTCCGGTCATGTATTCGCAACCATGGTCACCAATTCCTTCGATTACTGTTATGACACCTGAGTTTCGAACACAGAATCTCTCTCCTCCTTTTCCGTTTATATAAGCCTCACCGGAAGTGGCGCCGTAGAAGGCGACGTTTCCAATGATGATGTTTTCCTCAGGGACGAATCGTGAATTTCTGCTTGGGTAGATAATCAATTTTCCTCCGGAAAGGCCTTTCCCAAAGTAATCGTTGGCTTCACCTTCGAGTTCGAAATTCACACCTTTTGCAAGGAAACCGCCGAAAGTCTGACCAGCTGACCCGGTAAATTTGAATTGGAGCGTATCCTCTGGTAATCCTACACTTCCGTAGATTTTTGAGATTTCATTGGAAAGCATGGCTCCTACCGACCGGTCTGTATTTTTTATTTGGAAATGACCGCCTGCAGGCATTCCCTGCTCAAGAGCAGGATGAGCAGCCTTTATTAGCTGCCTGTCAAGTACCTCTTTCAGATCAAAATCCTGATCAATTTGTTTATGAATTCCTACATGGTCCGGAACTTCCACTTTGTGGAAAATCGGGCTCAAATCCACTTTATCCCATTTCCAATGATTCAAATGTCCAGTGGATTGCAGGATTTGACTTTGGCCAACCATCTCATCTACGGTCCTGAAACCAAGAGAAGCCATGATTTCACGAAGGTCTTGTACAAGGAAATTAAAGTAATTCACTACATGGTCAGGCTCTCCTGTAAACAGCTTTCGCAGTTCAGGATCTTGAGTAGCAACTCCAACCGGACATGTATTCAGATGGCATTTGCGCATCATAATGCAACCTCCTACGATCAATGCCGCGGTTGCAATTCCCCATTCTTCAGCACCCAAAAGAGTTGCAATGGCAAGATCACGACCTGTTCGGAGTTGTCCATCTGTCTGAAGAACCACGCGGCTTCTCAGGTTATTTTTCACCAATGTCTGATGAGCTTCAGATAGTCCGAGCTCCCATGGCAAACCGGCATGACGAATCGAGCTAAGAGGTGATGCTCCCGTACCTCCATCTGCTCCGGAGATCAGAATTACATCGGCCATAGCTTTTGCCACACCAGCCGCAACTGTCCCTACGCCTGCCTGAGAAACCAGTTTCACATTTATTCTCGCTTTTCGGTTTGCGTTTTTAAGATCGAAAATTAGCTGCGCAAGATCTTCAATCGAGTAAATATCGTGGTGAGGTGGAGGGGAAATTAACCCTACGCCAGGCGTAGAATGTCTTACTCGACCTATCCATTCATCAACTTTGTGACCAGGAAGTTGCCCGCCCTCTCCTGGCTTTGCGCCCTGAGCCATTTTGATTTGAAGTTCCGCAGCGTTAGTCAGGTAATTACTTGTTACGCCGAATCGGCCGGAGGCAACTTGCTTGATTGCCGAACGTTCCCAATCGCCATTTTCTTTACGGGCAAATCGGATTTCATCTTCTCCTCCTTCTCCTGAATTACTCTTCGCTCCGATTCTATTCATGGCAATCGCCAAAGTGGAGTGGGCCTCATGAGAGATCGAACCGAATGACATGGCACCAGTCGCAAACCGTCTCATGATTTGGCTAGCTGGTTCTACCTCTTCGATCGGAACAGTAATTCTCTTTTTGAATTCAAAAAGACCTCTCAAGGTGAGGGCGTCTTTGCTTTGCTCATTGATTTTAGCTGCAAATTTTTTGTAAAGCGAATAGTCGTTCAGTTTGCTGGATTTCTGTAACAAGTGAATGGTTTCAGGATTGAAAAGGTGTTTCTCTCCTCTTCTTTTCCATTGGTAAACCCCACCAGTTTCCAACAAAGGACTAGTTGTTTGGTAGGCAGCACGATGCCGAATCAGTACTTCCTCGGCTAGTTCATCAAATGAAATTCCGCTGATTCTTGATACAGTTCCTTTA
The DNA here is from genome assembly GCA_046597285.1 of Algoriphagus sp. Lineage (GTDB taxonomy): Bacteria > Bacteroidota > Bacteroidia > Cytophagales > Cyclobacteriaceae > Algoriphagus. The sequence continues at coordinate 13,577 of JBKJKX010000087.1, read as the reverse complement.
AAACAACGATCAATTACTTCTGGTCCCAGTCCGAGCGCTTCAAAAATTTGAGCACCTTGATATGACTGGAGTGTACTGATTCCCATTTTCGAAAGGACTTTTAGCAAGCCTTTGCCGACTGCGTCCTGATAATTCGAAAACAGGGTTTTTTGATCTTTTACTTTTGGAAGCTGTCCTTTCTGGAACATTTCCAATAAAGATTCCAAGGCTAGATATGGATTGATACAAGAGACTCCATATCCTATTGCAGTTGCAAAATGATGGGTTTCCCTGATGTCTCCGGATTCCAAAACAAGACCTGCTCGGGTTCTTATTTTCTTATTTACCAAATGGTGGTGAACAGCGCCGATTGCCAAAAGAGAAGGAATCGGAGCAAGATGCTCCGAGCTGTTTCTGTCCGAAATGATCAGGATATTTTTGCCGGCATGTATGGCATCTTCTGCCTCTTGACAAAGCTTATCGAGGGCTTCCAATAACCGTCCAGGCTTATGGTCAGTATTAAAGTGACTATAAAGCTTTATGCTTCGGTATCCTTTGTCCTCCATATTCTGGATTTTTTCCAGATCCTTATTCTGTAGGACTGGCTGAGAAATATGGATTTGTTTGGTATGCTTGGGTGTTTCCTCCAGGATATTATGTCCTTCACCGATTCGTGTGAAGAGTGACATCACCAATCGCTCCCTGATCGGGTCGATTGGAGGATTACTGACCTGGGCAAACAGCTGCTTGAAGTAGTTTGCGATGTGCTGACTTTGCTTTGAAAGTACGGCCAAAGGAGTATCCGCTCCCATCGAACCAACAGCTTCATACCCCGTATCTCCCATTGGGGCTAGGATTACTTTCAGTTCCTCTGAAGTGTAACCAAAAACTGTTTGGCATTTCTTTATATTCTCAGTGGAATAAGGATGCGAAAGCTGTACAGGATCAGGCTCAAGCCGAAGCTTGGTTCTTTGCTCGCCTACCCATTGTTCGTATGGTTGTCGTTTGCAAATTTCTCCTTTTACTTCTTCATCAAAGACTACGCGGCCTTTTTCTAGATCTGCCCAAAGCATTCTTCCCGGGCTGATTCGTCCTTTTTGGACGATGGTAGCCTCGCGAATAGGCAGTGCTCCAGCTTCTGAAGAAAGTATAAGACGATTATCTCTTGTAATGAAATATCGCAAAGGGCGCAGTCCATTTCTGTCGAGTGTGGCTCCTACAGACTTGCCGTCTGTGAAGAGTAAGGCAGCAGGACCATCCCAAGGTTCAACCAGAGAAGCGTGATATTTATAGAATGCCTCCCGGTCCCGATCCATTACTTCATTATCTTGCCACGCTTCCGGTACTAGCATCATCATTGCGTGTGGCAGTGATCTTCCACTCAAGGTCAGAAGCTCAACCATGGCATCCAGATTCGCCGAATCGGAATTCATTTTATTAGTGATCGGGAGAAGCTTAGCTAATTCTTCATCTGTGAAATACTTAGACTTCATCAAGTTTTCCTTTGACTTCATCTTATTCAAATTGCCTCGAATGGTATTGATTTCACCATTGTGCGATAAGAATCTGAAGGGCTGCGCTAATCTCCAGTTGGGAAACGTGTTGGTAGAGAATCGGGAATGGACGATTGCAAAGGCAGACTCAATTTTATTGTTTTGAAGGTCTTTGAAAAAAGCCAAAACCTGATCAGTCTTCAGCTGTCCTTTATAAATAAGAGTAAGACTGCTTAGACTGGCGAAATAAAAGGAATGATTAACTCCCGGAATATTGCTATTGATTTCTGAGGTCGCGTAGTTTCGCAAGACGTAAAGCTTTCTCTCCAGCTCGATGCCTGTGAGTCCGTCTTTATGTCTGACGAATAACTGCTCAATATTGGGCATAACCTCAAGTGCTCCTGAGCCCGGTACTGTTTCGTCCACAGGGACAGCTCGATATCCGATTAACTCGAAATCCAACTCTTCGATGAGTTGATTCAATAGTTCTTTTGACTTTTGAAATAGCTGTTTATTCTTGGGAAAAAATGTCATTCCAACCCCGTAATAGCCGGCCTCAGGAAGGTTGATTTCGGATCGAGCCGTAATGTCCTTCAGGAATTGGTGAGGTACTTGGATCAATATGCCAGCCCCATCACCAGTTTTGGGATCAGATCCTCTACCGCCACGGTGCTCCATATTGCTAAGCATGTATAAAGCATCGCTTATGGTTTCATGCGATGGGATAGAACTCAAATCGACAACCGCACCTATACCGCAGGAGTCATGCTCAAACTCTGATCGATATAACCCTTCTTGCATTTCTAAATATGATTTAATAGGTTCAAAATTTCCAAAAATTACAGAAAATTTTTCTTTTGTTAAAATATAGGCAACAAAACAGCAGTATAAATGCAGTATTAACTATGAATTATAACTTTATTGATTTTTTGGCAAAACGAATTTTGGTTAAAAAATTGGATCCAATTTTACAAATATGACCCACAATCTAAAGTTAAGTGGTCTTTTTTTAACCAGAATTCTTCAAATTGGTGTAAAAAATTTGAATTCTGGATTTTAAAAAAATATAAAAAAAAATTCAAATTATTTTTTCGCCAATATCAAACCTACATTTCCATAAAGTTGTAAATTTAACAATAGGCAAAATAAAATTTTGAAAAAATCAATAAATTAAGAATATAATTTATAATAGATTAATCCGTAAATGAACTCATTCCATCCTTCTCCATTGATTTGAGATGAACTTTGACTTTTTTGATTTTCCGGGCATCAACTGCTAAAACAGTAAATTCAAAATCCCGGAAAAGAATCTTAGTCCCATTTTTTGGAAACTTAGAATTGAGCTCTAAAAGTAATCCTCCTAATGATTCGCTCTCTCTTTTTACTTCCTCAAATGCCTGAGGGTCTAACTCAAGCCTTTTGCAAAAATCATTGAGAGAGACTTTTCCTTCAAAGATAAAAGTTGCCGGATCTATTTCCTGAAAGAAAATGTCATCGGTGTCATCAAACTCATCGTTAATCTCCCCGATGATTTCTTCAATCAAATCTTCAAAAGTCACAAGACCAGAAGTTCCTCCGTACTCATCAACCACTATGGCCATATGGACACGCTTGAGTTGGAAATCCTTCAGCAAAGAATCTACTTTTTTGTTTTCAGGGACAAAAAAGCTTTTCCTGATTAATTCTTTCCATTCAAAATTTTCATCCCTGTCGATATGAGGTAGCAAATCTTTGATATAAAGAATTCCCTGAATACTGTCGATAGTTTCTATAAACACTGGAATTCTGGAATAGCCGCTTTTATTGATTTTGTCCATCAATTCATGAAAGTCCATATCAATATCCACTGCGGTGATTTCCATTCGGCTTTTCATTACCTGCTTTACAGTAAGCGTCCCAAAATTCACAATACCTCGTAAAATTTCCCTTTCTTCCTCGGGGGTGTCCTCGGTGGTTAATTCAAGAGCTTGATTGATTTGATTAACTGAAAGTGAATAACCTTTCTTTTCAATTCGACGCTCAATTAAATTGCTTAATGCCATCAGCAAAGCTGAAAGGGGGCGTAGGATAGCCTCGAAAAAACTGATGCTTGGGGCCATTATCATGCTGAAGTGGATTTTGGCCTGGTTGGCATATACTTTTGGCACAATCTCTCCGAAAAAAACTATCGCAAATGTCACACCTATTGTTTGAATGAGGATAACCACAATTCCAGTTGCGTTCATTCCAAAAAGAGACCAGGTCACAAAAGTGGTGAGGGTAACAATGCCAATGTTGATCAGATTATTGAGAATCAAAATTGTGCTAAGTAGCTTTTTTGGGGACGCCAGTAAGTTTGAAACCAGCTTTCCCCGGGCAGGATCTTCGTCCACAATGCTGGCGATGTCCTCATTAGATAGTGAAAAAAAAGCAACTTCCGATCCTGAAATTAAGGCTGAACCGATTAAAAGGAGAATAAAAAGTAAGCTATTAATTACCAGATAGCTTAAAGAAGGTTCTGTAATCTGAGCTAATAAATAAAAACTCGGGTAGGGGTCGTCCATCGGTTAACCAAGAAGGTTGCTGCAAAAATACAAAATTCCCCCAAAAGAAAATTTTGAGGGAATTCTTTTAAAATGGTAAATCATCATCTCCTTCGTCCAATACCATGTCAGGGCCACTTGACGTAGGAGCAGGGCTGGTCGATCTGGCTTGCTGGGGCGCTGAAGAAGGTGCTGATGGTGCACTACCACCTTCCGGTTTGCCTCCAAGCATAGTAAAACTGATGACTCGGATTTTGGTTCTTTTTCGGTTTTGACCCTGATCATCTTGCCATGTATCAGATTTGATTTTGCCCTCCACGTAGATCTGCATACCTTTTTTAAGGTATTGCTCAGCGATCTTGGCCTGTCCATCCCACATTTCTAAATCATGCCATTCGGTCTGATCTACCCGATTTCCACTTTTGTCCTTGTAAGACTCAGTAGTAGCAAGACGGATGTTTGCAACCGCTTTGTCTCCTTCTAAATATTTTACTTCAGGGTCTGCTCCCAGATTTCCTAAAAGAATCACTTTGTTTACTCCAGCCATAGTTTTTTAGTTAAGATTGAAAAATTAGTAAGTTTGAATTTAGTCAAATACCCTGATCAGCCAAAAAGTTAACGATCAATTTCGGTTTTGCCAGATATTCTATTCGATCTTCCTCAACCAATAAAAACCCTTCTTTTTGGCACCAATCAAACAGTTTTTTATAATTGGCAATCGGAATTTCAACTTCAGAAAAGGAAGCATTCAAACGCTGATGCGACAAAATATGTCGATAATTTTTTGGTATTAAATGGATTTCTAGAGGATCAACAGACTCTATACTGAAGTCAGACACCTCTTCTGGGGTACTTTTCTCAATCTGCGGAAAGTCAAACAAACCCTCCCAAATATCCCCGGATCCACGTTTTTTCCAAACCCATTTTTCCCCGCATTTAATTACAAAATAGTGAAAGTGCCTTTCCTTTACTTTCACCTTATTTATTTTAACAGGAAGGCTTTTCACTAAGTTATGATTAAAGGCAAAACAGGTAGTTTGGAAGGGGCATTGACTACAATCCGGATTTTGAGGCACACATTGTCTAGATCCAAAGTCCATGATTGCCTGATTGTACTCTCCAGGGGTATCTTTTGGGATTAGCTGGTTTGCCAGGGATTCAAATTCGTTTTTTGCTTTCGGGCCCGCGATGTCAGTTTCGATACCAAAATATCTGGCTAAAACCCGGAAGACATTCCCGTCTACGACGGCTTTGGCCTCTCCAAAAGCAAAACTTGAGATAGCAGAAGCAGTGTAACTTCCGACCCCTTTCAGTTTTAAGAGCTCTTGGTATGTTTCTGGGAATTTTCCTTCAAATTCTAACCAAATCATTTTTGCACAGGAATGGAGGTTTCTTGCTCTGCTATAGTAGCCTAATCCCTGCCACAGCCTAAGGACTTCTTCTTCTTCAGCAAGTGCAAGGTCTTTGACAGTTGAATATTTTTCCACAAACTTGTAGTAATACGGTAACCCCTGAGCCACTCTGGTTTGCTGAAGGATGATTTCGGAGAGCCAGATCTTGTAGGGATCTTTAGTTCCACGCCAAGGTAAATCGCGTGGGTTTGCGCGGTACCAAGAAAGAATTTGATGCGGAAATGATTGAAAATCAGTGTCTTTATGGCTCATGGTTGATAAAAAACTATACTGCAAACAAAGGTAATTTTTTCGAATTTGTTTTTTAATTGCATTGCTTCTTGTACATTTGCAGTCCCAAAAACACTTGGTTAATAGGTCGTTAAGCTTATTTCGTAATTTCTAAAATAATTTCAAAGTGACTAAAGCAGAAGTAATCACGAAGATTTCTGATAAAACAGGAATCCAAAAGGATGATGTTACACAAGCCATTGAGGCATTCTTCAAAGTAGTGAAGGATTCGATGGCAGACGGAGAAAACATCTATGTTAGAGGTTTTGGCAGTTTCATCAATAAGAAGAGAGCTAAGAAAATCGCCCGAAACATCTCCAAAAACACAGCTATCGTGATCGATGAGCACTACATTCCGGCATTTAAGCCGTCTAAAGTGTTTGTAGAAAAGATCAAGAATAGTAAAAAGATTAAGCAACTAGCTCCTCAAGACTAAGTCTTGAGAGCAATTTGAAATGAAAAGATCTCAGCTCATATTACTCGCAGGAGGAATTATAGCAACAGCAGGGCTTTATGCCCTGCCCGAAGCGGTGGTGGATACAAAAGGTGACACCGATTCAATTTCTCAGGAAAATGAAGAAACAACCTCACCAATCTCCGATCCTGTAAGCCTTCATGAGGCAGACCTTTCTTCAGATCAAATAGCAGAGATTGTCTCATTGAGAGCTCAATCCGAAGAAGGAGAATCATCAGAAGGAAAAGTCTCGTCAGCACTAGCATTAGCAGATATTTATCAGAAGTTGAGCAAATACGATAGCGCAGGTTATTATCTTGGGCTCGCATTTGAAGAGAAGCAAGAATTGGAATTGGCGGAAAAAGCAGGTCTGGCCTACTACGAAGCTTTCAGTTTTGCTCTTGATCCAGATAAAGTAGCTAAAACAGCTGAATTGACGAGAGGTTATCTTTCAAAAGTTTTGGATAAAGATCCTTTACGATTGGATTTGAAGACAAAAGTTGCAATGACCTACGTGTCTTCTTCTAACCCGATGCAGGGAATCACGATGATGAGAGAAATTCTCGAACAAGATCCCCAAAACGAAGACGCCTTATTTAACATGGGAGTTCTTTCGATGCAGTCGGGTCAGTATAAAAAAGCTACGGAGCGTTTTGAAGAACTACTTCAATACCATCCCGAAAACTTACAGGGACAATTTTACCTCGGAGTGAGCTACTTCGAAGACAATCTTAAAAACAAAGCAAAAGCTCAGTTTGAGAAAGTAAAGGGAATGACCAATGATCCAATGATCCTTGGAAGCGTCCAAAGCTACCTCGACAGGCTATAAATTATTGTATCACTTAAATTCAAAAAACTATGCCTTGCGGTAAGAAAAGAAAACGACATAAAATCGCTACGCACAAGCGTAAGAAAAGATTAAGGAAAAACAGACATAAGAAGAAGTAATCTCTTCTTCTTATGTCCGTTAAATTAAAACACGTTCATTTACATATAATCAGATACGATTTTGAGTACGGAATTATTAATTGATTCTGCTCAAAACGGTAGTCGTATCGCCCTCCTTCAAGATAAAAGCCTTGTTGAGTTGCATTCCGAAGGGATGGACAATTCATTCAAAGTTGGAGATATTTACCTGGGAACCGTTCGCAAAATCGTCAATGGGCTCAATGCAGCTTTCATAGACGTAGGGTATGAGAAAGATGCCTTTCTCCATTACCAGGACCTCGGGCCGAATTTCAACAGCATGATGAAGTTCACCAAGATGGTGCGTAACAACAATTACAGCAATTACATGCTGAAAGGCTTCGAAAACGAACCTGAAATTGACAAGATTGGTAAGATTTCCAATATCCTGTCAAAAAGCAACAGTCAAGTGCTTGTTCAGATCGTTAAAGAACCTATCTCAACGAAGGGTCCCCGACTATCATGTGAGCTCTCTCTACCTGGTCGCTATCTCGTACTTGTACCTTTTTCAGACACAGTAAATGTGTCTAAGAAAATTAGAAGTAATGAGGAAAGAAAAAGACTTTTGAGGCTCATCTCTTCTATCAAGCCCGCTAATTTCGGGGTAATTATCCGAACAGTAGCCGAAGGTCAGTCCGTAACAGAACTGGATAAAGACCTTCGAAATCTTCTCACTAATTGGGAAGAAGGCATGAAGAAGCTGTTGAAAGCCAAGAGCCGCGACAAAATTATTGGAGAGATGAGTATGGCTTCCTCACTTGTGAGAGACCTGCTCAATGAATCTTTCGACGCAATCACCGTAGAAGACGAAGAGACCTACGATCAGATCAAATCCTACATCAGGACAATTGCTCCTGAGAAAGAAAAAATTGTAAGACTTTACAACGGTAAAGTCAAAATGTTTGAAAATTTTGGAATCGAAAAGCAGATCAAAAGCCTTTTTGGACAGACGATCAGCCTTCCTCAGGGAGGGTATGTGATCATCGAGCACACTGAAGCCCTGCATGTCATTGACGTCAACAGCGGCAACAAGTCCAATCAGGAAAGTGATCAGGAATCAACAGCACTTAAAACCAACCTGGTCGCCGCGAAAGAAATTGCCAGACAACTCCGTCTCCGGGATATGGGAGGCATCATCGTCGTCGATTTTATCGACATGAAAAAGGCAGAGAATAAGAAGGCCATTTTTGAAGCGATGCAAACGGAGATGAAATATGACAGATCCAAGCATACCGTATTACCCTTGAGTAAATTTGGGCTCATGCAGATCACACGGCAACGAGTAAGACCAGAGGTCAATATTGTGACCAAAGAGATATGCCCTGCATGTAACGGTACCGGCAAAATTCAGGCATCCATTCTGATTGCCGATAAGCTGGAGAAAGACCTTGAGCATATCGCTACGATTCAAAATGTTGCAAATATTCAAATTGGGCTGCATCCCTACCTGCACGCTTTCTTTACACAAGGTGTAATTAGCCGTAGAGTAAAGTGGTTTTTCAAGTATTATAAGTGGGTAAAACTGATCAGAGACTCTTCCCTACCAGTGACGGAATACAGATTCTTAGATGAATCTGGTGAAGAAATCGAACTACAAGTAAAAAGCGAGACTGAATAAGTCTCGTTTTTTTTTCATTTGTTTATTCTTTAATAAATTCAAATTTCGCCCAATTTTTTAGAAGTCTGATTTCAGGTTCGTTGGTCAAAAAATCATAGCTCAATACAAGCTTTTCGATTCTTAAATGATTCCTTCCTTTCTTTAAATTTTCAATTGAGAATGATGATTGATATACTTTTTGGCCTGAACCAGCCAAGCGGACTTTGCTCCAATATTCAATGGTTACCAACGAATCATTCAGATAAATCCGGTGTAAATCAACTGTTTCATTGAGCTCATGCCAGGATAAAGTATCAAGTGAAACAGTATAATCAGCCTTAATTCGTTCCATGATTTTGGAATCTCCCTGATATCTCACGATTCCTATTTTCACCAGATTTTCAGAAATTTCCTCTTTAGGAAGGAATGCTCTTGCATACCGCTTTTCAGGATCATGGTATTCTTCAAAATATAAGTTCTTCCCCGGCCATTCCTGCTCGGATGGGTTCGTATTTGTTTCGTTGAAAAACAAAGAGAAGTCCTTGATATCAGAAAGGATAATTGGAGTAACTAATCCAATAATTCCAAAACCATACAGAAGTGTAAACCACTTTCCAAGATTGCTTTGATAAATGGCAGCAATTGAAGAAAGGATGGTTCCAGAATACCAGACTTTAAATTTCGTCTTCTTTTTTGAGGCCATTAACAGGCTGAAAAAAGAAGTGACACCATGAAAATCACGTATATTATTAAAAATTGAAGGTCCAAAATCACATAAATTGCGATTAAGAGGCCCAGGTAAAAGGTAAATACCAAAAAAATGATTGTTAAAGATATGGGATATGCGAAGGTAGTGCTGCAGATTTTTTCAAGCCTGAGAGCCATTTCGTCCGGTTTTTGGTATTTATAACCCTGAGCCATTTTAAAAAGCTTACTATCAATCACTCCCTCAGGAAAAACAAAGCTCAAACCTAAAAGTCCAGCCCAAACAAATCTCAAACCCAGATGAACAACAAAGAAAATCTTAAAAATGCTGATGACTATAGTCAGTTAAAGCAAAACCAATGAGCTAGGCAAATATCCAACACCAAGATCTTGGAACAAATAGGCGGCAAACTCATATACCTTCGAAGGAAAAATGAACAAAAAAGCCAAGGTAATACCTGAAATAATAACTTCGGGTTCCCAGCTGTTTCGTTGCAAATTTTCAAGCCAGGTAAGGTCATCCTGCTTTTTGTTTAAGTCAATTTCATTTTCCATTATCCCCGAAAATATAGAAGTTCCTTATTTATTAGCACCTACCTATCCAGCCAATTCTTAAAATCCCCAGCTTTCTCTCTGCTTATTAAAATATTATTATCCCCGCAATTCTTAAGATTTACTTTCAACCGGCTGTTTGAATAAGATAAAATCTCACCTATGGCCTCTGCCCTGCAAAGGTATTTTCGGTTCAACCGAAAAAAAATGTGAGGGTCTAATTGAGATTCGGTCTGGTCCAGAGTATAGTCGATTACAAATTTTTTTGCTTCATGAGTTTGAATAAAGGTAACTCGCTCCACACTGAAGATGAAAGCAATATCTTCTGTCGGAATACTCTGGATCTTATCTCCATACCTGATTAGAAAGCGTGTTTTGTAGTCTAGGCTCTTTGGTTTTAAGAGGTCTTTCAAGATGCTCAAATCAAAGACAGGCTGGATCTGACTATTCTTGAATTTTTCTACCGCCCTGCCGAGATCGACAGGATCAATTGGCTTCAACAGATAATCTATTGCATTTACTTGAAATGCTTTGATGGCATATTGGTCGTAAGCGGTTGTGAAAATGATGGGAGTGGATAACTTCACTTTTTCGAAAATCTCGAAACTGTTTCCATCGGCCAGTTGAATATCACAAAAGATCAGATCAGGGGCGGAGTTCGTTTCCAACCAATTTAAAGAAGATGTAATGCTGTCTAAATTAAAATGGAAAGTTGCTTGCGCAAAATGTTTCTTTAAAAGTGACAAGAGCAGATTTGCTGCTGGTTTTTCGTCTTCGATCAGGAGGATATTCATGCTTCTATCTGAAGTAAAGGAAGTCGGACGATAAATTCATTTTCGCCTTGAGTTACCTCAATATTTTTGGAACTCAAATGCTGATAGCGAAGCCTGATATTCTCCAAACCCACACCAGTTGAAGATTCAGATTGACTTGATTTTGGTTGAAACGAATTACTAATCCACAATTCGTTTTCCTTTTGCAGAATTTGAATGAACAGCGGGTCTTTCTGACTTAGTATGTTGTGTTTGATTGCATTTTCCAACAAAAGTTGTAAGGATAAAGGGGGCAATAAATATCCGTCTACAGCAATCACATGAATTGAGAATTGCAAATTTTCACCAAATCTAATTTTTTGAAGTTCTAAGTAATTTCTTGCAAACCCCAGTTCTTTGTCAAGTTCTACTAATTCATCCTTTTGAACTTCGAGGACATACCGATAAATCTTTGATAGTTTTTGGATAAATGCAACAGACTTATCAGCATCTTCATAGACAAGACTTGAAAGGACATTGAGGCAATTGAATAGAAAATGAGGGTTCAATTGATCCTTCAGACTTTGATACTTGCTGGCTATTTTCTCTGTTCGAAGTTGCTCGGCTTCTATAGCTGATTTACGCCATTCAAAAAGCCAGCTTCTCGTGGTGAAAATGGCCATAAAAATCAACGCGATGGTCATGGGAGTCATGGTGAAACTCAAAACTCTTTTCCACGGGATATTGCTAAATGTGAATATATTTTCAAAAAAGAAATAGAAAAACACAATGACAAAACTCACCACAAATGCATACGAAATATAGGTAATAATCGTAACTAAAAGACGCTTGACCGGTTCGTGAATCCACGAGATTCGAGAATCAAAATACTCCTGAATTCTGCTACCTCCCCAACTTAGAGCCATGGAAATTGAGAAGGAAAACATAAAATCGGGAAGGAGACCAGTGAGATCCGACCAGCTCAAAAAGCATATTGGACAAAAAAAGAATTGAATAAGTAGGGCAATACAAAAATTTATAATCAAAAACTTTTTGAGGTCTTTCCAGATTTCGATGTCCTTATTAGAATCTGTTGAGATTTGAAATTGAGTCATGTGGAAAGTTAGGAAAAGAGGATTGATTTTAGATTGGTTAGTCAGGAAAAGTCCCTCAATAGATATTGAAGGACTTTTGATTGACTCAGTTTTCCAATGTTTACTTTACCTGCATGCCCCGATCACTTGTTCGGCATTCATCTTACCCCAAGTCGGTAAGAGGTAATTTTCATCTGATTTTCCTTCTTCTTTAGCGTAAAGCTCCAATCCCATTCTTGCCAATCCGCAAGCTTTTTCAGGCCCGGATCCAAAGAATTGAGACATTCCAAGTTCCATTTGTGCCATTAACGTTACTGCTCTTGGGTTGGTACGATCCAGACTGATAGCTTTTCCAAAGAGTTGCATGGCCTCAGGGCTAAGGCTTTGCCCTCGATTTGCCGGATCAAGACTTATTTTTCCCATCAGAATATAACCGTGGAGTGCCGTAATTTCTGAGTTCCCGGAAGCAATTTGATCAGCTTTTTTCACCAGCTCAAGAGCCTGATCAAAATATTGGTCTTTGTCCACATCAAATCGGAAAGCTGAGTTTGTTTGAGTCAAAGCGGCATAGTAAATAGGAAGCCATTCGGAAGAATTTGCCTCAGCAATTCGTAGAAAGCCATTGTAAACAGCCTGAGATTCTTCAGCGCTTGTGATTGTCTTCATTCCTTCTTTTTGCTTTTGGACTGCTTTCACATAAGCCGGATCATTTGCTTTTACAAAAGTTATCCACACAAAAAGGAAGGCGAGAGTTAAGATGTACTTTTTCATGTTTTGTTGTTTTAGAGATTGTTTAACTGATTTGCATTTTTGTCTTTTGACAGGGTAAGGAATACTCCAAGAAATAAAAACCGGGGGGCAACTTGCCCCTGAGGAATCGATTCATACTTCCCTTCTTCATTTGGATTTTGTGCGTAAGAATAGCCAAATACATTAACCCGGCCGATGGCATTGCTTACGGCTAGATGAATTATCAGATTAGGCTTTGGAAGATAGGACCAGCTGACGCTCAGGCTTTGGTAGCTTTTCGTCTTGGAGTTCATTTCACCGGCTTGATTTGGGTCGGTGAAAGCATATCCGTCATTGAAAGAAAATGAAGCACCTAGCTGAGACCTCAGTTTCACGATGAAGTGTTTTGCTACTACTGAAATATTGTGTTTGGGTGCAAAATCAGGCTGAACTCTTGTTGTAAACTCATTGTATTTTCGCTCACTATCCACAAAACTATAAGTGATCCAATAGTCGGTATTCTTGAATGTTTTCTGATCCCTGAAGAAGACATCAAACCCTTTTGCAAAGCCGGACCCTTCATTTCTCAGGGTGATCGGATTTTGTGGAAAACTTTCAAATGTCACCAGCTTGTCATAAGGTTTATAGAAAGTTTCTGCTCGTAGCGTGATTCCATTAGATTGATACAGATAATTTAGAATCAAATGTTTGGATTCTGAATTGACCAGATTTTGATTTAAGACCCGAAAGTTATCCACAGGCAATTGATGGAATCTTCCTGCTGCGAGAGAGAACTGCCCAAACTCTGACAGTTTGAAAGCCAACGATATCCTTGGATCTAGCCATTCTTCTTCAGCTAACTTGCTGGAACCGGCTCTCAAACCACCTCTCATTACAAATTTTTTGCTTAGGTAAAAGTCCCATTCGGAGAATATGTAAGCTTCCTTTTCCCTAAAGTCCCGGCTGAGATTTTCCTTGATAAGAGTTTCTTCGAAATTATGAGCAAAGTATTCGACTCCCGTTTTCATTGAAATTCGATCTGAGAAGTCTTT
>JBKJKX010000034.1:0-34468 GCA_046597285.1 Algoriphagus sp. | reverse complement strand
ATCACGAACCCCCCATTTTGGATTGGATTTCAGCGTTCGTTCTATGACTTTGTCTGCATACTGGCCTTCTTCAAAAATTGCGGCTAGCGCTGTGTGGACGCCTCGTATGGTATTGTTGTGTAGCTTCATGGGTAATAAATTCTCATCAAAGGTAAGGGGAAAACCTGAGGTTCACCCTTTTTGGAGTAAAAGCGCTTCAGGTTTGGCGTGCTGCATCTTTTTTGCCGGAGAAAGTAAGGCTGAGTACATTTGAAACAATCACAAAGCGATGCCAAATAACTATCAGGAACTTGTACACCATTGGGCTTCCGAGCTTTGCCAATATTCCATTGAAGAAGCAGAGAATTTGATCAATTGGCTGCTTGAGCATCATTTGGGCTTGAAGAGAGTAGACATGATGCATTTTTTGGAGGAAAAAGATTTGCCGGAAGCGCTCAAATTGGATTTTGAAAAACTAAAAATCGGTGAGCCCATCCAATATGTTTTGGGGAAAGGCCCTTTTTACGGGAGGGATTTTTTGGTCAATGAGCACACGTTGATTCCAAGAAATGAAACTGAAGAATTGGTGCATCTCATCATCAAGGAGAATCCACAAACTGGCTTGAAGATCTTGGATATCGGAACGGGAACGGGATGTATTTCGATCAGTTTGGATTTAGAAATGAAATCTCCGGAAGTTTATGGTATTGACATTTCAGAACAAGCTTTGACAGTGGCTCAGAAAAATGGGGAGGCGCTCAAGTCCAACGTTACTTTCCTAAAATGTGATATTCTGAATGAGATGTCAAATGTGCCCAAACTCGATATTCTGTTGAGTAATCCTCCCTACATTCCCGAATCAGACAAATCGGAAATGCATCGAAACGTCCTTGATTTTGAGCCGGGGTTGGCACTGTTTGTTCCGGATCAGGATCCTCTACTTTTTTACAGGGTGATCGGAGAAAAAGGCAAGCAACTCTTAAAACCAGGAGGGAAACTCTACTTTGAGATACATGAAAAATTCGGTTTGGAAGTAGCGGAACTTTTAACAAGCCTGGGATACAAAGAAGTAAAAGTGATCAAAGACCTGAACGGAAAAGATAGAATCATCTCCGCTGTAAATTAGGTATTCTTAATTATCTGATAGACTATCCACTTTCTCAAACTTAACCAACTAAGGCAATGCTTGATGTCCGACAACAGGTGCTGTGGACTGTAGACGTTGTCTGTCCTCGATATTACCTCACCATTTCCCCAATCCAAAATAAGCCAAGGGCTTTGATTTCAGTCGTTCCTTCCGGCACCTCAATCATAGTTGCGTAGGTAATCGGAAGAATCAGATCGGCATTCGAGTTTCGGATTTCTACCGGAAGTCCTTCTTTGGCGTGAATATGAATGGTGCTTTCTGGAAACCATTTTTTGAAAATCCCTGATGGAACCGGATAATATTTCCAATCTCCATCCACGATTGTCAGATCCATCAGCTTTGTTTTCTCCTCCAATTCCAGCACTTGCTCATGAGGAATTCCCACGAGATGTGCAGCTTTGTGTTGACTTTCTACCAGATATTGGAGGCCTTGATCCAAGAAGTTTCCGGCATTCACGGTTAAAAATTTCAAAGGGTATTGCTCCTGCAAAAGTTGGGAATTGGTTTTCTGAAAAGCGTCAGAGGCTAAAATCACATCGATTTTAATTCCCCAGCTTAATACCTTATCCAACGCTACCTCGCTTACCAGTACAGTTGGCACCCATTCCAGCATCCCCGAAACTTGATCAAAATTAATCACATCAGCATTCAGGATAAATACTGCCGGCTCTTGTTGATCCTTTACAAAATGGTGTGACGACATCAGCTCCAGAGTTTTTTGTAAAAATTCAACGCATTTCCAAAGGCTAAATCCTTTATTTGATTCTTGTCTAGATCCGATTCCAAATGATCCAGGATTGATGGGTACTTTGCTGCGTTTTCTGCCAAAGGAAAATAGAAGGGAATCCGGCTCTGATCTGGAAAATTGCCGACATAAAAGAAGTCAGCGCCAAAGCAGACAGACTTCTCGGCGCCGATTGCGAATCCGTGAAGCAGATGATCGAATAGTCTTTCCGGTACATCTGTATCCAAAAATGCACGAAGGAAATTGACTCCGATTATTCCTCCCCGGTGAGCTATTTCTTTGGCAAATTCATCTGTCAGATTGCGACGGTGATTCCAGATATATCGGAAATTGGAATGGCTGGCGATCACCGGGATATTGAGCTTTTGCAGATCAATATGATTCAAAATTCCTTCGGCCAACAAGTCTGAAGTATGAGAAAGGTCAATTGGAATTTGTTTTCCAGCCATGTAATCGAGCAGGCGCTTCCCGTCATCTTTGAGTCCGATTCCATCGGTATAATTACCTCCTCCAAATCGGTTTTCGGTATGATGCGTCAGACTGATATAGGCAAACTTGTCAACCTGGCTTAAAATTTTGTCAAATTGGGAGTGAATTTCATTCCAACTCGCCTGTTCATTTCCAAAACCTGCGGCGTTCTCCACCGATGCGATGATCCCGATTTGATTTTGTTTTTCCCAATTCTCCAGAAATTCTGGTCCTGCATATGCCAAGACATCGGCGTTTTCTCTCAAAAGATTTTGAAAAATTGAGGCTTGTCTGCTGGCAAGATTCGTACTTTCCGGACGAACATCTGTATAAATGGCCATTACTTGCATACGGACGTTTCCTTTGGCAAGAAGTGGGACAGCGCATGCGATTTGATCTGGAGCGAATGCACTTGCTCCCGGGACTGTTGCCAGATAAGAAAGCATATCGCAGTGCATGTCAACAATCGGATGATTCATGGTTTTTGGGCTTTGGGGCAAAGTAAACCAAAAAAAGCCTGTGATTTTTAATACTTTTAGAGCAGTTTCGGGTTATTGAATTCGACGCACTTATTTCACTATCCAACTGAAAATCTGAAAAAATGGCCATTGCACAACCTTTTAATATTAAGAAGTGGATTGACGAAAATCGACATTTGCTGAAACCTCCGGTAGGGAATCAGCAAGTGTACAAAGGAAATGATGACTTCATTGTGATGGTCGTGGGAGGACCAAATTCCCGCAAAGATTATCACTACGACGAGGGAGAGGAGTTTTTCTATCAGTTAGAAGGCGACATTATTCTTAAAATTATTGAAGATGGAAAGCCACGTGAGATTGAAATTAAAGAGGGAGAAATTTTCCTTTTGCCTCCAAGAGTTCCCCATTCCCCACGTCGGCCTGCTAATACGATTGGGCTGGTAATCGAGCGATATAGAAGAGCCGGAGAGAAAGATGGTTTGATTTGGCACTGCGAAAATTGTGGAAATAAACTTTACGAAGAGTACATTGAAATCAACGATATCGTGGGTCAATTGCCTCCGATCATAGAGCGATTCTGGTCAAATCCCGTGCATACCACTTGCAACAAATGCGGGACTGTGATGGAGAAGTAAAAGTTGAAATGTGGTAAAGATGGAATGTTAAAAAGTTTGAAGAACCCAATCTTATCACTTTAAAACTTTATCACCTTAAGACCTTGCAACAGAAATACCCAAATATGAATTCGACGATCTTTCAATACAGTGAAGCCTTTGCAAAAGAGATGGATCAAAAGGATTCGCTTGCACAATTCAGGGAAAGATTCCATTTTCCAAAGGTAAACGGACAAGAAGCAATTTATTTCTGTGGCAATTCGCTGGGTTTGCAGCCAAAGTCTGTCAAAGATTACATCGATCGAGAATTATCAAACTGGTCAAATCTGGCAGTGGATGGCCATTTTCATGGGGAAGATGCCTGGTACCACATTCGCAAAAAATCAAAGCCGGCTCTTGCTGAAATCGTAGGAGCAGAAGAGCATGAAGTTGTGGCAATGAACAATCTGTCTGTGAATCTCCACCTGCTAATGGTTTCCTTTTATCAGCCGACTTCCGAGCGGTTTAAGATTATCGTGGAAGCTGGGGCATTTCCATCTGATCAATACATGCTGGAGACTCAGATCAAATTTCATGGGTTGGATCCATTGGATGTTCTGATTGAATTAAAGCCAAAACCGGGTGAGCTTACCCTGCGGACCGAAGATATTGTGGGCGAAATCCTGAATCAAGGTGAATCCCTCGCACTGGTAAATATGGCAGGTTTGCAATATTATACCGGGCAGCTTTTTGATATGAAAGCAATTACGGAAGCAGCTCATTCAGTTGGAGCATTGGCTGGGTTTGACTTGGCCCATGCTGCCGGAAATGTCCCCCTTAACCTTCACGATTGGGATGTTGATTTTGCAACCTGGTGCAGTTACAAATACATGAATTCTGGTCCGGGAAATGTCTCCGGAATCTTTGTGCACGAGCGATTTGCCGAGCGTCAGGATTTGCCTCGATTTGCAGGCTGGTGGGGGCATGATGAAGGCGAGCGATTTAAAATGGAGAAGGGTTTTGTGGCGATGTATGGAGCAGATGGCTGGCAATTGGCCAATTCCAATGTTTTGGCTTTGGCCGCGCATCAGGCCTCTCTGGATATTTTTCAGGAAGCAGGAATGGCAAATCTTAGGGCAAAAAGTGAAAATCTTACCGCATATCTCGAGTTTTTAATTCTCCAAATCAGCGGAAAATCAGGGGTTTTGGAAATAATTACTCCCAAAATTCCTGCCGAAAGGGGTTGTCAGTTATCTTTGCACATTCATCGTGGAGGCAAAGCTGTCTTCGATGAATGGTATAAACAAGGAGTGGTTGGTGACTGGAGAAATCCGAACGTGATCCGACTTGCTCCGACTCCTTTATACAACAGCTTCCTGGATGTGTTCCGATTTGCCCAAATTTTGGAACATTCCCTGAAGAAATTCGCTTAAAAGGAAGCATGGGTCAATCTATCCAAATGAAGAAAAATGAAATTACCATCCTAGGGGCCGGTTTGATCGGATCTCTGATGGCTATTTATCTCAAGCGTCAAGGACTTGAAGTATCTGTTTACGACAAGCGTCCCGATAAGCGCAAGACTCCCTACAATGAGGCAGGAAGATCCATCAATATGGCTTTAAGTCATAGAGGCTGGAAAAGTCTGGAGCAGGTAGGATTAAAAGAAAAAGTGGAGCCATTGGCGATTCCTATGTTCGGTCGAAAAGTTCACGATGAGCATGGAGGTACAAAATTCATCCCTTACGGGAAAGCTGATCAGGCGATTTATTCCATTTCAAGAGGGAAATTCAATGAATTGCTTGTTGAAGAGGCAGAGCGATTAGGTGTCTTGATCAACTTTGCCCACAAGTGTGTGGAAGTGGATTTTCGAAATCAGGAAATAAAATTTGAATATCCCGAAGGAGAAAAGAAATTCGTAGCCCCCGTCATCATCGGTGCTGATGGAGCTTATTCTACCTTGAGATTGGCGATGCAAAAGCAGATTCGCTTCAATTACAAACAAGAATATATTTCACACGGGTACAAAGAACTTACAATTCCAGCGACCGCTGCAGGAGAGTTTTCAATGGATCCAAATGCGCTGCACATTTGGCCAAGAGGAAAATTTATGCTGATTGCGCTTCCGAATCCTGATAGATCATTTACCTGCACCTTATTCTTGCCATTCGAAGGAAGCAAGGTTTGCTTTGAAAAGATCCAAGATGCATCTGACTTGGAAAGTTTTTTCACCAATTATTTCGACGACGCATATCAGCTAATGCCGGATTTGAAAACTGAGTTTTTCAAAAATCCGACCTCAGCTTTGATCAATGTTGAATGCTATCCATGGGTTCAAGACCAAAGTCTTTTGCTTGGAGATGCTTCACATGCGATGGTTCCTTTCTATGGGCAAGGCATGAATTGCGGGTTTGAAGATTGCTCCATTTTGAACGGGCTTGTTGACAAATTGGGCACAAATTCATGGGGTCTTGTTTTTGAAAAATTCCAGAAAAAGCGCAAGCCTGATACCGATGCGATCTGTCAGCTAGCAATGGAAAACTTCGTAGAAATGCGAGATTCTGTTGCAGATCCAAAGTTTTTTCTGAGAAAGAAAATCGAAGCGAGGCTTCACGAACTCTATCCAAATGACTGGATTCCGCTCTATACAATGGTTACTTTTACAGATATCAGTTATGCTGAGGCGTATGCTCAAGGTAAAATTCAGGATGCCGTGATGAATAAAGTAATGGCTGATCCTCTGATTACCGAAAACTGGAACAAGCTCGATTACGAGGATATTATCAATAAAATGGAAACAGCAAAAGCGGTCTAACGATCGCTTTTTTTTCGTTTTCCAGCTCTTACTTATGCCGAAACCAGCAATCTTCCCGGGTGGTTTCGTATTCCTTAAAAACCGTATTGATCGGGAATCCGTGCAGGATTTGATTTTGGAATTGAGTTCTGATCAGGTAATTGAAAGCTCCCATATCACCGGTGAAGGCTGATTTGTTTTGCTGATTATAGCTTTTGTGAATTACACAGAGGCGTTTTAAAAAATCCATCATCAATGGCAGTTTCCCCCCGATGATCCCACAGTTCAGTAAGGGTTTGTTTGAGAATTTCTCTTCGAATATCTCAAAATCGGGAATTTGAAAACGCAGATAGGCAGAGTGATCTTTCATCCATTCATCCTCCAGAGATTTAGGCTCGTCCCCACAAAAAATAATATCTGAATTTTCTAAATATCTGTTTTCCAAGAAAGGATTCCTGAGCACAACAACGTCTGAAATATCCGTAATAAATACATCGGTTATATTTTTACCGTGCTCCTTCAAAAAATCCAGATAAAGGAAATACCTGTATACATTCGGATTAAAAGCGATGCTCGGTACTATCCGGATGAAGATAAGCTGCTCGTTTTGATGCTTTTCGCAAGTTTCTTCTGAGAAACCATTATGGAAAATAATCCCTTGTAATCCTGCGTTTTGAATTGAGTCGGCCCAAGCTTTTACCATTTCAAAATCATCCGACTCCAGAGTCATGTTTCGATTTACGTCAAATGTGCCGGTGATAAGGCTGGCCATGACGACTTGCTTCTTCAAGCCGAACGGAGTTATCATCAAAGGTATTGAAGCTGAGTTTCTCTTTTAAGTGTGGAGCAGACACTAAAAGGATTATTTCGATAGTAAATGTATGTGCGCAAATCCACCTTTTTTACGTTGAAAGTTTGGGCTGCTTGCTCATAAAAATGGGCATCAGCGGCGTATTTGCTCTCAAATCCGATGGCCTCAAATACCTCCTTTTTCCCAAAGAGAGTTGCAAAGAGAATACAATCGTCCACATGGATCAATTGATCTAAATCTAGCTTGTCCGGCACAAAATAATCTGCGTCCTCATCCACAATCGTATCGGTAGTGGAAGCAATCAGATCATAATTTCCCAATTCCTCCAGACATGCTCTCAAATGATTGGGCTTAAATTCATCATCTGCATCCAGGATTGCGATGTATTTACCCTTGCTGTTTAAGATGCCCCGATTGACTGATAAAGATTGCCCACGATTTCTATGTCTGATGTAAATCACTTCCTGAATGATTTTTTCCACGTATTCCAGCAATTGAATATGGGTCTCGCTTTCACTGCCATCATCGATAATAATCAATTCAAAATCCTGATAATCCTGTCTTAAAACCGAATCAATGGCTCTTTTGACTAATTCAATCTCAATATTGTACACGGTCATTAGTACAGAAATAGTGATGCCACCCATACTTTCAAGAAAATCCTCTTTAGCTTTCATTATTGTTGGGAAATTTAATCCCCACTTTAATAAGAAATTTTAAATGAATAAGTTTAAAACTTTTAGATCTTTTCCCTCTGCGTACCTGATTTTAAACAAGGAAGAGAATTTTTTTTAAAGCTTGAAGATATCTCTAATCTCCGGCAAAATCGGTTTGGTTTTTAAATTTACTTTCGATGTAAAGCATCTTCCGGAAAGTCCACTATTTTGGAAATCAGCTAAGCCAATCTCCGAAAATAAAAGGTGCTAAAAAGGAGTCCTATTCGAACTGTGCCACTCCTAAGATTCATTGAAGATAAATTGATCTGACTTTTATAAATAATGTGGAAATACGATGAAAATCATTTCATCATCTCCAAAATCTCATCCAGGTATTCCCTGTTATTTGAGAGCCGGGGTACTTTGTGTTGCCCACCAAGTTTTCCTTTTTTGCGAAGCCAGGATTGAAAAAGTCCCTTTGGGGCATTGTGGATCATGGGTGCAGTGAGCGCAAGATCCTTGTAGCGCTTTGCATCGTAATCCGAATTTATTTTCCTCAGACTTTGGTCAAGCAGTTCACTAAAACGATTCATATCCTCAGGTGCTTTGAGGAATTCGATCACCCATTCATGAGCACCCTTTGATCCGGAAGTGTCAAAATAAACGGGAGCAGCAGTGAAGTTTGAAATGGTTGAACTTGTCTCCTTGCAGGCAATTTCTATCGCCTTTTCGGCATTTTCTACAATGACTTCTTCTCCGAAAGCATTTATAAAATGCCTGGTTCTTCCGGAAATATGGAATCGAAAAGGGTAGGTACTGGTGAATTTTACAGTGTCGCCAATTTTATATCTCCAAAGGCCTGCATTGGTACTGATAACCAATGCATAGTTTTTTCCAATTTTTACATCTGCAAGGGAAATAGTCTGCGGATTTTTCTTGTCAAATTCTTCCATTGGGATAAACTCGTAAAAAATACCATAATCAAGCAATAGTAAAAGTTCATCCGAATCTTTCTGGTCCTGCAATCCAAAAAATCCCTCGGAGGCATTATAGGTTTCCATATAGTGCATCTTATCGGAAGGAATCAATTCCTTAAAAAGATTGCGGTAGGGTCCGAATGCGACGGCTCCATGAAAGAATACCTCCAGATTTGGCCAGACCTCCAAAATGTTTTTGGCCTTTTTGAGCTCAAGAATTTTTTGAATCAACACGATCGTCCAAGTAGGTACACCGGCAATGGAAGTGACGTTTTCGTTCATGGTCTCATTGGCCATCTTCTCGATTTTGGTTTCCCACTCGCCCATCAATGCGGTTTCAAGTGATGGAGTTCGGATGAATTGAGCCCAAATGGGTAAGTTTTGCATGATCACTGCAGAAATATCCCCGGCTCTTGCAGTTCCTTCCGGATTGAGAGGATTGGTTTCTAAGGTTCCTCCGATTGTCAGACTTTTTCCTAAAAAAACTTTTGAGTCAGGATAATTGTAAAGAAAGAGAGAGATCATATCTTTTCCTCCTTTGAGATGGCATTCTTCTAAACTTTCGGTGGTAACCGGGATATATTTGCTTCGAGAGGATGTAGTCCCTGACGACTTGGAAAACCATTCGATATCCGTATTCCAGATCACATTTTGGGTTCCCTTCATCGTTTTGTCGATGTAAGGTTTGAGGCCTTCGTACTCGTTTATAGGCACCAGCCTGGCAAAATCCTCGTAGGTGTTGATATTCGAAAAGTGGAATTCCTTCCCAAACTCTGTCTTTTTCCCGGCTTCAATCAGCTGGCGAAAGAGGGAATCTTGAACGGATATCGGGTTTTGTTTGAAATTTTCTATTTGGCCAAGGCGACTTTTAAAGAGCCAAGCCATGAAAGTATTCAGCACTTCCATTATTTAAAAACCTTCCGTTTTAATACAAAATTACTTCCTAGGTAGACCTTTCTTACCTGCTCATCTTCAGCAAGTTCTTCTGCGGAACCAGCCTTCAAGAGACGACCTTCAAACATCAGATAAGCCCTGTCTGTAATTGAAAGGGTTTCATTTACATTGTGATCAGTGATCAGTATTCCGATGTTTTTATCCTTGAGTTTGGCGACAATGGATTGAATTTCTTCCACGGCTATCGGGTCAACTCCTGCAAAAGGTTCGTCCAGCAATACAAATTTTGGATCCACCGCCAAGGCACGGGCGATTTCAGTTCTTCTTCTTTCACCTCCGGAAAGCACCATTCCCAGATTTTTGCGAACATGAGTCAGACTGAATTCTTCGAGAAGGCTTTCGACTTTTTCCTTTTGTTCTTTCTTTGGAATCTTGGTCATTTCCAGTACAGCCAGAATATTTTCTTCAACCGAAAGTTTTCGAAAAACAGAAGCTTCTTGAGCTAAATATCCGATCCCGAGCTTTGCGCGCTTGTACATTGGCAGGCTGGTTATGTCATTGTCCTCTAAAAAAATTTTCCCTTCGTTAGGCTGGATCAAGCCCACTATCATATAAAAAGAAGTTGTTTTTCCGGCGCCATTTGGTCCCAATAGACCTACAATCTCACCTTGTTTTACTTCAACAGAAATGTCATTGACCACACGGCGGCCTTTGTATATTTTGACTAGGTGTTCGGCACGAAGAATCATATCAGTCAAATTTGATGTCTTTCACGTAAAGTTGCAAACTGGATTTGTCACGAAAGAAATTTTCTCTCATTTCAGCCACTATATCAAAACGCATTTTGCCTCGAAGCATGTTAATAGTGGTGAGATCGGGGTCTTTGGTTCGGTCGGCCATCCCAAACCCCAAGCAAATAGGAGTTGTTAATTGACCGTCCTGATTAATTTTGAAGCGTAAGTGTTTGTCTTTCAGAACTGTAACTTCTTCTGCGTAAACATTTGAAATCCTGAAAACCGGCTCAATATTGCCCGGGCCAAATGGAGCCATTTGCTTCAAAATACTATAAAACTTGTAATTGATTTGGTCCAAAAGCAACTCATCGTCCACCTCAATCACTGGTTTTCGATGGATTTCTAGAATTCTGCTTTTTACAACTGCTTCGAATTTTAATTGAAATGCAGGGACATTTTCTACCGGCAAGGTCAAGCCTGCCGCATATTTATGACCTCCAAATTGGTCAAGCAAATCTGCACATTCGGCGATTGCTTCGTAAATATCGAAGTCCACCACTGATCTGGCGCTCCCTGTAGCTTTCGAATTTGATTCAGTCAGAATAATTGTAGGACGATAATATTTCTCAATACATCGACTCGCAACAATCCCTATGACCCCTTTGTGCCAGTCTTCTTTGAACAAAACGGTGGAATTCCATTCTGCCATGTTTTCTCTGGCGGCAATCATTTCGAAGGCTTCCTTCGTGATGTTTTCGTCAAAATTTCTTCTTGTTAAATTGACCTCATCTACCAGCTTCGCCTGCTCGATGGCATCTTCCAGATCAGTGGCAATCAGTAATTCTACTGAAGCTTTTGCATGTTCAAGTCTTCCAGAGGCGTTGATTCGAGGACCGATTTTAAAGACAATGTCAGAAATACCAATTTCTTTTTCGATTTGGCTTCGCAAAATCAATGCTTTCAGGCCGGCTCTTGGTGTATTATTGATTCGATCCAAACCGTAATAGGAAAAAATTCGATTTTCCCCGGAGATAGGAACGATGTCGGCAGCAATGCTCACAACCAATAAATCGAGGTAAGCATAAAGTTCGGATTCGTCCATTCCCCGTTTTTTTGCAAGTGCCTGGATCAGTTTGAAGCCTACCCCGCAGCCGCTGAGTTCTTTGTATGGATACTTGCAATCATCTCGCTTAGCATCCAAGACCGCCACTGCTTGAGGCAAAAACTCTCCGGGAGTATGGTGATCGCAGATGATGAAATCCACTCCAAGCTCCTTGGCAAGCTTCACTTTTTCGATTGCTTTGATCCCACAATCAAGTGCGATGATCAGTTTAAAATCACTTTCTGCAGCATATCGAACTCCTTTTTCAGAGATGCCGTAACCTTCCTTGTATCGATCCGGGATGTAAAACCCAACATGCTGATAAAATCCCGTAAGAAAACTGTAAACTAAAGCCACGGCCGTCGTACCATCCACATCGTAATCTCCATAAACCAGAATCTTCTCTTCGTTCTGAATTGCTTCTTCGATTCTGGAGATTGCCAAGTCCATATCTTTCATCAGAAACGGATCGTGAAGCTTGCTCAGATTGGGTCTGAAGTATTCCTTTGCCTGCTCAAAACTCTCCACCCCCCGATTGATCAACATGTTCGCCAAGGTAGGGTTCACGTTTATTTCTCTAGCGAGAGTTTCAATTGCTTTAAGTGAGGTTTTTGGCTTCTGCTTCCAGACGTACTCCATGAGTTGGTTTTGGTATACTATTTAGTTGAGAGGGTGATTGTTTAAAAAATGCTTTTTTTTTGATTTAAAAAGAAACTTAAAAACTTCTAGGTTGGAAATTTATCCCAGGCTTTTGCGCTGTTTGTACTTTCCCCAAAAGTAAACTGGAAAGACCAGTGCTTTGAATTTCCAGTCATTTTTCTCTTTTAACTTCAAACTTTGATCTTTATGGACCGCCCTGTACATGATATTTGCAAATAAGCAATGACCCATGAGGGCTGCAAAAAGTACTGCGTAAATTATCAATTCAGTCATATTAGTTTTTTTGCAAAATCAGAGCTGCCCAGTTGTCTTTGCTTCCTTCACTCATCAGATTCAATTCTAAAGGCATGGCACAATTCATCAAATCAGCAACATCCTGCGTGTAAAAGCCGCTTAAAAGCAGGTATCCAGTATCAACGAGTAAATCAGCATAAATGGACATTTCGTCCAAAAGAACATTTTTATTGATATTGGCCAGAATGATGTCAAATGGGCCGTGCGGATCGACTTCACGGATGGTCCCAAGTCCCATTCTAGTTTTGACGGTGTTCAGGTCAAAGTTTTCATTTCCATTATCCACGCACCAGTCGTCGATATCGAAAGCTTCCACTTCTTTGGCCCCCAAATTGTCTGCCATGATCGCCAGGATTCCGGTTCCTGAACCGACATCTAGTACGCGCTTGCCGATATGGTCGATTTGTCCTTGATTTCTGAGCATCTGAAAAGTAGTCGCGTGATGTCCAGTTCCAAATGACATCTTGGGATTGATGACAATTTCATGACGGAATCCCGGAACTGAAGGGTGAAAAGAAGCTCGAACATACACTAGATCGTCGACCGGAATAGGATCGTAGTTTTTCTCCCATTCCTCATTCCAGTTAATTTTCGGCATTTTGCCTTCGACAACTGAAAGGTTTCCCTCTTCTTGGTATTGGGAGATGACTACATCGAAGGCCTTTCTGTCAAAATCTTCTTCCAAGGTATAAGCATCGATTCCTTCCTCTGTTTCAAGGAAGGAATCGAAGCCAATTTCCGATAATTCAGCAATCAGGATTTCCCGAAATTCATCGAGACATTTGATTTTAAACTCCAGGTAATCCATTGGATTTTAATAAGATTTAATGATGTCCAGGAAGTCGCGTGACTTCAAGGATGCTCCTCCGATCAATCCTCCGTCCACGTCCGGTTTGGAAAGCAAGTCTGCGGCGTTCGCGGCATTCATGCTTCCTCCGTAAAGGATAGAGGTATTTCCGGCAAGATCTTTTCCGAATTTGGAGGCGATATGTCTTCTCAATGCAGCATGCATATCTTGAGCCTGATCTGAAGTTGCAGTCTTGCCTGTTCCAATTGCCCAGATTGGCTCATAAGCAATCACGACTTTTGCCATTTCTTCAGCACTCAGTCCAAAAATACTTTCAGTCAGTTGGTATTTTACGTTTGCCTCGTGTGTTCCAGAGTTTCTGATTTCAAGAGATTCGCCGCAGCAGAAAATGGGAGTCAGCCCCTGTGCCAAAGCAGCTATTACTTTTTTGCCGAGCAATTCATTGGCTTCTTTGAAATATTCGCGACGCTCACTGTGACCGATGATCACGTATTCTACGCCAAAAGAAGCCAGGATTTTCGCAGAAACCTCACCTGTGTAGGCTCCGGATTCCTTATCAGAACAGTTTTGAGCACCTACGGAAATTCCCTTAGTGTCACCAATCAGCTTTTTCACTGGGAAAATATGCGGGAATGGAGGGTTCAAGACAGCGATTACATCGTTGACGTTTTCGTCTTTGTACATATTTACTATCTCCGAAGTAAGTTTTTGACCTTCTTCGAAAGTCATATTCATCTTCCAGTTGCCTGCTATGATTTTTCTACGCATGATGTGGTGTTGAAGAGTTAAAAGGGTTTGGAAAAAAAGATTAGTGAGGTAATTTGCCCTAAAAATACGGAAAATGTCCAGTTGGGGAAAATATAACCCGGATCAGCCGCCAAAAAAGTACTGGTCCGTTGAAGAAGCTCATGAAAAGCTTTCGACTTATTGCGCATATCAAGAGCGCTGCCAATGGGAAGCCAGAAGGAAACTGTATGAAAAAGGCATTCAAGGAGATAAGGCCGAAGAGCTTCTTGTCGAGATGATTACGGAGGGTTTTATCGATGAGGAGCGATTTGCAAGGGCTTTTGCGAGAGGAAAATTCAAACTCAAAAAATGGGGTAGAACCCGAATCCAGCGGGAATTGAAAATGCGGGAAATAAGCCCAAGATGTATCCAATACGGACTTTCAGAAATTGATCCTGTTGAATATTACGATGTGCTTTTGGCGCAAACTGAGAGAAAATGGGAGAAGACTACTGAAAAAGAACCGTATAAAAAGCGATTCAAAGTCAGCCAATACCTGATGAGCAAGGGATTTGAGCAAGATCTGGTGCAGGAGGCGATCTTGACAGTAGGCAGTGTTCAGTGAAAAGTGGCTGCCTACTGAATACTGCAAACTGCCCACTGTAAACTATTCAATCATCCCGCTCATAATTTTCGCCGAAAGAAGGCAAAGTGGAATCCCTCCGCCGGGATGGACGCTGCCTCCGCAGAAGTACAAGTTTTTGATTGTGGACGAAAAGTTGGCGTGGCGAAGGAAAGCTGCAAATATATTATTTGAACTGTTGCCATAGAGTGCACCCTGAGCGCTGGAAGTTCGAGATTCTATGGTGCGTGGATCCAGAATATCTTCCACTTCGATCAGTGACTCGATATCAGTTTTCAGAATCCTGTTGAGCTTGTGGATGATGTTTTTTCGAGCCTCACCGATTAACTGATCCCAATCTTGCCCTTGATTATTGGGCACATTGATCATCGTAAACCAATTCATGGAATCCTTTGGCGCGTCATCCGGTTTATACACGGAGGTGATGTTGATGTAGACTGTAGGATCCTGAGTGATGGTACCTCTATTGAATATATGCTCAAACTCTTCCAGGTAATTATCAGAGAAAAGGATGTTGTGAAGGTCCAGCTCAGGGAAATTGCGCTTGATGCCCCAGTAGAAAATAAGTGCAGAACTCGATTTGGGCTGTTCGAGAAGTAGCTTGGGTTGTTTCTGCTTTCGCAGGATGGACTTGTAGGCGTTGACCATATCCATATTGGTGACGACCAGATCTGTCGAATACGTTTTTTCTTCAATTTGGATTCCGATCGCTTTCCCGTTTTCCACTAGGATTTCATCCACCTTCTCTCCGAAATGGTAGTTCACACCCAACTCTAAAGAAAGTTTGTAAAGACTTTGGGAGATGTCGTGCATGCCTTTCTTGGGGAAAAAGGCGCCGATGTTAAATTCCAGGTGAGGGATAATATTAAGGGTTCCAGGTGTTTTATAGGGATTCGAACCGTTGTAGGTTGCATATCGATTGAAGAGCTGAACCAGTTTGGGGTGACGAAATTGCGATTCATTAGCACCGTTCATGGTAGAGAAAATTCCCAGTTTTCCCATTTTTAGATACGAGCGCAAAGCATGGGGATTAGTCCAAGTTCCAAGCTTATGAAGCGATCGGTGCATAAAAAGTGGCGCCAGATGATCGTAAATAAAGGCGGATTTTTTGAGGGCTTCCCGAATATGAGAAGCAGGTTCACCGAGTTGGGTTTCCACTTCTTGCGCAAAAGCATCGATATCAGCATAAGCTTTCAGTTTCTTTCCGTCTTCCCAAAAATAATGACAAGCTACCGGAAGCCGAAGGTATTCGAAGTGATTTTCGGGATTTCTTCCAGCCATTTTGAATAATTCTTCCACCTGCTCCGGAAGGGTAAAAAGTGAAGGCCCGGCATCAAAACGATATCCATTGAGTACGATTTCAGAAAGTTTACCGCCGGGGTAGGTATTGGCTTCGAATACTTCAACGGCATAGCCTTTCAAAGCTAATCGGATGGAAGCCGCTATTCCGGCTATTCCGGAACCGATGATAATTGCTTTTTTACGCATTGGATTTGATTCGATGGCTAAACTACCAATTGGACATTAGAGTTGATAAAAAACCAACTTTAAATCCAAAACCCCATTCTTTATTGAATTCGAATGGTTTTGAGGATTTTAAAAATCAAAAAAACCGGAAGTTAAACTCACTTCCGGCAGCTTTTATTTAGTTTATATATTCTCAACCAAGTTAATAAATACGTTTTTACAGAATAATCAAAATCACTTCTTCTCCACCTTACCTATTCCGTTCCGATTCAAGTTTTTCACTTCAGGGTTGCCGTCATAGGTTACTTTTCCGATGCCGTTTGCAGTAATGGAAATCTCCTTTTCGCAGTAAACTTCCACATTACCGATACCATTGCTGTTCAGAGTCATGTACTGAGCCTTCAGATCTGAGGCGTTTACGTTACCCAAGCCGTTATTTTTCAGGTTGATGGTTTCAACGTTCCCGCTCAAAGTAACATTTCCAACCAGGTTAAACTCAGCATCGATTCGATCTGCTTCAAGCTCCAGTTTGGTGTTTCCTACACCATCACCTTTTATATCCAAATCAGTTAGACGCAATATTGTCTCTGTTTTAATATTGCCCACTCCTTCAAACTCAAAGCTATCAATGTCTGTAATAGTCAGGTAAATGTTAATCTGCTCCCTGTCGAAAAGCTCAAATCCTTCTTCTAGTTCTATGAGAAGTCTATCTCCAGTATTTTCGATGATAATTTTTCCCAACGTCTCCTCATCAGCCTCAATACGCAGAGCTTCTTGATCACCCTGAGAAAGATATAAATTGAATACTCCGTGAACGACAAGCTTCGAAAAAGCAGATATTTTTCGGTCTTCGGTCGTCAGATCCGCATTATCATTTGACTTATTGGTAGTGATCGTACAGGCTCCCAGCATAAAAATGGAGGCAGTTAAGATGGTGAAATAAAAAGGTCTAGATTTCATGGGATTGGGTTTTAGTTTTGAATCGTAAAGGGTTTTGGTGAGAAATCGGTTCTAGCCAATAGGCTAAATATAAGCGTTATTGCTGGTGAGGATTTCAAAATAAATATCATTTCATTGATGTAATACAGACTCATCAGCTTGACTATAAAAAAAGCCAGAAGAGTTTTCTTTCCGGCAGTAATGGTATAAATAAGTCCTCAAAGCTTCTCAAAAATCCTTCTGAAGCTTGTCGCTTCCGAGATTCTTCCATGCAATTCGGAAATAGGAACTCGCTCCTGCTCAGTCGTATCTCGGTGGCGGATCGTTACCATATTATCTTCCAGCGTCTGATGATCGACAGCAATGCAGAAAGGAGTTCCGATCAGATCCTGACGAGTATATCTCTTTCCGATAGATCCCGAATCTTCATAAATGATGTTGAAATCGTACTTCAAAGCTTCGACAATTTCCCTTGCTTTCTCGGGCAAGCCGTCTTTTTTCACAATCGGAAGTATTGCTGCCTTCACAGGTGCAATACCTGGATGAAGTTTTAAGTATGTTCTGCTTTTCTCCTCAGTTTTCTCTTCTGTGTAGGCGTTGCAAAGTGTCAGTAAGAATAAACGATCCGCACCGATCGAAGTCTCGACCACGTAAGGGATGTAATTCTGGTTGATTTCCGGATCGAAGTATTGCTGCTTTTTCTTGGAGAATTCTTGGTGACTTTTCAGATCAAAGTCAGTTCTTGAGTGAATACCTTCTACTTCCTTGAAGCCAAAAGGAAAATCAAACTCTATATCCATCGCTGCATTGGCGTAGTGAGCAAGCTTCTCGTGGTTATGCTTTCTGAGTTTTTCAGCAGGTGTTCCAAGGGCCAAATGCCACTTCATTCGTGTTTCTGACCAGTACTTGTACCACTCCATTTCAGTGCCGGGACGGATGAAGAACTGCATTTCCATTTGTTCAAATTCCCGCATACGGAAAATAAACTGACGGGCTACAATCTCATTTCTGAAAGCTTTTCCAATCTGAGCAATGCCGAAAGGAACCTTCATTCTGGCTGTTTTCTGGATATTCAGGAAGTTGACAAAGATGCCCTGAGCAGTCTCAGGTCGTAAATATATGGTGGAAGAATCTTCTGCTACAGATCCCACTTGTGTGGAAAACATCAGATTAAACTGGCGGACATCCGTCCAGTTGCTGGTACCACTGACCGGGCATTTGATGCCTTCATTGGTGATCAGATCACGCACGCCATCCAGATCCTCCGCTTCCAAAAGTCTCGCAAGGGAGGCAGTCAGAGCTTTCGCTCTTTCCAGATCTCCGGCTCTTTCGAAAATCGCAGCATGCTCTTCCACCAATACATCTGCACGATAGCGCTTCTTGCTGTCTTTATTGTCAATCATCGGATCGTTGAAGCTGTCCACGTGCCCTGAAGCTTTCCAGGTAGTCGGATGCATAAAAATGGAAGCATCGATTCCTACGATGTTGTCCTGCACCCGTGTCATGGTTTCCCACCAAAGACGCTTGAGGTTGTTTTTCAATTCTACGCCATACGCTCCGTAATCATAGACCGCCTGAAGGCCATCATAGATTTCAGAGCTTGGGTACACAAAGCCATACTCTTTGGCATGGGAAATAATATCTTTCAGTTGCGCGTTTTCCGCAGGAGTTTCAGTTTTTGCCATGGCGGCAAAATTAAAGAAACAAATTGATTTCAAAGGGAATGAAATTGGCTAATTCTTTCAGATTAGGGGATTTACCCAAGGAAATAAAATAGCCATATTTCCTGAGTGGAAATATGGTTTCGTAAAAAAAGCAAGTTTTATATTAATTAAACGTGTATTTCTCGCCGAGGCAGGCTCTTAAACAACTTCCTCTGCCTTCCGGGAAAATTAGGAGCAGCTTCCAAAAAAATTCCAAAATTACGGGTTGCGCTGAAGGGTTTTACCAATAAACCAAAGGGAACCCCGATGTAGAAATAGTTCTCATTATTATCGTTTCGTTCGTCATCTATTCCCAATCCGAGTATGGCATAGAAGTTTACATTTTCACTTTGAAGGAAGTTATAAGCTCCTATCAGTTCGATGCCAATATCACCTCCAGTTCCTATCCTGCCTTCACCGAAAAACGGTGCATTCGGATTCGTACCAATGGTGACAAACGTATCGGAGCTTAATATATTCAAACCTGCGGAAATTTGGGCCTGAGAAACGGTAATTCCTCCGATTAGAAAAAGGCAATCAAAAATACTTTTTTAATGAGTTTGATCTAGTTGGTTTTGTCCATTACCAAACAAAACTGAGTTCAGAATTGCCCTGACTCACCAGTTTCCTTCCGATCTCAGAACTTTTCTCCCCAGTTTGTTGCTCAGAAATGAAGCTTCAATCAACTTCAAAACAATGATGGTCTGATTGATAGTGACCTTCAGCGGAGTGCCTTTGGAAATCGCATCAGCTACATTTTGATAAAAAATCCGGTAATCTCCATTCAAGGTCGGATAAGGAACTGTCTCAGAACCGAGGTATAAGTGCCCCCAATTTTCCGAAGGTTCCACTCCCCAGTTTTCACCTTCCGGCCTTTTTCCATCTTTGAAAGCTTGTTCCTGCACATCAAGACCAAACTTCTGATAAGATCCTATTTCGCCCAAAAGCAGATATTTCGGAGTGGGTGCATTTACCAAAACTCCGGCAGTTACTCTTGCCTTGAATCTGGGGTAAAAGAGGATAATATCGAAATGATCGTCTGCTACTGCGTCTTTGCGTTGCCTCTGAATATCTGCCTGTATGGAGTCGGGCGGCCCAAATAGCAAAACAACCTGATCGATCAGGTGTGAACCCAAATCGTAGGTGATCCCGTTTCCGGGGACTTCTTTTTCCCTCCAGTTTTCCGAGACAATTGGTCTGAACCGATCAAAATGCGATTCCAGAGAAACAAGATCTCCGAGTGTATGATCTTCCATCAGCTTTTGCAAAGTCAAGACATCTCCATCGTAACGGCGGTTGTGAAAAACAGAGCAAATCAGATTTTTTTCCGTTGCCAGGGCTTCCAATTCTTCGGCTTCATGGGAGAAAATGGTAACAGGTTTGTCTACCACGAGATGTTTTCCCGCGAGCAGGCATTGCTTTGCCATCGGAAAATGAAACTCGTTAGGGGTAGTAATGCAAATTAAATCGGCCACATCAGCGTCGAGCAATTCATTCAAACTTCTATAAGTGGTTGCTTGCGGATATTTATCCTGACAGCGATTGCCATGTCTCTCAACGACTCCGATCAACTGCAGATCTGGACAAATGTCAATCAAAGGAGCGTGCATTTTTTCGGCCACAGATCCGAAGCCTACGAGCGCGGTGCGAATGGGAGTTTTCATCTGTTTATAATTGTTTTTTTAATGGTCAGATGGAATCTCGCTTTTTGAATTACCATCCCAGTGTGTGACGTCTTCGTCATGCTCGATTTCATGAGAATCAGAAGTTCATTTCATTGGCTTTATTGACCAATTCAATTCGGGTAGAGACTTGTAATTTGAGGTAGATATTTTTGCGATGAGTTTCCACCGTTTGTACGCTGAGGCTAAGGTGCTTAGCGATGTCTTTGTTGAGGATTCCATCCGTGATCATGCGCATGATTTCTACTTCCCTTCGCGAAAGCTTGTACTTAACCCTGAATGAATCATAGAATATATCCTGATTGGCCTGCTGAATAACCCTGGCAAAACTCTTGACATACCTTCCTTCGAAAACTTCATGGATGGTAAAAACTAGTTCATCAGGATCGGCGTCTTTCAGGATGAAAGCGTCGGCACCTTTCTGCATACAATTCTTGTAGATTTTCTCATCGTCGTACATGGAAAGCACGACTACTTTGACTTGGGGAAAATTGTTTTTACAGGCATCCAAAACCCCAAAACCATCTAAAATCGGCATGTTGAGGTCAGTCAAAACAACATCTACCTCATTCCCGGGCAGGAATTCGATTAACTCTTTTCCATTCGGGAAAATGCCAAGAATCTGTAAATTTTCATGCTCCTCAAGAAGCCCTTCGATACCTTTTGCAAAAAGGGTATGGTCATCTGCAAGGGCTATTCGGATCATAATTAGTTCAAAAGATAGCCTAAAGTAACCGCTAAAATTCAATTTGGCAACTGAAGTTTGATTTCCGTACCCTTTCCGACGACAGATGTCAGTTGGAATTCTCCGCCGATTGTTTCCATTCGTTTTTTAAGATTTGCCATACCGCTTCCATTTGATTTGACAGTTTGATCAAATCCTTTTCCATCATCGATTATCCGGATGACTTTTCCTTTTCCATTTTGGTAGATCTTCACTTCGATCTTGTCGGGCGATGCGTGTTTGATGGCATTATTGAGACATTCCTGAGTGACACGAATCAAAACCAGTTTTTGATCTTTAGTGAGTTCGATATTCTCAAAACTGCTTTCGAAAGATGTTTCGCAAAATCCGGTGGACTGAATTTTCCTAAGTTCCTGCTTGAAAAAATCGTCGAGGGATATCGATTCCACCCAGTCGATGTTAAGTGTTTTGGAGAGTCCGCGAACTTCTTTAATGATTTGATTGAGGATTACTTTGCCTTCGGTCTGTTTTTCCGGCTTCACTGACCCGAAGTTTAGCTTGGCAAGCGAGAGCAATTGCCCGATGTTGTCGTGGAGTTCTCTGCCTATATGAGAAAGCGTTTCCTGCTGAATTTCATTTTCGATATTCAAGAGGGTCTTCTCGTGTTCGGCTTTGATTTGATCCAGTTTTTGGCGGTTTTGTACTTGACGCTGACGATGTAGTAGCACCATTGCTACTACAAAAAGCGACATAAGGAAAGCGAAAAATATCCCCCCAAAAAGAATCAACAGAAATTGACTTTCTTGCTCAGACATGGATCGTTTCTAGTTTGAATTTATCTTTTATTGGGATAGATACTATGGCCAGACAAAGCAAGAAATTTAACAGAAGTGCCATATTTCGGGGAATCTCCTTTACTAAGAAATAAATATTTAAGTGATTTGTATAAAGGTATTTCCAAGAAATGTAAATCATAAAAGAAGATGAAAAATAGAATAAAATGGCTGTGGTTGCCCAAAAACTAAATTCATTAATGGGGTTGATTGGCAATAATTCATCTAAGGTGATTAATTCAAAAAAGTATAAACCACAGGAAAGCAAAATAAATGAGGTGTTAAGTAAGGCGATATATTCTCCTGCATCATTATAATGGACAAATCCTATCAAATGCAAAATCAGGGAAATCAAAAGGAAAAGTCCAATGAATTGGCTAACCAAATTCTTGTGACTTTTCCGGATGAGAAAACTTCTGATCAAAAGCAAAAATAAAATCGCAGCGATATGGCCATTGAAGATATTATAGACCCAATTATTAACAGTTGAAAGCGTGGAAAGAATAGTACCTAAAAACTCGTAAAAAGCTACTAAGACTAAAATTCCTACACATAGGAATAGAGATTCTTTTTTTGATTCTTTTGAAAGAAGCGAATATCCTATGAGGCCTGCAATAGCAAACACTACTAAAAACCAGTGGTAGTAGTCAACTCTTTCAAAAAATAAGTCCAAATTAATCAGGTCCATTAAGAATTTCTACTGACAAGTTGGAGGGCAAGTGACACCTTTATTGTAATAACTTCCTCCGTCGTCAGAAACGGATATGTTCTGACTTCCTGCTGCAACTGGAGATAATACCAAAGCCAAGCGTCCAACATAGGCATCCGGATCTTCCGGGTGAATTGAAGTGGCTGTTTTTTCAGTGTATTCCGTGAAATAAAATTTGATTCCTCCCTTTTTCGGGTCTTTATCCGCTTCTGATAGGATTTGCTCAAGGGTCTCTCTATCAAAAAATATCCAATCGGTCTGGTCAGTGACATCACCTTGTTTAGATTTTCCAGGTTTCCCTTTCTTCACTTCCTTTTTGTACTTGTCCTGCATGTCCAGGAAATCTTGCGTGCTAATTTTCATTTTAGAAAAGTTTGGTTAAGATGTGAGATTATTAAAATTAAAATTTGTCATAAAAGATAGATTTTTTTCTAGATGACACAAAAAAAAAGGAGCGAGATTACTCCCGCTCCTTTTGTATGAATGCAATAAGGTCAGATTACTTTTTTGCCTCAACAAGGACTGCTGTAGCTTCTCGTTCTAATTCCTTCTTCATCAAATCCACCACAATCGGTGTAGCGATGTAGATAGAAGAATAAGTACCCACACCAATACCAACAAACAGAGCGAAAGAGAAACCTCTCAATACTTCACCTCCAAAGAACAACAATACGATTACCACGATCAACGTAGTAAAAGAGGTGATTAAAGTTCTTCCCAAAGTCTGATTGATCGCATCGTTGAATACCTTTACAAGTTTATGAGTACCACGGTTCTCAATGTTTTCTCGGATACGGTCAAAGATGATTACCGTGTCATTGATCGAGTAACCAATTACAGTCAATATCGCTGCGATGAATACCTGATCAATCTCGAAATTAGCTCCAAACAAGCTGGCAATTGCAAATGCTGCGACAACAAAAAGCGTATCGTGTATCAAGGCTACGATTGCAGCAAGTGAGAACTGCCACTTTCTGAATCTCATCAGGATGTATAAGAAGATGGCTATGAGCGCTACAATCATTGCTTCTAAAGAAGACGCTTTGATATCATCTGCTACGGTTGCTCCGACTTTAGAGGAACCTGTGATTGCGAATTGATTATCGCCGATGTTTGCCGGATCTTCTGATAATTCAAATCCTGTAACGGTTGCGATTCCTTCTTTTACTTTCCCTTCGACTTCCTTGTTGGAGGCGTCATCGTCTTCATTGATGAGGTAGGAGGTAGTGACTTTCATCACATTGTTTCCACCGTATGTTTTCACTTCTACAGATCCTTCAAATTCCTTATCTAAGCCAACTTTTAATTCTGAAGCAGCTACCGGCTGATCAAAAGCAACAATGTAAGAACGTCCGCCGGTGAAGTCAACTCCGAATTTCAATCCGTTGAATAAGGCAATAGCCAAACCAATAACGATAATACTTGTGGATATCAGGTAAGCCACTTTTCTCTTACCCATAAAGTCAATGTCGATCTTGCCCAATGCATTTTTTGAAAAAGGTGTTTCAAAGCTTAATGCACTGTGATCTCCTTTTTTGGTCATCCAAGTCATGATCACTCTGGTAATGAATACCGCAGTGAAGAATGAAGACGCAATACCGATCATCAACACAATTGCGAATCCTTTGACAGGACCCTGACCAAGTGCAAACAGAATAGCACCTGTGAGGAATGTAGTAACATTACCATCCAAAATCGCACTGAATGCCTTATTATAACCAGCTTGGATTGCAGCCAAAAGGCCTACTCCATTGCGCATTTCTTCTTTGATTCGCTCGAAAATCAATACGTTGGCATCAATGGACATACCCATTGTCAATACAATACCCGCGATACCAGGCAAAGTCAAAGCCGTGGTCAGCTGAGCCAAAATACCGAGGATAAAGAAGATGTTGAAAATAAGCGCTGCAGTAGCGATCAAACCGCCTTTTCCATAGTATCCGACCATGAATACAACTACGATCAGCAAACCTGCAATCATGGAGAAGATACCTTGACTTTGAGCTTCTTTACCTAAAGTGGGACCGATAATGCTTTCTTCAACAATTTGAGTTGGAGCAGGTAGAGAACCCGATTTAAGGATATTTGCCAAATCCTGAGCTTCCAAAAGAGTAAAGTTTCCTGAAATCTCAGATTGACCCGTAGGGATTTCTCCATTTACCATAGGAGCGGTATAAACATAGTCATCAAGAACAACCGCTATTCTTCTGCCGGTATTTTCGGAAGTCAATTTTCGCCATTTTCTTGCACCTTCTGCATTCATCTGCATGGATACAGCAGGTCTTGAAGTTTGATCCAAGGTTTGACGAGCGTCTGTCACTACATCACCTTCCAAAGGTGCCTGATCAGTACCACGGGTAGTTTTGATTGCATAAAGTTCCAGAATTTCAGCTCCGTCTTCAGCTTTTACAGGTTTTACACCCCAAAGTAGCTTTATGTCTTTTGGTAAAAATGCCTTGTAATCTTCCCTGCTTAATATTCTGTTGATGGCTATCGTATCCTTGATGTCGTAAGCCAAACCGTATTCGGATTTGATCAAAGAGAAAATAGGGGAGGTTCCTGCATTTGTATTGGCGGGATCGATCATCTCCAACTGCTTTTCAAGTGCATTTCTTAGAGAATCTTCAGTTGTAAGACCTTCAGTAGAAGCAGAGTCAACAGCTGCTGGTGTGTTAGCTTGCTCAGCTAGCCAAGCAGTGTTGATTGTTTCCAAAGAACCGCCAATTTCATTTAGCTCAGCAACTTCCCAAAATTGAAGTTTTGCAACGCCCTGAAGCAGGTTTCTTACTCGCTCTTGATTGTCAACTCCCGGAAGTTCGATCTGGATACGACCTGAACCTTGGATTCTCTGGATATTTGGTTGAGAAGTACCAAATCTGTCAATACGAGTTCTCAGGATGTTAAATGAACGCTCGATAGCATTTTCAACTTCTGTATCGATGATGTCGAGAATTTCCGAATCACTCGATTCCAAAGAAATTCTTCCTCTGTTGGCTGCCGTAGCGAAAATAGCACTCAGGTTTTTGCCCGGATTATTTTTCTGCCAAGATGAATAGAAGAGGTTTACGTATTTATCATTGGAAGTTTTGGCAAGTTCTCTTGCTTCTTCAAGTGATTGATTGAATCCTTCGTCTTTTGGATTACCAGCAAGACCTTTGACGATTTCAACTGGAGAAACTGCCAAAGTCACGTGCATTCCACCTTGAAGGTCAAGCCCAAGACCTAGCTCAGTTTCCTTAATTTCCTGATACGTAAAATCAGCTCCCAGAAAATTGTAAACGGGCTGTCTCCACACAGAGTCCAAGTAGGTCCTTCTTTTGACAAAATCTACATTGCCGGATTCGTCAGTGGCATAAGCATCAGCTTTCTTCTGAACGTTATTTGATACAAATGTGAATGACAGATAGTAAAGGCAGAGGCCTGTAACCAGAATTGTCAAAAACACAATGACACCTTTGTTTTGCATAAGGGTTAAGTATTAATAATTGATTGATGAATACGAGTTGAAGTGCTGGGTCACACGTGTAATCAGCGATTTGATTTCAGGAAAAAAGTTTTGGGATTAAGGCCCTTTGGTGGAAATGATCTGCTCAAATAGAATCTCTACGAGCTGATTCGAATAAAAAAAGGAAAAGGTCTCGGGGCTGAAAACTCTGCCTTCGAAATGGAAAATCTTAGAAACGAAATACAGGGTAATGTGAGAAACTGAAACTATAAACGGGACAACTGCATCCACTGCAACATCCAAAAAAGTTTGGTTTTGATCATCTGAGACAGGATTTTCCTGATTATCAACCTTTATAGGTTCAGTTTGATGAATGAATTCAAGGCTGGAAACGAAAAGGCAAAGCAGCATTGCCAGCATGAGCGTGATTCGCTGCTGGAATAGATTGCTTGTATTTTTCTGACTTTTCATCTGGCGCAAATATAGATATTATTTGAATTCCACCCATTTTGGAGAGGGTTTTTTAAAACTACTTTACTGTCCTGGCTCTCAGATAGGTTCGGATCACATCCAGTGCTCGGTCAAAGTTGTGATTGTTTGGGATGATCAGGTCAGCATCGTTTTTGAAAGGCTCAATGTATTTTTCATAGGTCGGCATTACATGCATTTCATATCGATACAGGACATCGTCCAAATCATAGCCTCGCTCTACTTTATCCCGGATGATTCTTCTTTTAAGTTTAATATGATCTTTGGCATCCAAGAATATTTTCAAATCAAGCAGATCTGTCAATTCAGGATAATAAAAAACAAAAATTCCCTCCACCACCACGACCGTGGCAGATTCAAAAGTCAACATTTTAGGCTTTTTGGAGGTATTGTTGAAGGTGTATTCCTCCCGGAAAACTGTTTCGCCTGACTGGATTTTGCGGATATCGGCCGCGTATTGTTCGAAGTCGATACTGAATGGCGTGTCAAAATTGTGAACACCCTGAGGATCGATCGGCTGCATATGGCGAGGCTTGTAATAGTTATCCTGAGAGATCAAACAAACTTCTCCGGAATCGAAAGAACTGAGCAATCGCTCTAAAAACAAGGTTTTCCCTGAAGCCGAACCTCCTGTAATCCCAACGATGAATGGTTTCTTCATGCCGCGAAGTTAAAGCAAATTAAAAGGTAAATCAGAATTTTCTATTGCTCAGAAACTCAATTAGTGCCTTCACTGCCTTGCCACGATGACTGATTCGGTTTTTCTCAGTAAGACTCAATTCTGCAAATGTTTGGCTAAATCCATCCGGTCTGAAAATCGGATCATAACCAAAGCCACTGGTACCAATTTTCCACTCGATGATTTCTCCTGATGCGGTTCCTTCGAAAGCATATTCCTTTCCGTCAAGAATGAGCGCAATCACGGTCCTGAATCGTGCCATTCGGTTTTCTATTCCGGCCAGATTTTTCAAAAGCAATTCGATATTCCGTTCGTCACTTCTTGGTTCACCGGAATAGCGCCCGGAATAAACGCCCGGATCACCGTTCAAGGATTCCACTTCCAATCCTGTATCATCCGCAAAGCAATCCACTCCATACTTATCTTTCACAAATCGGGCTTTCTGAAAGGCATTGTGATTGAGCGTATCGCCGGTTTCGGGAAGTTCTTCGAAGCAACCTATGTCTTGCAATGAGATGATTTCAAAGTCCGAACCCAAAGCGGCTTTTACTTCTTCAATTTTCTTGACGTTGTTGGTGGCAAAGCAGATTTTCATGGGGGAAAGTTATTTAATTTAATGCCAGTTGGCTCAGGGGTTTTTATATAAACCGAAAAGATCCTTTGTTCGGAATGAATTTTTTCGAAAATCCACTTTTCCATCTTCTTCCAAAAACTGAGATGACTTTCAAATCAATAGAATGAATACCCAACTCTTCGTGTTCTTTTCCCCTCTTGATGGTTAAATAAATACAATCAAGTAATTTCGCGCATCATGAAAAAAATAACAATCTATTGTGGTTCTAAGAAAGGAAACAGCAGCGTCTATGAAGCTGGTGCGAGGGTTTTGGCTCAGGAAATGATCAAGCGTGATCATTCTCTGGTTTACGGCGCGGGCCGAGTGGGTTTGATGGGAGTGATTGCCGACGAGATGCTAGCCGCCGGTAAGGAAGTTTTGGGTATTATTCCTCAGAAACTTGTCGACCGTGAAGTTGCCCATACCGGTTGCACCGAGTTAATCATTGTCGAAACAATGCGTGATCGCAAATGGCTGATGGCAGAGCGTGGGGATGGATTCATTGCCATGCCGGGAGGGATCGGAACGCTGGAGGAACTATTTGAAATCATGACCCTGAATCAGCTTCATTACATCCAAAAACCACTCGCTCTCTATAATGTGAATGGATATTTTGACAAGCTGATTGATTTTCTGAATCATGCGATGGAAGCAGGATTTCTCTATCCGGAGCAAGAGGATTTGCTGATCATTTCCGACGACCCGGTTGATTTGCTTGATCAGATGTCAGCTTACCAAGCCAGAAGACCTGCGGATTGGTAAAAAAGGCGGGAAGTTGGAAGACTGATGCTTCGACGGGCTCAGCACAAGTGACGGAAGCTAAAAAAGAAAAGATCAAAAGTGTGATTAGAATAACTTTCGTACTTTTGACAAACTAATCATACCCTGATGATTCAAAAGCTATTTCCGCTTGACAAAAATTACATTCTTCGACAAGCTCAGTCAGTGCTGGAAGAGGAAATGATTGACAGGATGATTTTTGAATTGAAGCGTTCCTATACTTTTTTATACAACCCCCTTTGCCTGATGGATCAAACCTACGCGCAGATTCTGGATACCTATGATTTTCCTCGGGAAAGAGCCCGCCTGATTTATCGCCAACTATGCGGGATCTACCGCTACAAGCATGGAGATAACCAATTGGAGTTGCTTTTTGATGGAAGAACACACTTTGAAAAGTTTCAGGAAGATTGGTCAGATGCTCTAGTAGGTTACCTTCAGGAGTTGGGAATTTATGAACAATACGTGAAAACAATGCTCAGAATGACCTTACTTTTTGATACTGAAACCCGTGCCGAATGGGCTGAAAATCACTGTAAAGGTTTTATCAATCATCACTTCGAACTCAAAGTTGTCAAGCGACAGGGTGAGTTGAGTCTGAAGGTTGGATGATTTTCTATTCCCACTTACAGAAGAAAAACCAATTCAGATTATCATTTTTTGACCTCCAAATTGAAAGTTTTAGGATAGATAGAATTAAAGCCAAAATTCTTAAATCCCATAAACTTCTAACTTCCAAACTTTCCATCTCCAACTTCCCACCTAACTCCTACACATTCCACCAATAGGTGAATTTCAGCACCAGTGACCGGTTTTTTACATTAAAAGGAGCCGGCAGATAATTGTCCGTGTAGACAAGGAAAATATCAGAGGCTGGCTTGAACCTCCATTGGAAACGGGTATTCAGGTTGATATTATTGATCTGCTCATTGTACTGTACGAAGGCGGTAAAAAAGAGCGTATTCGTCATCGTCACGTCCACTCGGGGACCTACCAACCAATAGGAAGTAGTATTCCAGGGTTCTGGAAGCAGGATTTGATTGTAATTGGCAGTCATCGTGATGCCGACATACGGCTGAAAACGATAGCCCAATTCTCCGCTTACAAAATAACGCTCCCCACCTGCATAGTATCCACCCATCCGGGTCGAAAATGCGTAGGTAAACACACTCTGAGGCTTAGAGGAATACTCAGTTCCCCAGGATAACCAGGTATGTTCCGACCCGACAGGCAACGTTTCATTTCCGGAATTGGTCGGGTCAAAGGGTCGAAGGAGTTTGATGTAATCGTATCCGCTCCAAAGCATGAGCGAACTCTGACTTCTCCACTTTATCGTGTAGGCCAGATAAGTGGTATTGTCAGTTTTCTCACCCTGTTTATTGAAGAAGAACGTCGTTCCTCCCGCAGGTCCATGGCTCAGGATTTTCTCGCTTTTTGGAAAAAACAGGTAGCTGGCAGTCGGGTTGATTTTGTAATATCCTCGTCTTGGGACGTATCCAACTTCAGCGGTGTAATTCTCGGAAACATACTCATGTTGCCAGTTCC
This sequence comes from Algoriphagus sp., assembly GCA_046597285.1. Lineage (GTDB taxonomy): Bacteria > Bacteroidota > Bacteroidia > Cytophagales > Cyclobacteriaceae > Algoriphagus. Next base: position 4,392 of record JBKJKX010000034.1, on the reverse strand, counting down.
AGGTAAGATTTCCGGCGGCATATTTCAGGTTGGCGGCGTGGACAAAACCGTTTCCAACATTGTCTGGCCCAAAACTTTGAAGGACCATTGCCTTGCCTGTCCACAGGTTATTAGAGGAGGCAAGATTGTATTCCAAACCCAGATTTCGGTTGAACTGGGAGTAGACAGGATTGTCTGATTCCGGATCAGGATTGTAATTGAGCGAAAGTTTGTTCACGAAGATTGCACCGATATTGGAGCGGGCGCCCACTTGCCGCTGTAACGCTACGACGGTAAAATTCTGGGCAGGAAGACTGCTTTCCGAAACTTCCCCAGTTTGCATATTCATTGCTCCGATTCTCCAATCTTTATTGATTTTTCCGCTGATTCGAGCTCCAAATTGAATCGGAGCATTCAGGCCAATTCTTCGGGAGAAAAAAGGTCTGATTGTGGCATATCCAAAACTTGCAAATAGGTCACCATTTTCTAGGAAGAATTGTCTTCGCTCAGGAAAAAATAGCTCAAAGCGATCAAGGTTGGTCACTTGCCGGTCAACTTCGACTTGGGAGAAGTCTGGATTCACCGTCAAATCCAGGTTCAGGGACGATGTAAGGGAAATTTTGGCATCAAGCCCCACTTCCTTTCGATATTCGGTATCTCCACCACCTTCAATATCTCTGCTCACTCCACCGAGTGCGTAAGGAATGATGGAAACATTGGATCCGGCTTCAGGGGGAGGATTGTCCCAAACCAATGTGCCAGTGTATGCTAAAGATGCCGAAGGAAACTGACGAGGCACTGGCGCCCACCCAGATTTTTCGGTGGTTTTCAGATCAAGACGGGAGAAGTTGATGCCCCATTCGGTAATTCCTTTTTTGTATCGGATGGATTTAAAAGGGATTGAAGCCTCAAAAATCCACTTGTCCTCGTAGTTGGAAACTTTGGAAACCCACTTATTATCCCAGCTCAGATCAATACTTCCGCCATTATACATGATGCCGTCCCATTGAGCTCCAGCGGCATTTGCACCAAATGAAAATCCGTTGGTCTGATCATCGAAAGGATCCATGAAGAGTAGGAAATTGTCATTCTTTGAAAAGCTGAAATCCCTTCGGAGAGATTCTACCATATAGGGGCCTTCCATTGCGTGATAATTGACTACGATCAGGTAAAGATTTTCATCGTCGTAGCTCATGCGGACATCTGTTCTCACTTTGGCAAAACTTGTGTCCATAGGCGTAATCATGAAAAAATCAGTAGCCACCGCAGCATCTGCCCATGCTTTCTCGTCCATCGCACCGTCTATCAGTATCTCCGATGTAGCTCTTGCAATGGATAGCCGATAGGAATCGTTAATTTTTTGGGCGGAAACTGATGCTGTTAATCCTAGGTTTAATAGCAATAGTAATAAATACTTACTCATTAGGTAGAGGTGGTAACTTTCAAAATTAATAACAGATAGTTAGGGTATCTGTGACTTTTGTTGGAGAAGAAGAAACTATTGCTTGATCCTGTAATTCAGGGTCAAATTAAATTGTCTCCTGTTAAATTGAGAATCTCCCTCAGTGAAGAAGTTTTGGCCTTCGATGATGTAGCGGTTCCTTCTTGAATTCAGGATATCGTTCACGTTCAGCACCAAATTCCCTCTTTGATTCATGATTCTTTTGGCAATAGAGAAGTCCATGAAGAAGATTCCTTTTCTGATTCCCTGAGCAGTTTTTTGTCTCGCTTCATAGTTTGCACGAAATTGAATATCCATTCCATTGTTCAGCGTAAATCTGGAAGTTTGACGGACTAACCAAGAGTAAGTCTTTGCAGCATAACCTGCCTGAATATTGGTTCCGTCTATGTTTGCATGAAAGAAGTTTACATTCAGGTCTATTTTCCACCAGGAGGTCGGACGGTAATCTCCTGAAAATTCCACTCCCAAAGAGTTCTCCCCGTTCAGGTTGAAGGGTCTTGTCACCGAGTTTCCATTTTCATCGACACTTCTTATCCGGTCGATTTTATTAAGGGTGCTTCTGTAGTACACTGTCGAGAACAGGGTTCCATTTTCGAAGTATTTGATGTGGCCAAACTCCAATGCATCCGTGTATTCCGGATTCAAATCGGGGTTACCGCTGAAGAAGTTTCGTGAATCGGAAAGGGTCACGTATGGGCTAAGATCGTTGTAAACCGGACGACGTACCCTGCGACTGTAACTCAACTGGAAAGCATTCTCCTCGGTGAGGTTATAAGTCAGGTGAGCACTTGGGAACAGATTCGTATAGCTTCTAGGATTCTCTTCATTCGTTTCTTCCAGAATAGTATTTACATCTGTGTATTCTGCCCGAAGTCCTGCCTGATAGCTGAGTTTATCAATTTTATTTCCGAAAATCCCATAGGCTGCCAAGATGTTTTCATCGTAAACGAACACATTGTCTAACCCGGGAATTGGTTCCGAGACGCCATTTTCATTAACTTCTGAGACCACGTAATCATTTTTCATTTCTCGGAAACTTGTTCGGAATCCTGACTCCAGTTTTCCTTCTTTACCAAAGGGCTTGGTATAGTCCAGTTGAACCAAATACTGGTTTTCGTATTCGTCGTTAAGAGATGTCTGAAGAAGCGCTGCGTTGGGTTTGATCGTCCCCTCCGGAGTAAAAGTGTTTTGGGTGTACGTTTGATCGGAATTTTCCCAATAATTCAGATAGGTGAACGCGGAGGTCAGTTCGTGTCCTTTTTGCTCAAAGCTTTTCTTGTAGCTGACGACTATCTCAGAGTTTGGTTCTTGCTCAGTTTCGTCCTGTCTTCTTGTGGTGAAGCTTTGGAAATTATCCAGCGTATTGATGTAGTCGTTGTATCGGTTGTCCGTGATCCGATGAGCGTCACTTCTCCTCCATAAATAGGATGCGGTCAAGATACTTTTCTCGTTGAAAAAGTAGTCTAAACCGCCCCTGATGTTGTTATTAATACTTTGCACATTCCCATCTGTGGTTTGCTGCATGATAAAAGTCGTGTCATTGTCATAAACTTCTTGATAGATCTTTCCGACATAAGGCTGATCACGATAAGCAATTCCGTAGTTGATAAACCAGTTGAATCGATTCTTTCGATAGTTAAGGTTTGCCGTAAATCCAAGATTGGTTGGGTAGCCGGTCACCACTTCAAAAGAACCATTGAATCCCTGACTGCTGTCTTTCTTGAGAATGATGTTGATCACACCGGCCATGCCTTCCGCTTCATAACGGGCGGATGGATTGGTGATTACTTCCACCCGCTCAATCAGGTTGGCGGGAAGCTGACGAAGGCCGCTGCTTCCTTTGAAGCTAACAAGTCCTGAAGGCTTTCCGTCTACCAGAATCCGCACATTTGTAGATCCTCGAAGAGAAACATTTCCCTGTGGATCTACGGAGATGGAAGGAAGATTCATGAGGATATCGGAAGCATTTCCTCCGGCGTTAGCCAAATCTTTTCCTACGTTGAAAATCCGCTTATCGAGGGAAAGCTCCATGATGGTCTTTTCGCCCTGAACTACCACCTCATTCAAATCTGCAGCAGTAGCTGACAGTCCGGTTTCCCCCAGGTCGTGGGAAGAATTTTCCCGGGAAAGTGTGAAAAAATCTGATTTCACAGCTTCAAACCCCATGAATTCGATCAACGCATAAAATCTACCAAAAGGAACATCGACGGTATATCTTCCATCTTCGTCAGAAATACCACCACCGACAAGGCTGTCTATTCCGGTGTAAACTCCAATTGTAGCAAAAGGCAAGGCTTCTTTTGTGATCTGATCTATGAGCGTTCCTTTGATTTTTCCTTTGGGCTGGTTTTGCTGCGAAAATGCCAGAAAGGGTAAAAGGAAGATAAAACCAAATAGAAATAGGGTAGAGAAAGACTTCATAGGTATAGGTTTGGGTTCTGTAAGTTGACCTTTTATCAGAAGGATAGTTTAATCAAAGTCCAGGATTCAAATTTAACCTTATGAAAAACTGGTTTTGTTAGTTTTTTATAAATGGCATCACAATCATTCCAATCTATTCAATCGGCTTGGGATGTTTATATGATTCCAAGTGCAAGGAAATTTCCGAATGTTTTTTATCGCTATCTTTTATAAACAATTACAAACCAACCTTATGAAAAAATATTTATTTACAGTTCTATTTTTAGTTCAGACCGGATTTCTTTTGGCTCAGGAAGGACTTCCTCCGCAATTGGAGGGAAAAATGATTTATCCCGTCATCGATATTAGTCCATGGGTAGGCGTTTTCAAAATTGAGCCAAATGCGCTGAAATATGATCCCACATTGGAGTACAAAGTTGCCTTGGACATTTATGATAAAATGAATGATTCCACTGCGGTGAATGGCGCTCTTTTAGAAGTTGCCAGAACATTAAATTTGCTCGTGGCTAACGGTGCACCAAAAGAAAAAG
>JBKJKX010000173.1:0-3417 GCA_046597285.1 Algoriphagus sp. | reverse complement strand
ATATCTATCTCTGCAAATAAAAACTTCCTGCTTCTTCTGATCATAAATAATGAAAGCCCACATTCCATTGAGCTTTTTCAGACATTCCTGACCCCACTGACTATATGCGGCCAAAATCACCTCTGTATCGGACTCGGACTGAAAGTTATGTCCAAGGAATTTTAACTCATCTCTGAGTTCTATGTAATTGTAAATTTCTCCATTATAGGAAATAATCAACTCATCCCGTTTCATTGGTTGTGCTCCTGATGAAGTCAAATCAATGATCGAAAGCCTTCTATGACCAAGTCCTACTTTCTCATCATCACTCAAAAAATGACCTTGACCATCCGGCCCTCTATGTGCTATGATATCTGTGAGTTTGACGAGTGAATCTTTGGAAACAGTTTTTGAACCAAATGAAATCACTCCGGCTATTCCGCACATATTCTGATTTTTTTCATTTTTATTTTAAAATTATATTGCCAGCTTTCTTCCGAACTGAGGACGGAATCCTATCTCATCCAGAATAGAAGCGAAAACTTCTTCATTTTGATGGCTGGAATATTGGAATGCGACTTCATGACATCTTTGCTTAAAAAGAAAAATATCATGATTTGAAAGTTGATTTAGCTTTTTGGCTAGCTCCAAACCATCAAAGTTTTCAGACACAACTCCGAGTCTTTCTTTTTCAAGAATTTTTCTCATTTCCGGAGAGGGTCCAATTGCAATCGCCAGTCGTGCCTGAATAAATTCAAAAAACTTATTGGGCAAGGCAAACTCATAATTGAAATTGACGGGTTCAAGGAGAAACAAACCAATGTCAAACTGATTAAGAAAAGAGGATATTTCTTTGGTTGGAACTGGCGGAAGAAAATTGACAGCTTTGCCTTTTGCCTGAGCCTGAAGTTCCTTGTAATAAGACAGGTCATTTGGCATCAACATGAGATTCAATTCAAATCTGCAATCAAGCACATCCATCATTTGAATCATATTCTCAATCTTCCTACTTCTGACGGATATCCCGTGGTGGATCAATTTAATTTTTTCTCCGATTGGTGTTGGATGTAGATCAAGTTCAAAATCTGGAGTATTTAACAGGACCAAAGCTTTTTTTACATATTTCTTTTCATAAGCTTGAGAAATGCCATCACATACAGTAAAAAAGAAATCTGCGGTCCGCGGATAAGTCTCACATAAATACTCCGAGTACCATTTGTGGAATAGACTCCAACTTAATTGATCATTGAATTGGCCCGGATAATACTCATGAGCATCTAAAATCAGTTTTACTTCTGGATTTAGATTTCTCAGTTTATCGGCAATTGGCCAAGTTTCTTCGTCATTGGCCAAAATCAGATCGAATCGATGCTGAGTTTTAAGTTCCTCAAAACTACTGTTTCGAACAAATTCCCAAACTCTGAGCTTCTTTAGACGGAGAATCATTATGGCTAACTTGAGTGCTCTGAAAACAATTTTTTTTTGTTTCAGAATCGGGAAAAAAGTTAAGCTTCCGTGGTATTCTAAACTACTTAAAACAATATCAAATCCTTGATTTCTAAAAAAGCTGATCTGCTTCAAGACACGAGGATCTCTATTAATATTAGAATAGGTGAGAATGAGTATACGCGACATTATTTATCGTATAAGTTGGCGACCATTATTTGTGCCCAGCTACCATCTCCTTGGCTATTTGCAGCAACACTTTGAATGGGTGCATCAACAGCATTTGGGTTAAGAATTCCCTCTTGGGTAAGTGCACGTCTTGATTCCCGAATTCGCTCTACCATTTTTGGATTTTCCATCCATTTCTTTTGCGGAGGCTCAAATCCAATCTTATCTTTTCTCCAAGCGATTTCTTGTGGAAGGATATCCTCAAATGATTTTCGCATGATGTACTTTGTCCATCCCTGATGAATTTTGAATTCAGAAGGCAAGGAAAATAAAAACTCAACAAGCTCGTGGGACAAAAATGGAAGTCGAACTTCTCGGCTATGTGCCATAGAATTACGATCTGCGTATCGCAGTAAGGTTGGCAACCCTAGTTTTAGGGTCGAAAACTCCAAATGTTCATTAAGATTGGACGTATCGAATTCAAATTTATTGTAGGTATTATTTTTATAGGTTTTAAAAAAATCTTCCTTCATCATTCCACTGTTTTTCAACCTCAGGGCTATCACTTTATGGGAATACTGATTAAATAGGGATGGAAACATGGATTTTACATAATCTTTTGCCCCTGGACGATTAATTTTCAGATTGATTTCGTTGTCTCGGTGGAGTTCAGCGTAGTTAGAAAATTCATTCTGAAACTGCTTTTTTGATTTCTTTCGCAATTCATTGAAATAGGTTGAAAAATAAAAATGGTACCCGGCCATTACTTCATCAGCTCCCTGACCGTCCAAAAGAACTGTAACTCCGTGCTTCTTTGCTAATTCATAGACCTGATATTGGACCAAAATACTGGCTGAACCAAAGGGTTCTTCCTGATGATAAAAGATTTTATCAAGTTCGGTTTCCATCAAATCCATATCACTGAAGACTTCATGAGATTTGATGCTTGTTGCTTCCCTTACAAAATCAATGTACTTCCCTTCATCTTTATGGAAATTTCGGAACCGTGCAGAAAAGGTATTCTGGATATTCTTTCCTGATTCTTTTAGCAATTCATCCATCACACACACGACCAAAGAACTATCGATTCCTCCGGACAGACTCGACCCAACCAAAACGTCGGATCTCAATCTTCTGGAAACAGACTCATAAAACAATTCGCGAAAGCGTTCACTCGCCTGATCGAAGGTCAAATTGTCGGAATGTCTTTCAAGATCAATATGCCAATAAGATTTAATTTTTATTTCACCGGAATTCCAGATTAAGTAGGATCCGGGGGAAAGTCGCTTTATCCCTTCAAAAAATGTCTCACCTTGATCATTTGGATTTTCAATCAGATCAAATTGAAGGTAATTAAATATCATTCCCTTATTTGGTTCTTTTGGAACATCAACTGCCCAAAGGGCCTTCATTTCCGAGGCAAAATAGAATGCCATTTTATCCTGAAAATAAAAGAATGGCTTCTCTCCAAATCGATCCCTCGCACAAAAAACTGTTTTGGTTTGATTGTCATAAAGGGCAAAAGCAAACATCCCATCCAAGTCTTCCAAACAAGCTTCTTTCTTTAGATCATAGAGTGCAAGAAGAACTTCTGTGTCGGAATTACTTCTAAAATGGTATCCTTTCTGTTCCAGTTTCTTTTTTATTTCCAGATAGTTATAAATCTCCCCGTTGAAAGTGAGCGTATACCTACCAAGGAAATGCATAGGTTGTTTTCCGGAGTCACTAAGATCGATAATAGACAATCGGCGATGGCCTAAACCTACATTTCCCTCCTGATTGACCCATTGTCCTTCACCATCAGGTCCTCTATGCACTATCTGA
>JBKJKX010000167.1:0-6245 GCA_046597285.1 Algoriphagus sp. | reverse complement strand
CAAATTCACAATTTTGCACTTCAGATTATTTTATAAGAAATGTCGGAAATAGGGAAGCTGCGTCTGGAGATTTGAAATGTTCCGGGGGAAATAATGCCATGGGGAATTTGCGGTTTTAAACTTCAGATCAAACCGTAAAGAAAATGGGTTAGTTCGCGAAGTGAAACGAGAGAAATCCACCCATTTTTAGGGTTGATCAAAGTTTAAAATCAAATAGCCAAGGTTGTTTCTTCCATTACTAAAACTTACCTATTTGAAGTAAATAACCAGGCATTAAGCTTTTTGGTTACTTTTTGGCTTCAAAAAGTGACAAAGGAAAAATCTGCGATGAAGGATTGAATGGCAGAGAAGGTTTAACTCTTGTTGAAAGGTTCTCCATTTTCAACGATCCTGGTTGAAGTTCGAAACAACGTGCAGTTGTTCGTAGACTCTCGTCCGATGGCTATCGGACAATTGACGATTTTATGCTACAATAACCTTACTGACAAAGCCGCTTGGTAGTTTGGAATTGCCTGATCTGCCAACCCAAGGAATAAATAAGGCTCAATTAATTCCAGCTCCATCAGATGGAAAACCCCGTCTATTTCCACTCCATCCACCCGGGAATAAAGACTTCCGGTAGCAAACTCATCCACCAAAACCTGACAAGAATGAAGCATTTCGGGCGATGGATCAATAGTTTGGATCGTACCTCCAAAGTAATGCTGCACTCTGAAATCAGCATTAGCAGGAGTTTTCAATACAGCATGTGAGAACTTCTGATTGAAAAAAATCAAGGAGTACTCTCCTACTGTCTGAACTTCCCGAATGAAAGGCTGAACCAAGAAATCTTCATCTTTTACCAAATCGCGAACCTGATCAGCATAGCTTTCCCAATCGGAAGCTTTGATTTTCAAGGTATTCTTTGCTCCACCACTTACCAAAGGTTTAACAACCCAGGTATCGGTTTTTATCTTTTGGCGGATCTGATCTGCATCAATTTCCTTTCCCTTTTTCAGGATCAGCCCGGAAATCACAGGAAAGCCTTTTTCTTCAATTTCGAGGAGATAGCTTTTTGACGAATTCCAAAGAATCGTATCCAAGTCATTCAGAACAGGAATTCCCAAACTTTTGATTTTTTGAATCCAGTTTAAAAACTCCGGGTAAAAATCGAAATAGTCCCAGGTAGACTTAATCAGAAGCGTGGTAAACTTGCTCCAATCAGCCTCAGGATCAGACCAGGCTACTATTTCGAGAGAAATCCCCAATTCCTTTAAAATCGAGGAAAGGAGTTTATCCTCATCGATATTATTGGTATCGTATGCTCCGGTGGAGAAATAACTGACAATGGCGATATGCTGAGACATGGGTATTTTTTTGCGCAAAACTAAGGCTTAAACAAAATTTACAAGAACCATTCTTCAAAAATCGGCCTTAAATAGTACTTTTGATCTTTGCCCTACCCTATGAATTCGAAAAAGTTAGTAATCATTCCCACATACAACGAGATCGAAAATATCGCGGAGATGATTGAATCGGTGATGGGGCTTGGCAGCAATTTCAAACTTTTAATAATTGATGACGGTTCGCCAGACGGTACTGCTCAGGTTGTCAAAAGCAAGCAGGAAATCTACCCAGATGATCTTTTTCTTATACAGCGCAAAGGCAAGTTTGGCCTTGGAACAGCTTATCTGACCGGATTCAAATGGGCCTTGGAGCGAGAATACGACTTTATTTTTGAGATGGATTGTGATTTTTCACATAACCCAAAAGACCTAATCCAGCTCTATGAGGCCTGTGCGGATCGAACCTACGATTTGGCGATCGGATCGCGGTATATTACCGGCGTAAATGTCGTTAACTGGCCAATTGGTAGGGTTCTCATGTCTTACTTTGCCAGCGTCTATGTTCATTTTATGACTGGATTACCTGTAAAAGACGCGACGGCAGGCTTCAAATGCTACCACAGAAGTGTATTGGAAGGGATTCGATTGAATGAGGTTCGATTTATTGGTTATGCCTTCCAGATCGAAATGAAGTTCACGGCATGGAAACTTGGTTTCAAAATAATTGAAGTTCCGATCATTTTCACAGACCGAACGAAAGGCACATCCAAAATGAGCAAAGGCATCTTTAAAGAGGCTATTTTGGGAGTAATCTGGATGAAAATCAAAAGTATTTTCTCCCCTTACAAGCTCAATCAAATTTGATGGATTTGATCGGATCTAGCCGGGAAATCACCAACACCGGGATCCAAAGCACCATCGCTGTCAGCAAAGCAATTCCAAAATTGATCGCTATGAATACAGGCCAGTTCCAATCTATCGGGACATAATTCATATAATAGCTTGCTGCATCCAGAGGAATCAATTTAAACTGATCCTGCAAAAACCCAAACCCTAATCCGATCAGATTCCCAATCAGGAGACCTCTTGCGAGAATATTCATCCCATTCCAGAAAAAGATGCTTCTGATCTGCTCATTTCTGGCTCCAAGTGCTTTCAGCAAACCGATCATCTGAGTTCTCTCCATAATCAAAATGAAGAGAATAGCACCCATGTTGAAAATGGCAACAAAACCAATCAGGCCAATGAAGACATACACATTGGTGTCCAAAAGTGTGAGCCAATCAAAGATCTCCAGAAACTTTTCCCTACTGTCAACCAGCTTAAGATCAAAGTCCATAGAGTTTTCAATATCAGCATAATATGAATTCATATTTTTAAAATCATCCACAAAAATCTCTAATCCTCCGACCTGATCTTCCGTCCAGCCATTGAGGTTTCGAATCGTTTGAATCTCCCCGATTACAATCTTATCATCAAAGTTTTCCAGGTAGGTTTCAAAGATCCCAACCAACTCCACCCTTCGAAATCTCGGAGGATCCTGGACAAAGTAAAGTGTCATTTTATCTCCAACTTTCAGCAAAAGCTTGTTGGCTATCACACTACTCAGCATCACCTCGTTGCTCGTCCCGGAATCCGGAATGTGAATCATCCGACCTTCCACTAGGTATTTTTGAAAAGCCAACGAATCAAAATCCTTTCCTACACCTTTCACCAGGATTCCCTCCACTTCACTTTCACCTTTGATCAAAGCTGCCTTGTGAGCAAATGATTGGAGCTTTTCAATGTACGGTAGTTTGGAATAATTTTGGGCAAAATCACTATTCAGGGAAAAAGGAGCCTCTTCAAAAGCATTGCTCATTGTAAATCGCTGAACCTGAAAATGACCGGTAAATCCGTAAACTTTTTCGGAGACATTTCGCTGGAAACCGCCCAGAACCATAAATGCTAAAAGGGAAACAGCTAATCCCAGCCCCAGACTTCCTACTGCAATTCGATGAATTGTGGTAGAAAAACCGCCAGCACGCTTAAAACTGATTCTTTTGGCAATGAAATAGGAAAGGTTCAAGGGACTGCTTTAATTTGTTTGAATAGACCGCAAAATAGCATGAAGCAAACGAAACTTTCATCCTTCCCATACATTTTGGCCATTATCCTGACCTTTTTCTCCGGAAACATTTCAAGCCAGGCTTTTCAAAATGATGTATTGACCGGATCTGAGCGACCTGAGCTCTATTTGAACCAATTGCAGGGCAAGAAAGTTGGAGTGGTTTCAAATCAAACCAGCATCCTGACTCATAGCCAAAATATGCATGTGGTCGATTTTCTACTGGAAAAAGGTATTCAAGTCAAAAAGGTTTTTGTGCCCGAGCATGGATTCAGAGGAACCGCCGATGCCGGGGAAAAAGTCGACAACAGCATTGATTCTAGAACCGGTCTTCCGATTGTCTCTCTCTATGGTAATAACAAAAAACCGTCGGCTGAGCAGATTAAAGAATTAGATGTGGTGATTTTTGATCTTCAGGACGTAGGAGTTCGATTCTTCACCTACATCAGCACGATGCATTACATCATGGAAGCATGTGCCGAAAATGGCAAAAAGGTCATCATTTTCGACAGGCCCAATCCAAACGGTGACTACATCGATGGCCCGCTCCTGAAGTCCGGCTACGAAAGCTTTGTGGGAATGCACCCGATTCCTGTTGTTCATGGATTGACAGTCGGTGAATTGGCCAAGATGATCAATGGAGAAAAATGGCTTAAAAATGATCTTCAGGTTGACCTGGAAGTGATTCCGGTTGGAAACTGGGATCATTCCAAGTCTTACAATTTACCTGTAAAACCATCTCCAAATCTACCCAATGACCTTTCGATCCGTCTATATCCGAGTACTTGCTTCTTTGAGGGCACTGTTGTGTCTTTGGGACGCGGGACATTATTTCCGTTTCAGGTCTATGGATATCCTGATCCGAAATTTGGCGAGTTTACTTTTACGCCAGTTAGCATCGACGGAATGTCCAAAACTCCGCCTCTTCAGGACAAACTTTGCTTTGGCCGTGACTTGAGAAATGAACCCTTGAATCATCGATTTTCGCTTGAATACTTACTTGAAGCCTATCACAAATCAGGGATGAAAGAGAAATTTTTCAATAACTATTTCAATACACTTGCCGGCACAGATCAGTTGAAAAAGATGATTATAGAAGGGAAAAGCGAAGCTGAAATCAAAGCTTTCTGGACGACAGATCTGGAAAAGTATAAGGCACTTAGGGCGAAGTATTTGATTTACTAAGGTATCTAGGCTCATGCGTTTAATGACTGGGCATCATTTCAAATCTTTCATGAAAAAAGTGCTTAAAGTGCAAATTTCAAAAACCCAAGGTGTAGCGAAGCAAAACCTTGGGACACTAAAAATTGGTTAATTGGAAGATCTGAAATACCGAACTGTAAAAAACAAATGTTGAATATCGAACACGAATGATGAAGGGAGAAGTTGAATTGAAAAAAGACTTACGAATTGTATACATGGGAACACCGGAATTTGCGGTGCCTTCTCTGGAAATATTGGCTGAAAATGGATGGAATGTGGTCGGCGTAATCACAGCACCGGACAAGCCAAAAGGCCGGGGCCAAAATCTGCTTCCCTCTCCTGTGAAAGAAACCGCCCTGAAACATGGGTTAAAAGTTCTCCAGCCCACCAATCTCAAATCTCCTGAATTTCAGGAGGAATTGCGAAGCCTGAAAGCTGATTTACAAATTGTTGTCGCCTTTCGCATGCTTCCGGAAACTGTTTGGAATATGCCTCCTTTGGGCACATTCAACCTTCACGCTTCGCTGCTTCCTGATTATCGGGGAGCTGCACCTATCAATTGGGCCGTTATCAATGGAGAAAAAGAAACAGGAGTTACGACCTTTTTTCTAAAGCATGAGATTGATACCGGAAGTGTTATTTTTCAGGAGAAAATTCAAATCCTTGAAGAAGATGACTTAGGTTCAGTTTATGAAAAACTGATGAACCTGGGTTCCGAATTGGTGCTGAGAACCGTGGAAGCAATATCGAAAAACGAAGTAAATCCAAGTATTCAGGATGAAACCAAAGCACTCCATCACGCCCCAAAAATCTTCAAAGAAACATGCGAGATGGATTGGAACAAGTCATCCGAATCCATTCATAACTTGGTTTGTGGGCTCTGCCCATATCCAGCGGCCTGGACTACTTTAGACGGGAAAACCTGTAAGATCTTCAAAACCAAAATTTCATCGGGACATCTTCATGGCAAATCAATCGGTGAGTTTGAAACCGATGGAAAAACCTCTTTAAAATTTCAAACCGGAGATGGAATCCTTGAAATCCTTGAGCTCCAATTGGAAGGAAAAAAACGAATGAAAATTGAGGACTTTTTGAGAGGGTATAAATTTTAGTGAGAAATTTATTGAATCGAAAGAAAGTCAACTCCACCTCCAACACGATCGGAATCAAGTGACACGTAAGATATTCTTAAGCTCTAGCTCCAGATTTTTTTGTATGAAAACGACCCGAATAGCCTGGAAATAAGACGGGTTATACTTCTTTATTTATATATTTTTTTTGAAATTTAGGCTCCAAATTTTTCTAATAGGTAATTTTTAAATTGATCAAATCATGAAATCTCTCTTTTATAAAATCTCGATTATTCTATCTTTTTACATCCTCCCTTTTTCCGTCGAAGCCCAAATCCTTAACAAAATCAAAAATGCTGCAGCAAGAGGAGTTCAAAATGCCGTTGCAGATAAAGCAGAACAAGAGGCTTACAAGCTGATGCAAAAGCAACTTGAAAAACAACTTTCCGGGCTCTATGGAGAAACTGCAGAAGGTAGCCCTGTCAAACTGGACATGGAGAAAATCATGGCCGGTTTGGGTGAAAATGTCCCTACAGAATC
>JBKJKX010000050.1:0-84978 GCA_046597285.1 Algoriphagus sp. | reverse complement strand
GAGTAAACCGTCTCCATTGATGTCTGCCATGCTCACACCAGTGGACCAATATCCTGTAGATTCTAGGCCGGCTGATTGAGTAATGTCCTTGAATTTCAGGTTTCCCTGGTTGAGATATAGTTTATTTGATGTTTGGTTTCCAGCGAAAAAGATGTCCAGGAGTCCATCATTATTAATGTCCCCAAGTGCCACTCCAGCGCCATTATAAAAGTTTCGAAAAGTGTAAGGGTTTACCTGCTCTGTATAGTTCAGCTCATTTCTGAAGTCAATTCCGGTCCCTGTAGGAGAAAGGAGTTGGAATAAAGCCGAGGGATTTTGTGATTCCTTTTTGCAGGAAAACAGAAGAATGAAAATCAGTAAAACAGGATTTTTAAGCGTCTTCATGGATATTTTAAAAAAAGGAAGTGCACAAATGTACACTTCCTTTCCAAAGGGGGATTTAATTCGATTAATAACCCGGGTTTTGCTTCAGGCTAGGGTTTGCATTGATTTGCTGCAATGGAATTGGGAATAGATTTCTGAAAGGCTGAGAAGCTGCTTTTTCCCACCACGGCTGATTCCACTTACCGAATCTGATTTGGTCAGTTCTTCTTGAAGCTTCAGCAAACATTTCAAATCCTCTCTCTTTGAAAAGATCATCCAACGTAACAGCTGCAAGTGGAGCAAGACCAGCTCTTGTTCTTACTTGATTGATGCTAGTAAGTGCAAGAGCAGTTTTTCCCTGACGAAATGCTGCTTCTGCTTTTACCAAGATGATATCACCTAATCTGAACAGTGGATAGTCATTGCTCAAACTAGAACCAGCACCTGTAGCGAATTCAAACTTACCAACTCTAACACCAGCTTGTCTAAAGGCATTTGGTGCCAATTGGTTGATCTTAGGAGTAAAGGTTAACGGCTGTCCATCAGGATCAGTCGCTTCAGCAGAAATATCATTCAATCTTTTTCCGTCTGAAGCAAACTGAGGACCTTCAAGGAATGATCCTTTTCTTACGTCTTTTTCGTCAAAGCTGATGTAGAACTCCTCCAAAGAAGCATATCCATTCCATGGCTGCTCCTGAAGGTTGTAGGTGTTCTGGCTTAGGTAGTGAAGCGTCATCTGCACTAAGTTAAATCCACCAGCATTGTTTTGATCATAAGGTAGTGTCAGGATATTTTCTGTGGAGCCACCGTTTCTTGTTGAAAAGTTTGCAAAGAAGTTTGAAGTCAATGAATAAGGTCCAGAGATCACTTCATTTGCTGCTGTTTCCGCCTCTGCCCACTTGGGAGTACCAGTGTAGATTTGAGCATTAAGATACAGCTTCGCAAGGATTGCTTGGGCGCTGTAATAGTTCAAAGTTGTTTTGGTATCAGACTTTGGAAGTGAGGCGATATTGTCCTTCACAGACTTTTCTATGAAAGCAAAAACCTCGGCACGTGTATTATTAGTTGGATTTCCACCTGTAGAAGTCTCGGTTATGATAGGAACATTGCCAAAGCTATCAATCAACCAAAGGTAGACTAATGCTCGCAACACCTTCAATTCAGAATTTAAAGCAGGAACATCCGGATAAGAAATAATCAAGTTGTTGATTTCACCGATCGCAGTGTAGCAATAGTTCCAAGAGTTGTTGAATGATTCTTCGGATGTCTGCCAAGTATGTCTATGAATTCTCAACCACTGTCCACCATCTTCCCAATCAGCTCCTTTTTGAGGAATTGCCATCTCATCAGATGCTACTTCATTAATAGACCAAATACTGTTGTGTCCACCCCAACTGCCTACGATTCTTGAGTATGCTGAAGCTTTCAACACATTGATCAATTGTGGATTTTTGCTATTTGCGATGTCTTCTGCAGTAACACCATCGAGTACCTCCTGCTCCAACTCCCAACATGATCCCAGTAAAAATACTGCGGGGATCACTAGACAGATTTTACTTATATATTTTAACATAGCTATGTAAGTTAATTTGATTACTTAAAGTTTACAGTTACACCCACAGTGAATGATCTGGTTTGGAAGTACGTGTTTCTTCTTTCAATACCTGGAGATAGAGAAGAAGTAAAACCATTATCATTCTCAGAGTCAGTCAATCTGATTTCTGGATCAACGCCTGTGTAGTTGGTTATTGTGAATAAGTTTTGCGCTGCAAAGTATACTCTGAATGAATTCAAGTTTTTAGAATTAGTCTTGATGTTATAACCCAATTCCATGTTGTCCAATCTTACGAACGTACCGTTTTCAATGTAAGAGCTATTGAAGGTTGGTGTAGAAGTTACCAATGGGCTAGTTGGAGTAATGTCTGTTAGGACAGAGTTCCAAGTGTTAGAAGCAGCATCAGCATTTTCGTAGAAACCTCTATAAGAATTGTAGATATCGTGACCCCAAGCACCTCTGAAGAAGAAGCTTAAGTTCCATTGACCATAAACGAAGTTGTTGGCAAATCCGAATTCACCCTTCGGTAGGCCGTTACCTAATTTTTCAAATTCATTTGGGTCGGTGGTAGAAAGAATGTATTTACCGTCTTCGGCGATTCCATTCAATCTTGGTCCGTAGAAATCACCCAAAGTCTGGCCTACTCTGTTGTAAACGATTGGGTTGTTATTCTGACCTGGAGAACCTGGAGTAGCAAATCTCAATTCGTCAAATCCTAAGTCGCCAGCTGACAAGCTTTCGATTACCGTCTTGTCATAAATGGTGAAGTTAAAATTTGGAGTCCATTTTACTGCTCCCAAATCGATCCCATTTACACCTAAAGCAAATTCAAAACCAGCGGCTCTTAGATCTGCAAGGTTTACCCAAGTAGATGATGCTGTGTTAAATCTTCCAGGATCAAATGGATTAGGAGCACCTGTTGCAACTGGAACGTTGAAGAGAAGATCAGTAATGTTTCTAGTGTAATAATCCATGCTACCAGTCACTTTATTATTCCAAAGACCAAAGTCAATACCTACATTAAATTCTTTCTTAGTCTCCCATTTCAAATCTTGGTTTGGATTCGAGTTTTGAACGACACCTACAAAAATGTCATTTTGAGTAAGCGGGTCGCCGTCTAGGTCAATTCTGTTCCCGTTTCCGAAGACACCAAGTGCTAAGGTTGGAGATGGAGGAAGATTTCCTGTGACACCATAAGAAACTCTTGGCTTGAAAGCATTGAAAATACCCATGTCAAATAATTGGGTGAAATCAGCTCCAACACTTGCTGCGGGGAAAACACCTGTTTGATTATTTGCACCAAAACCTGAATAAGTTTCTGCTCTCACTGATGCAGATAAGAAGAAGATATTATTGTAGTTGAAGTTTGCTCTACCGAAAATTGAGTTCAATTGATCCTCATTTGCAAAGGAAGAGACGTCTGTATTATTACCCAATCTGATTGAACCAGCACCAAGGTTGTCATATCCCAAATCGAATAGATATTGTCTTACTCTAGCGTTAAATCCCTGGTTTTTGGTAGTCTGTAAAGCCACCCCACCTAACAATGTCATGTTAAGTTTACTACCAAGATCTTTCTCGTATCTCAATGTGGATTCAAAGATCTTTTGCTGTCTGTCAAAAGTATTTCGTTGTGCAGAACCACCTGCACCAATACCTACTTGGAAATCTTGTCTAGACCAGAAAGCTCCGGAAAGCGTATTTCTTCTATCCTGAGAATACTGAGCAGAAATCGTCAAACTCGATAAGATGTCATACTCAACTCGATAGGAGGTAAGTGAAGTCTTAGTCTCACCCACAAACTTTTGCTGCTTAGCCAAAGCTACCGGGTTATAGAAGTCAAAAAGATCTCTTTGGAAATAACCGCCAAATCTGTTGTTCGCATTTTCTGTGTTTTCGAAGATTGGAGCAGTTGGGTTGTAAATTGTAGCATATCTAAATGCTGCATCGTTGATAGACTCAGAATCAACATTCGAGAATGAAAGGTTTACATTGAATCTCAACTTATTATCCAAAGCTCCTTGAGATAAATTCAAACGGGTGTTTAATCTCTGATTGCTTACACCGTCTACGATACCTTGGTTATCTCTCCAGTTTACTGAAGCTAGGTAGTTGGTGTTGTTGAATCCACCTGATACACTAGCGTTGGTAGTATATGAGTAAGAATCGGAGATCAACTCTTTTCTCCAATCAGTATCGCTACCGAAATCTACTCCGCCTCTAGCTACGAACTCCTCTGCAGAAAGGATTGGAATCAAGTTGGTTGCTTGATCCAATGTACCAAAAGAGTTGATAGATACATTTGTTCTGCCATCTTTGGATGCTTTTCTGGTAGTAGTAATCAAGATTACACCTGAAGAACCTCTTGCTCCATAAATTGCAGCAGCAGAACCATCCTTCAGTACGTCTATTGACTGAATGTCATTCGGATCTACGTTTTCAATAGAAGCACCGATCACACCATCCAATACAATTAGCGGGGAAGAGTTGGCTCCAAATGTAGATAGACCTCTGAGTCTTACATTGAATCCGTTGTTTGGGTTACCACCCGCTCTGGTAATTGACAAACCAGCGACTTTACCTTGAAGTAATTGGGCTGGGTTGGAAACGTTACCTCTGTTGAAGTCCTCAGGCTTAACACCCACTACTGCAGAAGTGATTTCTTTTTTGTCCTGAGATCCATATCCAGTTACGACTGCTTCCTCAAGACTTTGAATGTCTTCCTCAAGGCTGATAGTGAAAGTGGTTTGGTTTCCGATTTCAATTTCTTGGGCTAGATAGCCCACAAATGAAATGACCAAAATCTGATCGCCAGATTGAATTGGAAGGCTGAACTTGCCGTCCAAATCTGTGGCGGTTCCTCGGGTTGTACCTTTAACTAGTACAGTGGCACCTGGAACAGTTTCTCCAATAGAAGCATCGAGGACTGTACCCGTGATGGTTCTACTTTGGGCATTTGCAACTAGCGTGGCACTGACTACCAGTATCAACGCGAGAAGCAACGTCTTAAGTTGTTGTAAATAGTTTCTCATAGGGTTTTTTTGTTTTTGAAAAAGCGAAACAGGCATGAGTATTTAAATTCGGATGAAAGGTCAAGCAATAATTTTAATTTTACAATCTTTAACAAATGCCTATCAGGATTGTTAAAAATCCTCATTTCAACAGATTAATACATATTTTATTGAATATTTAATGAATATGGAATACGTCAATGGAATCAATAATGGAAATCGATTTCTGTTTGAATAAAATTAAAAAAAATCTTTTTTTTTAATTTTATGGAAATTGACCAAATTTTTAAAAGCCTCTAAAACAGCCTGATTTTGACTTATTTAATTTTTTTTCAAAAGTCATAACGCTTGGCTGAAAAAAAATCTTAAAAAAAATTCGAATATTTTTTTGACTTTAAGTCCCGTAATCCAATGTTTTATTTATTCAATTAAACAGTTTAAATAGAAATAATAGTAACCTTATTATTATTATTTTAAGCTACGTGTTTTTACTTAAATTACGAAGTCCTAAATTATTTTAGAACCTTGTCTAATTCCGTTCCGTAATGCTTGATTAGATTATCTTTGCTCTCAATTAACCAACTTTTATGAGAATACATTTAGTGAAAGTTCTTATTATTTTGTTCGTATTAGTGAGTTTTCTGAAGATTTTTTCATCTGAAAGTTTAGCACAAGGCATCCGGGGAATTGTAAAAACAAGTGAGGGAGAAGTGCTCCCCTACGCATCAGTTTATGTGAGGAATCTTGGAGATGGGGTTCCAACAAATCAAGACGGGGTGTATGAGTTTCGGCTAAAGAAGGGTGTTTATGATGTGTTGGTTCAATACCTTGGATATAAATCAGTTTTGGAAACTGTCATTATTACCGATCAGTGGATAGATCTGAATTTCAACCTAGAACCTCAAATCTACACGCTAAGTGAAGTAGAGGTCAGAGCAGGAGCGGAAGATCCTGCTCTGACGATTATGCGGAAAGCAATAGCGAAAGCCAAATATCACCGCCTACAACTTCAGAAGTATAGCATGACTGTTTACTTAAAAGGTACCGGTCAACTGACAGATGCTCCATTTTTCATGAAGAAGACGCTCGAAAAAGAGGGATTGAAGCTCAATGAAGCTTACACATCCGAATCGGTTTCCAGAATTACGTTTACTCAACCTAACAAAGTCGAGGAAAAGGTAATTTCGATCCGGACCAACGGAGACAACCAGTCAACTTCGCCTGCACCTTATATACAGACTACTTTTTACCAAGAGAAAATCAACGAAATCATTTCTCCGCTTTCCAGACAAGCTTTTCAATATTATAAGTTTAATTACGAAGGAAGTTTTTTTGATCAAAATGTGATGGTAAGCAAAATCAAAGTCACACCGAGGTCTAGAGGTGAGCGAGTTTTTGAAGGATACATTTATATCATTGAAGGACTTTGGGCTATTCATAGCTTGAATCTTCAGACGTCACTCATGGGCTTTGAAATTCAGGCAACACAACAGTATGCTCCTGTTGCTGATAATGTTTGGATGCCTCTTACCCATATTTACCGGTTTGGAGGAAAGTTTTTTGGCTTTGAGGGGGAGTTCAAATATTTGGCCTCAACTCGTGAATACGAAGTAACTCTAAATCCTGATTTGACTTTGGTTCCTGAAATAATCGATGAGAAAGTTCAAGACGTACCTGAGGCTGTCGCAAAGTTTGACAAAACCACCTCTGCGTTGGAGCAACTTTCGAAAGAACAACCAACGACAAGAAAAGAATATCGAAAGCTGATCAATGAATATGAAAAAGAATCCCTGAAAGAGAAAACTGAACCTGATGTCATTTCTGAGCGCTATTACACCATCGATACGATGGCAAAAAAGCGAGATCTGAGTTATTGGGACAGTATCCGGCCGGTCCCATTGACTTCACTTGAGATTCAAGGGTACACGAGAGATGATAGTCTTGCGACAATCGAAGCTGCCAAAGTGAGTGCAGTAGATTCGGTTGCCAAAAAAGCCAGAAGCAAATTTAAGCCACTTGATTTCATGAATGGTTCTTCTTACAGTTTTGGGAAAGGGGTTTCAATAGGATTTAAGCAAAATTGGACAAAAGTATCTTTCAATACTGTTGAAGGCTGGAAGGTAGGTTTAGGTATGTTTTACCGAAAATATCAGGAAACTAAGCTTGCCGATAGTGTGACAGTTCAAAGAAAGAGTTTCAATATCGAACCGGAATTACGGTATGGGTTTTCGAGCGATCGATTTTATGGGAAAGTCGATTTCCGATGGTCTAATACCTTGCCCACAAGCGGGACTACTTTTGGAGTGGAGTCCGGACGCTACATCTATCAGTTTAATGGAGGAAATCCTATTAACGAACAAGTCAATGCGGTCTATTCTTTACTCTTGAGACAAAACTATATGAAGCTGTATGAGCAAGACTTCATGCGGGCTTATTGGGCCCATAGGGTAGATTATGGATTTACCTATCGGGTCAATATGACTTATGCAGACCGGAAAGAGCTGTTTAACAATTCAGATTACAGTTTTTACAACAAACCTGAGAGCGTTTATTCCTCTAACAGACCTGAGAATTTAGAGACTGATGAGGAGGCCTTTTCAAATCATGAGCTTCTAAAGCTAAGTGCTTCGCTGGAATGGAGACCCGGAATTCGGTACGGAATCCGGGATGGCAAAAAATATCCGATTACTGATCGATCGCCTTTGATCACTTTAAACTATGACAAAGCCTTTGGAGGGATACTAAATTCTCCGGCCACGGCAGATTTTGATCACCTGGAGGTCGGAGTGGAGCATAGTTACAGCTTTGGAGTGAGCGGCAAGCTTGACTTCAATATTTCCGCAGGAACATTTCTGTCAAATGATCGGGTTTATTTTCAGGATTACCAGCATTTTGGAGGTAACCGAACAATATTCTCGAATTTTGGTCCGGCATCGAATTACCGATTTATGGACTATTATAAGTATAGCACCAATACTTCCTATGTCTCAAGTATCATTCACTACCAGTTTAGAAAATTCCTGTTGACCCAGCTTCCGATGTTGAGATTTAGCGGGGTCAAAGAAAATCTATTTTTCAATTACCTGAAAACAGAGAATTCACCACACTATTGGGAAGTCGGATATTCATTGGACAATCTCTTTAGAATTTTCCGGGTGGAAATGGGTGCAGGTTTCGAGAATGGAGACTTCCTAAGAGGAGGCGTAAGATTTGGTATTGCCACTTTCCTCAATATCAGTGTAGATTGAAAAAAGAAAACCCGACTGATTGGTCGGGTTTTTAATTCGTTAGACTTTCATGATGTCGATTTCCTTTTTTACGAGGATCTCGTCTATTTTGGTTGAATACTGATCTGTATATTTTTGGACCACGTCTTCAGCTCGTTTGATATCATCTTCAGCAGCGCCGTCTTTTTGCAATTTTTTCAGCGAATCCATTATGTCTTTTCGAACCGTTCGGATAGATATTTTACCGTTTTCGCATTCGTTTTTAGATTGCTTCACCAGCGTAATTCTTCTTTCCTCGGTGAGCATCGGAATCGTAAGAATAATGATCTCACCATTATTTTGAGGAGAAAGACCGAGATCAGAATTGATGATTGCCTTTTCAATATCACTGATGGTTTTTCTTTCAAAAGGCTTGATTGCCAAAGTTCGCGCATCCGGAGTGGTCACTGATGAAACCTGATTGAGTGGGGTAGGAGATCCGTAATATTGGACCATTATCCCATCAAGCATGGTAGGCATTGCTTTTCCGGCTCGGATTTTTAAAAGTTCGGCTGAGGTATGATCTACAGCTTTTTGCATCAATTCCTTAGCTTCGTCTAGGAATAATTCGATTTCTTCCATGGTTAGTTACTTAAATTATCCAGTGATCAGTGTTCCGATTTCTTCTCCCTGCACCAATCTGCTCAGATTGCCCAACTTGTTCATATCAAATACGATGATCGGTAAATTGTTTTCCTGGCAAAGAGTGAAAGCAGTCATGTCCATGACATTGAGGTTCTTCTCGTAAACTTCTTGAAATGAGATAGTGTGATATTTTGTTGCTGTTTTGTCTTTCTCTGGATCTGCTGTGTAAACTCCGTCAACTCTAGTTCCCTTCAAAACCACGTCTGCTTCCACTTCGATAGCACGCAAGCTGGCGGTAGAATCTGTCGTGAAATAGGGATTGCCGATACCTGCACCAAAAATAACGATTCTGCCTTTTTCTAGGTGTCGAATGGCTCTTCTTCTGATGAATGGTTCGCAAACACTTTCAATTTTGATACCTGACATAAGCCTTGTGTACATGCCGCCTTGTTCGAGTGCACTTTGAAGCGCCATCGCATTGATTAATGTCGCCAGCATCCCCATGTAATCTCCCTGAACACGGTCAATTCCTGATTTTGCAGCTTGGACGCCTCTGAAAATATTACCTCCTCCAATTACAATGGCGACTTCAACTCCCATTTCCTTCACTTTACGGATTTCATTGGTGTATTGCTGAAGCATGTTGGGATCTATGCCGTAGTTTTTATCACCCATCAGTGACTCTCCGCTGAGTTTGAGTAGAATTCGCTTGTATTTCATGTTTGGTTTTTATGGAAGGTGTACCCGAAATAAATCAGATAAAGTCAACATATCACGGCAAATATAATTTGTTCAATTCATAATGCTAGACCAAAAAATCAAAACTGGATCAAAACCTGATTTTTTTCGACGCTTTGCTTTAATTCAATTTTGACCGATTTTACCACTCCGTCCCCAGGAGATTTGATAATATTCTCCATCTTCATGGCTTCCAGGATTAACACCACATCACCTTTTTTGACCACATCGCCCGGTTTCACCTTGAGGTCCAGAATTAAACCAGGCATAGGTGCTTTGATATCTTTAATTGCTCCGGTATTGTTATTATTCATTCCGAGTTGCTCAAGCAGAATATCAAATCTGTCTTTAACCGACAAGGTCGAGGTTTTATCGCCTAACTTGATTTGGATAGTTGTGGATTCCTTGTCAAAAGAAATCAATTCAGCCTCAATTGATTGGTTTTCGAAAATTAAATGAATTTTACGATCTGAGATCCACTTTAGATCCCATTCCACCGTTTTATCATTCACTTGAATCTTATGATCGGTATTTTCTACCGAATACGTCTTATTTTGGATGGTAACTGAAAACATTCCTGCTAATTTGGGCCCCAATATACGAATCCCTCGGAGTGGATTCTTCTCTGCTATGAAACAAATGATTGCACCGCTAACCCGAATATCGAAAAAATCAAAATTGGTTTTGTTCTTTTTGATGATGACAACCATCTGGTCGTGTAAGACTAAGCAGGTGAGTGAAACTGAACTTCAAACCCAAGAAGAAACATCCTTAACCGAAGAGTATGAGGACATAGACTCTTTGGCCATCTTAAACTTGATTGCCAAGAAGGAAAACGAAATCGCAGATTACAGGGCATCGGCGAAGAGAGATTTTGACTTAATACACACCGAATTGGATTTAGCTTTTGATTGGCAAAAGCAGGTGGTAATAGGACATGCAAGACTGACTTTGAAGCCTTTTTTTAACTCTCAAAAAGAACTCGTTCTGGATGCGCAGGACTTTGAACTGAAAGAAATCAAACTTGTTGAAAAGTCGACTCAGACCTCTTTGGCTTACCGATACAATGAAAAGCAAATCACTATTTATCTCCCAAGGGAATATTCAAGAGCGGACACGATTTTGATAGAGTTCGATTATTTGGCTTTTCCAGATAAAAACTCCGGAAAAGGCAGTGCTGCAATTTCAGATACGAAAGGTCTTTATTTTATAGATCCATTGGACACTATTCCCGGAAAGCCAACTATGATTTGGACTCAGGGAGAAACTGAGCATAATTCAAAGTGGTTTCCTACCATTGATAAACCTAATGAGCGATTTACGCAGGTTTTCAAACTGACAATTCCTGATTCGATGATTTCGATCAGCAATGGGGAATTGGTTAAGCAAGAAAACCTTGGAAATGGAATGAGAAAAGATCATTGGGAAATGAAACTTCCACATGCGCCGTATTTAGCAGCTATCGCAATCGGGAATTTTGGAAAAGTGGAGGCGAGTTGGGAAGATGTTCCGTTGGGATATTATGTCGAAAAGGGTTATGAGAAAGGGGCTATAGAAGTTTTCAAGAATACTCCCGAAATGGTGGGTTTTTTCTCCAATTTGTTAGGGGTGAAATATCCATGGCCAAAATACGATCAGATCGTGGTGAGAGATTTTGTTTCAGGTGCGATGGAGAATACAACAGCTTCAATTTTTATGGAGGAATTGAAGCTGAATGAGCGAGAGGCAATCGATTCAGAATGGGATTATATTATTGCTCACGAATTGTTTCATCAGTGGTTTGGTGACTATGTCACTTCGGAATCCTGGTCAAATCTCACCTTGAACGAAGCATTCGCCAATTACAGCGAGTTTCTTTGGAACGAATACAAGTACGGACCGGATGAAGCAAAGCTCAAGCTGGTAACAGAAACAGAAACCTACTTTCAGGAATCTGAGAGTAAGCAGGTTGATTTGATTCGTTTTTCGTATGGAGATTCTGAAGACATGTTCGATGCCCATAGTTATTCAAAAGGTGGAGTGATCTTACATATGCTCCGTGAATATTTAGGAGATGAGATATTCTTTGAAGGTCTCAAGCTCTATTTGAAAACTAATGCTCTTCAAAGTGTAGAGGTTCATGATTTAAGGCTCTCTTTTGAAAAAGTGGGTGGAGAAGATTTGAATTGGTTTTTCAATCAATGGTTTTTGGATAAAGGACATCCTGAGTTGTACTTCGAAATGGATTATTCGCAACCGGAGAATGTCCTGGTTTCGGCTTATCAGGTTCAGGATTTAAACAAGACCCCACTTTTTAAACTCCCGGTAGAAATCAGTTGGTATGAAGGGGAAACCCGGAAAACCAGAACAATGATGTTGGAAAAAGCCTTCCAGCAATTTGCTCTGGAAAATGAAAATCCAGTGGACATCGTTTATATCGACGAGGAAAAAGATCTGCTCGCGAAAATCTCATCGAAGAACAGTCCTGAGAACATGTTACAGCAGTTCAATCAATCCAAACTTGGGATTGCTAGATATGAGGCCTTGGATAGCTTAGTGGATTGGGAGGCAAAAGAAGAATTAGCCGTTGTGATTCCAAAGGCTTTGGAAGATAATTTTTGGTCTTTAAGAGAATCTGCTTTGGCCTACCTGCAAGGAAATCCTGATTTGATGAAATCGAATCCAGTTTTGGAAGAAAAAATTTATAAAATAGCGGAATCAGATTCAAGGAATTCTGTCAAAGCAGGAGCAATTGATGTATTAGCTGATTTTGACCCAGATAAATATCATTCTGCTTTTATGCGAATGGTAAACGATTCATCTTACTTGGTTGCAGGTTCTGCCTTGACGGGATTGATAAGTGCTTCTGACCAGCAAGTTAATCCCGATTTAGTAGAGAGATTTTCCGGGGAGGATAATTTCAGAATGGTTATTCCGGTTGCGGATTATTACATCACTAAGCCAGTGGTTGACAAAGGAGAATGGTTTCAGGAGAAAATAGAAAAATTATACGGGGAAGGAATTTATTTTTTCTTGGGATACTACAGCGAATACTTTAGCAGATTTCCGGAGGAAGGAAAAGAGAGTGCTGTGGACTATTTATTGGGCATCATGAGGAATGATTCCAAGAATTTTATTCGTTTGGCAGCTTTTCAGGCACTTTTGGGTTTTTCAGATGATAAAGAAGTTGTTAAAAAAATGACTGAAACAGCCGAATACGAAACTGACTCCGACTTGAAAAACTACTTTCAATATTTTCTTGAGACCTTGAAAGATGAAAATTAAGCGATTGATTTTGAATCTCTTGAGGATTAAGAAGGTATTTTCTTCTCAAATTTAAAATCCCTGTTTTGAATTTTTCAGAAAAGACTATAATTTTGCCATCCGTTAAGATTACAAGACAACTTAAAACCTCGAAATCTTGACTTAGCCGGGGGAATACCAAAGCGGCCAACTGGGACGGACTGTAAATCCGTTGACTTATGTCTTCACAGGTTCGAATCCTGTTTCCCCCACAATTGCCGGAATGCGAAATTTTTTTTCTAATTTCGCAGGGCAAAAAAAATCCGGGTATCTGGATTAAAATTAAAGTGCTTCATTCTGGTCACCATCTGGAATGGAATATCAAATAATTACAAGCGGGAGTAGCTCAGTTGGTAGAGCGGCAGCCTTCCAAGCTGCAGGTCGCGGGTTCGAGCCTCGTCTCCCGCTCAATGTTTTCTAGGAAGCATCGGGTTTAAGCCGACGTAGCTCAGGGGTAGAGTACTTCCTTGGTAAGGAAGGGGTCACGGGTTCAATTCCCGTCGTTGGCTCATGACGGCATTAAATTAATCTAAATATATCTTTAAACTTAAACTGAGGATTTTCACGCATGGCAAAAGCAACCTTCGACCGTTCCAAGCCGCACGTTAATATCGGTACGATTGGACACGTAGACCATGGCAAAACCACTTTAACTGCCGCCATTACAACAGTATTGGCAAAAAAAGGTCTTTCTGAACTAAGAGATTTCTCTTCTATCGACAACGCTCCGGAAGAAAAAGAAAGAGGTATCACTATCAATACTTCTCACGTAGAGTACTCTACTGAAAAAAGACACTACGCTCACGTAGATTGTCCTGGACACGCAGACTACGTTAAAAACATGGTAACTGGTGCCGCTCAAATGGACGGTGCTATACTTGTGGTAGCTGCAACTGATGGACCTATGCCACAGACAAGAGAGCACATTCTTTTGGCTCGTCAGGTAGGTGTACCTCAGCTTGTAGTATTTATGAATAAAGTTGACATGGTTGACGATCCTGAGCTTCTTGAGCTTGTGGAAATGGAAATCAGGGAGCTTCTTTCCTTCTACGATTTTGACGGTGATAATATCCCTGTAATTGCTGGTTCCGCACTTGGTGCATTGAACGGCGAAGAAAAGTGGGTTGAAACTGTAATGGAATTGATGGATGCAGTTGATTCATTTATTCCAATCCCTCCTCGTCTAGTTGACAAAGACTTCTTGATGCCGGTTGAAGACGTATTCTCTATCACAGGTCGTGGTACTGTTGCAACTGGAAGAATTGAAAGAGGAGTAATTAACTCAGGTGAGCCGGTTGACATCATCGGAATGGGTGCTGAAGGTCTTAAATCTACTGTAACAGGTGTTGAGATGTTCCGTAAAATCCTTGACAGAGGCGAAGCTGGTGACAATGTAGGTCTTTTGCTAAGAGGTATTGAAAAATCACAAATTAAGCGTGGCATGATTATCTGTAAGCCTGGATCTGTGAAACCCCACTCGCATTTCAAAGCAGAAGTTTATGTACTTTCAAAAGAAGAAGGCGGACGTCACACTCCATTCTTCAACAAATACAGACCTCAGTTCTATTTAAGAACTACAGATGTAACTGGCGAGATAAAACTTCCAGAAAACGTTGAAATGGTCATGCCAGGTGATAACGTAACTATCGAAGTTAACTTGTTATCTGCAATTGCGCTTGAGAAAGGCCTTCGCTTCGCTATTCGTGAGGGTGGTAGAACAGTAGGTGCAGGTCAGGTGACTGAAATCTTAGACTAATCCTAGTCAGACATATTGAACGATGCGATCCCAAAATATTTTGGGATCGCATTTGTTTCTTTATCAATCAATCCCTAATTTTGCGTTCCCATTGGCGGAGCGTTCATTCACACGGGCATAGTTCAACGGCAGAATAGCGGTCTCCAAAACCGTTGATGGGAGTTCGAATCTCTCTGCCCGTGCCAGTAAGCAAGTATACTATGAATCTGAAAAACTTTGTTCTGGAATCTTATGATGAAATGGTAAACAAGGTCACATGGCCTAAATTTTCATTTCTTCAAAATAGTGCAGTATTGGTGTTAGTGGCCTCTCTGATTTTTGCTCTTTTTATTGGAGCTGTGGATCTTGGGTTTGAAAACATCATGACATGGTTTTATGATTTATTCTAATTGAATTGACATTACATAATGGCTGAACAAAAGTGGTACGTACTCAGGGTAGTAGCTGGACAAGAGAAAAAGACTAAGACTTATCTCGATAATGAGATCGCCAGACAAAAGTTGGATGATTTTATTCCTGAAGTCCTGATTCCATCTGAGAAGGTATATGAGATGCGTAACGGCAAAAAACGTGTAAGAGAAAGAAATTTCTTTCCAGGATACGTTTTAGTCAATGCTGATCTTTCTAATGGTGAGGCCAATCACGTAATAACAAGTATTCCGGGAGTAATCGGTTTCTTAGGATCAAACAAAGGGGGAGCTTCCAAAACCCCTGAACCGTTACGCCAATCAGAAATCAATCGTATTTTAGGTAAGGTTGAGGAGATTGATGAGTTTGCCGAGAAAATGGATACACCATTTATAGTAGGAGAGGCAGTTAAAGTAATGGACGGCCCCTTCAGTGGATTTACCGGGACAATTGAGGAGATATTTGAGGAGAAGAAAAAACTTAATGTTATGGTTAAGATATTCGGCCGAAATACTCCGGTAGAGTTAAACTTTATACAAGTAGAAAAACAAGACTAAGCAATGGCTAAGGAAATCACCGGTTATGTAAAACTGCAAGTGAAAGGTGGCCAGGCTAATCCGTCACCTCCTGTAGGTCCAGCTCTTGGTTCCAAGGGTCTGAACATTATGGAGTTCTGTAAGCAATACAATGCACGTACCCAAGATAAAATTGGTCAGGTGCTCCCTGTATTGATTACGGTTTATTCTGACAAAACTTTTGAATTCGTAGTAAAAACCCCCCCCGCAGCAAATATGTTGCTTGAGGCAGCAAAGATCAAAAGTGGTTCAGCTGAACCAAACAGAAAAAAGGTAGGCTCTGTATCCTGGGATCAGGTGAAAGAGATTGCCGAGGTGAAAATGCCTGACCTGAATGCCTTTAAAATTGAATCTGCTATGAAGATGGTAGCAGGGACAGCTAGAAGCATGGGTATCACAGTATCTGGAAAAGCCCCTTGGGAAGTATAAATAAAAAACAATGGCTAAGTTAACAAAAAAGCAAAAAGAAGCTCTTTCTAAGTACGACCCAAGCCAAGTGTACTCCCTGGAGGCAGCTTCTTCTATCGTGAAGGACATTACCATGACCAAGTTTGATGCTTCGGTGGATGTAGACGTTCGTTTAGGCGTCGATCCTCGTAAAGCAGATCAAATGGTAAGAGGCGTAGTTGCCCTACCGCATGGTACTGGCAAAGACATCAAAGTATTGGTGCTTTGTACTCCTGACAAAGTAGCAGAAGCCACCGAAGCAGGTGCAGATTACGTGGGCTTGGACGACTATATAGCAAAGATCGAGGGCGGATGGACTGACGTTGACGTCATCATCACTATGCCGAACGTAATGGCTAAGGTAGGTAGATTGGGTAGAGTGTTAGGTCCTAGAGGTCTGATGCCAAACCCTAAATCGGGAACTGTAACATTAGATGTAGCGAAGGCAGTTAGAGAAGTGAAAGCTGGTAAAATCGATTTCAAAGTAGATAAGTTTGGAATCATTCATGCCGGTATCGGAAAGGTTTCTTTCTCACCTGAACAAATTCAGGACAATGTGAAAGAGCTAATCATGACTATCTCTAAATTGAAACCTTCTTCTTCTAAAGGTACATATTTCAAGAGTATTCATTTATCCAGCACAATGTCTCCTGGAATAGCAGTAGACAAGGGTAGCATTCAAGGTATTTAATCATGACTAGAGACGAAAAGAAAGTAATAATCGACGGTCTTACTGAGAAGTTTAAAGAAAACCCTTTCTTCTATATCACTGATGCATCAGGTTTCTCTGTTGCTCAGATAAACGCCTTCAGGAGGACATGTTATGATAGAGGGGTTGAGTACAAAGTGTACAAAAACACCTTGATCAATAAAGCTTTGGAGAATCTGGATGCAGATTATTCAAAATTGTCCGAAGAGGCTCTGAAAGGATTCTCCGGAATAATTTTCTCAAAAGAGACAAGTAACCTTCCAGCAAAAGTACTGTTGGATTTCAGAAAGAAATTAGGAAAAAAAGAAGTGAGACCATTGTTTAAAGGTGCTGGCATTGACTCTGATGTATTCATTGGAGAGGCCAACCTTGAAGTATTGTCTACTCTTAAATCTAAGCAAGAATTGCTTGGCGATCTTATCGGATTGCTTCAGTCTCCTGCGAAGAACCTCGTTTCTGCATTGCTAAGTGGACAAAACAACATCACTGGTGTGCTGAAAAAGCTTGCTGAAAGAGAAGAAAAATAAGTTCTAAAAAAATCATTCAAACAAAAAATTAAATACAAATACGATGGCAGATCTTACACAACTTGCAGATCAGTTGGTGAACTTGACTGTAAAAGAAGTTAAAGAATTGACAGATATCCTTAAGGAGCAATACGGAATTGAGCCAGCAGCAGCTGGGGCGATCATGGTTGCTAGTGGACCTGGAGCTGGTGCAGAAGCGCCTGCTGAAGAAGAAAAAACTTCTTTCGATGTTATCTTGAAGGCAGCTGGTGGTGCAAAGCTTGCAGTAGTTAAGCTTGTAAAAGAATTGACTGGTCTTGGCTTGAAAGAAGCAAAAGATCTAGTTGACTCTTCTCCAAAGGCCCTTAAAGAAGGAGTAACTAAGGACGAAGCTGAAGGCTTAAAGAAGGCTTTGGAAGAAGCTGGTGCTGAAGTAGAGATCAAATAATTTGCTAAGCCTAACCCCCGAGGTTAAGGTTTAGCTCCTAAGACCTGACTAATTTAGTCAGGTCTTTTCCTGTTTATGCGCAGGTTTAAAATTGCATTATTCCTAGCGATAATTGTCGTATTCCTTTATTAACTTTCACTATAAACACACACTACCTTGGCTATCAAGAATCAAACCGAAAGGAAAAGTTTCTCCTCCATTAAGGTGGTCAAAGACTATCCGGATTTTCTCGATATTCAGTTGCAGTCGTTCAAAGACTTTTTCCAGCTGGATACCCCTGCAGAGAAACGAAGGGCAGACGGATTATTCAAAGTATTCGCAGAAAACTTCCCAATCAGTGATTCCAGAGAAAACTTTACCTTGGAATTCATTGATTACGCAGTTGACCCACCTAAATATAGTGTGGAAGAGTGCATTGACCGTGGCTTGACCTATTCTGTACCTCTTAAGGCAAAGTTGAGATTACTTTGTCATGATGAGGACAATGAAGATTTCGAGACTATCGAGCAAGAAGTGTTCTTGGGTAACCTGCCTTACATGACTGAAAAGGGTTCATTCGTGATCAATGGTGCTGAACGAGTTATCGTTTCTCAACTTCACAGATCTCCGGGTGTTTTCTTTGCACAGAGTAAGCATACCAATGGAACCAAGCTTTATTCTGCCAGAATCATTCCTTTTAAAGGATCTTGGATTGAATTTGCTACTGACATCAACAATGTTATGTATGCTTACATCGATCGCAAGAAAAAATTCCCTGTAACTACTTTACTCCGGGCAATTGGGTATGGTTCAGACAAAGACATTCTTGATTTATTTGGCCTTTCAGAAGAAGTTTCTGCGACTAAAAATGCTTTGAAAAAAGCTGCTGGTCGTAAGCTGGCTGCAAGGGTGTTGAGAACTTGGGTAGAAGATTTCGTAGATGAGGATACCGGAGAAGTGGTTTCTATTGACAGAAACGAAGTTTTGCTCGAAAGAGATACTGTCTTGACAGACGAAGACATTGAAATGATATTGGATTCAGGCTCTAAAAGCATCATTCTTCATAGAGAAGACGTGAACGTGGCTGATTTCTCAATTATATACAACACACTCCATAAGGACAACTCCAACTCAGAGAAGGAAGCTGTTGAAGTGATTTACCGTCAATTGAGAAATACTGAAGCTCCTGATGAAGCTACAGCTCGTGAGGTAATCCAAAGCTTGTTTTTCTCTGACAAGAGATATGATTTGGGTGAAGTAGGTAGATATAGAATCAATAAAAAGCTTGGCTTACAGATAGATTCTGCAAAAATCGTCTTGACCAAAGAAGACATCATTTCAATCGTAAAATATCTGATTGGATTGATCAACTCCAAAGCGGTGGTCGATGATATTGATCACTTGAGTAATAGACGAGTTAGAACTGTAGGTGAGCAACTTTACAGTCAGTTCGGTGTTGGTTTGGCCAGAATGTCGAGAACAATCAGAGAAAGGATGAACGTTCGTGACAACGAAGACTTTAAACCAGTCGATTTGATCAATGCTCGTACTCTTTCATCTGTAATCAATTCCTTCTTTGGTACCAACCAGCTCTCTCAGTTCATGGATCAAACGAATCCATTGGCAGAGTTGACTCACAAGAGAAGACTTTCAGCCTTGGGTCCGGGTGGTCTTTCCAGAGAAAGAGCAGGTTTCGAAGTTCGAGATGTTCATTACACGCACTACGGTCGTCTTTGTACCATCGAAACTCCGGAAGGTCCAAATATTGGTTTGATCTCCTCTCTTTGTGTCCACGCTAAAGTGAACTCAATGGGCTTCCTTGAAACCCCTTACAGAAAAGTGAAGGACAGTAAAGTAGGCATGAAGCTGGATGATATCATTTATTTGACAGCTGAAGAAGAAGATAACCATAATATCGCTCAAGCAAATGCGACTCTTGATGATTCAGGGAAGATTATTGACGATAAAGTAAAAGCAAGATTCGAAGGTGATTTTCCAGTATTGGATCCATCTGAGATTACCTATATGGACGTTGCTCCAAATCAAATCGTGTCTGTTGCAGCTTCGTTGATTCCATTCTTGGAGCATGATGATGCTAACCGAGCGTTGATGGGATCAAACATGCAACGTCAAGCTGTTCCTTTGTTGAAAGCAGAAGCTCCCATTGTTGGTACTGGCCTTGAAGCCAAAGCTGCCGTAGATTCAAGAGCTTTGATTATTGCTGAAGAAAATGGTGTGGTGGATTATGTGGATGCCAAGAGAATCGTGATCAAATATGATCTGACAGACGATCAACTTTTGGTTAATTTCACAGACGAATACAGAGCATACGACCTGATCAAATTCAGAAGAACAAACCAGGATACCACTATCAACCTTACACCTTTGGTCTTGAAGGGTGAAAAAGTCTCTAAAGGCCAGGTATTAGTTGAAGGATATTCTACTAACAACGGTGAGTTGGCTTTGGGTAAAAACCTAAGAGTTGCTTACATGCCTTGGCAAGGATATAACTTCGAAGATGCGATCGTAATTTCTGAGCGAGTAGTTCGTGAAGATATTTTCACTTCCATTCACGTGGAAGAGTTTCAGCTTGAAGTAAGAGATACAAAGAGAGGTGAAGAAGAATTGACTTCTGAAATCCCTAACGTCTCTGAAGAAGCAGTGAAGCACTTGGATGAGAATGGCATTATCATGATTGGCGCCGAGGTAAAAGAAGGCGATATCATCATCGGAAAAATCACTCCTAAAGGCGAAACTGATCCAACCCCTGAAGAAAAACTATTGAGAGCCATCTTTGGTGACAAAGCCGGTGACGTGAAAGATGCTTCTTTGAAAGCTTCTCCATCACTTAATGGTGTGGTTATCGAAACCAAACTTTTCTCTAGACCAAAGAAAGACAAGGACGTAAGAGCCAAGTCTAAATCTGATGTTGAAAAACTGAAAGGAAAGTATTCCAAAGATCTACTGGGCATCAGAGCCCGAATGATTAACAAACTGGTGACTTTGCTGGATGGCAAAACTTCTCAGGGCGTTAAGCATAAGTTTGGAGATGAGATCATCACTAAAGGAACCAAATTCAATCTAAAGAATATTGAGAATAATCTGTTCCCTGCTAAGAATCCTTACAGAGATGAGAGCAATTACAATGTTCCGGAGGAAGCAAATTTGATCTCAGACATCATTTTGGATGACTGGACTGAAAATGCCCATACCAATAAATTGGTGGTTCAATTGGTGAAGAATTTTGTGAATTCTCGAAATGAGATCAGCGGAAGATTCAAAAGAGATCGATTTACACTTGAGGTAGGCGACGAGCTTCCTGCAGGTATCGTACAATTGGCCAAAGTTTATATAGCTAAGAAGCGTAAGCTGAAAGTGGGTGATAAAATGGCGGGTCGTCACGGTAACAAAGGTATCGTTGCAAGAATCGTAAGAGATGAAGATATGCCATTCCTTGAAGATGGAACTCCGATGGATATCGTATTGAATCCACTTGGTGTACCTTCCCGAATGAACATCGGACAGATCTTTGAAACTGTTCTTGCTTGGGCAGGACAGAAGTTGGGTAAGAAATATGCTACACCGATTTTCGATGGAGCTTCTATGGAAGAAGTTGCTCAAGAATTGGAATTAGCAGGTTTGCCAGCTTACGGCCGTACTTATTTATATGACGGACTATCAGGAGCTAAGTTCGATCAGCCGATTACTGTAGGTATATCATACATGCTTAAGCTTGGTCACCTGGTGGACGATAAGATGCACGCTAGATCAATAGGACCATATTCCTTGATTACTCAGCAGCCGTTGGGTGGTAAAGCGCAGTTTGGTGGACAGAGATTTGGTGAAATGGAAGTGTGGGCACTGGAAGCATTTGGTGCATCTCATGTTCTTCAAGAGATCCTGACTGTGAAGTCTGATGACGTAATCGGTAGAGCTAAAGCTTATGAAGCTATTGTTAAAGGTGAAAACCTTCCAAAACCTAACATCCCTGAATCATTCAATGTATTGGTTCATGAATTGAGAGGTTTAGCTCTTGAAATTACGCTGGATTAATTAAGCTCATTAGGGCTCGTAAGAGCCCTTTACATATCTTTCAAAAACTATGGGGTTCAGAAAAAATAAAAAACTCAATAACGACTTTTCCAGAGTCACAATCAGTTTGGCCTCCCCAGAATCAATTCTGGATAGTTCAAATGGAGAAGTGACCCAGCCAGAGACTATCAATTATAGAACATACAAGCCTGAAATGGGCGGGTTGTTTTGTGAAAGAATCTTCGGTCCGGTTAAAGATTGGGAGTGTCACTGCGGCAAATACAAGAGAATCAGATATAAAGGAATTATCTGTGATCGTTGCGGCGTAGAAGTGACCGAGAAGAAAGTAAGACGAGAAAGAATGGGCCATATTGAGCTGGTAGTTCCAGTTGCTCACATTTGGTACTTCAAATCTCTCCCAAATAAAATAGGTTACCTATTAGGACTTCCTACCAAGAAGCTCGACCAAATCGTTTATTACGAGCGATATGTAGTCGTACAAGCTGGTGTGAAAGCTGAAGAAGGTGTCCAGTATCTTGACTTCCTTACTGAAGACGAATACCTGGATATCATGGATAAGCTTCCTAAGGAAAACCACATGCTTGATGATGATGATCCGAATAAATTCATCGCCAGAATGGGTGCAGAAGGTCTTGAGATGCTTCTTTCCAGATTGGATTTGGATGATCTTTCGTATTCACTTCGTCACCAGGCTGCTACTGATACTTCTCAGCAGAGAAAGGCAGAAGCTCTTAAGCGTCTGAAAGTAGTGGAAGCATTTCGTGATGCAAGAACTCGAATCGAGAACCGTCCTGAGTGGATGGTTGTAAGAATGGTTCCAGTTATTCCACCAGAATTGAGACCATTGGTTCCTTTGGACGGAGGTAGATTTGCTACTTCTGATTTGAATGACCTTTATAGAAGAGTGATCATCAGAAACAACCGACTGAAGAGATTGATCGATATCAAAGCGCCTGAGGTGATTTTGAGAAACGAGAAAAGAATGCTTCAGGAGGCTGTAGATTCACTTTTTGATAACTCAAGAAAAGTTAACGCAGTAAGATCTGACGGTAACAGAGCACTGAAGTCACTTTCCGACATGCTGAAAGGTAAGCAAGGACGTTTCCGTCAAAACTTACTTGGAAAGCGTGTGGATTACTCTGGTCGTTCAGTAATTGTGGTTGGACCTGAGTTGAAGCTTCATGAGTGCGGTCTTCCCAAAAACATGGCAGCTGAGCTTTTCAAACCTTTTATTATCAGGAAACTGATCGAAAGAGGTATTGTAAAGACAGTAAAATCTGCCAAGAAAATTGTTGACCGTAAAGATCCGGTTGTTTGGGATATCTTGGAAAACGTTTTGAAAGGACACCCTGTGCTCCTAAACCGTGCCCCAACTCTTCACAGATTGGGTATCCAAGCTTTCCAACCAAAATTGATCGAAGGAAAAGCAATTCAACTTCACCCATTGGTATGTACCGCATTCAACGCCGATTTTGACGGTGATCAGATGGCGGTTCACGTGCCACTTGGACATGAGGCTATATTGGAAGCTTCAACTTTGATGCTTTCTTCACATAATATTTTGAATCCTGCCAATGGTGCTCCAATTACAGTTCCTTCTCAGGACATGGTACTCGGACTTTACTATGTGACTAAGGGTAAAAAATCAACTCCTGAAGAAATCGTTGCTGGTGAAGGCATGACTTTCTACAGTCAGGAGGAAGTAATCATTGCTTTGAACGAAGGTAAACTCTCTAAGCATGCGCACATCAAGTGCAAAGTGAAAGTGAGAACTCCAGATGGAGAGATAAAACTCCAACTGATAGATACAGTTGCAGGCAGATTGATCTTTAACCAATTCGTTCCTGAGCAAGTAGGTTATGTAAATGAACTATTGACTAAGAAGAAGCTTCAGCAGATCATTGCAGAGGTTGTGAAAGTATGTGGTATTGCACGTACGGCACAATTCCTAGACGATATCAAGCATCTTGGATTCCAGAGTGCCTACCAAGGTGGTCTGTCAATGGGTCTGAATGACGTAATTATCCCGGCAGAAAAAGTACCAATGATAGCCAAAGCTAAGGAAGAGGTTGATCAAGTTTGGAATAACTATCTGATGGGTTTAATCACAGACAACGAACGATACAACCAAGTAATTGATATTTGGACTCGTACCAACTCTCATTTGACTAATAATCTGATGAAGAAGATGGAAGAGGATAAGCAGGGATTCAATGCCATCTATATGATGATGCACTCAGGAGCAAGAGGTTCCAGAGAGCAAATCCGGCAGCTTGGTGGTATGAGAGGTTTGATGGCAAAGCCACAGAAAAACCTTCAAGGATCAGTAGGTGAAATCATTGAAAATCCAATCCTTTCTAACTTCAAAGAAGGTCTAGACGTATTGGAGTATTTTATCTCTACTCACGGTGCCCGAAAGGGTCTTGCAGATACAGCATTGAAAACGGCTGATGCTGGTTACCTGACCAGAAGATTGGTCGACGTAGCTCAGGATATGATTATTACAGAAGATGATTGCGGTACTCTTAGAGGACTGGTAGTGCAGCCTTTGAAAGATAACGATGAAATCGTTGAGCCACTTTCTGAAAGAATCTTAGGCCGAGTATCAGTTCACGACGTCTATGATCCAATTACAGATAAACTAATCATTCCTGCAGGAATAGAAATCGGTGATGACGTAGCCAAATTGGTAGACGAGTCAGCGATCGAAGAAGTAGAAATCAGATCAGTCTTGACTTGCGAAACCAGAAGAGGGGTATGCGCAAAGTGCTACGGTAGAAACCTGGCAACGGGTGCAATGGTACAAGCCGGTGAAGCTGTAGGTGTAATTGCCGCACAGTCTATCGGTGAGCCAGGTACTCAGTTGACCTTGAGAACTTTCCACGTAGGCGGTACAGCATCTAACATGGCAGTTGAAGCCAGTGTTCCTGCTAAGTTTGACGGTATTATTGAATTTGAAGAAGAACTTAGGTGGATCGAAACGACCAACAAAGACGGTGAGCCTGTCGCTGTTGTAATGGGAAGATCTGGTGAGATCAAAATTAATGATGCTAAATCTGGAAAAACACTCGTTTCAAACCACGTTCCTTATGGTTCAATGTTGAACGTGAAAGAAGGTCAGAAGATCACCAAAGGTGAATCTCTTTGTACCTGGGATCCATACAACGCAGTTATCCTTTCCGAATTTGATGGTTTGGTAGAATTCGATGCAGTTGTAGAAGGTATCACATACAAAGAAGTTTCCGATGATCAGACCGGTTTTCGTGAGAAAGTAATTATCGAGACTAAAGATAGAACCAAGAACCCTGCGATTTTGGTAAACTACGGAGAAGAATCCAAGGCTTACAGTATTCCGGTAGGTGCTCACTTGGCGGTAGAAGCAGGAGAGAAAGTTAAATCAGGACAGATTTTAGTGAAAATCCCAAGGTCAGTAGGTAAGACAAGAGATATCACCGGTGGTCTTCCACGAGTTACAGAATTGTTCGAAGCGCGTAATCCATCCAATCCGGCTGTGGTTTCTGAAATCGACGGTGTTGTAACTTACGGAGGTATCAAGCGTGGTAACAGAGAGATCGTCATCGAGTCAAAAGATGGCGTGATCAAGAAATACATGGTATCTCTTTCTAAGCACATTCTTGTTCAGGAAAATGACTTTATCCGTGCCGGTGAACCTTTATCGGATGGTGCTATTACTCCAAATGATATTCTTTCTATCAAAGGACCTACAGCGGTTCAGGAATATTTGGTAAATGAAATTCAGGAAGTTTACAGATTGCAAGGTGTGAAGATCAATGATAAACACATTGAAGTAATCGTAAGCCAGATGATGCAAAAAGTAGAAATTCTTGATGCAGGTGATACCGGATTCCTCCAAAACCAAGTAGTTGACAAATGGGCATTCAGAGAAGAAAACGATAATATTCTAGATAAGAAGGTCGTTATGGACGCAGGTGATTCTTCTACTTTGAAGCCAGGAATGATCATCAGTGCAAGAAGGTTGAGAGACGAAAATTCAAGTCTTAAGAGAAAAGATCTCAAGTTGGTACAAGTGAGAGATGCTGAAACAGCTGTTTCAGCGCCTACTTTGCAAGGTATCACAGCTGCTTCTTTGGGAACTGAAAGCTTTATTTCTGCTGCTTCCTTCCAGGAAACTACCAAGGTACTTTCTGAAGCTGCTATTAGAGGAAAGCGTGACTTCTTGCTTGGATTGAAAGAAAACGTGATTGTTGGACATTTGATCCCTGCCGGTACAGGTCAGAGAGCAATTCAGGGAATCATCGTTGGATCTCAGGAAGAGTATGAGAAGCTTTCTGAAAATATGGAAAGAACTTCCAAAAGAACAAGCGAAGCGATTTTATAATTGAAAATTGACTAAAGTCAAAGGCCTGTATTCGTACAGGCCTTTTTTAATCAACTCAACTCATGGAAGACGAAAAAGGACTAAACCGTAACAATCAACAGATCAATGTTGAACTTTCAGAAGAAGTAGGTGAAGGCATCTACTCAAACCTTGCGATGATTACTCATTCTAATTCCGAATTTGTGATCGATTTTATTCGATTAATGCCGGGAGTGCCAAAAGCAAAAGTAAAGTCCAGAATTATTGTTACTCCTGATCATGCCAAAAGATTGCTGGCAGCGCTAAAAGATAACATCGAAAAATACGAGGCTGCTTTTGGTAAAATCAACCAATCAGGTGGTGCACCGCAGTTTCCAATATCCTTTGGAACACCCGGTGAAGCGTAACAAAAATATAACTACTTAATTTTGTTCCTCTTATTACTTTCTTTACCTTTGCAGTCCAAAATTCAACAGTTTACGGGAAAACTAAATTTTATCAGTTAATGCCTACTATTCAACAGTTAGTAAGAAAAGGTAGAACCACACTGGAGACCAAATCAAAATCTAGAGCCTTGGATGCATGTCCTCAGCGTAGAGGTGTTTGTACCAGAGTGTATACTACAACCCCAAAAAAGCCTAACTCCGCGATGCGGAAGGTGGCAAGGGTAAGATTGACAAATGGAAAAGAAGTGAATGCTTACATTCCAGGAGAAGGTCACAATTTACAAGAGCATTCGATCGTATTGATCAGAGGTGGTCGTGTGAAAGATCTACCAGGAGTAAGATACCACATCATCCGTGGTGCACTCGATACAGCAGGAGTTAAAGACCGTAAGCAAGGTCGTTCTAAGTACGGTGCTAAGAGACCTAAAGCTGGAAAAGGTGCTCCAGTAGCTGCAGCCAAAGGGGCTCCAGCAAAAAAGAAAAAATAACAACAATCAAAAGAAATGAGAAAAGCGAAACCAAAGAAGAGATATATTCTTCCTGATCCAAAGTTCAATGATACCCTGGTAACCAGGTTTGTGAACTGTCTGATGGTAGATGGGAAGAAGAGTATTGCTTACAAGATTTTCTACGATGCGGTAGCAAAGGTAGAAACAAAAGTAGGTGAGAATGGTCTTGAGGTTTGGAAAAAAGCGCTTAACAATATAGCTCCATCCGTAGAGGTGAAGAGTCGTAGAGTTGGTGGTGCTACGTTCCAGGTTCCAATGGAAGTTCGACCTGACAGGAAAATTTCACTAGGTATCAAGTGGATGATCAACTACGCCAGAAAAAGGGGTGAGAAAACTATGATGGACAGATTGGCCGGCGAAATCATCGCTGCTTCAAAAGGCGAAGGTGCCGGTGTGAAGAAAAAAGATGATACGCACAGAATGGCTGAAGCCAACAAAGCGTTCTCTCACTTTAGATTTTAATTAAGATGGCAAGAGATTTAAAATTCACAAGAAACATTGGAATTGCTGCCCATATTGATGCAGGTAAAACTACCACCACTGAGCGAATTCTTTATTATTCAGGCGTAAGTCACAAAATCGGCGAGGTTCACGATGGTGCAGCCACAATGGACTGGATGGAGCAAGAGCAGGAGAGAGGTATCACCATCACTTCAGCAGCTACTACAGTCTTTTGGGATTACAGGAGCAACAAATATCAAATTAACATCATCGATACTCCCGGTCACGTTGATTTTACCGTAGAGGTAAACAGATCTCTTCGTGTTCTCGATGGATTGGTATTTTTGTTTAGTGCAGTAGACGGAGTAGAGCCTCAGTCTGAAACTAACTGGAGACTTGCAGATAACTACAAAGTCGCTCGAATCGGATTCGTTAACAAAATGGACCGTGCTGGGGCAGATTTCCTTGGAGTTTGTAAGCAAGTTAGAGAAATGCTGGGTAGCCACGCAGTTGCTTTGCAACTTCCAATAGGAGCCGAAGAGAACTTCACAGGAGTCGTAGATTTGATCAATAACCGAGCAATCGAGTGGAACGAAGATGACAAAGGCATGACCTTTAAAGAAGTTCCTATTCCTGCAGACATGATCGAGGAAGTTGCTGAATACCGAGAGCATTTGCTTGAGGCAGTTGCTGACTACGACGAATCGTTGATGGAGAAGTTTTTTGACGATCCTAATTCAATTACAGAAGCTGAGATTTTGAATGCGTTGAGGAAGGCTACCATTGACATGAAAATTGTCCCTATGGTTTGTGGTTCTTCATTTAAAAATAAAGGGGTTCAAACTATGCTTGACTTGGTGATGGAATTGCTTCCTTCCCCATTGGATAAGGATGACATTGTGGCAACAGGTCTAGATTCTGAAGAGCCGGTGGAAATTCGTCCTGACGAAAAGGAGCCATTTGCTGGTCTTGCTTTCAAAATTGCTACTGATCCGTTTGTAGGTCGACTTTGCTTTGTAAGAGCATACTCAGGTACGCTTGAGTCTGGTTCTTATATTTTTAACAGTCGCTCCGGTAACAAAGAACGTATTTCCAGAGTATTCCAAATGCACGCCAATAAGCAGAACCAAATCGAAAGGTTGGTCGCCGGTGATATTGGTGCAGTAGTTGGTTTCAAGGATATTAAAACTGGTGATACTCTTTGTGATGAAAAGCGAAAGATAGTATTGGAATCAATGGTATTCCCTGAGCCGGTTATCGGATATGCTATCGAGCCTAAGAAGCAGGTAGATGCTGACAGATTGGGTATGGCGATTTCCAAATTGGTTGAAGAAGATCCTACTCTTGTCGTAAATACTGATCAGGAAACTGGACAGACCATCCTTCGAGGCATGGGCGAACTTCACCTTGAGATTATCATTGATCGTCTGAAGAGAGAATTCAAAGTTGAAATCAACCAAGGAGCTCCTCAGGTTGCTTACAAAGAAGCACTTTTTGCTAATGTTGAACATAAAGAAGTTTACAAGAAGCAAACAGGTGGTAAAGGTAAATTCGCTGATATCTTATTTGAACTTGGGCCAAAAGCTCCTGATGCGGAATCAGGGGAAATTAAGCCGGGATTAGATTTCGTAAATGGGATAGTTGGTGGTGTTATTCCGAGAGAATTCATCCCTGCAATCCAGAAAGGTTTTAATGAGGCTATGAAAAATGGCCCATTGGCAGGATATCCTATCGAGTCAATGAAAGTTAGACTTTTCCATGGATCATTCCACGATGTCGATTCTGATGCCCTTTCTTTTGAATTAGCTGCGAGAATTGGTTTCAAAGAAGCTGCAAGAAAATGTAAGCCTCAATTATTGGAACCTATCATGTCTGTAGAAGTAGTTACACCTGATGAATACACTGGTCCAATCACTGGTGATTTGAACAGAAGAAGAGGTGTTATGAAAGGCATGGATACCAAAGGAACTTCATCCGTGATTAAAGCTGCTGTTCCATTGTCCGAATTATTCGGTTATGTGACTGACTTGAGGACCAACTCATCTGGTAGAGCTTCAGCTTCATTGACGTTCTCCCACTACGAGCCGGTTCCTAACAACATTGCTGAAGGAGTAATTGCAAAAGTTAAAGGTGAAAAATCCTAAATTCTACTTGAAATGAATCAGAAAATCAGAATAAAACTTAAATCATACGATCACAGCTTGGTGGATAAGTCATCAGAGAAGATCGTGAAGGCTGTAAAAGCCACAGGAGCAATCGTTGTAGGACCTATTCCTCTCCCTACTAAGAAGGAGAAATTCACAGTATTGAAATCCCCGCACGTAAACAAGAAAGCCAGAGATCAATATCAATTGTGTACATACAAGAGACTGGTAGACATCTACTCTAACTCTTCTAAAACCGTAGATGCTTTGATGAAAATCGAACTTCCTAGCGGTGTTGATGTTGAGATCAAAGTCTGACCTGACCTCAAAATTTACAGAAAAGACCTGTAC
Source organism: Algoriphagus sp. (assembly GCA_046597285.1). Lineage (GTDB taxonomy): Bacteria > Bacteroidota > Bacteroidia > Cytophagales > Cyclobacteriaceae > Algoriphagus. The sequence goes on along the minus strand of JBKJKX010000050.1, from coordinate 55,067 downwards.
GAAAGTATAGGTCTTTTTGTTTTTAGACCTTTTGTGCAGTTGTGAAGGTTATCAATAGGCGATGAGAAATACACCAAATTAAATATTTCCTAATTGTTTGAAAATATAAGAGTTGCCGTTTGTTGCAGAATTTTATTTAAGTAACTTTGCAGTCCCTAAAAAAGGGCTCAGGTAGACAAATGCCTGTTGATTATCAATATCTCTTATTAAAGATGTCTGGTATTATAGGAAAAAAAGTAGGTATGACTAGCATTTTCAGTGCCGATGGACGTAACGTCGCATGCACGCTAATAGAAGCTGGTCCTTGCGTAGTGACGCAAGTAAAAAACGTCGATACAGACGGGTACAACGCAGTGCAGTTGGCATTCGGTGAGCGTAAGGAGAAAAACACTCCTAAGCCACTAATCGGTCATTTCAAAAAGGCTGGTACAACACCAAAGCAGAAAGTTGTGGAGTTCAGAGATTTCCGCGTTGAATTCGACGGTCAGGTAGATTTGGGCAAGACTGTGAAGGCACAAGAAGTATTCATCGAAGGGGACTTCGTAGATGCTATCGGAACTTCAAAAGGTAAAGGTTTCCAAGGTGTTGTAAAACGTCATGGTTTTGCGGGTGTGGGTGGAACAACTCACGGTCAGCACAACAGACTTAGACACCCGGGTTCAATTGGCGCATGTTCTTGGCCTTCCAGGGTATTTAAAGGGATGCGAATGGCTGGAAGAACTGGTGGTGATAGAGTAAAAGTAATCAACCTTCGAGTGTTGAGAATTTACCCTGAGAAAAACCTCCTGTTAGTTTCTGGTTCAGTACCTGGTCCAAAAAATTCTTTCGTTATTCTAGAGAAGTAAGCCATGGAATTAGCAGTAATTAATCATAAAGGACAGGACACAGGTAGAAAAGTCAGTTTATCTGACGAAATTTTCGCAATCGAACCAAACGATCATGCGATCTATCTGGATGTTAAGCAGTACTTGGCTAATCAAAGACAGGGTACTCATAAAGCAAAAGAGAGAAATGAAATAGCCGGTTCTACTAGAAAGATCAAAAAGCAAAAAGGTACAGGTGGTGCCAGAGCTGGATCTATCAAGTCGCCGCTTTTTAGAGGTGGGGGTAGAGTATTTGGTCCAAGACCAAGAGATTATTCCTTCAAACTGAACAAAAAAGTTAAACAATTAGCCAGAAAGTCTGCTATCGCTTATAAAGTGAAAGACAACAGTATTCTTGTTTTGGAGAATATCGAGTTTGATGCTCCAAAAACTAAGAACTACTTGGCTTTGCTTTCTGGTCTTTCTCTTACAGACAAAAAGACATTATTGGTTCTTCCTGAAGAAAACAAGAATGTCTATCTCTCAAGTAGAAATTTGCCAAAGGCAAAGGTTGTAACTGTAAATGATGTCAATACATATCAAGTACTTCATGCAGACCAATTAGTTATCTGTGAAGGTTCTGTAAGTATGTTAGAAACCATTTTATCGAAATAAGACAATGGATATTCTGAAACAACCTTTGATTACAGAGAAGATTTCTGCCATGAACGAAAAAGGCGTTTATGGATTCATAGTTGAAAAAACTGCGAAGAAACCAGAAATTAAAAAAGCTGTAGAAAAAACGTTTGGTGTTAAAGTGGTTTCTATCAAGACCATGAGATATGCTGGAAAGCAAAAGACAAGATACACCAACAATAAAGTCGTATCAGGCTTCACCAATGCTTTCAAGAAAGCGATTGTGCAAGTAGCCGATGGTGAGGTAATTGATTTTTACGGAGAAATTTAATTGAATCAATATCATGGCAATTAAAAAATTGAAGCCTGTAACTCCAGGGACAAGGTTTAGAGTAGCTCCGGCATTTGACGAGATTACCGCGTCTAAGCCAGAGAAGTCACTTCTTGCTCCTATTAAGAAGTCAGGTGGTAGAAATAATGAAGGCAAAATGACTGCCCGCTACATTGGTGGTGGTCATAAAAGAAGACTCAGAATTGTAGACTTCAAGAGAAATAAGTTTGGAGTGCCTGCGACTGTAAAGTCTATTGAGTACGATCCAAACAGAACAGCCCGTCTTGCCCTACTATATTATGTGGATGGTGCTAAGGCCTATATTATCGCGCCGGAAGGTTTGCAAGTTGGACAAACAGTGATTTCCGGTGAGCAAGTAGCTCCAGAAGTTGGTAATGCAATGCCTTTGGCAAACATTCCAATGGGAACAATTGTACACAACTTGGAATTGAAGCCAGGTAAAGGTGGAGTGATGGCAAGAAGTGCTGGTGGTTATGCACAGATCGTTGCCCGAGAGGGTAAATACGTGACGGTAAAACTGCCTTCAGGTGAGATGAGACTGGTATTGGGAACTTGTATGGCTACAGTAGGAACTGTATCCAACGGTGATCATATGAATGTTGTTCTTGGAAAAGCTGGTCGTAAAAGATGGCTTGGAGTGAGACCTCGTACCAGAGGTGTAGCGATGAACCCAGTCGATCACCCGATGGGTGGTGGTGAAGGACGTTCTTCCGGAGGTCATCCAAGATCTAGAAAAGGTCTTTTGGCTAAGGGTAAGAAAACCAGATCTCCTAAGAAGTATTCAAATAACTTTATCGTAAGCAAAAGATCTAAATAATTATGGCACGTTCATTAAAAAAAGGTCCTTATATCGAGCATCATCTTTTGAAAAAGGTGGATGTTATGAACGAGTCCGGAAAGAAATCTGTCATCAAGACTTGGTCAAGAAGATCAATGATTTCACCAGATTTCGTAGGACATACCTTCGCTGTGCATAATGGAAATAAGTTTATTCCAGTTTTTGTTACAGATAACATGGTAGGCCACAAGCTCGGTGAATTTGCTCCTACTAGAAATTTCAGAGGCCACGTTGCGAAAAAAGATAAAGGAAAGAGATAATCATGGAAGCAATAGCAAGATTAAATAACGTCCCTACATCTCCGCGCAAAATGCGTCTTGTAGCCGACTTGGTAAGAGGCAAAAGAGTAGGCATTGCTTTGTCTATCTTAAAATTCACGCCAAATCATGGTGCAATTAGATTAGAGAAATTGGTGCTTTCTGCAGTAGCAAACTGGCAAGCCAAAAATCCTGATACAAAGCTTGAAGAAGCTGATCTTTATATCAAAACCGTAATGGTTGACGAGGGAAGATCACTTAAGAGATTGAGACCAGCTCCTCAGGGAAGAGGTCATAGAATCCGCAAAAGGTCAAATCATGTAACCCTTGTAATTGATGCAATCACTGCACAGGATGTTACCGCTGATAAATTAGTAACAAACGAAAAGGCAAATTAAGAACAGACTATGGGACAAAAGATCAACCCAATAGGATTTAGACTTGGTGTAGTCAAAGGCTGGGATTCCAACTGGTATGGTGGGAAAGACTTTGCAGAAAAGCTATACGAAGATCAGAAAATCCGGAAGTACGTCCTTGCCAGAATTCCTAAAGGTGGGATTGCTAAGGTGATCATTGAGCGCACGCTCAAAAGAATTACTCTTACCATTCATACAGCCAGACCGGGAGTAGTTATTGGTAAAGGTGGAACCGAAGTAGACAAGCTGAAAGAAGAACTTAAAAAAATCACCAACAAGGATATTCAAATTAATATCTTCGAGATTAAACGTCCTGAACTGGATGCGAAATTGGTAGGTGAATCTATCGCTCAGCAACTTCAAGCAAGAATTTCCTTCAGAAGAGCAATGAAACAAGCTATTGCCGCATCTATGAGAGTGGGAGCAGAAGGAATAAAAGTTAAACTTTCTGGTCGTCTGGGTGGAGCCGAAATGGCACGTTCAGAAATGTATAAAGAGGGAAGAATTCCTCTTCATACTTTAAGAGCAGACATTGATTACGCACTTTCAGAAGCTTTGACGGTTTATGGACTGATCGGAATTAAAGTTTGGATCTTCAAAGGAGAAGTGTACGGTAAAAGAGACTTGTCTCCAAACCAAGGAGCTGCGAATGAGCCAAAAGGCGCACGTAGTAACGCTCCTGGTCCAAAGAGAGACAACAATGGTCCACGACGCAGAAATAAGAAATAACTAATTTTCACCGACTAAGTGAGAAATCATGTTACAGCCAAAAAGAACTAAATATAGGAAAATGCATAAGGGCCGTGTCAAAGGTCTAGCTACTAGAGGGCACGAGCTTTCTTTTGGTAACTTTGGCATCAAGTCCCTTGAGCCAGGATGGATTACTTCTCGCCAAATTGAGGCAGCACGTATTGCCATGACAAGAGCTATGAAGAGAGAAGGTCAGGTTTGGATCAGGATTTTTCCTGACAAACCGATCACTAAGAAGCCTGCAGAAGTCCGTATGGGTAAAGGTAAAGGTGCTCCTGAATATTGGGTAGCCGTAATAAAGCCAGGAACGATCCTTTTCGAAGCTACAGGTGTGAACTTGGAGACCGCTCAGGAAGCGTTGAGACTTGCACAGCAGAAACTTCCAGTAAGTACCAGATTTGTTGTTCGTAGAGATTTCGCAGAATAATAGGACTATGAAAAATACTGAGATAAAAACACTTTCCGCAAGTGAAACAGCCGAGCGAATCGTTGCTGAAAAGGAGAATTTGACCAAACTTAGGTTTGCTCATTCCATTACTCCGATAGAGAATCCTAACAGAATCCGCGAGTCGAAGCGCTTAATCGCAAGATTGAAGACTGCTCTGACTGCCAAATAACTAGCTAACAGAAAAGAAAATGGCTACGATAGAGAGAAATCTTCGAAAAGAAAGAGTTGGTAAAGTGATGAGCAACAAGATGGACAAATCCATCACTGTAGCTGTAGAGCGTCGTGTAAAGCACGGTATTTACGGCAAGTTCGTTGCCAAGACTACCAAATTTATGGCTCATGACGAGAAAAACGAGTGTAACCCAGGTGACATCGTTAAAATCAGTGAAACTCGTCCGCTGAGTAAGAACAAACGTTGGAGAGTAGTTGAAATTATAGAAAGGGCTAAGTAATCATGATACAACAAGAATCCAGACTAAGTGTGGCGGATAATTCCGGTGCCAAAGAGGTGTTGGTTATCCGTGTATTGGGTGGTACTGGGAAGCGTTATGCTTCTATCGGTGACAAAGTAGTTGTTACTGTAAAATCAGCCCTGTCATCCAGCAATATGAAAAAAGGTACCGTTTCTAAAGCGGTTATCGTACGCACCAAAAAAGAAATAAGAAGAAAAGACGGTTCTTATATCCGATTTGAAGATAATGCTGCTGTGTTGTTGAACAACAACGACGAGCCAAGAGGCACTCGTATTTTCGGCCCTGTTGCCAGAGAGTTGAGAGAGAAGCAGTTCATGAAAATCGTTTCCCTGGCCCCAGAAGTATTGTAATCATGGAAAGAAAATTGAACAAGCAGACTAAACTGCACATCAAAACCGGAGATACTGTTAAGGTGATCGCGGGTGATGACAAAGGAAAATCAGGCAAAGTACTTTTTGTAGATAAAGCAAAAAGCAGAGCAATTGTTGAAGGTCTAAATATGATCACCAAACATGTGAAGCCAACTGCTGCTAAGCCTCAAGGTGGAATCGAAAAGAAAGAGGCTGGTATGCATATCAGCAACTTGATGTTAGTAGATCCTAAAACTGGTGAAACTACCAGAACTGGTCGTAAGGCTAATGAAAAAGGAAAACTAGTGAGATACTCTAAGAAAACTGGGGAGGTGATCAATGGCTAATCCAAGAATCAAACAAAAATACCTGAACGATATCGTTCCGGCTATGAAGGAGAAGTTTCAATATTCTTCAGTGATGCAAGTTCCTAAGTTAACCAAAATTGTTCTCAATAAAGGGATAGGTGCTGCTGTAGCTGATAAGAAATTGGTTGACCAGGGAGTTGAAGAACTTTCATTAATCACAGGTCAAAGAGCAGTTTCGACTAAAGCTAAAACTTCAGTGTCGAATTTTAAATTAAGAGAGGGTATGCCAATTGGCGCTAAAGTAACTCTCAGAGGAAATAAGATGTATGAATTTCTGGATCGTTTGATGACCGTTGCCCTGCCACGAGTTAGAGACTTCAAAGGAATTTCTGACAAAGGATTTGACGGAAGAGGTAATTATACCTTGGGTGTGACTGAGCAAATTATTTTCCCTGAGATCAGCATCGAAAAGGTGAACAGAATTTCCGGTATGGATATTACGTTCGTAACTACCGCAAAGACCGATGAAGAAAGCTTAGCATTAATGAAAGCTTTCGGAATGCCATTCGTAAACAAAAATAATCCAGAATAATTATGGCAAAAGAATCCATAAAAGCTCGTGAGAGAAAAAGAGAAGCTCTGGTAGCCAAGTATGCCAAGAAAAGAACTGAGCTAAAAGCAGCTGGTGATTATCTTGCACTTGACAAATTGCCAAAGAACTCTTCACCGGTTAGACTTCACAATAGATGTAACTTAACCGGCCGTCCAAAAGGCTACATGAGAAAGTTCGGTATCAACAGGGTTACTTTTAGGGAAATGGCCTCAGCAGGCAAAATTCCTGGAATTACAAAGTCCAGCTGGTAAAATCACGACAGTAGTTTTTATTCTAAAAATCAATTCGTAACTTTGCACGCCCAATTCGGGTGGAGCTAGACTTAAATAAACCATGACTGATCCAATAGCTGATTATCTGACAAGATTGAGAAATGCCATCAAGGCATCTCATAGAATTGTCGAGATACCTGCGTCCAACCTTAAAAAAGAGATCACGAAAGTATTGCATGACAAAGGATATATTCAGAATTATAAATTCGAAGAAAATGGTCCTCAAGGGACCATCAAAATCGCCCTGAAATATAGCCCTACTACCAAGCAAAATGCTATCGTGAACCTGAAAAGAGTAAGTACTCCAGGTTTGAGAAAGTATGTAAAGCATGACAGATTGCCAAGAGTCATTAATGGACTTGGTATCGCCATCGTTTCTACATCAAAAGGTGTAATGACAGACAAAGAAGCCCGCACTGAAGGTGTTGGAGGCGAGGTCCTTTGCTACGTATATTAATTACTATCATGTCTAGAATAGGTAAAAAACCAATAAATATACCCGGCGGTGTTACTGTAGACGTGTCAGCTCATGGGCTGGTCACTGTTAAAGGTCCAAAAGGTACACTCACTCAGGATGTGAATCCCGATATTGAGGTGAAAGTAGAAGGTTCGGAAGTAATTGTTTCCAGACCAACAGATTCTAAAAGGCACAAGTCTATGCATGGACTTTACAGATCATTGATCAATAATATGGTTATTGGTGTATCTGAAGGGTACAAAAAAGCCTTGGAACTTGTAGGTGTAGGTTATAAGGCTACTAATCAAGGACAAGTTCTTGAACTTAGTCTTGGATATTCCCACAATATTTTCTTTGCATTGCCACAAAATGTCTCTTTGAAAACGGAGACCGCAAAAGGTAAAAATCCGATCATTACCTTGGAAGCAATTGATAAAGAATTGATCGGTCAAATAGCAGCAAAAATCAAATCCCTTCGTAAGGTTGAACCTTACAAAGGAAAAGGTGTACGCTTCGTGGGTGAACAAGTTAGACGTAAGGCTGGTAAAACTGCCGGTAAAAAATAATAGGTTATGGCATTTAATAAGAATTCCAGAAGACTTAGAATCAAGCAGGGTATCAGAAGAAAGATTTCCGGTACAGATTCCAGACCTCGTTTGTCAGTTTTCAAAAGCAATACTGGCATATATGCGCAACTTGTTGATGATCTTAAAGGTCACACATTGGCACAAGCATCTTCAAAAGAACTTGGAGCAAAAGCTAACACTACATTATCTGTTTCTGCGGAAGTGGGTAAAAAGCTTGCCGAAAGAGCAGTTGCTAATGGTGTGAGCGAAGTAGTATTTGATAGAAATGGCTACTTGTATCATGGTAATGTTAAAGCTTTGGCAGACGGTGCCAGAGAAGGTGGCCTTAAATTTTAATCGGATATGTCTCAAGTAAGAAGAAAGCCCATTCGGGCTACAGATACAGAACTTAAGGAAAAAGTAGTAGCGATCAACCGAGTAGCCAAAGTGGTAAAAGGTGGTAGAAGATTCTCTTTTTCTGCTATAGTAGTGGTAGGCGATGGCCAGGGTGTTGTAGGTTACGGTTTAGGTAAAGCCAATGAAGTCACAGATGCAATTACCAAAGGTATCGAGGATGCTAAGAAAAACTTGGTTAAAGTGCCGGTTTTGAAGGGAACTATCCCTCACGAGCAAATTGGTAAATTTGGTGGTGGGTTTGTTCTGATTAAACCAGCAGCCGCAGGTACAGGTGTAATAGCCGGTGGTGCGATGCGTGCTGTTTTAGAAAGTGCAGGGGTAACAGACGTTTTGGCTAAATCTAAAGGCTCATCAAATCCTCATAATGTGGTAAAAGCTACCATTGACGCATTGGTTCAATTGAGAGATGCAATCGCAGTTTCTCAGCAGAGAGGTGTTAAAATGGCTAAAGTCTTTAACGGATAATCATCATGGGAAAGATAAAAATTACTCAGACCAAAAGTACCATTGACAGACCAAAAGATCAGAAAGCGACAATCGTTGCCTTAGGTCTTGGTAAAATCAGCAAATCGAAGATTGTGGAAAACACTCCTCAGATAGCTGGAATGGTAAAGAAAGTTAGTCACCTTGTAAAAGTTGAAGAAGCTTAATTATGAAACTGCATACATTAAAACCAGCCGATGGATCTACTAAATCTCGAAAGAGAATAGGTAGAGGTACAGGTTCCGGAAGAGGAGGTACCTCCACAAGAGGTCACAAAGGTGCAAAATCAAGATCTGGATACAAGTCCAAGTTTGGTTTCGAAGGTGGTCAAATGCCCCTTCAAAGACGTGTTCCTAAGTTTGGATTCAAAAGCTTTAATAAGATTGAGTTCAAACCAGTAAATTTGGATACCTTACAAAGTCTTGCTGAGGAGTTTAATCTTGAAGTAATCAACATGGAAGCATTAGTTGCTCATGGTATTGCATCTAAGAATGACAAAATCAAAATCCTTGGCGGTGGTGAATTGAAGTCCAAATTGAATGTGACCGCGCATAAGTTTTCAGAAACTGCAATTGCAGCAATTGAGACTCTTGGTGGATCTGTAAACAAGATTTAAGTAAATGAAAAAGTTTATTTCGACAGTTAAAAACATATTCTCTATTGAAGACCTTCGAGTTAGAATCATGAATACGATCGGTTATCTGATCATATTCAGATTAGGGTCTTTCATCGTTCTTCCGGGAGTAGATCCTTCTAAGTTAGGTGAAGCTCCGGAGGGAATCTTCGGTTTGATTGACACTTTCCTTGGTGGAGCTTTTAGTAATGCCTCCATTTTTGGTCTGGGTATTATGCCATATATATCTGCTTCCATTGTGCTGCAGCTATTGACTGTCGGAGTTCCGTATTTCCAAAAGATGCAAAAGGAAGGAGAGTCTGGAAGAAAGAGAATCAACCAGATCACCCGAGTTTTAACAATAGCGATTACAATTGCACAAGGGATTGGATATGTTACTGCTACAATTTTGCCAACTGGCGCTGTGATGGTAAGCACTTCTTTATTTATGTTTAGTTCTTTGGTTTTACTCTCGGCTGGCACCATGTTTTGTATGTGGCTTGGTGAGAAAATTACTGAAAAAGGTATCGGAAACGGTATTTCTATGCTGATCATGATCGGAATTATTTCAAGATTCCCCGGAGCTCTAATCGCTGAAGGCCTTGAAAAAGGCTCTTCTGGACTGTTATTGCTCATTATTGAAGCATTGGTACTATTCTTTGTAGTAGTTGGGGTTATCGCCTTGACAGAAGCTACACGAAGAATTCCTGTTCAATATGCGAAGCAGGTGGTCGGAGGTAAAGTGTATGGTGGACAAAGACAGTATATTCCTATAAAGGTCAATGCTTCTGGAGTTATGCCAATCATTTTCGCTCAGTCATTGATGTTCCTTCCTGCTTTGATTTCACAGATCTGGGCTTCTGAAAGCGATATTGCCAACTACATTGGAGCCACATTTAGTGATTTCACCTCTTGGCAATACAACTTGCTTTTTGCTGTTCTTATCATCGTTTTCACTTTCTTTTACACAGCGATTACGGTTAACCCTGAGCAAATAGCTGAAGATATGAAGCGGAATGGTGGATTTGTACCCGGTATTAAACCTGGAGCACCTACAGCTGAGTTTATTGATGGAATTATTTCCAAGATCACTCTTCCAGGATCGATTCTTTTGGCAGCAGTAGCAATATTACCTGCTTTAGCGATTATATCCGGAGTAGGAACTGAATTTGCTCAATTCTATGGTGGAACCTCGCTTCTTATTATGATTGGTGTAATCATGGATACTTTGAGACAAATTGAAAGCTACCTTTTGATGAGACATTACGAAGGAATGATGAAAAGCGGTAATATGAAGAATAACCCTTCTAATTATCAGGTTGCTTAAAAATGATTCATTATAAAACTTCGGAAGAGGTTGAGTTGATTAAAAAGAGTGCTGATATTCTTGGAAGAGCCCATGGGGAAGTTGCCAAGCATGTTAAAGAAGGGGTAAAGACCTCTTTTCTAGATAAAGTTGCTGAGGAGTTTATCAGGGATCATGATGGTGTACCTTCATTTAAGGGCTATAACGGATTTCCTGCTTCACTTTGTATTTCCGTGAATGAGGTTGTTGTTCATGGTTTTCCTTCACAGTATGAATTGAAAGATGGCGATATAATCTCAATAGATTGTGGAGTCTTTCACCAAGGTTTTCATAGCGATTCCGCTTATACGTATCCTATTGGTGAGGTTCCCCCTTCAATTATTGAATTACTAAAAGCCACCAGAGATTCTCTTTATCGGGGTATTGAACAGGCAGTGTACGGGAATAGAATCGGAGATATTGGTTTTGCAATTCAAAAGTTTGTAGAAGCTAAAGGCTACACTGTAGTCAGGGAGCTTGTCGGACATGGACTTGGCAAGAATCTTCATGAAGCTCCTGAAGTTCCAAATTATGGAAAGAAAGGGAGTGGAGTTCCTCTTAAATCCGGAATGGTGATTGCTATTGAACCCATGGTCAATCTTGGGACTCGCAATATAGTTCAGGAAAGAGACGGTTGGACTATCAGAACAGCGGATAGAAAAGCCTCTGCTCATTACGAGCATACGGTTGCAATATTTGAGAATAAAACAGAGGTCTTGACGACCCATAAATACATAGAGGAGAATTTTAAATTCTAATATGGCGAAACAGACATCAATAGAACAGGACGGGACCATTACGGAAGCATTGTCCAATGCGATGTTTAAAGTGGAACTGGAAAATGGGCATCAGCTTATTGCTCATATTTCCGGTAAAATGAGGATGAATTATATAAAAATTCTTCCAGGAGACAGAGTAAAATTAGAGTTGTCTCCCTACGATTTATCAAAAGGTAGAATAGTGTATAGATATAAATAGACTGACATGAAAGTAAAGACATCTATTAAAAAAAGAAGTGTTGACTGTAAGTTGATCAGAAGGAAGGGAGTACTTTACGTGATCAACAAGAAAAATCCTAAGTATAAACAAAGACAAGGTTAAGATTATGGCTAGAATTGCAGGTGTAGATATACCAGACAATAAACGTGGCGAGATCGGACTTACTTATATCTTCGGTATTGGTAGAAGTTCAGCTCAAGCGATCCTGAGCAAAGCCGGTATCTCTTTCGACAAAAAAGCAGGCGAGTGGAATGATGAAGAATCAACTGCCATCCGTACTCTTATTGGCGAAGAATTCAGAACTGAAGGTGTACTGAAGTCAGAGATCCAATTAAACATCAAACGACTGATGGATATCGGTTGCTATAGAGGTTTAAGACATAGAAAAGGACTTCCTGTTCGTGGTCAACATACCAAGAACAACGCCAGAACAAGGAAGGGCAAGAGAAAGACAGTTGCCAACAAAAAGAAAGCAACTAAATAAAACCTGATTTAGATTATGGCTCAGAAAAGAAACGATAAAGCAAAGGGTAAAAAAAGAGTAGTAAAGGTAGAAGCTGTCGGTCAAGCTCACATTAGAGCTTCCTTCAACAATATCATTATCTCTATTACCAATAATGCAGGTCAAGTGATCTCTTGGGCTTCTGCCGGTAAAATGGGTTTCAGAGGTTCAAAGAAAAATACTCCTTACGCTGCTCAGATGGCAGCTCAAAACTGCGGACAAGTAGCATTTGACTTAGGTTTGAGAAAAATCGAAGTATTTGTAAAAGGTCCCGGTGCTGGTCGTGAGTCTGCGATCAGAACATTGCAAAATGTAGGATTGGATGTTACTACCATCACAGACGTTACACCAATGCCACACAATGGCTGTCGTCCACCAAAGCGTAGAAGAGTTTAATTATAAAATTGTAAGAGAATGGCTAGATATACAGGTCCTAAAGCAAAGATCGCCAGAAAATTTGGTGAGCCTATCGAAGGGCATAGCAAGGCACTTCAAAAGAAAAACTACGGTCCGGGACAACACGGAAAAGGTAGAAGAAAGAAGCAGTCTGAATATGCAATCCAACTTGCTGAAAAGCAAAAGGCTAAATACATCTATGGTGTCTTGGAAAGACAATTTGCCAAAATGTTTGGTATTGCTTCCCGAAAAACTGGTATCACTGGTGAAAATCTCCTTCAGCTTCTTGAAGCTAGACTGGACAACACCGTGTACAGATTGGGTATCGCCCCAACTCGAAGAGGTGCAAGGCAACTCGTTTCTCACAAGCATTTGCTGGTGAACGGCGATGTTGTAAACATTCCTTCATTTACCCTTAAGCCGGGTGATATAGTTTCAGTAAGAGAAAGATCAAAGTCTCTTGAAGCTATTACAAATAGTTTGGCTGGTAGAGGTGTCAATAAATATTCCTGGTTAGAGTGGGATGGCGCTTCATTGACCGGCAAATTCGTCAGTATTCCAAGCAGAAATGATATTCCAGAGAATATCAAAGAGCAGCTCATTGTCGAACTTTACTCTAAGTAATCTTAATATTTTCAGCTTATAAAAAAAGAACGAGATATATGTCCATACTAGCATTTCAAATGCCCGAAAAAGTGGTGATGGAAAAAGCCGATGACTTTCATGGCTTATTCACTTTCAAACCACTCGAAAAAGGCTATGGAGTTACTATCGGTAACGCCCTAAGAAGAATATTGCTTTCTTCCTTGGAGGGATATGCCATCACTTCAATCAAGATACCTGGTGTAGTGCATGAGTTTTCCACCATTGAAGGTGTAGTTGAAGACGTAACTGATATTATTTTGAATTTGAAGCAGGTGAGATTCAAGAAAGTTCATGACGCTTTCGACGGAAAAATCACTGTAGAAATTAAAAATCAGTCTGTACTCACTGCAGGAGACATTGCTAAGTTCACTTCCTCCTTTGATATTTTGAATCCTGATCTCATCATCTGTCATATAGATCAGACGAAAGGATTCGAATTGGAACTAACTGTAGAAAAAGGAAGAGGTTACATGCCAGCTGATGAATCAAAACCTAAAGATCAGGTTTTTGGTGTAATCGCAATCGATGCAATCTTCACTCCAATTAAGAATGTGAAGTATAGTGTTGAAAACACTCGAGTTGAACAGAAAACTGACTTTGAGAAATTGATTTTAGAAGTTACTACAGATGGATCTATCCACCCGGAGAAAGCACTTCAGGAATCTGCAAAAATCTTGATTCAGCACTTTATGCTATTCTCTGACCAGACAATGGTCTTGGATTCAACAGGTGTAGCCGAGCCAGAGCCAATCGATGAAGAATTCCTTCATATGAGAAAGCTTCTGAAGACATCTTTGAGCGATCTAGATCTTTCTGTTCGTGCGTTTAATTGTCTTAAAGCTGCCGATGTAAAGACATTGGGTGACCTTGCCAAACTTGAAATTTCTGACATGATGAAATTCAGAAACTTTGGAAAGAAATCTCTCGCTGAATTGGAGCAACTCATCCAGGAAAAAAGTTTGACTTTTGGTATGGATATTTCAAAGTATAAACTTGACGAAGAATAAATAATAATGAGACACGGTAAGAAATTTAACCACCTTGGAAGAAAGACCGCTCACAGGAAGGCTATGCTTTCCAATATGGCTGCCTCACTGCTTCTTCATAAGCGTATCTCTACCACGCTTGCCAAAGCAAAAGAATTGAAGAAATACGTTGAGCCTCTGGTTACCAGAGCCAAAGAAGATACGACTCATAATAGACGTATGGCTTTCTCCTATCTGAAAAATAAAGAAGCAATTATCCTTCTATTTGGTGAAGTGATTGAGAAGGTAGGAACTCGTCCTGGAGGATATACCAGAATTATCAAAACAGGCTTCCGTCTGGGTGATAATGCTGAAATGTGTATCATTGAACTAGTTGACTTCAATGAACTGATGCTGAAAGATGCGCAGCCTGCGAAGAAGACTACCAGAAGATCCAGAAGAGGAACTGGTGTAGCTCCGGCTGTTGCTGTTGCTCCTGCCGCAAAAGTAGAAGTGGCTGCTAAAGAAGCTAAAGTTGAAGAGCCAAGTGCTCCTGAAGCTTCTGCTGAATCAACTGAAGAATCAGAAGAAAAATAAGTTGAAAAATCACTTATAAATAAAAGGATTGGACGTACGTTCAATCCTTTTTTTATACCCCTACCATTCATTCTCCTTCCCAATAAATCTTTAACTTTAGGCAACTTTCAAAAAAATGATTAGACAAAAGGCAACTTTACTCTTGGCGGATGGAACCGTATTTCATGGATCTCTTATTGGTATTCCAGGGACTAATGGCGGTGAAATCTGCTTTAATACAGGAATGACTGGGTATCAGGAAATCTATACTGATCCTTCCTATACCGGCCAAATTGTTGTTACCACGGCTTCTCACATTGGAAACTACGGCGTCCATGAAGAAGAAGTAGAATCTGGGAGTCCGACAATAGCAGGAATCGTGGTAAACTCCTTTTCAGATGTTTATTCGAGGTTGGATGCTTCCGGATCTTTGCAAGACTATTTGGTAAAAAATAGAATCACTGGAATTGCAGATATCGATACACGGAAACTAGTGAGGCATCTTCGCTCTAAAGGAGCAATGAACGCTATAATAAGCTCAGAATTTGAAGGAAATCTTCAGGGGTTAAATGAGAAATTGAACCAAGTGCCAGATATGAACGGACTGGAGCTTTCTTCTACAGTTTGTACTCAGGAGCCATACTTTTATGGTGACGAAAACGCCTCAATTAAAGTAGCTTGCCTAGACTTCGGTATCAAGAAAAACATCTTGAGAAATCTTGCCTACAGAGGTGTTTATTGCAAGGTTTTCCCAGCAAAGACTACGATCTCAGAAATGGAAGCATGGAAGCCTCAGGCTTATTTCTTGTCAAATGGACCGGGTGATCCGGCTGTAATGGAATATGCCGTTGGAGTAACCAAAGATATTTTGGAGACCGGAAAACCTTTATTTGGGATTTGTCTCGGCCATCAGATTTTGGCAGAATCTTGCGGGATTTCTACCTACAAAATGCATCACGGACACAGAGGTCTGAATCACCCAATTAAAAATTTATTGACCGGGAAAAGCGAAATCACTTCTCAAAATCACGGATTTAATATTTCGCGTGAAGACTCGGAGAATCATCCTGAAGTGGAAATCACTCATATTCACTTAAATGACAATACTGTTGCAGGTATTCGTTTGAAAAATAAGCCTGCATTTTCGGTACAATATCACCCAGAGTCTTCTCCTGGGCCTCATGACTCGAGATATCTTTTCGACGATTTTATTTCTTTAATTAATCAAAACTAATACTCTTAAACCTTTTAAAACTATGACGTTGATTCAATCAATTCATGCAAGACAAATTCTCGACTCAAGAGGAAATCCCACTGTAGAGGTGGATGTTTATACTGAAAATGGAGCCTTCGGCAGAGCTGCTGTACCGAGCGGTGCATCTACAGGAATGAATGAAGCAGTAGAGCTTCGAGACGGTGACAAAAATGCCTACATGGGCAAAGGAGTCATGAAGGCTGTTGCGAATGTCAATGATATTATTGCTTCTGAACTTGTCGGATTTGATATATTTGAGCAAAATCTAATCGATCAGATTATGATTGAATTGGACGGCACTCCAAATAAAAGTAAGCTTGGTGCCAATGCTATTCTTGGTGTTTCTTTAGCCGTAGCCAAAGCTGCAGCAATGGAGTCAAATCAGCCCCTATACAGATATGTGGGTGGAGTAAATGCCAACACGCTGCCAGTTCCAATGATGAATATCATCAACGGAGGCTCTCACTCCGATGCGCCTATCGCATTTCAAGAGTTTATGATCCGTCCGGTAGGAGCTCCTACTTTCTCAGAAGCCATGCGTATGGGAACTGAAATTTTTCATAATCTGAAGAAAATCCTTCATGACAAAGGCTTGAGTACTGCTGTAGGTGATGAGGGAGGATTTGCACCGAATTTTTCAGGAGGAACTGAAGAAGCTCTAGCTTGTATCTTAGAGGCAATCTCTAAAGCGGGTTACAAGGCTGGTAAAGACGTTACCATTGCTTTGGACTGCGCTGCTTCCGAATTTTTCAAAGATGGAAAGTATGACTATAAGAAGTTTGAAGGCGATACAGGAAAGATCAGAAGCAGAGAAGAGCAGGTAGATTATTTAGCTGAGCTTGCGGAAAAATATCCGATCGATTCGATTGAAGACGGCTGTGCGGAAGAAGATTGGCAAGGTTGGGCTATGCTCACTGCGAAAATTGGTGATCGCATACAGTTGGTTGGTGATGATCTTTTCGTGACCAACGTGAAGTTCTTGAAGAGAGGAATCGAGGAGAAATCTGCAAACTCAATTTTGATTAAAGTAAATCAAATTGGGACGCTAACTGAAACAATCAATGCGGTAAACCTCGCTCACAAAGCTGGTTTTACAGCTGTAATGTCTCATAGATCCGGTGAAACTGAAGATTCTACCATTGCTGATTTGGCAGTTGCATTGAATTGCGGACAAATCAAAACCGGTTCAGCTTCCAGATCTGACCGTATGGCGAAATACAATCAATTGCTTAGAATCGAAGAGCAATTGGGTGAAGCTGCAATTTTCAACGGTAGATTCAAATAATAAAAATCAATTTTCAGATTTAAAAGACAGTCGTTCGGGGCTGTCTTTTTTTTGCATCATTTTTGTACCTTAACCAATGAATTTTTATCCAAGCAAGCATGAGAAAGTACCTCAAGTACCCTAAGAATTTTTATTTCCTTGTTATAGCTTTCTTCCTGTTTTGGATGATCTTCATCGATTCGAATAACGTGGTCAATCAATTCAGGCTGAGCAGAAAATTAAGTCAGCTAGAGGATCAAAAAGTTTTTTACATCGAACGAAAGGAGAAAATTCAGGAAGAAAGAGAAGAGCTTATGAGTAATCCGGAACTCTTAGAGAAATTCGCCCGTGAGAAGTACTTAATGAAGAAAAAGGAGGAAGACCTCTATGTTATTGTTAAAAAATAAATTCTCATTTCTGCTAATTCTGGGATTTATTCTTGTCCAGACTAATTTATTTGCGCAACGTGAGATTTACGGAGATTCTATTCCTTTTAAAGACAGACTATATTTTGGTGGAAATCTAGGGCTTCAATTTGGGACCATTACGCTGGTGGACGTTTCCCCGCTAGCAGGTGTAATGATCACGCCAAAACTTTCCGGTGGTGTTGGAATGACTTTCCAATATTACGATGATAATAGGATTCAAGGAGCTGAAGGCACTTCATACGGAGGTCGATTATTCGGACGATACAATGTCTTCCCCAATATTTTTGTCCACGCAGAATACGAGTCAATTAACTGGGAGACCTACGACTATTTTGCAGAGGGCTTTCGTAGAATCTGGACAAATTCGCTCTTTGTAGGAGGAGGATATTTCGCTCCTTTTGGACCGAGAGGCGGTGCAAACTTCACCCTTCTTTACAATGTCCTTTATGACAATCAGAATTCCTATTACTCGGAACCTTATGTGATTCGGGTTGGTTTTGTCTTTTGATACTTTTATCACGCCCGTAAAATGAATTCATTTATTAAAAAAGTCTATTTGGCTCATCAGGAATGCACTGATTGTCCTTCGCCAAAAGTCATCAAACAGTTTTTTGAGGATTTACTCGGATTACTTTTTCCGGAATATTCTGTCAATAAAATCAAAGAAAAGGCTGAAGTTGAAGCTCAATTCAATCGATTACGGGATTTCCTTTCAGTAATTTTGGAGAGAAACATGCACTTGCATGGAGGTGAAGGAAAAGCTCTAGCATCTGAATTTTTTATAAGCCTTGAGAAAGTATTTGACATGATTCACGAAGACGTGGATGCTATGTACGCAGGTGATCCCGCTGCAAAATCAAGAACTGAGATTTTAAGAAGCTATCCGGGGTTTTATGCCATTGCGGCTTTTAGAATAGCAAACCTCCTTAATAGACTTGGCATCAAACTTATTCCAAGAATGATCACTGAAATTGCCCACAGCAGAACCGGAATTGATATCCATCCTGGCGCTCAAATTGGTCGTTCTTTTTGCATTGACCATGGAACTGGTGTGGTAATCGGTGAGACTTCGGTGATCGGAAACCATGTCAAAATCTATCAGGGAGTTACCCTCGGTGCATTGAGCGTAGACAAAGCCGATGCTGACTTGAAACGTCATCCAACTATAGAGGATAACGTCGTGATCTATTCTGGAGCGACTATTTTAGGAGGAAATACTACCATAGGAAAAAATAGCGTGATCGGAGGAAATGTTTGGCTCACGAAAAGCGTGCCTCCTGGAAGTAAAGTGTATTATCAAACCCAAATGTATCACGCAGCAAGTGAAGTGACGGATCTTTATGTCTTTAAAAATGATTCCGATGAAGCTGTTTGAGTTGATAGGAAATACGCCTCTCATTGAACTGGAGCATATTCCTGTAAATCCCAAGGTAAAAATCCTTTGTAAACTGGAGGGTCAAAATCCGGGAGGTAGCGTAAAGGATCGTGCAGCTTACAACATGCTTAGAAGTGCTCTTGATCGTGGAGACATCCAAAGAGGTGATAAATTAGTTGAGGCGACAAGCGGAAATACAGGCATCGCATTAGCGATGGTCGCCAAAGTTCTCGGACTGAACATGACGCTGATCATGCCAGACAATTCCACCAAGGAACGAGTCTTATCGATGGAGGCTTATGGTGCCAAAGTAATTTTAACTCCCGCCGCAAAGACGATCGAATATTCGAGAGTTTTATCCGAACAAATGCGGGACGAAGAGGGCTATTTCATGCTCAATCAATTTTCAAATCCTGATAATTACCTGGCACATTACAAAACTACCGGTCCTGAAATATGGAATGATACCGAAGGAAAAGTAACTCATTTCGTATCTGCTATGGGAACTACTGGTACCATTATGGGAGTTTCCATGTATCTGAAAGAAGTCAATCCAACCATTCAAATCGTAGGAACTCAGCCGACAGATGGCTCCAATATCCCGGGAATTCGACGATGGTCAAAAGAGTTTTTACCAAAGATTTTTGATCCATCAAGAGTGGATTCGGTGATTGACGTTAGTCAGACGCAAGCCACTGAAATGACAAGAAGAATGGCCAAAGAAGAAGGAATCCTGGCAGGGATGAGCAGTGGTGGAGCGCTATTTGCAGCATTGGAACTTTCGAAAACGCTTGATCATGGAGTAATCGTCTGCATTACCTGTGACAGAGGAGATCGATATTTAAGTTCTGACCTGTTTGGCTAAGTTTAGAAGAACTGCCTCATTTTCCCCAAACCAGTTTTAACCACTTCGAAAGCATCCATCGCATAGTAAGTCGGATTGAAGAGTTCAAGTGAAAGGATAATTGGTGTCCCTTTTGATTTCAAGGTTTCGGCAAGCTCTTGCATGGGAGCGCCTCCATCTCCCGGCATGACCCGATCTTTGTCCTGCTGTTCGGTTCGCGGAATGTCCGCCGGAAAGTCATTCATGTGGAAAATATCGATCGCATGTCCATCAAGCATTTTCATTCCTTCGAAGCCTGAACCTCCTCTGAATAAGTGATAGACATCGGCAAGAATTTTTGCATCCTTATCATCTGCTGCGGCTGCCACTGCCATGGCCTGTCCGAGATGGAAAAAGGAAGGAAAAGCTCCCCAGAACTCCAATTGAGGCATGACTCCGGTTTTTCGACCTAAGTCCAACAGCTTTTTATAGCGCTCGCCAGCTTTCAACAAATCCAATGGGGCATCTGTACCTATCGCAGGAGCTGCTACTCGGGGGCAACCTAAGTCTGCCAAAATCCCCATTTCCTTTTCCATCTGGGCGAAGCCGGTTTTGCTTTTATCTTCATCCTGAGCCATCCAAGTTGGAAAACCAATGCAGTCAAAAAACTCTATACCTGCATCTGAAGCCAATTTTTTTAGAGAAGCCACAGTGTTCCCTTCCCTCAAATAGGCCTCGATCTCCATCATCCAAGGCTCGATCCCATCGTAACCTGCACGAGCTGCAATTTCAATCATTTCAGGCAGAGGCAACTTTTGCCCCCGTATGGTACTAGTATTCAGCGAAAAAAAGAATTTGGTTTCTTTTATTTCTTCAATTTTTGCAAAAACTGTATTAGCTGAAAAGGCCAAAGGTGCCAATGTGAGTGATTTAAGGAGTGTTCTTCTGGAGGTCATGGGGTCAATCTTTTTATTTGGACAAATTATTTTCCATCTACAAGGTTTGAGTACCGAATAAACATTATCTCGAAAAATACGATAGAAAGCCTATAACTGTCGTATTTTGACGCATGCAAAGAATCATATTTTTTATTTTCTCTTCCATGTTTTTTGTGACATCAACAAATGCACAGATAGTCGGTAGAGATGTCACTTATCTAGCTTCCTATAAGGAAGAACTTCCCTATTTCCAGGAGCTAATTACGGGTGGACAATATGTAGAAGCCCGCAAAACCATCGAAGGCAATCCGTTCTACTTTTCCAGACAGTTTGGAGATGGGAGCCTCATGATAAACGGCATCACTTACCCTGAAGTGCCGCTTATGTATGATATCTACAAGGATCAGGTCATTACCTTTCACCCCATCTACAACCAAAGGATCTTAATTAATCCTGACAAAATCGATGAATTTTATCTTTCTAACGGGGAACAATTCAAATATTTTGAAGGAAATGAAAGCTACTCCAATAATTCAAACGGCCTTTATCAGGTCCTTAATGAAGGAGCGAATCTTGTTCTTGTGAAACTTTTCAAAACCACCAAATCCAACCGTGATATCAGTATTTACACAGATGAGTTTGTAGAAAAAAAAGATTTTTTCATTCATACCTCAGGGGTTTTCACTCAGATCAATCAATCAAGTCAGGCTTTTGAGGTCTTGGGTCTTGAAAAAAAAGCTGCAAAAAAGCATCTCAAGAATAGTAGAATAAGATTTCAGGACACCCCTGAAAAGTACCTCATCACTTTGGTTGAGTTTGCCAGCCAAGACACCCTAACCCAAACTAAATGAAAATACACCTACTGACATTTCTTTTTTTTATTTCATTCAGTACAGTAAGTTTCTCCCAAATTGAGGGTCAGCCCAAAATCAATGGGTTTTTTCCGGGTATTTCTTTAGAGAGATTTTTTGAGCAGGTGGAAGAAAATACACCCTACCGGTTTTACTACAAAAAGCAAGAAATTGGCAGCGTTACCGTCAATCTGCAAGCAAGTGAGAGTAAGCTTAGCGACCTGTTGGACGCAGTTTTTCAGGGTACTGAATTCTATTATTCTTTTGGGGCAGACAACTCGGTCTTTATTTCCAAAGGGAAAAAACTCCAGGTTTCGCTCTCCGATGATTTTTTCAACAACGTCGGAAATACTGGAACTGGCTCTTCTGTTCAAGTTGATGATGCATTCGTAAGAAATAACCGATTCATCATTGGTCAATCCTCTCCTGAAAAGAAAACTGCCATTCTTTCAGGGACTATTTCAAGTCTGGAAAATCAGGAAATTATAACGGGCGCGATCATTTTTGAGAAAATTGATTTCATAAAAGCCATCTCTGATAGGGAAGGTAAATTCTCTATTGAACTTCCAGTGGGAAGGCACACGATCTACATTCAGAATCTGGGCGGGTACATCGAGCAGCGATTGATCGATCTCAGGGGTGACGGCGTCTTGGATATGGCGATCGGTGAAAGCATTTATTCACTGAGCGAAGTGGTCGTGAATTCCGGATCGATCAATCAAATCTCCCGGCCAGAAATGGGTGTGCAGACTTTGACAGTTTCTGAGATGAGAAAACTTCCTGCAATCCTCGGAGAAGTGGACGTGTTGAAAGGGATATTGGTTTTACCAGGAGTTAATACGGTGGGAGAAGCAAGTGTTGGCTTCAATGTGAGGGGTGGAGCGTCGGATCAGAACTTGGTCCTTTTTGAAAACTCCACGCTCTTTAATCCATCTCACTTATTTGGATTTTTCTCGGCGATCAATGCAGATATGATTGAAAGCGTAGAGCTAATGAAAGCAGGTATTCCTGCTAATTATGGAGGGCGCCTTTCGTCAGTACTTCAAATGAAACCTAAGTTTGGACGGACGGATAAGATCGGAGGCTCTGGAGGTATCGGACTTTTGACAAGCAGACTGAGTTTGGAAGGACCTATCGGAGAAAAAACGACTTTCATTGCAGGGGGAAGAACAACCTATTCAGATTGGGTGCTGGATTACCTAGAGGATAAGGCGGATTTCAATGCGAGCAGGGCATCATTTTATGACCTCAATCTAAATGTCAGACATAAGTTTTCTGGAAAAGACATTTTAGAATTTACAGGCTACTATAGTCAGGATCAATTCCAGTTTGACCCGGATACAGTTTACGCTTATCAAAATCAAAATTATGCCCTGAAATGGACTCATTACTTCAATGATCAATTGGAAGCGACATTTTCAGCAGGAAAAGACAGATACGATTTTCAAATTAAAGGAGAGGATAATCCCCTCAATTCGTATGAATTCGGATTTGGATTGGATCAGAATTTTGTCAAAGCAGAATTTCGTCAGGAAAAAGGATTCCGGCATGTGATCAAATACGGTGTCCATTTGAATCATATCAAGCTTAACCCAGGCCTCATCTCTCCGTATGGGGCTGAGTCAATTGTGATCCGTGATGAGGTGGAGCAAGAAAGAGCACTTGAGACATCCATTTTTATTTCGGATGAATTCGAGATCAATGACAAATGGTTTGTCAGCGGAGGGATTCGATATAATCTCTATACTTATTTTGGGCCTCAGACGACCTTCGTTTACCCAGATGGTCAGCCCACAACAAACGAGAATGTGGTTGGGGAGAAGACCTCCGAAGAAGGAGAAATTATCAAGACGTATCAAGGTCCAGAATTCAGATTTTCAGGTAGATATTCACTCAATAATCAGTCCTCCGTCAAAGCAGGTGTCAATTCGATGAGGCAGAATATGCATTTGCTCAGCAATTCCTCGGTCATTTCTCCTACCGATACCTGGAAGTTGAGTGACGAGTTCATTGCTCCGCAAACTGGAATTCAATACTCGCTGGGCTATTTCAGGAATATGGCCCAAAATCAATTGGAATTTTCCACAGAAGTCTATTATCGATCGATGCGGAATCTGCTGGATTATCGAAGTGGGGCAACCATCATCCTGAATGACGATGTGGAGCAAGACGTCCTCAACACCAATGGTAAAGCGTATGGAGTTGAATTTTTCCTGAAGAAAAGTGCTGGCAAATTGAATGGTTCCGTTTCCTACACTTACGCGAGATCACTTTACCAGACGAATTCTTCCGAGCTGAAAGAGCAAATCAATGAGGGAACAGAATATCCGAGCAATTTTGATCAGCCTCATCATGCAGTATTAGTGATGAATTATGAAGTGAGCAAGCGATTCAATGCAACTTTCTCCGGTAACTACAGCACAGGACGACCAATCACGTTGCCGGTTTCCAAGTTTGTATATGCTGGCAGCGAGCGTGTTTATTATTCCGACAGAAACGAACAACGAGTGCCCGACTATTTCAGGTTAGATTTCTCCATAAATCTGGAAGGAAACCATAAAGTCAATAAGCTTGCTCATTCTTCCTGGTCAATGGGAATTTACAACGTGTTGGGACGAAGCAATCCGTATTCGATTTATTACAAGCCGGAGGCAGGTGTGCTGAGAGGGTATCAGCTTGCGATTTTTGCTGAACCGATTCCTTTTATCACCTATAATTTCAGATTCTGATGCGATTCAAGGATTCACAATTTTTCCTAGCAGTGATTTGTCTGTTTGCAGGATGCAGAGAGCCTTTTGAGCCGGAAATTGAAAATGTGCAGAGCGGAATTTTGGTAGTCGAAGGATACTTGGATTCCAACGGCCTGAAGAGTGTCCTTTCTATTTCCAGAACTGCTCCTATTAGCGGAAAAGAGTCTAATATTCCAGAATCGGGAGCCTTGGTAAGCCTGATTGCCGATTCGGGTCAGCTATTTAAATTGACTGAGCTGAAAGATGGGAAATATATTTTTCAGCAGGATATTCCGGAGAATCAATCTTACCGCCTGGAGATTTTGCTCAGTGATGGAGACAGGTATTTCTCTGATCCAATCAAACCGATTGTTTCTCCCGATATTTTAGACGCAGGATTCACCAGAGATGAAGAGGGAGTAGAGGTTTTTTTGACTACTCAAGGGAATGAAGCGGCGGACGATTTCTTATGGACTTACGAAGAAACCTGGATTTTCCGACCTGTGATCAGAACTCCTTATATCTACCGTAACAACACGAAAGTAGTGGAATTAAGAAAGGAAGAAGAGAAAATTGACCTTTGTTATAAATCAAAAACGAATCCTAATTTGCTTTTGGAGACAAGTTCACGTTTTAAAGATCAGATTGTTTTTCGGCAGACCATCACAGAGATTCCCCAAGGAAATGAGCGCTTGATGGAGCGATACAGTATTTTGATTTCTCAGAAAGCCATTGATCAACAAGCGGTAGAATTTTGGGAAACCCTCAAAAGAAATACAGATGATATCGGTTCAATTTTCAGCCCCTTACCCTCTGTCATTTCCGGGAATCTTCATTTGGAAGGAGATGAGGATCAGCCGGTCGTTGGATTTGTAAGTTTGGGTGTCATCAAACAAACCCGGATTTATATCAACCAAAAAGATGTGATTCCCTGGACTTTTAACGATCCTGAATTTGATGATTGTTCGATCTCATTGGAGCCTATCAGAATTGGATCTCCCCAATACTTCAGTGATTTTGGCACAGGAGCTGTTCTTCCTGCTCGGGAATTGATGGAAGGCACGACCACCGTTGGATATTATACTTCGACGAAACGTTGCTCAGATTGCACGCTTTACGCAAAACGTGGAAAACCTGATTTTTGGGAAGATTAACATGAGGACTTACGGATTTATATTTTCACTTCTTGTGATCTTAACGATAGGCTGCCGGGAGCCATTTGAACCTGAAATCAAAAATAAGCAAGCAGGGATTCTCGTTGTCGAAGGGTATTTGGATTCCGAAGGTCTGAAAAGTGAATTGAAGCTGAGCGTCACTACAAATGTGTCGGATTTAGTGGGGTTTGCTCCGGTCAAAAAAGCAATAGTAAATCTAATAAGCGGCACTGGCCGTGTTTTCCCATTGGTAGAGGATCAAGATGGATTGTATTATTTCGAGCAAAATATTCCTGAGGATCAAGAGTACACACTAGAGATTCTTCTGGCTAATGGTGATAAATATCTATCCGGCATTTTGAAACCTATCATTACTCCCCAAATCAAAGAAGCCGGATATGTGCGTGATGAGCAAGGTATTGAAGTCTTTGTAAACACGAAAGGAGATGAAAATGCGGATGATTTCCTTTGGACATTTGAAGAGACTTGGATTTACCTTCCCCGATTTAAGGTTACTTATATCTACAAAAAGGAATTAAAAAATGTGATTCCAATTGGGGATAATGAGCGAATTGATTTATGCTATAAATCAGAATCGAATCCAGACATCCTGCTTGAGACCTCGTCCAGATTTGAGGAACAGGTGGTTTTCAGAAAGACTATTACAGAAATTTCGGAAGGAGATGAGAGGCTGATGGAGCGCTATAGCATCTTAATCTCCCAAAAAGCAATTCCTCAGGAATCGCTGGAATTTTGGGAAACTTTGAAAAAGAACACGGACGATATTGGGTCTATTTTCAGTCCATTACCATCTCTAATTGGAGGTAATTTCAAATTTGTGGGCGATGCCAATAGATCCGTCATTGGATTTGTCAGCCTAGGAGTTGTCCGACAAGAAAGAGTTTACATTGATCGAAAAGATATTTTACCCTGGGACTATAGAGATCCGCAGTTTGATGATTGTTTTATTTCTCTGGACACAGTTTTGTTAAACCCAGCCCAATTGCAGGCAGTGTTTGCCTCTGGGGTAGTTTTGCCGGCGATGCAGATTGGAGGTCCTAGAGGACCAATCGGATATTATACAACGCCTCGGCGCTGTGGAGATTGTACACTTTATGCGGATCGGAAACGACCGGAATTTTGGGAAGATTAAGATGACAAAAATGTTGAGATTTAGAGTACTCGTTTTGATCGGCCTTCAGCTAGGGTGTGTTTTTCAGTTATCATCTCAAACGCAAACCGAGGTGGTTTCTTTCAGTATTCCAAAGACACTTTATTTTACAGATGAGAAAATCTGGATTAACGGAGAAGTTCAAAGTGGAGGCAAACCTAGCATTTCTCAGGTGTTCTATGCTGAGTTAATTGACCAGGAAAATCGATCCTGGGTTATTTCTAAGTTCCCTCTGAAATCCGGAAAGGTTTTCAATTACATGGCACTGCCAGCTTCAATTCCCTCCGGGAATTACTTGATTCGTGTTTTTACCCGGATTAGTCCTTATCTGGATTTGAAATCAGGAATTGCGCAGCAGTTAATCACAATCCTAAATCCCGCTCTGCCTCCGACTTTGGCAAAGAAGGAAGCTAAACCCCAAATGCAAGCATCTTCTGGAGTTTCGCCGGTTTCAATTTCAAAAGAGGAAATAGGGAAATCAGAAGCTTTCATGATCACCGTAAATCTTCCAGAGGAAAGAATTGAATCGATCAGGCTTGCGAGCCCGAATCCATATTTAGAAAGTTCCAGCCAGCAGATTAAGTCTGATTTGGTTTATGAATCCATCGATGAGACAGTATTTCTGCCAGAGCTTTTTGGACATATTGTGCATGGAAAATTGGTTGGTGCTGAAGTAGATACGACCAAAACATATTTCCTATCAGTTCATGGAGAGCAATCTGCGTTGTACACCGATCGCCCAGATCTAGCTGGAAATTTATATTTCGACTTGGGAGGTTTTAAACATTGGGATCATCTGCTCATTCAGGTGGAAGATGGAAGCAATCTGAATTCCTTTGAGATCCAAGTGCCCAGTCCGAAGACTAAATTTCTATCTGAATTTAAAATTCCTGAATTGACTATTTCGAGAGAAGATGAGGAGTTTTTGAAAAAGATGAAACTTGCTTCAGCACTTGAACCTTACTTTTCTCAGGTTTATCAAAATGACAGCATGGGCGTTGTCACGGGATTTGTGGCAGACCAAATTTACCTGCTTGAAGATTATACCCGATTTGACGATGTCGAAACCGTCATCAAAGAATACGTTCCAAATGTGTCAGTGAGGAGAAAGGATAA
Source organism: Algoriphagus sp. (assembly GCA_046597285.1). GTDB lineage: Bacteria > Bacteroidota > Bacteroidia > Cytophagales > Cyclobacteriaceae > Algoriphagus. The sequence goes on along the minus strand of JBKJKX010000050.1, from coordinate 27,483 downwards.
GCTAAAAGAATTCAGGATCTTGAATGTGGAGGCAAATTATCTTTTTGAAGGCAATCCTTTGATGATGGTGGATGCTTTGCCTGTATTCAATTCAGACATGCTTGCTTCTTTCAATCCTAAGTTTTTTTACAAGCTAGACGTTCTCAATAGAGAATTTTATCTGAATGACAGGAAGTATGATGGCGTGATGAGCTTCAGTTCCTATGAGAATAACTTTGGACTTTTCCCTATTCCGGATGAAGTACTATATCTCGATTATTCTGGTTTGAATCCGTATATCGATCTTGAAAGCCCGATTTATTCCCCAAATGTAAAGGAACAAAGACTGCCAGATTACAGAACTTTGCTCTTCTGGTACCAAAAAGGACTGAATGAGTTTCAGTCTGAATTTCAGGTTAAGAGCTCTGAATTGAGCGGGACGTATGTTCTCGAAGTGGACTTCAAAGACGATGCAGGACAATTGAAAACCTGGAAAAGAGAGGTTTTGGTGAAGTGATTCTCTGAGACTGAGAATTGCCTAATCGGCCAACTGAAACTCAGTCAGTCTAGCACCGCTGATTGTTCTAATTAAGAATTGTCCCTGAGAAAGCTGATGTGTGATTTGAATGGGACCTGTACTTTCCAACGGCATCGTAGTAAGGAGATTGCCTTTCATATCATACAGGTAACAAAACTCCTGAACCAGGTCGGTCAGCGCGAAAAGCTGTCGATTTGATCCAAAATCAAAGTATTGATAAATCAGATTTTCGCTGGAAACTTTCGTTTTGAATAGTATTTTCTCTGTTCTGTCCAGGATACTCACCTCATTAAACTGCCTGGAAATAAATACAAAATCATTGCCTTTTTGATCTTGAATCAGCTTGAATTCACTGTCTCGGTCTTCTTTGATGAGTTGATTTCTATAACCCACCTCTCCGATGAAATTTGAATGGATGACTTCACCATTTGCTGTAATTCCGACTAATTGGAGGGATTTCGCTTTGGGATTTTGCCAAACAGCAAGTCCGGATTTAAGTGATTCTCCAAATTGAATGGGAGAACCGGCTTGCTTTTCACCCCTCCGATTGAACAAATGCAGCTTTCCTTTTTCAGTTTGAGCAATCATGAAATCACCTTTTCCAGGAACACGGAAATGAGCCGGTGGAGCGATTGTCTTCTCGCCAAGGATAAGCGGATCCCAACCTTCCAGTTGTTTTCCGGTTTTGTCTAAAAGGTAGAGATCGCCATCATTTGTACCAATGAAGAACCTGTAATCCTTGTCATTACTGTAATCTACAAGATTCAAATGCGAAATGCTTTTCCCCCCTAAATCGAAAGGAAAGGAAGGCAATAAATCGCCTAACCGGTCGATGCCATAAATTTTATCTTCTGTGGCCAGCAAGAGTTGGAGTTTTTCGTTTTTATAAAAATCGATTTGGAAAACGTCCGAGATCACCGGACCACTCAACTTAATTGCGAAAACTTCCTCTCCTCCGGAATTTATCAGATAAAGGACGTTATCACTGTCCTGAACCAATATATCCTCAGTTTGATCTTGAAAGTTGGTCACAGATTTGGGGCCATAGATCAGGTTTAGTTTGAAGGATATGTCCTTGCTTGGTTGTAGTGAGATAGCCTCATTTTCAGGGATTTTAGCTTTTCCTTCTGACTTATATGGAAAAGAAAGTGTCGCTTCAGTTTGATCCTGTATTTGGTTGATTTTTAGTGATACCCAGGGAAATGAGCGAAAGCTTGTGGAGTATTTCTGAAGGAAAGAGCTCCAGGAAGGATTGGTTGTTTTTGTCCAGTTTTCCCAGATTTGATCGATCAGAAAAAGTTTGGTAAATCCCGAAGTTGGGCTTAGGCCATTTTTTGCATCTGGTGCCTGAGATGACTTTCCCCAGGTATTGCCTACTGCGAAATCATCCAGAATGAGTTTCATCGCTTGTTGAGAGTTGGTGAAAACCAAAACTTCCTCCAACGCGGTGACGAAAGTTTGTCCAAACCCTGGAGATTTACCGGCAAACAAGTGGGCTGGAAATTCCTCTTCAGCCAGGTAAAGTATCTCGTGTCCCAGATAAAAATCTGAGGCTTCGATTTTAGCCTCTTGCTGATATTCCTTTATCAATCCCAGCGAGAAAGTCGGATCAGTTGACCGGGCAATGATAGCAAGGTTTTGATCAACACCTCCATAATTTTCTAAATCCAGCAGGTAAATCTCCCCTGTAAAACTGTCCAGAAATCCCCTATCCGTAAGTGTTCGCTGTATCTCGCCACTTAAGGTGGATCGTGGGATGAACGCTCTGTTTTCTAGCTTCTGCGTTTCATAAATACTCTCCAGATTATATTGAGTCAGTGCCAAAGTCCGATTCGAAATGACCGACTCGATGGCCGGAAGATTTGCTTGAATTGAAGGAGTAAAGTTTACTCCTTTTTCTGAAACTACAGGACCTTTGAAAACAAGTTGACCCTCTTCAAAAATAAGGTTTAAAACGAGTCCTTCTGTAAGAATTTCGAGCGCGGCAATATGTTGATTTTCTCTTTCTTTGGTGACACCTTTTAGCAAGCTCGCTATCCCTTTTCCGGAAAGTAGTAGCCTACCCGGTGAATCTTTTTCATAAGGATTGGATGCGACAAGATCTGAAAAGCTTTGCTGTCCTTCGCTTAAATAAAATCGAATAGCCTCCTCAACCAAAAAGGAGGATGAGGAAACCAGAATCAAATCCTCTAAAATGGACAAACTCCAAAGTCGGTTGTTTTCCGCATCATAATATTCAAGGACTTCGACTTCCGAATAATTTCTGGATTGAAATCTTGAACCTGCATTCATTCGGCTTTTAATTCCATCAATAAGGCTTAATGCTTGTTTTGATTTTAGATTGACTGTAAAAAGTAAATCGAAGGTTTCTATTCCGGTGGCATGGAGGCTCACCGTCATTTGTTTTCCTGAGAGGGTTTTGGTGATTTCTCCTGATTTGCCGCTAAGACTGTCGAGTGTTGTGAGCTGAGAGCTGAATTTTTGAAAGGCAGGAAGCGTTGAAAGGATTTCCCAGACAGGATCATTCACGAGCGTATTCCAGGTTTGCGCTCCTTGATAGGTTTCAAAAACAAAAACTGCTTCTTGACTGATGAGCTCCAGGTTATTGATTTCCCTGGAGGAAAAGTACTTCTTATAGACCCAGATTCCTGCACCAATCAGCAGAAGGGAAGTCAATAAAATGAGCAGGCTTTTCCAGATTTTCACAGATCCAAAGATGATTCGTGGGTTAGTATACAAAAATAAGACCTAAGAAACTCAAAAAAATTCTGAGAATCTTAGGTCTGAAAAGGAGAGAGATGAGATTAAGCAGAAAGCTTGTCCAATACGCTCATTACTTCTTTCACATGTCCTCTAGAAGTTTCAAGAAGGGCTTTTTCTTCAGTGTTTAGGTCAAGTTCGATCACTTTTTCCACACCGTTTTTACCCAAAATAACTGGTACACCCAGGTAGCAATCGTCAATTCCGTACTCGCCTTCCAGTTTGATGCACACAGGGAATACTCTTCTTTGATTCTTAAGAATAGCCTCAACCATCTGAGCTGCTGCGGCTCCCGGAGCATACCATGCTGAGGTTCCCATAAGTTTCACAAGTTCACCGCCACCAAACTTTGTTCTTTCGATGATAGCATCCAGTTTATCTTTAGCAATCAATTCAGTCACGGGAATACCCGCCACAGTGGTGTACCGAGGTAGTGGGACCATCGTATCACCATGTCCGCCCATTAATATTGCTTGAATTTCTTTTCCCGAGATGTTTAATTCTTCCGCAAGAAAAGCTCTGTATCGGGCAGTATCCAGAATGCCTGCCATGCCAATTACTTTATTTCTTGGAAGTTTCGAAGTAAGGTGTGCCTGATAAGTCATGACATCCAAAGGATTGGAAACCACAATTATAATTGCGTTTGGAGAGTATTTAACCACGTTTTCAGTCACCATCTTCACGATACCTGCATTGGTTACGATTAGATCATCACGAGTCATGCCCGGCTTACGGGGAAGACCTGAAGTGATTACAACCACGTCAGAATTAGCTGTTTTGCTGTAATCGCCTGTCGTACCCACAGTTCTGCTGTCATACTGGTTGATAGGTGCTTTTTGCCAGATATCCAATGCTTTGCCTTCGGCAAAACCTTCTTTGATATCGATCAAAACAATTTCTTCTGCGATTTCGCGATAAGCTAAAACATCGGCACAGGTAGCACCTACGTTACCTGCCCCTACTACGGTTACTTTGCTCATGATTCTATATGGATTTTTGTATGAATTGTTGCTTTCAAAAAGCGTTGCTAAGTTATTAAACAAAGCGTAGCAATTGAAATCAGCCACTGAATACTTTGCTTGATGGCTGGGGTTTTTGATAAAAGAAAGAAATCTGCTTAGGAGTGTTTTATTCAAACATTTGACGGAGGCTGAAGAAACCGAAAGACTCTCGATACGATCGGAAAAGTTTCTGATTGTTCTGATTGTAGTATTCAGCAAGGGAGGTCATCATTTTTGCTTTAATTTTTGGATTGCTGTCGAAAATCTCCTGAATCGCGAAGTGAGGAATCACGATCAAGTCCGCTTCTTCAGAAACAATCATGGCAGTATACGTTCTTTTGGCATTTTCCAGAAGTGAGTTTTCGCCGAAAGCATCCCCTTTCTCTATATCCAAAATCGATTCAAAATTTTCTTTGATATCAATTGTGAGGCAGATTTGACCTCTTTTCACCAGATATAATGCCTGGCTCGGATCTTTGCTGAAGAATACTACCTCATCCCGGAGGTATTTGCGATGATGCATGGCCGGGATAAATCGAGACATCTCTTTGTAATTCAGCCGCTCAAAAAAATTGATTACACCCAGAAAATCAAACATGTCGAGTTCCTCAGAATTGTAAGTTTTTGAAAATGGATTGCGCATGAATTATCTCTTTTTTAGATATAAAATCCTCCTTGTTTCCGCAGTGCACTTAGCCCAATCTGCCACTCTTAATCCTATCACCCAGGCAATTTCCCCCTCGGAAACCAACACTTTCATTCTTTTTTTCTTCACCAGTGGTATTTTCAAATCTATCAAAAAGTCACTGATTTTTTTGCTGTTTTTCATTCCTAGAGGAATAAATCGGTCACCCTCTTCCCAAGTCCTTATTTTCAGGGGAAAATCCAGCCGCTCCAGGTCCAGCATGGCATTTTGAGGATTTTTGTCGAGATCGATATGTCCTTCCAGTTTAACCAAGTCATACATCCCTTCGGGCAATGAAATTTCAAAGTCTTTTGGATTAATCTTTATTGCTTCAAATGGTTCAGTTTTGGGCGCGAGAATTAACGAATCTCGGTTATGATTTAAAAGATGAGAGGAGGATTCGAAGATGGCACCACTTTCTCCGTAAATGGAAGATCCTAAAATATCAGAACTTTGGCTGGAATTGAAGCCAAAAGGGCGTAACCAAAAATAAAGAAGGGAAGCAGCTCCAGGAAGGGTTGCAACTTCCGAAGTCTGTAGGATTTGCAAATCGTCTTCGAATTTGATATGATCTTTTTTCCAGATTTCGAATAAGGTTGTAAATGCCTTTCCGGTGTCTTTTAGCCTCGCAAAACTGGTTTGAAGATTTGCCTTTGCATCCTCTTCTACTTCATAAAGTGCAGGCAATGCTTGAATTCGAAGTTTATTTCGTTTGTAATCGGTCTTTGCATTGGAACTGTCTTCTCTCCATTTCAATCCAATTTGGATAGCATAATCGAGGATTTCAGCTCTTGAAAATGCAAGTAAAGGTCTGATCAGCCAACCACGACGCTCCGCCATCCCGTATATGCCTTCGATACCTGTGCCTCGAAGGAGATTCAGGAATAAAGTTTCCATCTGATCATCTTCCTGATGTGCCAAAATAATTCCTTCAAGGTTTCGCTCAGCTCTCAGTTTTTCAAACCAATCATATCGTATTTCGCGTGCTGCCATTTGAACGGAAAGTCGATTTTCACTTGCAAATGAACATGTGTCAGGTTGAAAGATGTGGATTGGTTTCTTGAGTGAATTTGCCCAGTTTCGTACGAAGATTTCATCCTTTTCACTTTCTTCACCTCGTAAAAAAAAGTTGACATGGGCCACTTCAAATGGGATTTTGGCCTCATTTAGCAAGGTGCCAAGACAAATGCTATCCAGACCTCCGCTGCAAGCTAAAAGGTATGTTTTCTTTGAATCTAAAATTGAATTGCTCCGAATATGTCGGATAAAAGCTTCGATCATTGATCAAAAATATCATTTTCTGCTAATTTTGCCCACATTCGTCCCGTCATGAGATCAAGCCTTTCCGTTTTTCTGATTTTTTTCCTTTGTCTTTCCGCTCTCACCTTTACGGCTAATGGACAAGGGTCTTCCACTTTGGAGATCATATCGGCTGATTTGCTTGAAGGAGCGGCAGGTTTTGAACGGCTTTTGGGAGGAGTGCAGATGAAGCACCAAAACTCACTTATTTACTGTGATTCTGCACATTTTTTCAGAGAGACCAACGAGGCAAGACTGTTTGGAAATGTTAGAATAGTGGATCAGGAAGACCCGATTCAGACCAGGAGTGCCTATGCCGAATACGATGGCAACACGAAAATTGCCAAGCTGAGAACTAACGTAGTTTTCACAAATCAGAAAACCACCTTATACACTGATAATTTAGATTACGATCGTGCTTCAAACATTGCTTATTACATCAACGATGGGAAAGTTGTCGATTCTGTCAATGTCCTGACAAGTAAAAGGGGGACATACGAAGTCAATTTGGAGCGAATTACTTTCCAGGATGAAGTAGTATTGGTCAATCCGGATTACACGATGAAGACCGATTATCTAGTCTATCTCACGGTGCCAAAAACTGCAGAAACAAAAGGGCTTACTAATTTGATTTCCAAAGAAGGAAATACGCTGGATGCACAGAAGGGGAGTTTTTACGACACACAGCAAAAGCAATTTCAATTTTTTGAAGGAATAGTCGAATCTGAAACCAGTAGGGTGAAAGCTGATCAGCTTTTTTACGACGAACAGAAGGCCTATTATGAAGGCAAGGAAAATGTAAGTGTTTACAATAAAGAAAGGGAAATTGAGGTCTACGGAGACGTAGGTCAATATTGGGAAGAGCGAAAGTATAGTCTAGTTCACGGGAATGCCCTGGTTCGAAAATATTTTGAAAAGGATACACTTTTTGTGACGGCAGACTCGCTGATTTCTCAGGAAAGTGAAGGAGATTCAGCAAAGTATCTACTTGCTTTCCGATCAATTAATCTGGTAAAAACTGACCTTTTTGCTGTAGCAGATTCCTTGGTTTACAACTATTCTGATTCATCGATTCGATTGTTCCAGGATCCTGTGATGTGGAATCATACCAGTCAGATTTCCGCAGACAGTATGGTTTTCTTTCTTGCAAATCAGGAGCTTGATCGAGTATTTATGAAGGATAAAGCTTTTGCCATTACCCAAGACACGATTCTAAATTTCAATCAAATGAAAGGAAGAACAATGATGGCTTATTTTAGAGAAGGGCAGATCAGTCATTTGAATATTGACGGAAACGGTGAATCCCTTTATTTTGCTTTGGAGGGCGATACATTGACTCAAGGGGTAAATAGAACTCTCAGTGCCAATATCAAACTTGTTTTCGTAGAAGGTGCGATCCGTAGGGTTACGTACGGAATCAAGCCAGATGGAAAGTTTACCCCGCTGCAAAAACTGACAGAAGAGAATTCAAGATTAGAAGGATTTAGATGGAGGATCGAAGAAAAACCGGGAATGGAAACCATCAATGCATGGAGAAGACCTGAAGAAATTGATCCTGAAGCAAAAAATCTTTTTGATGTGCCTGATGCAAAAATTTCTCCTCCTACGGACGAAGAAATTCAAAAAGAACTCAAAAAAAGTGGTTTGCCATTGCAAAAAAACGTTTTGAAACCTGTACTCAAATTCATTTCTGGTGGCTAACGAGTAGGATGGGAAAAAATTTTAAAAAGGTTAACAACAATTAACCGCATTTTTCTATTTCCGGATATCCAATGACATACTTTTGTACGTATATTCAAGACAGTTTAATCAACTGAATCGCGCTTATTGATCAAAATTTTACATGAAACGGTTATTCCTATTTTTTACGTGGCTTTGGCTGTTTCTCCCGACTATTTCGGAAGCTCAGCAAATCCGTGTACTTAGTGAAGAACTTCAATTTTCAGGAAATTTAGGTTCTTCTCAACGGAAATCGATCATCCTTCAAAACGAAAGCGGTCAATCCAAAACCTATTTGCTCAAAAATTTCAGGGGAAATGTAGGTTCTTCTCAAAAAGTAAAAATCTGCATCGGCGAACAGTGCTTTGATCCAAAGAGAGAGCTTGCCAAAATCAAACTTTCTCTCGATCCGGGAGAAATTGTAACTGACTTGTATTTGGAGTTTGAAATGGGAATAGTAGAGACAATGGGCAGTTTTGATTTGTTTTTCGTAAATGTTGAAAACATTAGAGAAACATTTATTGTCGAAGCCAGGTACAGTGTTTCCAATCCTGATAAAAAAATCGATGAGTTTGACTATAAGGAAATTAAGTTGAGTGACGTTTATCCTAATCCAAGCGGCAGAGTAGCACAGTTGGATTATCAATTCAAGAACCCTAAAGTAAAAGCCAAAATAACGATCAATAGCTTTATCGGGAACCCGATAGCCGAATATGAACTTGATCCCGGAAGAAACTCTCTTTCGATCAATGTTTCTGATTTCAAAGAAGGAATTTATTTCTACACGCTTTTCTTGGACAATAAAAACATTGTGACCAAGAAGCTCCAAATCAAGAAGTAAGCCTACTAAGACCTTACTCATTCCATTTGAATCCGAATAATTATCCCGTATATTTGCGGTCTTGAAAATGAACATGCGCGTACAATTCATTCTTATTCTTCTGATAACCTTGATTTTGGGCTCCTGTGGTCCCTTCAATAAATTGGAGAAAAGCACCAATTGGGAAGAACTCTACGCTGGGGCAAATAGCTACTACCAGTCTGGAGAGTATAATAAAGCGATCATCCTTTATGATAAAGTTCTTCCCGTGATTCGCGGAAGTGAAAAAGCAGAATTGGCTGATTATAACTATGCCAACTGCCATTTCAAGACCAAGCGTTACATAGAAGCAGCAGGGTACTTCAGTACTTTCTACAGGACCTACAATAGAAGTCCGTTGGCTGAGGAAGCTCTTTTTATGAATGCTTATTCGTTGTATTTGGACGCTCCTGATTTTAATCTTGACCAGCAAAGTAGTCAAGAAGCGGTGAGTGCGATTCAGCAATTTGTGACTGTTTTCCCTGGATCTGCCAGCTACGAAAGAGCCATGGGAATGCTTACTGATTTACAGAAAAGATTTGAAGAAAAGGCGTATCAAGAATCTTCGATGTATTACAGATTAAAAGATGGTCTTTATCCCGGAGATTTTTATAGGGCTTGTATTATCAACTTTCAGAATTTCACAAAGGACTATCCTGAAAGCCAATACAATGAGGAATTGGCGTTTAAGTTGGTAGAAGTTGGGACTGGATATGCCAAAAACAGCGCTTATGCCAAGAAGGAAGAGCGTTTAAACGACGCACTTAAATTTGCAAGTAATTTCTATCAACGGTATCCTGCAAGTGGATTTACCGGAAAAGTAAAAGACTACGAAATAGAAACAAGAGAACAACTTGTAGCGCACGAAAAACTGAAGAAAGAAATTGCAGAACGTGTGGCTGCTCAAAACGATACCATTATTTCCGCCAAACCGGTGGATAATTAATCAATAAATAGAAACATAATCTAATTCGAATATGGCTACTAATCCCTCTATCATCACTCGTGACCTGGACAAAATCGCAGATAAGACTGGTAATATCTATGAGTCTCTGCATGTGGCAGGTCAGCGTGCAAAGCAGATTTCAACTACTTTGAAAGAAGAATTGAATAATAAGCTTTCAGAATTCGCATCTACTGTGGACAATCTTGAAGAAGTATTTGAAAACAAGGAGCAGATTGAGATTTCAAAATTCTACGAGAGAATGCCTAAGCCTTCTACTCTTGGCCTTGAGGAGTTTATGGATGGAAAAGTTTACCATAGATATCCAGCAAAAGAGACCGAGGAATAATCCATGAGTCTCAAGGGTAAAAAGATTATACTTGGAGTTACTGGCAGCATTGCCGCCTACAAGAGTGCTTTCCTTACCCGATTATTAGTAAAAGCAGGAGCAGAAGTGCAAATCATTATGAGCGCTTCTGCTTTTGATTTTATTACCTCGCTCACCTTAGCGACTTTATCGAATCGGCCTGTTTTAAGTAAATTCCAAAAGGATGAAACCGGTGTTTGGAATAATCATGTCGAATTAGGCCTTTGGGCAGATTTATTTTTAGTGGTCCCAATTAGCGCAAACACTCTGGGCAAGTTTGCAAATGGAATTTGCGATAATCTCCTTTCCGCTACCTACCTCTCTGCAAGATGCCCTGTGATGATTGCTCCAGCGATGGATCTTGACATGTATCAGCATCCTTCTGTCAAAGAAAATCTAAAGCGATTGCTTTCTTTTGGCAACCTTGTTTTAGATGCTGAGATTGGAGAATTAGCAAGCGGACTTTCCGGTCAAGGCCGAATGATGGAGCCCGAACATATCCTCGAAAAAGTCGAAAATTTTTTCTCAAAAACTCAGGATTTTAAAAAAAAGAAAGTACTGATTACGATGGGGCCAACTCAGGAAGCGCTTGATCCAGTTCGGTTTATCAGCAATCATTCAAGCGGTAAAATGGGCTTTGCGCTGGCTGAGGCATTTCTGGCAAGAGGTGCAGAAGTCTTTGTCATTTCAGGTCCGATTTACTTGAAAGTTAATAAAGAGACTTTTCATTGGAAGGATGTTAGATCAGCTAAGGAAATGTTTGAAGCTGCAAAGGCTTTACATTCCAAAATGGATATTTGTGTTTTTGCAGCAGCTGTGGCCGATTATGCTCCGGCAGAAGTAGCTGCAGAAAAAATCAAAAAGAGAGATACTGAATTGTCACTTCATTTGATCAAAAATGTGGACATCGCCTATTCTTTGGGTTTGGGTAAAAAGCTAAACCAGGTTCACGTGGGATTTGCGTTAGAGACTCAAAATGAAACGGAAAATGCTCTATCAAAGCTGATGAAGAAGAATTTTGATCTTATCGTACTCAATTCTATGAAAGAAGCAGGAGCGGGATTTCAGCTGGATACAAACAAGGTTCAGATTTTTCATCGCTCGGGTCCGACTGTTCAGTCTGAAATTTCTCCGAAAAATCAGATTGCGAACTTGATCCTTGATCAAATCAAATTAGTACCGGTATCGGTTTGAGCTTGGATAAATCCCTATTTTTAGCGCTATGAAGAAATGGCTATTTATATTTCTGTTTATCGTCCTTAGTCAGGCTGGTTTTGCTCAAGAACTTGATTTTACGGTGATCATCAACAGCGACAGGGCTAGGATCCAGAATACTGATATATTCAATCAGATGAAAACCAACTTTGAGCAATTTCTCAATGGTCGGTCCTGGACTACTGATGAGTTTCGTTCGGAGGAAAGGATTAAAGGAAACTTACTGATTACCATTAATGACGTTCCCCAAGTCGGATATTACGAAGCAACCGTTCAGATCCAGACTGTGCGCCCAATTTACGGGACCAATTATGAGTCGTTAATTTTCAATTTTGTTGATCGAAATTGGAATTTTGAGTACATCGAGTCTTACCCTTTGGAGTTCAACCGCTTTACTTATTTGAATAACATAAGTTCACTTTTAGCATTCTATGCCCACATTGCATTGGGTTTGGACTATGATACTTTTGCCATTAAAGGTGGTGATGACTTTTTTGAGGTTGCTAACGATATTGTAAACAACGCCCAGCAATCTGGTCGTCCGGGTTGGGTAGCAAGTACTTCTGACAGACGAAATCGCTATTGGTTCATCAATGACATTTATACGTCTTCTGTTTTTTCCACTATTCGGGAAGCGTATTATTTGTACCACAGGCAAGGATTGGATATTCTTCAATCAGATCCTGAAGATGCGTACCAAAATATGCTGGAGGCAATAAGATTGGTTTCGGAAGCGAATAAAACTCAGCCAAACGGGATTTTCACTATTTCCTTCATGGATTCAAAAAGTGATGAAATTTCTAAGATTTTGATGAACGCTTCCCTAGAGATCCGCACCGAAGCAGTAAAATTATTATTGGAAGTGGATCCAAATAATTCCAGAAAGTACAACGAGCTCCTAAAAAGCTAGCCGCTAATTTTTAGATTTGTTCCGCATCTAATACAAATACATGCTTAAGTCCCTCAGCATTTCAAATTATGCTCTGATTGATCAACTCCATATGCAGCCAAGTAAAGGGCTAAGCATGATTACAGGTGAGACCGGTGCTGGTAAATCCATTATGCTTGGAGCGGTAGGAATGTTGCTTGGCAATCGTGCAGATACCAAAGTCTTGCTCCACGAAGACAAAAAATGCGTCATTGAAGGAGTCTTTGAGATTGGTGAATATGGGTTGAGTGATTTCTTTGAAAGTGAAGTACTGGATTTTGATCCCACCTGCATCATCCGAAGAGAAATCAGTCCAGGAGGAAAATCCCGCTCATTTGTAAATGATACGCCAGTACTTTTGGACACCTTGAAAACATTGGGGACTTACCTGATGGACGTCCATTCTCAGCACGACACCTTGCAGCTGGGGGAGGGGAGTTATCAGCTTAGCCTTATTGATGCTTTTGCTAAAAATCAGGAAGAACTAAAGCAATATCGAACAGACTACAGAGCGTTCAAAAAATACCAGAAAGCCTACCTTGAAATCAAGCAAAAAGCTCACGAATTACAAAAAGAAGCTGATTTCAACCAGTTTCAACTCGATGAATTAAGCGCGCTGAGTCTCCAAGCCGGAGAGCAAAGTGAACTTGAATCCACTCAGGAGGTCCTCGAAAACGCAGAGGAAATCAAATTGAAAATCAACGAAATGTTGAATCTTTTTCAGGATGAGCAATTCGGTGTGATACAGGGGATGGGACAAATTCAAAATGGAATGCAGTCTCTTGAGAGATTAGCCCATAAATTTCAAGCTTTGCGAGAGCGATTCCAAAGTTCATTAATTGAGGTCAAAGATCTGGCAGATACCCTGGCTGACGAGGAAAGCGGCATAGAAGTCGATTTTGAAAAGTTGGAAACAATTCGGGAGCGGCTAAGCAAAATTTATCAACTTCAAAAAAAACATGGATTAAATTCTGTCGAAGAATTGATAGCGTTGGAGGCAGAATTAGCTGATAAAGTATTTCAGTTTCAAAACTTGGATGAAACATTGGTGAAAGCGAAATCCACCTTGGAAGAAGCGGAAAAGCAAGTGTCAGAGTCAGGCCATAGACTGCGAAAAATACGAGTGGCCTGTTTTCCTAACTTTCAACAATCTCTGGAAAAGTTACTTTCTGGGCTAGGAATGGAAAACGCCAAACTCCAAGTGGAACATAAGTCCACAGAACCCACACCCGGCGGAATGGATGAAATCGAATTACTATTTTCTGCAAATAAAGGATCCTCTCCTCAGCCACTTAAAAAAGTAGCTTCAGGAGGTGAATTCTCCAGATTGCTTTTTGCAATCAAATACTTGATGGCGGATAAAATGGCCTTGCCAACCTTAATTTTTGATGAGATCGATTCTGGGATTTCCGGCGAAGTTGCCCTTCAAATGGTGAGAATGATGAAAGAGATTTCGCATAACCACCAAGTGATTTGCATTACGCATTTGCCTCAGGTAGCCGGTCAGGGAGATTTGCATTACTTTGTTTACAAGGATAATTCCTCAGCCAAAACTGTCAGCAAAATCAAATTGCTGGAGGAAGAAGAAAGGATTCAAGAACTGGCAAAAATGATTGCAGGAGCCACCCCTTCGGCTTCAGCTTTGGAAAGTGCCAAAGAGCTTCTTCGCAGGTAATACCCCGACATGTAACTAAGCGAGGCCTGAAATCATAAATTTTCCCTATTTTTACCCATCAATTTTGAAACAACCCAATTGCTATATGCCAGATAATTTGCTGAAAGGAAAAGTGGGCATCATCACAGGTGCACTGGATGAGAACTCCATCGCCTGGAAAACCGCCCTAAAAGCCAAAGAGCAAGGAGCGAAATTCGTCCTTACAAATGCCCCAATCGCCATGAGAATGGGAGCTATCAATGAACTCGCTCAAGAATGTAATACCATTGTAATTCCTGCTGATGCTACTAGTCTGGAAGATATAAACAAGCTTTACACAGAAGCAAAAGAGTATCTCGGAGGCAATTTTGATTTCTTATTGCATTCCATCGGAATGTCTCCAAATATCAGAAAAGGACGATCTTATGGAGATCTTAATTATGAGTGGGCAATGAAATCTTATGATGTCTCTGCAATCTCATTTCACAAAATGATGCAGGTAGCAGAGAAACAAGATGTGATGAATGAATGGGGATCCATCATCGGACTTTCCTACATCGCAGCTCAGCGGGTTTTTCCTTTTTACACTGATATGGCAGATGCCAAAGCTTTGCTGGAAAGCATCGCAAGAGGCTATGGATATAGATTCGGTAAGCTGAAGAAAGTGAGGGTAAATACAATTTCTCAATCTCCAACCAAAACCACTGCAGGAACGGGAATCGGTGGATTTGATTCTTTCTACAATTTTGCAGATTCTCTATCTCCACTAGGGAATGCTTCTGCGGAAGCCTGTGCAGAATATATCGTAACCATGTTCTCCGATTATACCCGTCTTGTGACCATGCAAAACCTTTTCCATGACGGAGGATATTCCTTTACTGGGATTTCAGAAGAAATAATGGAGAAATTTAAAGATTTATAAAATCCACCAATCTTAATAATTAAGCCCGTCAGGTATTCCTGATGGGCTTTTTTGTTTCTTTAAGCTTAAATAAAGCAGGTTTGTTCTTGCATGTTTTTCTCCTAACTTATTGATCTTATCAAAGCCACCAATTCAAATGAAAAAGAAAACACTACTCACATTCTTGTTGAGTTTTTCAATTGCCCTCAGCCTACTCGCTCAGATCATGCCAGCTCCTGCTAGGGATGAAGGAGAAGGTCCCTACGATAGATTGATTTTGCGCGGTGTGATTTTACTTGACGGGACAGGCGCCCCACCAGTTGGACCGGTCGATATTGTTGTTGTGAAAAATAGAATCTCTCAAATTCAGGTCGTGGGCTATCCTGGACTTCCGATCAACGAAGACCGAAGACCCAAAGCCGGCCCAAATGACAAAGTCTATGAGTTAGAAGGACATTATTTGCTTCCTGGTTTTGTCGATATGCATAGTCATATTGGCGGAACGGGACAGGGTACACCTGCGGAATATGTATTCAAACTTTGGATGGCGCACGGCATCACCACCATTAGAGATCCATCGACAGGAAATGGTTTAGACTGGGTGCTGGACCAAAAGAAAAAATCTGCAGCCAATGAAATCACAGCCCCAAGAATCCTTGCTTATACAGCTTTCGGCCAAGGATCAGATAATCCGATCACGACTGACGCTCAGGCAAAAGCCTGGGTAAATGAGAACGTAAAGAAGGGTGCCGACGGAATCAAATTCTTCGGAGGAAAACCAGAGGTGTTGCAAGCCGCGATGGAAGAAAACAAACGCCTTGGAAAAGGCTCCGCCATGCACCATCAGCAACTAGATGTGGCAAGATGGAATGTTCTTAATTCAGCTCGGGCAGGATTGACATCGATGGAGCATTGGTATGGTTTGCCTGAAGCCCTTTTTCAGGATCGAACGATTCAGGATTTCCGATTGGATTACAATTATCAAAACGAACAACACAGATTCGGAGAGGCCGGGAAACTTTGGAAGCAAGCGGCGCCCCCTTATTCGGAGCACTGGAATAACGTGATGATCGAATTACTGGAGCTGGATTTTACGATGGATCCGACTTTTAATATTTACGAAGCAAACAGAGACTTGATGAGAGCGCGAACAGCAGAGTGGCATGATGTCTATACCTTGCCTTCTCTTTGGAGATTTTATGCTCCAAGCCGTCAATCCCATGGGTCCTACTGGTTTGACTGGACTACGGAAGAAGAAGTGCAATGGAAAGAAAACTATCGTCTTTGGATGACCTTCGTGAACGAATATAAAAACCGCGGTGGAAGAGTGACAGCCGGATCTGATTCAGGATTTATTTATCAATTGTATGGATTTGCGTATATAAGAGAATTGGAATTGCTACGTGAAGCAGGTTTTCATCCAATAGAAGTCATCCGATCTGCCACCATGTATGGAGCTGAAGCATTGGGTATGGAAAAAGAAATTGGATCTGTTGAAGTAGGGAAATTGGCTGACTTTGTAATCGTGGAGGAGAATCCACTTCAAAATCTGAAAGTTCTTTATGGTACAGGTGCCATCAGAATTGATGAAAACAATCAGCCCATTCGTGTGGGTGGGGTGAAATACACCGTGAAGGATGGAATCGTTTATGATGCGAAGAAACTTCTTCAGGATGTAAAAGAGATAGTTGATCAACAAAAAGTAAAAGAGAATTTCAAAATCACTCAGCCGGGATTGGACTGGGAATAAAGTTTAGAAATCAAAAACAGATGACCGAAGTTTTTTCTAGGACTTCGGTCATTGTTTTATAAATTGATCAAAAACCCACTTTTAATATGTCCTATATAGACGCAAACGGAGTAAAGCTTTTTTACACGGATCAGGGAAAGGGACCTGAGACGATTGTTTTTGCTCATGGATTACTTTGAAGTCATAAAATGTTTGAGGCTCAAGTAGCATTTCTGAAAGACAAATACCGGGTAATTGCTTATGATCACCGTGGACAAGGTCAAAGTGAGGTAAAGGGACCTTTTGACATGGAGACTGTTGCCGAGGATGGAGCAGAATTGATTAAGGTGCTTGGTTTAGGACCAGTTCATTTTGCTGGCCTTTCTATGGGAGGTTTTGTAGGAATGAGATTGGCTGCCAGGCATCCTGAGTTGATCAAAAGTCTGATTTTGATGGAGACTTCTTCTAATGCCGAGCCTGTTGAAAACCTCCCGAAATACAAGACTTTAAATGGAGTCGTGAAGTGGGTGGGTATCTTGCCCTTTGTCGCTAATCAGGTGATGCCGATCATATTTGCTGCAAGCTGGCTCAATGATCCTGCGAATGGACAAAAAACCCGAAGATGGAAGAAAGAACTGAGGTCTAACAAAAAATCTATAACCGGATCGGTGGAAGGAGTGATCTATAGAAAAGGAGTGGAAGATGAATTGGCCAAAATTTCCTGTCCAACCATGATTATCGTGGGAGACGAGGACGTAGCTACCAAACCTGAAAAGGCAAAATTCATTCAAATGGGGATTTCAGGTTCGGTGCTTCACATGATCACAGGAGCAGGACATAGCAGTTGTATCGAAAAACCGCATGAAGTCAATCGCCTGATCGAGGATTGGCTTAAAAGTCAAATTCATTAAAGAAGATAGGAAAAAGGCTCGCTGGAGCCTTTTTTTATTACTTCGCGGAAATCTGATTTCCAGCGGATCTCAGTTCCAATTCGAAGAAAGTCAATTCGCTAAAAAATATTTAAAGTTTTTTTCAGGTAGTTTGAAACTTTTTCTTACATTTGTATGTATATACACTAAATACAATTGCAGAAGATTATGAAAATAGAAGATGCTATTCAACAAAGGGAGTTTAAAGATCCATACAACAAGTTGGTAGTTAATCTTCTTTACACACATAGTTACTTGGTAACAGCTCAAAATGGTCTTTTCAAACCTCATGACATTTCACCTGAACAATACAATGTATTAAGAATCCTGAGAGGTCAAAATGGTGTTCCGACTACCGTTTCTTCTATTCAGGATCGAATGCTCAACAAAATGTCAAATGCAAGCCGTCTTGTCGAGAAGCTAAAAATAAAAGAATTGATCAAGCGGGATGAATGCCCGAACGACAGAAGACAAGTCGATGTCATGATTACTGAAAAAGGACTTCAGTTGCTCTCTGTATTGCAAATACAAGTTGAAAATGGAAACAAAAATTTCGTCCACTTAAGTCTCGATGAAGTTAATGGATTGAATGACTTGTTGGATAAAATGAGAGGTTAAAAAAATTTTATCAAAATACATGTCTATACAAATAATGTAAATACAATCTAAAATATATACACTTAAAACCAACAAAATTATGAACACCACAAAATGGATTATCGACCCAACTCACTCTGAAGTTTCTTTCAAAGTAAAGCACTTGGTCATCTCAACAGTAACAGGTTATTTCAGAAAGTTTGAAGGTTTTGCACAAAGCACTTCTGATGATTTTGAGGGAGCGGCAGTTTCTTTCTCAGCAGACATCGACAGCATTGATACCAATCAGTCGGATCGTGATGGTCATTTGAAATCAGGTGATTTCTTTGATGCTGCAAATCATCCAAAATTGACTTTCGCAGGAACTGTAAAGAATCATGGTGGAGACTACAAATTGGTAGGTGATATCAGTATCCGTGGAACCAAAAAAAAAATCGAACTTGATCTTGACTTCGGTGGTGTAGCAGGTGATCCTTACGGACAAACAAAGGCTGGCTTCGAAATCGAAGGTAAAATCAGCAGAAAAGAATTTGGGTTGACTTGGTCAGCAATAACTGAAGCAGGTAGTGTAGTTGTCAGCGATCAGGTAAGATTGATCCTGAACGTTCAACTGGTGAAACAAGCGGTTTCAGAATTGGCTGAGGCAACAGCCTAAACATTTGAAAGCTGCCGATTGGCAGCTTTTTTTTTCTTAAATTAAAATATATGAACCCTCTCATCACCGGAATACATCACATAACTGCGATAGCCGGAAATCCACAAAGCAACATCAATTTCTATTCAGGAATCCTTGGTTTGAGATTGGTGAAAAAGACGATCAACTTCGATTCGCCAGATGTTTATCATTTCTATTTTGGTGATGAGCTTGGTCGCCCGGGTACAGTTTTTACAACATTTCCATTTACAGGAGCCCGGAAAGGCACAAAAGGTGCTGGTGAACTGACTTATACCGCTTTTTCCATTTCGTCAGATTCCTTGAATTATTGGATCGAAAGATTGAAGAAATATGGAGTAGCAGTATCAGATATTTTGACTCGATTTGGTGAGAAGCTAGTCAGATTTGAGGAACATGACGGGATGGGAATAGAGTTGATCGCAAATGACAACGACTCCCGCCCGGGTTGGACCTATGGACAAATTCCTGCAGAAAATTCCATCAGGGGATTCTATGGAGCTACGCTAAACCTCCGGGCCAAAGACCTAACCGAAAAACTGCTAACCCATCACATGGATTATAGATTCATCGGTGAAGAAAATGGAAGATTCCGATATGGTACGGAAGGAAAACCAGGTGATATAGTCGATATCGTAATAGATAGGACCGGGAATCGGGGAATGCAAAGTGCAGGAACGGTTCATCACATCGCATTCCGCACGGCAAATGAAGCTACCCAACTAGAGGTTCAAACTATCCTGATGAAAAATGGCTATCAAGTAACTGAAGTGAAAGACAGAAATTATTTTAAGTCGATCTATTTCCGGGAGCCGGGAGGAGTTTTGTTTGAGGTGGCGACAGATGAACCGGGGTTTGCAATCGACGAAGATGAAGCACATTTAGGGGAGTTGATCAAGTTACCTGATTGGGCGGAACCAAGCCGAGCTAAAATTGAAGCAAATCTTACTCCGGTCACACTAAACACTGAAGCCTATGCCTGAGTTGAAACAAGCTGGTTTGTCATTGGAAAAAGCAAAAAAGGCAGCTATCCTGATACACGGAAGAGGAGCTTCTGCAGAGAGCATTCTTTCTCTTCAATCTCATCTAAATTTGGAAGGATACGCTCTTTTGGCACCACAGGCAGCCGGTAATTCATGGTATCCATTCAGCTTCATGGCTCCGGATGCTCAGAATAAAGTTGCGCTAGAAAATTCTTTAAAGACCATCAAAGCAGCTTGGGATAAGATCAGCGAAGCGGGAATCTCACCTGAAAATATAATCCTGATCGGGTTTTCTCAAGGCGCTTGTTTGAGTTTGGAGTTTGCTTCTAGACATGCTCAAAAGCTTGGAGGAGTCATTGCGTTTACCGGTGGATTGATAGGAGAAAATCTTCAGCCTGAAAAATACAGCGGAGATTTTGAAGGAACTCAGGTTTTCATCGGGAGCAGTGAAAGAGATTTTCATGTACCGCTTTCCAGAATTAAGGTGTCAGCAGAATTAATGGAAAAGATGGGTGCCAACGTGAAGCAACTAATCTTCAGCGATCCCGAGCATACCATCCGCAAGGAAGAGATTGATTGGGTGAATGAAAATATATTATAAGAGGGTTTATTAAAATGAAAATTCCCCGGCATTAGTCGGGGAATTTTTTTTGCCTAAAATCTGGAAATCCATTTTATTTTTTAGCTTAAACAGCTTGATTTTCTCCAAATTATTAATAAAAAATACTTTTGTAAGTAATTGATAATAAATAAATTAGGGTGTTTATTTGGAATTTACTCAATGTAATGAGTAAAATAAAAATGGCTTACCAAAGAGTAGAAAAAAACCAGATCCAAACTCGCCTTCAGAATGAACCACGCAGGTTTATTCAAGTGATCTATGGCCCAAGGCAAGTAGCGAAGACCACGATGGTGAGGCAAATCCTAAACGAGTTGAATTATCCACACACCCTCGTGGCTGCAGATGCAGTCCCTGCCACAGATCGGGTTTGGATCGCACAGCAATGGGAGATGGCGAGAGTCAAGCAGCAACTTTCACCGGATTTGCCTTACCTCTTGGTCATCGATGAAGTTCAGAAAATCGACAATTGGAGCGAGCAGATCAAAGCGGAATGGGACCGCGATACCATGGAGGATCGTGATCTCCGTGTGGTTTTGCTCGGGTCTTCCCGCTTGATGCTGCAGCAGGGTTTGACAGAATCGCTGGCAGGAAGATTCGATGCGATGTATCTCGGACATTGGTCTTACAAGGAAATGAAAGATGCTTTCGGTCTCACTCCGGAAGAATTTATCTGGTTTGGAGGTTATCCCGGTGCTGTTACGTTGAAAGATGATGAGGACAGGTGGAAAAGTTACATTCGGGATGCAATGCTTGAAACGAGCATTTCGAAGGATATTCTCATGCTGACACGGGTCGATAAGCCTGCACTCATGAAGCGGCTATTCGAGATTGGTTCCCTTTACTCGGGTCAGGTTCTTAGCTATACCAAAGTAATGGGACAGCTTGCCGATGCAGGAAATACCACTACGCTAGCGAATTATCTTGAGTTGCTAAATGAGGCGGGATTGCTGAGCGGATTGGAAAAATACAGTCCTAATCTTGTTCGGAAGAGATCTTCAAGTCCCAAGTTCATGGTGCATAATACAGCAATCATGTCGGGTCTTTCCAATGAAACGATGGAGACACTTCAGGCAGATCATAAAGCTTGGGGACGCTGGGTAGAATCCGCAGTAGGTGCACACCTTGTCAATCAGGCCTTCAAAGATAGAAAGCTTAGCATTTATTACTGGAGAGAAGGCAATGATGCGGTGGATTTTGTGGTTGAATACAAAAAGCGAATCATAGCACTTGAAGTCAAGACTTCGAAAGTAAGGGCCTTATCGGGGATGAATGCGTTTGTAAAGAATTATCATCCTGAAAAAACATTCGTAATCGGTACGGGTGGAATACCCTGGGAGGAGTTCTTGCAGCTGGATGTTTTGAGCCTGTATTCTTAAAAGATAGCCGTAAAAGCTATCTTTTTTGCTTATTTATGATCTTGCAACTATCTGAAAATCATACTATAAGATAGTTTTTTAGGATTTTACTCAATGTACTGAGTAAAATTACTCAATAAGGTGCGATATGTAGGATTGGCCTGATCTATTGTCAATTAATCAAAACGAATACTTGACTTGGGAGCCTTTTTCCGGATCGAGTTCTATTTGAGCATAGACGCCAATTTCCTGTTGAAGCTCTTCCACATGACTGATAATCCCGACAATACGATTTTCGTGACGGAGAGATTTCAGCGTCTCAAAGACAACTCGAAGTGCATTCCGATCCAAAGCTCCAAAACCTTCATCCAGGAAGAAGAAACTTTGATCAGCCTGATTCAGAGCTTTTACTTTTTCTGCCAAAGCCAAGGCAAGGCATAGAGAAGCCTGGAAAGTCTGACCACCAGAAAGTGTCTTAAGCAATCGCCTTTTTCCACCGTTTAGATAGTCGATTACCCAAAACGTATTATCGTCGTCAATTTCCAGACTTAGACTGTTTTTGCTCAGTTTCATGAATCGGATATTAGCGGTGTTGCACAGTTCCTTGAGGTAGATCGAACTCACGTATTTAACAAAACCACTTCCTCGAAACATGTAGTCGAGCTCTCTGAGATAGCTTTCGCGATTTTGAAGAAGGCCATACGTTTTCTCCAACACATTCTTCTCTTCTAGTTTGAATAAGGCTTCCTTGATATCTTGACCAAGAAGCAGGGATTGATTTTGTAGGTTTTCAGCCGAAGATTTTAAAAGCTGGAATTGCTCCGAAAGCTGCAAAAAAGCTTCCTCCAGAAATTCACTGACGCCATTTTCAGCTTCCAGTTCCTGGATTCGACTGGTTGCAATCGCCCGATTCTGATCGAATTGGGTGATTTCTTTCATCACTTTTTCTGCATCGAGCGAATTCTCAAACAGCCTCACCAAAGCCTGCTCGTCCTCAAATTGATACTCAACTTTCAGCCCTTCAAACTCAATCTGAGCCTTTTCTAATTTTGTCTTGGTATCCTGCTTCTGTTTTGAAAAATTCTCCAAATCAGCAAGATTCTTAGCCTGTTCGGCGCGTTTTTCCCTCAGGTGTTTTTGCTTTCCTTCCAAGAGTTGGTAGGCTTCCTCAATGTCTTTTTCGACGTTTTGAATTACTAGCCGGATACTTTCTGGTTCCTGGACAATAAATTTCTGGCAAAAAGTCGGGTCTTTGATTTCCTCTCTTTTGGTTGCAATAGAAGAATCGAGGGAACCTGCTTTCAGCTTTGCCTGATTGTAGTTCTCTTCAATTTTTTCTACTTCATCCCGCTGCTCATCCCAGTTTTTCCGAAGGGTTTTTATGGTTAGCCGGAGTTTTTCATGATCCTCACTTGCCTGAGTGATGGATCGAATATGATCCGAAATAGAATGCCTGGAATTAAGGCCGGAACTAGATGCCTTTGATTTGAGTTCCGATAAACTGAGACTTAAAATCTCGATTTCAGAAATTTTGGCTGAGGCATTTGTTCGGTGATTTTCTAAGTGAATATTCAGTTCCGATTGCTTTTGAGAAAGTGCCAGAATTCGATCCAAGTCAGATTTTGCCTTTCCTATTTCAAATGTTTTGGCAGACAAATCCAGTTCATCCGATTCTGCTTCAAGTGGGCCAGGATGATCCTGTGAACCGCAAAGCGGACAGGCTTCTCCATCGTGCAGTAAGTGAACATGGGCCGAAAGTCCCTGCTTTTGGATCAGTTTATCCCGTTCAGATTCCAGCTTTTGGATCAAATTCTTTTGGCTTGAAAGCCAGTTTTCGATGGTTTTTTCCTCTTTCGGAATAGTCCAAATAATCTGATCCAATTGATTCTTAACTTCCAAACCAAAAGTTCTTATTTGGTCAGATTCCGAATTTTTTTTCTCCAGTTCCTCTTCCCAAAGTTGCCAATCCCGCTCAGCTGTTTTCAATTCTGCAAGATGCGAACTGTCAGGAGTTTGGATTTTTTCTGCTTCTTCCTCTAGTTGCTTGATTCGGATTTGTAGCGCTTTTTGAGATGATTTTTTTGAGTCGATTTCAGGCTTGAGCGTTTCTAATTTTCGATTGGCTACATCTAGATTTTGCAGCAAACTCTGAATTTCGATAACCTTTTTGAGATCTCTGATCTTTCCTTCCCGAAGTGGTCGTTCCTGATTTTTCTTTTTCAAGTCCACTTCCTCTTTCTCCAATTCGGAAACTTCTTCCGTAAAGCGTTCTCTAAATCTCTCACAGTTGATGACACTGGTTGTAAACTTTTCTAGGTCCTTGGTCGCTTCCGTGAGTTGATCCCAGACTGGCTTCAAATAGGTTTTCGCAGTAATGAATTCCCGGTGAAGAAGTCGTTTGGCTTCGATCTCCGGTCGCTTTTCATTCAGTTCATTTTGGGTGGATCTGAATTGTAGCAATTGTTGGTGCTTCGCCCGAACAGCTTCTTTTTGCCTAAGCTCCAGATCCGCAAGTTTAAATTTTGCGTCAGCTTCGTCTGATTCCAATTTCAGTTTTGCGAACTGATCCTGCATTTCATTCAGGCTTTCTTTGCTGAATAGTAGCAATCCCTGAAGCTGTGTTTCCTGACGGATTTTCTCTTCTCTTACTGCTTTCAGAAGTGAGCCTGTTTTGGGTGAAAGATCAAATCGCTCCAGTCCAAAAAGCTCTTTCATCATATCCGCTCTTGGACCGGGAGTGAGGTCGATGAATTCCTTGAATTTACCTTGCGGAATAATTACCGTCTGCTTGAAATGCTCCTTTTTCATCCCGACGATTTCCTCCGCTCTTTGGCTGACAGGAGTCCACGCATCTCCGGATCGCTCGTAAAAAGTATGCTCTGCTGGGCGGACGTCGTCAAAATTCTTTGGGTTCCGCTTTGCTGCGTATCGAGCTAAATAGGTCTTGGCGTTATTTTTTCCAGCATGAAATTCAAAATTAATCAACACTTGTTCGCTTTGAAGATTGAGCATGGAGTTCTTTTCTCCCCGATCCGAAAGCCGCTCCGTGCTTCCATAAAGTGCCAGCAAAATCCCCTCAAGGATGGAGGATTTTCCGCTTCCCACTGCTCCAAAAATCCCGAAAAGTCCGGCGCCTGTAAGTTTGTCAAACTCGATCGTCTGCTTTTCGCGATAGGAATAAAGTCCCTGAAGTTCTAGTCGGATTGGGATCATGCGGGATCGTTTTGGCTGATGACTTCTTTAAAAATCGAAAGCAATTCCTCATTGGGTTCCTGCCCCTTTTCACTTTTATAGAAAAGCTGAAACAGGCTGATCATGTCCTTTCCTAGGTCTTCTA
Organism: Algoriphagus sp.; assembly: GCA_046597285.1. GTDB lineage: Bacteria > Bacteroidota > Bacteroidia > Cytophagales > Cyclobacteriaceae > Algoriphagus. The sequence goes on along the minus strand of JBKJKX010000050.1, from coordinate 2,410 downwards.
CTTTCATACTGAGCGATTCCCTGCCTAGAGGATTTTTGATTTGGGGAATCAAATTGACTATTCCATCATGCGCTTTCAGGATTGCTTTGCGGGTGGAGGCATCGATGGAGTTTTCCGTTTCGTAAGTCAATTCCACAAATGAATAAGGGTTTTCCGCAAGCCAATTCAGCGTGTCGGGGAGGTTGTCAAACTTTACCCGATAGAGCATTCTTCCTTGTTTCAGCCCGATCGGTTTGTATTTCACCGGCAGTCCGGGAGTCGCTTCGATCAGCACAACTTGCTTTTGCTGGTCCGCCTCGCTGAAAGAATAGGCGAGCGGTGAACTCGAATACACAACCGGAATCGTATCATGGCCGACCGAATGATACAGATGCAAATGGCCCAAAGCTGCGTATTGAATTTGGTGGGGAAGGTTTTTCGTGAATACTGCCTGAGTTCCTCCCACATGTAATATTGGGCGCTCGCTCTCAGGTTCGGGTTCTGGCTTTTCCCCTTCTTTCATGAAAAAGAAATGACCTGCGAATAGATTGACTCCTTGATCATCACAGTAAGTTTCTGCTAGGCTTTTCCATTTTTCTGTCAGAATCTGCCTGAACTCAGCTTCCCGATCCCCTTCTCCCAAATATGTTTTTAGTGAAACTTCATTGGCATACGGGGCCAAAATAATCCGAACCGGAAATGTGAATTGGGGGAGTGTCAACTCTAAAAAACCCGAATCGGCGCGAGTCACCTCAATTCCGCTATCCAGCTTTCCAAGGGGAATGATCGTCTCATATTTTCCATAGAAAAAAATGCCCATCTCCCTGGCAAGCGGGTCCGGCGCCTCTACAAACTGCGTGCTGTCATGATTGCCGGAGATGGCGATAATCGGTCGCGTCCCGTTTTTAGAAAGTTTTTTCAGCGTCTTGTAGAGCAATTCTACCGCTTCATGAGTTGGGTTGAACGTGTCAAAAATATCCCCTGCAAGCAGGATCAGATCTACATTTTCCTGATCGGCAATTTGCTGAATCTCTTCCAAAACGAGCTTTTGCTCATCCAGCCTGGAGAATTCCTGAAGACGTTTTCCCAGATGCCAGTCAGCAGTGTGAAGGATTTTTATCATGGTTTTCTATCAAAAGTCCATAGACTCGGTTGAGAATATCATCACCTAAAGTATAGGCTTCGGATTCGTAAAAAAGAAATCAAATTGTAGATGAACTAAGATAGGGTAGACTCCAAGACCAAACAAATCATTGAGACTAATTGACAAGAATTGGCATTTTTATTGAAAAGTAACGGAGAAATCCTAGTTTTGATCATGCAGAGATTCTTCCTCTTCATTTTATGTCTATCGCTGTCGGGGTTTGCCTTTGCAAATACGGATGGAGATTCCTTGTTAATTGAACGTGGTACGGCCAGTTTTTATGGAAAGAAATTTCACGGAAAGAAAACTTCTAACGGGGAAATCTTTCATATCGACAGCATGACGGCGGCTCACAAAACCCTTCCTTTTGGAACAGTCGTCAAGGTGGTTCGTCCTGATAACGGTGATTCTGTTCTGGTGAGGATCAACGATCGACTTCCTTCTTATTCCAAGCGAACAATTGATATATCCAGGAGGGCAGCTCTGGAATTGGATATGATTCGTCTCGGTCTGGTGGAGGTAACGATTCAAGCCGCAAATCCTGACGAGATGGATCGGCTGATAGACTATTTTGATGATCGAGAAAATCCCGGACTTCGGCTAAGACCTATTTACAGGGCGGTAGAGTTTGTAAAGATGGCAATGAAATGGCCTTTCGCATTTATGGATGTGGAAATGCTAAAGCCTACTTTTTGATTTAATTTTTGTGGTTTCCAAGTACTTGAAATTCACTAATCTATTTTTAATCATCCCACAGGTTTCCAACATAAATGTATTTTGACAAGCTGATCTCCTCTTTATGAATATCCCCGAATGAACATGTCAAGAAAACGCCTTTAGTTAAAACGATAATTTTTTTTTCTAAAACTAAAAAAAAATTAAAATTCTGTAGAATTAGTTTTAATCTACTAATTTGTCTGTTTTCAGGGGGGGGGGACTATGTTTTTAGAACATTGTTTGGTTTTTGATGTTTTTGAACCTCAATTATTTGCCAAACAGGGTGTTAGTTCAAGTTGCTTTTTTTGATAATAAGGATTTATTCCTTAGGTTGAAATGCGGGAAAAATTTAGAAGAATCTCATTTTCAAAATTGTCCCTGTTTTTTAAAGGATAAAAATTTTATGAAAAACTCTTTTTTGATCACAAAGAAAATACTTGAATTGCTTGGGATTCCCCATACCAGTAATTACCTAAAAGAGGTATTGGATTCCCACCCAGAGCAGGAGAGTCTGCTTTCTATTTCAGACACTTTAGCCAACTATAAGGTCGAAACGTTGGCAGTTCAGAT
>JBKJKX010000169.1:0-2797 GCA_046597285.1 Algoriphagus sp. | reverse complement strand
CTAACGGCGGGGCACATGGTGTCGTTTCAATGCACTATGTGCATTGTTCTGGTGAGTCCCGAAGGGCGATCCAGAATCGACCATGTGCCCCGCCGTTCAGGGGAAGCCCGTAGGGATTCTCCTGAACTTGTTTATTGCTACACCATTTGGATTTCTACCCGCCCGATTTGGACAAGTATATGCACCTTTGGTATTGTTTATTTTTACAGATCGTCAAATGGGCTCCGTATCTTTTGGAGGCTTTTTTGACTCACATGGGTGTAGATCTCTGTTGTTTTACTAGAATTATGACCGAGCAACTCCTGAATATAGCGGAGATCTGTGCCGCTTTCCAAAAGATGAGTAGCGTAGCTGTGCCTCAACCAATGCAATGTAACTGGCTTTTTAATTCTTGCTTTTTTCAATGCTGATTTCAATACCTTTTGCAAACTCCCTTCACTGTATTTTTCTCCCGATAGTACTCCTTCAAATAAAAATACAGTGGGTTTTTCGTACGGATAATACTCCCGAAGCAAACTCACCACTTTTTCACTTATTGGAACCATCCTATCTTTTTTTCCTTTCCCCTGATTTACCCGTAGCATGCCTCTTTTGGAGTCTATATCCTGAAGGGTTAGATTCAGTAACTCCGACCTTCTCAGCCCACAAGCATAGATCAGACTGAGCATTGCTCGATGTTTGATATTCTGATGCGCTTCCAAGATTGCTTTCACTTCTTCCTTACTCAAGACATGGGGTAATAATCTCGGGGTTTTTGGCCGCTCGATTTCTATGGGTTCCAGTTTTCGCTTCAATCGGTTAGAAAAATAGAGCTTCACTGCATTGATCACCAGGGATTGAAATGATGCTGAGTATTTTCTACTAATTATATAATCTTTATGGAAAGTTTCCAAATCGGCATTGGTGATTTCTTCCGGATTTTTATTTCCTGTAAATCTTAAAAATAGACCCAGGCTATTCACATAGTTTCGGATCGTGGATTCGGAGTAGCGTCTATTGCGCATCCAATCTGTGAATTTTTCGATTTCTTTCTGAGTGTTAGCGTCCATCGCGGCAATTTCAACAGACTTTTTATCGGATTCTTTGACCTTTTTAAACTCAGAATAATCCAGCCAAGCTTTTCCTTTCAGCAAGGTTAAAAGGTTGGAAAGCACGTCCTCGGAATAGGGTATGGTCCAGGCTTTTAGAACCGGCTGCCAATCTGCACCCGGAATGGTCTTGATAAGTTCCTTTAGTTCCTGATCAAATGGGAATTCCAAAAGCACTATTGGCTTCTTTTTGATTATTCCATTTCGGATAAAAATTGTCTTCATACTCCTTTCTTAAAAAGTAACCGAAAATAAATGCCTCCATCAGGAGTAGCCAACACTTGGAATAGGTGGAATTTACCCTATCCTACCCTACTATCCTTGCCCTCCCGATTCTTATCAGAGTAATTGGTTCAATATCCTAAATCCTACTCTTAATCCCAAAATCAACTTGCCATTCTCTGTGTTGTTTTGCTTCTTTATTTTTTGAAGAGTATCGGGATACTGATTGAAATTTACCCGGTCTACCCTACTATCCTTGCCTTCCCGATTCGGTTAGGAGTACTTGGAAGATCGCCAAAAGGATTCTAAATATAGATACATTGAAAATCAAGAATTACATGGATTACCTAAAGAGAGTCCTGCAGTATATGAGGTGATGATACCCACCTGTTATCTTATCTCTTTATCCAGTTTTCGATTTCGATACCGGAAATTCGTTCAAATTCTTTCTGGTTTTCTGTCACCATGATCAGTTGTTTTTCCACTGCCGTGCAGCCAATAAAAAGATCAAAATCACTTATCATCAAACCTTTCGATCTTAACCTTGCTTTCTCTTTTCCATAAAGGTATATGGCATTGAAAATCGGAAGATTTAAGACTTGATTTGAAAAAATCTCAATTAATTCAAGGTTCTTTTTCGAGTTAGAACTGTTTTCTTCTCCAAAAACTAATTCTGCCAACGTGATTTGGGAAATGGCAAAGTTTTCAATTCGCAACTCCTGAAATTTTTGAAGAAGACCAAACTTTCCTCTTAAAAAGTGAATACAGATATTGGTAACCAAAAGATATTTCATTCGAAACCTACATTATCTAGCTTTTCAATTCTGGATTCTGTGATTTCTTTAATGATTTCGTCGGAATCTTTTTTGTCTTCCCATGGTCCAAAAAGTGTTCGCAGATCAACTTTATCTTCTTTTATTTCTAGAGATTCTGTCAATTTTATAATCAGTTTTTTCTTGGAAAGATTATCCAGACCCTTTAATAAGCCAAAATATTTTTCCAAAGTTTTGCTATTTAAGTAAGGCTTGCCATGCTTTTTTTTTCAATTTAAGAAATTAAAGAATTAATAGTAAAATGTTTTTAACTATTAAGTTGCCTTTCATGAGTATTCAAGTTTTGTATTGATTGTATTCCGATACGTATCGGAAGCAATTCCACCCAACTATCCTAGCTTCCGATTCTTATCCGGAGTAATTGGGTAATTTCCAAAATTTTATTCTCAACCTCAAAACCAATTGACAATTCGTAAGAACGTGAATATCGATAAATTGCTAGAAGAGTACCATCAGAAAACGAACATATATTTGGAATTTTTTTCTATCAAAAAAACTCATTTTATTTTTAAACAAAGAGAATTAGCTATAAATAGAGGATCACTTTTCAAATAAATCCTATTACATCATGTATGAATACCAAAGTCCTGAGGACAGAAAATACATCAATACACTGATCAATTCAGCAAAGAAAGAAGCAGAAGCCTTCTTAAA
>JBKJKX010000031.1:0-7665 GCA_046597285.1 Algoriphagus sp. | reverse complement strand
TTCAGTAATTCTGGCATAATGCCAGCTTCCGAGGGCACACCCGGTCCCGGGGAAAGCAGAATCTTATCATATTGACCCACCTCATCCAGACTGATTTTATCATTCCGGAAAATATCCATTTGATCCCCATACCCCAATTGGCGAACGATGTAAACCAAGTTGTAAGTAAAGGAATCGTAATTGTCTAGGACTAGAATTTTCATGATGCATTTTTGAATATTGAAAAATTTGAAAATTTGAAAATTGGTCAGCTTGAATCTGATCCTTATTTCATTTTCTCAAATTCTGAGAGATATTTTATAAAACCCTTTAACTCGCTTGATAACTGTACTAAATCTTTGTAGAGCAAATCATATGTTGCTTGATCCAATTTGTTTGCTTTTTACAAAAGATAAAGCTGGCTTCTCAGCTCACCGGCAGAGCCTTTCGCTATTGCCAGATAACTCATAAACTGTTTGTTGATAGTGTATTCAAAGCCTTCAGCGATATTATTGGAAATTGAAATAGCTGATCCAATCAAGTGATCACGAGCCCTGAAGTCTTTGGAAATAGTTAAAATTTCTACCAGAACATAAATTTTAACCCCAATTTCTATAGCATTTTGCCAGACGTTTAAATCCTCAAATCGATCAAATTTTGCCATAATTTTCAAATTTTTTAATCTTCCAATCTATCAATTAAATAGTTTCCGCCGTAATCAGTGCCACTCTCAGCGCCTCCAACTTATTGGCAACTTCCTGTAATTCTGAGGGAATTGAAGACTTGGCCACTACTCCGGCGCCTGCCTGAAATCGAAGTTGGTTATTTTCGGACACGAATGATCGAATCAAAATGGCGTGATTGAAATCTCCGTTAAAACCCAAGTATCCGATCGCTCCTCCGTAAAATTGTCTCGATATATTTTCCAGTTCATCTATCAGTTCCATAGCTCTATATTTTGGAGCTCCCGAAAGTGTCCCTGCCGGAAATGTGTCAGCGACCAGTTGTAGTGGATTTGCTCCTTCGGGAAGTTGACCGGTAACCTTGGATACCAAGTGAATCACATGAGAGTAATATTGGATTTCTTTGAAAACATCCACATTTACCATTACCGAGGAGCGGGAAAGATCATTTCTTGCAAGATCCACCAGCATAACATGCTCTGAGTTCTCTTTCGGATCATCATAAAGTTTCAGTGCTAGCTCGGCATCATCGAGGTCATTGCCCGTTCTTCGGAAAGTACCTGCGATTGGATAGATCGTGGCCTTGTTGTTTTTCACCACAATCTGTGCTTCGGGGGAACTTCCAAAAACCTTGAAAGACCCATAATCAAAATAGAAAAGATAGGGAGAAGGATTCACTGACCGAAGTGCACGGTAAACGTTGAATTCGTCGCCTTTAAACTGAGTGGTAAATCTCCGTGAGAGTACAATCTGGAATACATCTCCCCGGAAGCAATGCTCCCTTCCTTGATTCAATATTGACAAAAACTCCTCATCGGTGTAATTGGAAAATTCTTCACCGAGTTTTTTAAAAGAATAAGCAGGAATATTCTTATTGTTGAGAAGTGTCTCAATCTCATCCATGAATTCAGGCTTTTCAGCTCCTTCTACCTGATTTTCAAAAAGATGCAATTCATTCTTATAATGATTTACGACGATGATATTTTGATAGACTGAGTATTGCAACATTGGAACCTCATTAGGCTTAGTATTTTGAAGTTTGATGTCTTCGAAATATGCCAACGTATCGTACTGAATATAACCGAAAAGTCCATTTGAGCTGAATTTGAATTGATCAGGTAGCGTTTCAAATTTATTTCCAAACGCTCGGAGACTATCAACAAGATTCTTCTCGCTGCTTACTTCATAAACTAAAGGTTCGCCAATTGGCAATTTTTCTTCCACTACGCCTGCATTAAAAATGAAGGTAGCTAGCGGATTAAAACAGATATAAGAATAGCTATTTTCCTGTCCATGATAGTCAGAGCTTTCCAGCAAGATTGGATTTGCAAAACGATCCCTGATCTGAAGGTAAATACTCACCGGAGTAATCGTATCGGCCAATCTCTTTCTGTATTTTGTATGAATTGGAAATTTCACTTGGGTCATTTGGATTTAATTTTTTTCATGAAAAAAGGCCTACCGGAAAAATCCAGTAAGCCTTTATACTATGTTGATGCGCTAGAATCTAGGCAACGGCTTCTTGATCTTTCCCTTGAGAAGAGTTAGCATGCCACCACCAAAACTTATTTGCGATTGTTTTCATAAGAATGAGCGTAAATTTAGAAAGGGATTGGAAATTGCAAAGCATAAATTAATTTTTTTCAAAAAAAACATGGATTTATTGTCCTTAATGTAAATGCTGAAGCGCATCAAGACTTCCGGAACTTTCGCTATACATCCCTGTAAAAAAATTTGAACCTCACCAACTGATTGGTTCCTATAGCCTTGCATTCAAAGTAGAAATTCATGGTATCAGTCCAACAAACAGCCTACAGGAAAAAGATTTTCTTTCCCAAGCCTTTTTTGTTTTTGATTATATAAAGTATACGCAATCGCCTCCATCAGACGTGATGATCCTATACACTACCAACACTTACAATCAATGATTTCGTAAATTTATAAAAACGAATTCCTATGGCTAAGGCAATTTCTCAGTATTTCAAGCGTGTATTTGACGATTATCAGGTTTTGGTTCAAGTCAACCCGGATGATTTTTCTGGTATAGAACTGATTGTCCATCCTGATGGCGAAATTGAAAAAACAATCATGATGTTTGATGAGGAAATTTTTGAAGATTTATCGGAAGATGAATTTCAGCCATGTGGATCATTGGAATTTCAGCTCCTTCTCTCCAAAACTTAAGATCAATAAGTTTCTCGGACAGAAAATTATCAGTCTGATTATCTGACTTATGGGCTATCAGAAATCTTGCAAATGCCCTTATCCTTGCAATGAGCAATTTTTGCCTTATCTTTGTAGCTAGCGGCACGACCAGCTCCTGCTGAATCCCCCAGGTCCGGAAGGAAGCAAGGGTAAGCAGTCGTAGCGGTGCGATGCCGCTTCTTTTTTTGCCCATTTTTTTCTGGCAATGCCTTACGCACAGTCCCCTAATCCTGAATTATCTTCTAACTTTGTCCATAAGGTATGATAGCTTCACGCTAGTATTGCCATTTATTTCTGATTTCAAAAACCATTAAAACCTAACCGAAAACATATGAAATTCTTTATCGATACCGCTAATCTGGCAGAAATCCGCGAAGCCTATGAACTTGGAGTCTTGGACGGCGTTACCACAAATCCATCATTGATGGCAAAAGAAGGAATCACCGGAGAATCGAACGTTCGTGCTCATTATAAAGCAATCTGCGATATCGTAGATGACAAAGTAAGTGCGGAAGTGATTGCTACAGATTACGAAGGGATGATTCGAGAAGGGAATGAATTAGCAAAAATCGATGATAAAATCGTCGTTAAAATCCCGATGATCAGAGATGGTATTAAGGCATTGAAGTATTTCCACAGTGAGGGAATCCGAACCAATTGTACGCTTATCTTCTCAGCCGGACAGGCACTTTTAGCAGCGAAGGCTGGAGCAAGTTATGTTTCTCCTTTTATCGGAAGATTGGATGATATCTCTTATGATGGAATGGATCTGATTGCTCAAATAGTCCATATTTATCAAAATTACAGTTATCCAACGGAGGTTTTGGCAGCATCAGTAAGACATTCTATGCACCTGATCAAATGTGCTGAGGTTGGTGCAGATGTAGTGACTTGTCCGCTGAAAGTAATTACAGGATTGCTCAATCATCCTTTGACCGACTCAGGATTGGCTACGTTTTTGGCAGACCATGCAAAAGCAGCCGGAAAATAAAAAGACAAAGACCAGCTGTGCCGGTCTTTTTTTAACATACTCCTATGTATATCATCAAAGTAAAAGGCAAAGCTAAAATTCCAGATTACATCCAGATCAGGGACGAAAATTTCGTCCTTGTTGCTTATTTCAGAGCGGACCGGCCAATGAAAAACGTTGAAAAATTTGGACTGGAAGGCAAGGAAGAAGCGCTTGCAGCGTTGATCTCAGGCTTACCCTTTGGAAAACTTCAAAAACTAGAATTATAAAATGGATTTCAGTACACAGCCTGTCCTTCAGGTCAATCAAGCGACGATTTTTCAAGGAGTCGACCCTGTTTTAACCAACGTTAATTTTTCGGTTGAGCAGCACGAATTCGTGTTTTTGATAGGTCGGACAGGAAGCGGAAAGAGTTCTTTGCTGAAAACGCTTTATGCAGATCTTCCTTTAAAAAGCGGTGTGGTGGAAATCGCAGGATTCAATCTTACTTCAATCAAAACAAAAGAAGTCCCTTACTTAAGGAGAAAAATTGGGATCATCTTCCAGGATTTTCAACTTTTTAGTGATCGGTCTGTAGCTGAAAATCTTGCTTTCGTGATGAAGGCAACAGGGTGGACTGACATGGAAAAAATCAAAGATAGAATGGCAGAAGTTCTTCTTTTGGTTGGCCTGAACAATGCCTCCACTAAAATGCCACATCAGCTTTCCGGAGGAGAGCAGCAGCGAGTAGTAATCGCTAGGGCACTATTGAATAATCCTTCAATTCTACTAGCCGATGAACCCACAGGAAATCTTGATCCGGATGTAGCTGATGGTATTTTCAGGCTTTTCCAGGAAATCAACAAAAATGGTACTGCCATCCTCATGGCAACTCACAATCACGAATTGCTTCGAAAATATCCATACAGAGTTCTTAAGTGTGAAAATGGGCAATTACTTGACAGTCAGACTGACGACGTTTCTTTCGGCTCCACCTTTTGAGCAGGATTATTCCCTGAAGATTCAAACAAGCCAAGAATCTTTGCGTTTCTAGATTTAGAATAATTCTATTATGAAATCTACCCTCATTTCACGATTCCTTCTATCCTTTCTTTTTGCAGCAACTCTTTGGAGCTGTCAGAAAGAGGAAGATACCTTACCATCCGTAGACCCCGCTTCAAATGCCGCAGCTAATCGTTGGATTCTGGATTTAATGAGCGAGGTCTATTATTGGCTCGATGATTTGGGAACTCCGATTGATGAAACCGCAGATCCTGAGGATTATTTCGAAGCGTTGCTCAATCGTCCAACAGACAGATTTTCAGTCATTTATCCTGATTATCAAGAATTGATTAACGCCCTAAACGGAATCTCACTGGACGCAGGATATGAGTTTATTCTTTTTCGAGAAAATAATACCAGTGATAATGTAATTGCTGAGATCAGTTACATCAAAAACAATAGCCCTGCATCCACCGCTGGTTTGAAACGCGGGGATGTGATTCAAAAAATAAATGGCACACAAATGACCGTTGCCAATTTTAGAGAGCTTCTAGAGAAAACCAAAGAGCAACATACCATTTCCTACATCCGATTCAATGAGGAATCCAAAGCATTCGTGGCTCAGCCTGACCTTTCACTTACAGCTGTTCAACTTTCTGAGAATCCAAATTTCCTTGATTCGATTTACACAATTGGAAATCAAAAGATAGGATATGTAGTCTATCATTTCTTTGCTCCTGGTTCGGGTGATGGAAGTAAGATTTATGATGATGAAATGGACGCCATTTTTGCAAACTTCAAAGCCAATAATATAAATCACCTGATTGTAGATTTTCGCTATAACAGCGGAGGTTTTGTATCATCTGCAGTGAATCTGGCAAGTCTGATTGCGCCTGGGGTGACTCAATCTATAGTTTTTTCTAAGACAAAGTATAATTCACTTGTCATGCAAGAAATTCCTGAGTTGAGAAATCAACAAACTGCTTTCAAGGCAAAAGCCCAGAATCTTGGAAATACGCTTACTGGAAATAAAGTCTATTTATTGACTTCTAACAGAACAGCCTCCGCATCCGAACTCATTATTAATGGGTTAAAACCATATATGAATGTGTTTTTAATCGGAGATTTGACCACTGGTAAAAATGTCGGTTCCATAGCTCTCGAAGACGAAAAAAATCCTGAAAATAAGTACGGTTTACTTCCTATCGTATCCCAGAGTTTCAACAGCTTGGATCAATCTGACTATTCAACAGGGTTTGTACCAAATATTCCCTTAAAAGAATCTTCCGAAAGACTACTTCCTCTGGGAGATGCGAAGGAGCTTTTGCTTCGTACTGCGCTCTCTGAAATCACTGGAACTCTTCCGTCTGGCAGGTTCCAGAAACTTGATCGGAGGGACATTGGAAGTACGCTTGATTCCAAAATACGTACCGGGAAAATGATCGATACTCTCATAATTAAGTAAATGAAAATGGTCTCTATTTAGGAGACCATTTTCATTTACTTAATTACCAAATTGTTAAGCTTTTCCCGTTTTTTTTTATTGCAAGTGGATGGTTCCTATTTTGAGGATTCAATTTTGAAACTATGGAAACCGTAGCTAGCTTCTTTATTATTCTTACAGTATATTTTCTTGGCTGTTTATCTTTGGTGCTTTTGTTTATCAAGCCTCATAATCGAGTGAATAAGGAAGGAAATACTGGTTTTTTTGTACCTGATAACATAAAAATCATCTTGATTAGTTTGACTATTTCCCTTATCACAACTATGCTGGCATCTTTCCTTTTCGTTTTTGAAAATGGTTCTACCACGAATTTAATGGAGATCTGACAGGAGAAGGTTGGCTACCTGATAAATCGATTTCATAAAAGCTTGAATTCCAGCCCAAAAGACCTTCTTGAATGTTAATCCATTTGTATTTTAGATTACTATAAAACATATATTTCACTAACTTAAGGGTAGAACCTTCTAATTTAAGATCATCCTTTTCGAGAAGGAAAAAATTTGGTATAGGAATGTTTTTGCTGATTGAGTCAACTAAGGTCTGTTGATCTTGAGTAGACCAAATAAAATTTCTTTGGTAAGGAGGACTTAGATTTAAATCACCCTTATTATAAGTATCATATAGATTTTTAATTGTCCAGTTTGTAATTTCGAATTTCATGAATTGAATGTTAAATAAAACAACTAGCACATCCTTCCCCTTCAGCATCATCCAAAATATCAACGAGATAAGGCGAAGTAGTTTTTGAGGCCTGTCTTTCAGTCCTTTTTAAATACTCTTCTTTAATTTGTTTAATTCGCTCAGGGAGAATCAATTCCTCCAGAGTCTCACTTTGCATCCAGGTATAGCCATCTTTTTCATATTCCATGGCTTTGGCAAATCTGTCAGGGTGTTGTTCATAAAGCCAAACCCACTCAATTTTCTGCTGGAAAAAGCAGAAAAAACAACCTGACCGACTTCTGGCATATTGACCTTTTTTGCCATTTACTTCAAAGTCTATTTTGTTATAATATTCCGGAACCCCAACTCCACTTTCTCTTAAGATTCTGAAAATATCATCTCGGACAAGTACTTCTTCATTTTCAATTAAGTAGAATCTTTCCTCAGTAGCTAATGGATATTCGGTGTCTTTTAAAAATTCAAAAACTATCGCATTGAATGTCTTGGTATCGGATTCTAAAAGCAAGTTAAGTTTTTGAGTTTGAGAAAAGTTTGGAGTTAAAGGCTGTTCTAATAACTCCAAAAATCTTGATTTGTACTTAGATGATATTTGATGGTGTATCTCAACAATTCGGGGAATTAGAGAATTTGTTAAAATTTTCTTCACCACGTCTTCACTCCAG
>JBKJKX010000168.1:0-5552 GCA_046597285.1 Algoriphagus sp. | reverse complement strand
TCTGGATTCCTCTTTTCCGGAGATCATCTGGGGTGATAATCCCACATCCTGGATCAATCGGTCTAAAAATTCCCTGCCGTTTTTGGCTTCACGAGTGGCGGAGGTAGCAGCAGTGATGATATGTTCGACTCCATATTGGTCGGCAAGCTGCACATACCTGGCGATGGTTTCCAAGCCATTGTCAAATGCATCCTGACTGATTACCTTATTTGCAAAAACCCCCGCACCCAGTTTGACCATTTCCTTCTCCTGAACCAACACCTCATAACTGTGTCTCGAGGTGATTTTGACGATGACCATATGAATGGAATTGGTACCGATATCGATGGCAGCTAGGTTCATTGATCTTTTTGGATTTGATGAATACTAAATATAATTATCCGCAATCTTGCCAGTAGCCACTAATTCTTTGCTCATCCGGCTGGAAGACCGAAGACAGGTGACCGAAGTGGCCTAAAATCTAGACTTGAGCTTATTACCTATTGCTTTAATCTCCTTACTGGTAGAAAAGCGGATATAGAAATCAAAGAATTTGAAGGAGAAGATTTCAATTGGACTTTTAGACTTTAATCATACATTGCTTTCCCATGAAAAAAAATCACTTAAGCAACTCCAGACGGACATCTTTAAAGAAAATAGGCGGCACAGTAGCTTTAGGCTTATTTGGATCTTCCATCGCAACTAGAATCTATGCTGCAGAAAATGCTTTACCGGAGGCACTTCAAGGCAAGATAAATCATTCGGTCTGCAGGTGGTGCTATAAAGATATCCCCTTAGAGGATCTGTGCAAAGCTGCTAAAGACATAGGAATTACTTCCATAGAACTTGTCGGTCCTGAGGAATGGCCAGTGCTAGAAAAATATGGATTAACTTCTGCATTGCCTTGGGGAGCTGGATTGGGAATTGAAAAAGGATTTAACAATCCTGAGTATCATGCTGAGCTGATCAAAAGCTATGAAGATATGATTCCCAAAGTGGCAGCTGCCGGTTACAAGCAAATCATTTGCTTTTCTGGCAATAGAAACGGACTTGACGATCAAAAAGGAATAGAAAATTGCGCCGTTGCTCTGAAGAAGTTAATGCCTGCTGCGGAAAAACACGGGATTACCATGGTCATGGAACTGTTGAACAGCAAGGTTAACCATCCTGATTATCAATGCGATCATACCTCTTGGGGTGTTGCACTTTGTGACTTAGTTGGGTCAGAAAAGTTTAAATTACTCTACGACATTTATCATATGCAAATTATGGAAGGTGATGTAATTGCAACCATTAAAAAGTACCATCCTTATATTTCACATTACCATACAGGAGGAGTTCCCGGCCGAAACGAGATAGACGAAACTCAGGAGCTTTATTATCCTGCTATTATGAATGCTATCGTTGAAACAGGCTATAAGGGTTACGTAGCACAGGAATTTATTCCGAAAAGGGATGATAAAATAGCATCCTTGAAACAAGGTGTCCAGATATGTGATGTATAATAATTCAGTTTTTATATCCGCTAGGAGTAGAAAGCTAACCTAGATGTAATCCCTCGCAGTATGTAGAATCTAGCCAAGGCTAGGTGTAGTCCGCGACACCTGTCTGAAGAAAATCCCCTAAATATTCATTTCCTGAGAAAGACATGCCCTATTTCCAACCGTAATTTTTCAACTAAAATTTGATTCTAGAACCCAAAATCATCACTTTGACCTTATGGATTATCAGGAATTAATCGAGGAGGTTTACCAGGAGGTCATGTCGGCAAATCCTAGGGGAAAGGTGGCTGATTATATCCCTGAACTTGCTAGCGTGGATGGGGATAAATTTGGGATCGCATTGGTTGACTTGGAAGGAAATGTCTTTGGAGCAGGTGACTTTGAAGAACCGTTTTCCATCCAGAGTATTTCCAAAGTCTTTACGCTCACCATGGTGGCAGGCATCTTTAAAAACGAACTCTGGTCAAGAGTGAATGTGGAGCCTAGCGGAGACCCTTTCAATTCCATTGCCCAGTTGGAGTTTGAAAAAGGCATTCCAAGAAATCCCTTTATCAATGCTGGCGCTTTGGTCATTACTGACGCTCTGACCTCCAAGTTCGAAGATCCTATTGCAGAGATCAGCAAATTCATCGATGAATTAAACGGAGAAGCATGCATTAACATCAACCAAGAGGTGATGGATTCTGAACTCAAGCATTCTGAACGGAATACTGCGCTTGGATACTTTTTAAAGGCTTATGATAATTTCGAAAACAAGGTAGAGGATGTGGTAAAAACCTATGTCGCCCATTGTTCCATAGAAATGAGCTGTGTGGACTTGGCACGATCATTTTCTTTTTTGGCAAATGATGGCTACGCCATCTACGCCAAGCGAGAAATAATTCCGGAAAGCTTTGCCAGGCGGATCAATTCGTTGATGCTGACTTGCGGATTTTATGATGAGGCCGGAGAATTTGCGTTTCGAGTTGGCCTTCCCGGCAAAAGTGGGGTTGGCGGTGGAGTCGCTTCGGTCATGCCCCATAAGTTCAGCATTGCAGTCTGGAGCCCGGAACTCAATGAAAAGGGAAATTCAGTCAAATCGATTATGGCCCTGGAATTATTGACGACTAAGCTGAAGTTTTCCTTGTTTTAAGAAATCAGAACTTTATTAAATAACTCTTCTTGAGGAATGGGGAAATTGGAAATTATCTCAGTTGGGTGTAGTCAAATTATTGTCGTAATTATTCCAGGCCCCTACGGCTACCGGAATGTAATCCCACCCTACTATTCTGACCAAATTGTAATTGGCTTTCTTTCCTCTCTTAAAATCCTAAGGTCACTAATTGAATCAAGCAAATGAACAAACTTTTACTATTAGTTCTATTCGTAGCCTTCTATAGTTGTTCACCGAAATTAAGTGAGCATTTTCAGCAAAACAGTTATGTTCAAAATTTCAATATCCACATCCTGAACCCTTCCTTACAATTAGCAATTGAAACAACTGCTGATATAAATTATACCACTGACAAAAAGGAACTACGGAAAATAATCCGAAAGGCAGAATTCAAATTAAGAGATCAAGTTCTTATCTATGGCAAAACGGATGAACCTCCCTATGAATATTTTGTGACCGTATCCACTAATCAGAAACAGCCATATCCAAAGAATCTGATTGTATTCGATACTTTAATCAATTCGAACACCATCCATTTCATCGGAAATTCACTTCATGAAAACTCAAACAGAGCGTTAGGAATAGATTTGAAAAATATTTTTAGAAGCTTAAAAGTTGGTGGAAATTATAATGAGATAGAAGCGGCTAAGGAACCTTTAAAGAAAAAGCTAGGGCCAGAATCATAGCCTAAGCGTAGTCCAAGACTAGGTGTTTTACTCCCGACAATTGTCGCGGACTACACCCAGTCAATATAATGTTTTGAATACACTTAGAAAGGCGAAATCATCTCTCTTTTTCCTCCCACCCCCACCAACCGCTCCTCAAAAACTTTTTGAAGGCATCGATAGCCTTCTTAAATTCCACTTTGTACCGAAACCACACCTTATGCGAATCAAAACATCCCTACTCCTATTTGGATTGAGTTTTTCAGTAGCCGTCCAAGGTCAGCAATTGACCAAGGAACTATTAGACGGAATCCCGCTACGAAATATCGGCCCTGCAACCATGAGCGGACGGATTGTGGACCTTGCGGTGGTGGAATCTGACCCCTATACTTTTTATGCTGCTACAGCCACGGGTGGCATTTGGAAGACAACCAATAATGGGGTCTCTTTTGAACCCGTTTTTGAAAATGAGAATACGCACTCCGTGGGAGCCATTACCGTGAATCAAAACAATCCCAACATCCTTTGGGTGGGGACAGGAGAACGAGCCAATCGACAAAGCTCCTCCTGGGGCGATGGCGTCTATAAATCACATGATGCAGGCAAGACTTGGCAAAATATCGGGTTAAAAGATTCGCATCATATTGGTAGAATTGCGCTTCACCCGACGGATACGGCTGTCGCCTATGTGGCAGCTATGGGTCATCTCTGGGGGCCAAATGAAGAACGCGGATTGTACCATACAAAAGATGGCGGTGCTACTTGGGATCGCCTGCTCTATGTCGATGAAAATACCGGGGTTTCGGATGTCGCGATGGATCCTGCTGATCCTACCATTTTGTATGCCGCTACTTACCAAAGAAGACGAGCACCTTATGGCTTTGATGGAGGCGGTCCGGGAAGTGGACTTTATAAATCTACGGATGCAGGTAAGACCTGGAAAGAATTAAAAAATGGACTTCCTACTGGGGATTTTGGCCGAATAGGCATCTCTATTTACCGCAAAAACCCGGATGTAGTCTTTATTTCTTTGGAACAAGGACATCAATACAATGCCTCTACTGCCTACAATGAGCGAAGGGCGGGCGTTTATCGAAGCAAAGACAAGGGCGAAAACTGGGAATTGATGAGTGATTGGAATCCAAGGCCCATGTATGCTTCCCAGCCTTTGGTGGATCCGAGTGATGAGTCTCGGATTTATATGATGAATCAATACAGCTACTCGAGTGATAGCGGAAAAACTTTTACCGCTCCCCCTCAAACGCTTCATGGAGATGATCGGATACTTTGGGTCAATCCAAAAGATTCGCGCCATGTGATCAAAGGAGATGATGGAGGGATTGGAATATCCTACGACCGAGGAATCAAATGGCTCTTTATATCTAATCTACCGGTAAGTCAGTACTATCGTGTGTCCGTGGATAATGCCACTCCTTATAATGTTTATGGAGGTTTACAAGACAATGGGAGTTGGGTAGGACCAAGTGAAACTTACCGCACGGATGGAATCTTGAACGAAGATTGGAAGCGCCTCGGAGGAGGAGATGGTTTTCTCAATCTGGTGGATCGAAATGATCCGGATGTGGTGTATACTGAGTCTCAATATTTGGGTCTTTCACGACTCAATTTGAAAACGGGACAGCGTCAAGACATCCGTCCCGGTGATCCAAAAGGGATGATTAGCCCGAGAAGAAATTGGGATGCTTGGGGACCGGGAATTCCGGAGCCGGAACTCGGAAATGCGATGGCACCAGGCAACTGGGATGGCCCTTTCTTTTTGTCCCATCACGATGCCAATACCATTTATGCAGGCACTAATGTGCTTTGGAAAAGTATAGACAATGGTTCCACTTGGACTTCTCTTGGCGATCTCACGACCAAAGTGAATCGACGAGAGCTTTCAATTATGGGGCAACGTCCAGAAGCGAGCACTGCCTCACTTGATGATGGAATCCCCTACTACCCTACGTTGACGGCTGTGGCAGAAGACCTTTACACACCGGGAATGCTCTATGCCGGAACAGATGATGGCTTGCTGCAAGTATCGTGGGACGATGGACAAACATGGAAGGATGTGACCAGCGCACTGGTCGGACTTCCAAAGGAAACCTGGATCAACACCTTTGAACCTTCAACGCACGCGGCAGGAAGAGCCTATGTAGCGATCAATAATTATAGAAACAATGACTTTGCGAATTACATCTATCACACAGAGGATTACGGCAAGACTTGGGAATCCATTGAAGGCGATTT
>JBKJKX010000024.1:0-46387 GCA_046597285.1 Algoriphagus sp. | reverse complement strand
AGAGGGTATGGTTTTTCAAATTCCGGCGACAGCCGAATCCTGATCTTGGAAGATACAAATGGGGACGGAGAAGCTGACAAACAAACTGTTTTTATGGAAGGCTTGGCTTTTCCGGCTGCCATAGCAGTTGGTTTTGACGGAGTTTTCATTGGTGCGCCGCCGAACCTGATTTTTGTTCCAGATAAAAATGGGGATGACAAAGCGGACAGGAATGACATTGAGATTCTGTTGACGGGTTGGGGAATTCGTGATCGCCACGAGACACTAAACAGCCTTCATTGGGGACCGGATGGATGGCTTTATGGATTGCAGGGTTTTGCAACCCCATCCAAAATCAGAAAACCTAAAAGTGATGCGAAGCTGTATTACCACAAAGACGCTTTTCCTGAGGACTTACTGGAAGCAGACGGAGTGGATATCAACGGCGGTGTATGGCGCTATCATCCGGTCAAAGATCGATTTGAGGTAGTAGCACATGGATTTAGCAATCCTTGGGGAATCGATTATGATGCAAAAGGCCAACTCTTCATGAGTGCGTGTGTGATACCCCACCTTTGGCATGTGATTCCGGGTGGAATTTACCATAGGCAAGGCGGACAGCATTTCAATCCTTTTGTTTACGAAGACATCAAAACCATCGCCAATCACAGTCACAGATCTGCGCATGGAGGTGCTCGAGTGTACCAATCAGATGCTTTTCCAAAAGAAGAACAAGGGCGGATTTTTATGGCCAATATTCATGAGCATGGGGTTTTGTCAGACATTCTGATTCCGAAAGGTTCAGGTTTTGAAGGAAAGCATGGGGATGAATTTATGTTGGCAAATAATGCACAATGGGTAGGATTTAGCATGGAAATCGGACCTGATGGCGGACTTTATGCCTTGGATTGGCATGATGCAGATATCTGTGGAAAAGAGGTTTTGAATGAAGAAACCGGTAGGATTTTCCGAATTATGCCTGAAAAATCATTGGCTCAAAATTTTCCCGGAAGGTATTCTGATTTGAATAAGATGACGGATGCACAATTGGTAGCCCTTCAGACCAATTCTTCCGACTGGCATTCTCGAAGGGCCCGGGGAATACTCCACAAACGTGCCGTTAATAAGAAACTTCAACCTCAAACAAATACGGCTCTAAAAACCATTTTCTCCCAAGATAAAAATCCCGATTGGCGCCTCCGTGCCATGTGGACTCTCCATCAAACCGGAGGATTTACAGATAAAGAACTGATCAATTCACTTTCCGACAAGGATCAATACATCCGGGCTTGGGCCATCCAATTGCTCTGTGAAGACATGAAACCTTCCCAAGAAGCCCTGACAAAATTCAAAGCTATGGCAAAGTCAGACCCCTCCCCTGTGGTTCGGCTTTACCTGACTTCTGCTTTGCAACGAATCCCCTCTTCTGAAAAATGGGGTTTGGCAGAAAGCTTGATCCAACATTCCGAAGATGAAAAAGACCACAACCTCTCCAAAATGCTTTGGTATGGAATTGAGCCTCTGTTTACATTGAGCTCAGATAAATTTCTTGCTTTGGCACCGAAATCCAAACTCACATTTGTCACTCAAAACATGGCAAGGAGAACTGTAGACGGGGATCAGCTGGAAAAACTGGTATCGCTGATCGGTAAAGGAGGTCCAAATACTGAATTACTGATGTCGGGAATGCTAAGTGGAATGGAAGGAAGGACAGACCTTAAAACTCCCGCCAGTTGGAAATCCGTGGCAGAAAAACTTCAGAAATCAGGCGGGAATCAAAAGGCTTTAGCCTTGGAAATTTCCAGCTTATTTGGTGACACCGAGGCGACTCAACGAGCTTTCGCGACGCTGAAAAACAAGTCGGAAAACCTAGATCAACGTAAAAAAGCTTTACAAATCCTCACCGCACAACAGCAGAAAGATTTACCTTCCCAAATCCCAGGTTTGCTTCAAGAACCAGCAATGAGAATGGATGGCATCCGATCAATTGCTTCTTTTGACAATGAAAACTTGGGGAAATTACTGTTGGAAAGCTACCCCAAATTTTCGCCCACTGAAAAACTTGAAGCCATGCAAACTTTGTCTTCAAGAGCGCGATACGGAAATATGCTGACCCAAGAAATCAAGGCCAAAAGAATTGCTAAGTCTGAAGTTCCGGCCAGTGTAGCTCGGCAACTTCTCAGAGTAGTCGGCAGCGGATTTATTGAGGTATGGGGTCCGATCGAGCAAGTACCGAGTGATAAGGCTGCCTACGAAAAATACCGTGAGATGCTCAAGCAAGATGCGATCGCAACTGCAAGTCTCAAAACGGGTAAAACCACGTTCAGCAAATCCTGTGGAAGCTGCCATAAAATGTTTGGAGAAGGAGGCGCAATCGGGCCTGACCTAACCGGTTCCAACCGGACCGATCCAGAATACATACTCATGAATGTACTCGAGCCAAGTGCTGAAATTCAGGATGATTATAAGTTGGTCGTGATCAATACTCGTGATGGTAGAACCTATTCGGGTAATATAATTTCCGAAAATCAACGGCAACTTACGCTCCGGATCGTCGGTCAAGATCAAGTAGTCATCAATAAATCAGCGATCCTTTCACGCGAAGTGACCGATGTCTCCATGATGCCTTCGGGATTATTTGAAAACTTGACTAAAGAGGAAATTGTGAATTTGATGGCTTATCTCAAAACCAATAAGCGGGTGGATTAACTCTGTCAAAAAAATGGAATCATGCGCTTTCAGAAGTGGAAATCAGGAAATCGAACTTCATTAAAGAAATGAAAGAAACTCAAGTCCAGCTTCTGGAGAAGCAGAACAGATCAGAAAGCAATTCAGAACCTTTCGATCTGTGAAGACACAGACCGAGGCATTAGAAAAATGAAAGACTTCTCAAACTGAAGGAATCAAACTCAAGTCAGCTTTTGGAGAAGCAGAACAGATCAGAACTTTGCTGTGAAAAAAATCTCCAAATAAAGAGCCCGAATCTTCGCAGATTCGGGCTCTTTAATTATATCAATTCCTTATCGATTGAATTTGATTGTATTCAGATTAAACCGGTTCCAAATCGAAACTTCGGACTCCGGTCGGAAGACAACATACACATCCTGAGTTTCTCCACTTGACTGAATCGGAACTTTCACCGCAAACCAGACTTCTTCCTGGCCTTTCGGACGGTTATCTTTGCTAATTGAAGGCGTAGATCCGATCAGAGTTCCATCGGGACCTCCCAATCTTATCTCCAGTTTCCCCTTCGCATTTCCGGGATTTACACTCAACTCGAGCTCCTTGATTTGATTCAAATCCAAGTCCCTGAAAACAATAAAGGCGTCTTTCTCAGTATAGCCCACAAACTGGAATTGAGGTCCGTTTGATTTTGCCACATCTTTCAGCTCATTGGCTGAAGAAGCCCGGACGAGCGGATTTCGGAGTGTTAATTGGGAGGTGGTCTTGATCGGTGCGACCCCATTTCCTCCTTGATCGAGATAGTCCGCAACAATCAGATAATAACCTTCTGGATTATCAGTTTTGTCTGGCGAATAGGTGCCAGAAAGTGGAAGCGTTCCTCTATTAGCCATCGGATCGGCAATTCCCAAAATGAAATCAACCATCACTTCTACCTGAGAAGCCTCCAATTGCGGATGGCCCGGCATCACTCGCTCTCCCCAAACTCCTCCTCCACCGTTGATGATCTTATTGACCAGATACCCTTTCGCATCAGATTGTCCTTTGTATTTCTCAGAAACAGCTGTATAATTTGGCCCCACAGATTCCTTTTCGATCGCATGACAAGCTTTGCAACCTGCCTGTGTGATGTAAGTTTCTCCCGGACTGAGCGCTTCTTCTTTGAGGTGACCCACTTGGATCAGGTCAAATCCACCCTCTAGATAATCAATAGAGAAATTGACTTTTTCATCCGCAATCTTTCCGTCTTCCTTGTCTGTGACTTGCACAGAATAGTTGATATCCTCGTTGCCAAAGTAAAAACTACTATTTCCCGACCATTCTATCATGACCATCGGAGGATCATTTCCAGCTTTTACTTCAAGGGAAGCCGTAGCCGAGGCGCCAGCTTTGTCTGTTGCAGTTACTGATACGTTGTAGTTTCCTGCTTTTTCAAATCGATGAGTTGGATTAGCTTCAGTCGATTTCGCAGATCCATCACCAAAATCCCAACTGAATGTCAGCTGATCATCCGCATCTGCATCCACCGTCCCGGCGGATGAAAACTTAACTTCCAGCGGAGAGGCACCAGCCAATTTATCTGCGGAGATTTTGACTGTTGGTTTTCTGTTTCCAGGAGCAAATTCGATCCGATAAATACCGGAGTCATCGTTCTGAGAACTCCAAAACGTGCCGTATTCCAGAATATAGAGTGAGCCATCTTTTGCAAACTGCATGTCAACCGGCTTGTCAAAAACAGTCGAGGGCATGAAGCGTTCCATCGTATCATATTGATAATCTTCCGTAAGAGAAACGGTGAAAATCCAGTTTCGCATCCAATCATAAAACAAAACCTTGCCGTCATAATATCCGGGAAACCGAACGTCTGATTTCTCATAATCCTCGCGGTAATACACCGGACCAGCCATGGCATTGCGGCCGCCTGTTCCCAGCATCGGAAACTCCACAGATTCATCGTATGGATACCAAATCAACGCGGGAGTTGCGGGAGGCAAAATCTCAATTCCGGTATTATTCGGAGAGGTATTCTTTGGCGCTGCCGGATCAAACTCGTACAGGCTTTCCTGCTTTTCGAAGTCGTATTTCCAGTAAGGTTTGTTATTTCCTACAAAATAAGGCCAGCCAAAATACCCCTGCTTGGTTGCGAGATTAAACTCATCGTGTCCTTTTGGACCTCTTCTAAGACTGTCAATCGATGCATCCGGACCAACTTCACCCCAGAATAAATTCCCATTTCTTTGATCCACAGCAATTCTGAAAGGGTTTCTATTTCCCTTCACATAGATTTCAGGTCGTGTATTTGGAGTTCCTACGGGAAAAAGATTACCATCAGGAATGGAGTAAGTTCCGTCAGGCAGAGGAGTTATTCGGATGATCGAGCCTCTCAAATCATTGGAGTTGCCCGCAGTCTTTTGAGCATCGACATTGGCCGGACGACCTGCACGCTCATCAATCGGATTGTAACTATCAGATTCAAATGGAGTGCTATCATCACCCAAACTCAGGAAAAGATTGCCTTTGGAATCAAACTCAATCGAACCTCCGGAATGGCAACAGCCGTGAAAAACCGGAACTTCCAACATGATTTTTTCGGATCCTTTGTCTAGCAATTGATCCATGAGTGTGAATCGAGAAAGCCGATTGATGTGAGTATCTCCAATCGGTGAATAATAGAGGTAAATCCATTGGTTTTCGTTGAATTTGGGATCTTTGGCCAAGCCCAATAATCCATCCTCGGCCTGACTATAAACATCTAAAGAACCAATTTCGAGAACCTCCCCTGTGGCGGCTTCAAACTTTCTGAGCTTTCCTGCGCGCTCGATAAAAAGTACATCTCCATTATCAAGAACCTCCAATTCCATGGGTTCATTGAGTTTTTCGGCAAGCGTAATTTTCGTGAATCGAGTTTCGTCAGGTTTGACAGTTGCAAAAGGATCTTCTTCCTTTTTGGTACAGCTCCACATTATCCCCAGCACAGCAATCAGGAGTACAGATTTTTTCATAGGTAGTTTAGGCTTATTCGATGTCAAGATACTGAAAAAGGGATTTCAGCAAAGTGCCGATGGTGGAAAACAGTTGACGGGTGTCGGGTGTCGGTGGGCAGGGAGCAGGAGCAGTTACGGATTGCTATATGCTTTGGGAAGCAACAGAAACTAATAATTCAAAAAGGGGGAAATGTGATTATCAGAGATCGGAAAAAACCTCTTCCAAATCCAGTTTGAAACCCTGTATGCAATTAGACTCGACGATGTCACCTGCGGTAAAAAGTCTAGAAGGCTGATATTTTCCTTCCTTAAGTGAGTAAATTAAAACTGTCTGCTCATCAGGATGTATGATCCAATATTCCCGAACTCCGGATTCTTCGTACACCTCATATTTATTTCGAAGTTCCTTTCGGTTATTTCCCGGGGAAAGAATCTCTACAATCAGGTCGGGGGCTCCGATGCAACCCGCAGGATCAAGCTTTTCCGGATCACAAATCACGCAAATATCCGGCTGGACTACTGTGTCGATGTCCTCATTTCTCTTTGATTTAACAGGAAGTCGAACATCGAATGGCGCACAATAAATTTCCCAAGATTTCCCTTTCAAAAAGGAAAAGAAGAAATATGAAACTACAACTGATATTCTTTGGTGAATCCTTTTTGGAGCCTCCTCTCCCATTCTAAAAATCTTTCCTTTGATCAATTCAACTCTCTCATCAAACTGCCAAGTCAAGTAATCCGCATAAGTATATAGCCCATGTTCAACATCGAGTTCCTTTGGAAATGGTTTAAAATTAATACGGTTCATATCCTTAAGGTAAATAAATTGTTTTCTAATAATTGACCAATTACTGAACACTGCTTACTGAACATTGCCTACTGCCTCACCTCCCGCAAATCTCTTTGTAAGGACAATACTCACATTTCTTCAGATCATCGGTCTGCGAAAATGGAACTTCTGGATCGTACAACTCTCTCAAAAGTTCTTTTAATCCTGCTATGTATTCTTCCTGATAATCCCGGTAATCATTTAACTCGGTCTTTATGCGTGACTCCTTCAGTTGCAAATAAGGATTGAAATCATCTGAAAAGATCTCCTTCAAATTGAAAATTGTTGGTTTCAAAGGAGCTGTATTTTGCGGGTACGTTGCCTGATAGATCAATCCGTAGAACATCGTCTGCATGGCAGCTTTGTTCCTCTTAGTGTCTTCTCGGTCGAAAAGCGAAGGAATATCCGGAAACTCCTTCTTATCTCCTCCCGACTTGTAATCAATCAAACGGATCACACCGTTCAGTTCGTCCACTCTGTCAATAATTCCTTTCAAGGCAATTTCTATTTTACCATTTAGGGTATCCACCGGCAATTTCGCTCTGTATTCTTTCCCTTTTTCCAATGAAATCAATCGGAATGGAGCAGATTCTTCGTCGATTTCCAATACCCGAATGATGTATTTCTGCAAGACATCCCGAGCGATGGCCATCTGTCCGTTGAGCTTGGTTTCGGCTGCCTCTTCCAAATGATAAAATGCTCGAATTGCCTTTTCAATGGCGGGAAAAACCCAGTTGCCTTTCAGTTCTTTAAAATCTCCTGATTCCAACACGTCTCTTTTCTTTCGCTCCATGAAACCCATATAAAGGTTTTCCATGCTGTAATGAGCCAGGTTTCCAAACACACTTGCATCGATTTCTTCACTCACTTTTTCCTTTTCTTTTAAATCTGCGAGATAAAGGAGATAGAATTTCAACCGACAATCCAGGTACACACTCAAAGCCGATGGAGAAAAAGCTGTCTGAGAAGTTCCATCAGCCCTCACTACATATTTTTCCAGCAACTGAAGAACTTCCGGTTCTTTATCGATGGTAATTTCACCCGGTGACTTTTGGTCAATTGGTACAAAAATCACTTCCTCCTTTGTATCAAGGCCCATTTCCACCATCATTTGCTGGATATAGCGGCTTTTCTCACCGGCTTTCCCGTGATCGGAGGAAGTTGTGTAGATCATGTGAACTTCTTCTGCGCTATGCAGCAACCTATAAAAAGTGTAGGCATAAATCGCATCGTTTTGCTCCTGAACAGGCAAGCCAAACGCGCGGCGAATGTTGAATGGAATCATCGAATTCAGCCCTGCTGAAGGCGGAAAGCTTTCTTCATTCATATTGCAAATGATCACTCTGCGAAAGTCAAGATTTCTGGATTCCAATACGCCCATGATCTGCAAACCCTGTAGCGGTTCCCCCTCGAAGGGCAATTTGACTTCCCTGAACACCTGACGGAAAAGTCGGATGAAAAACTCTCGATTGACAGTCAGCGATTCCTGCTTTTCGAAGACCTCACGCAAGCGAGTCAGCTGCTTAAAGCATTGATATAGATAACTTCGCTGTAAAGGTTCATCCTTCAGCCTTCCGGCCAATTCTTCTATAAGCGTAGACAGATAAGGGAAAAGCCTTTCACTTTCCAGCTTTTGGAAAATCAAGGAAAAGAACCTCCCGCCTCGGTGTAGGCTTTCTTCAGAAATATGAATCTGATTTTTCTCCTGAATCTCAGCCAACAAAATCTTGCAGAAGTCAGGATTCGCAGATTTTAAATAAATGGATGAAAGCAGGTTTTTGACAGTCTGATGATAGAAAAGAACCTTCTCCTCTTCCACTTTTATGAAACGCTGCATTTCCAGAACCGCTTCGAGGAAGGCATAAACCGGCGCATTTTTCACCGGATACCCCATCGTCACGTTCACTTTGTCTATCTGATCCGGCAATGAATGGAGGACCGGAAAAAGCATCTGCTCATCGGGAAGGATCACGACCGTCTCTTCCCAATCCTCTTCTGTCTGGATTTTTTCCAGAATTGTCCCCACCAAATTGGCCTGATTGGTTTTCAGAGGCGTGGCGTAGGTATGAATCTGAGCCTTGCGTGTTAGGATCTGAGAAGGGATAATATCCGGGAAAGTCGGTCCGAAGATTTTATCCATTTTATATTCCCTGAAGAAAAGTCCGGCTTCCTGATTCTTATCATGGAGGTAATAGGAATCCAAATCCCAGAAAATTTCGGCTCCAAATTTCGAAATGAAATGCTTGATCAGCTTCTCCTCTGTCGCCGTGAATGCATTGAAACCGATGAAAATCGAATGCTTTTCGGGCTTGGGAATCTGATCCAATGACTCGGCAACTTTCCGGTAAAGCTTTCCCGAATAGGCCAAACCGGAGACATTTAGTGAAGCCTGGAATGCCTGATAAAGCGGATTGAGCATTTCCCAAAACTTGAGAAACTTCTGCTGATGCATCCTGTCCTGACGGATGAACGAGTTCCAAAACTGCTGAATCAATTCAACCTGACTCTCGGTCAGGAAACTTTGATCGGATTCAAACTCCTTGAATTCGGCAAGTTGATGATACAATCTCTTGGCATCAGCCATGAACTGATCTAGATCATTGAAGTCTTTGAGGATCATTTCACCCCAAAAGAAAAACTTGTCAAATTCCTCCGGATCGGGATGCAAATCCTGGTAAACCCGATACAATTCAAAAATTAAGGTCAGATCATCTGCGGGCCTCTGTCCGGCATAGTGGTAAAAAATATCCTCAATTGTCTTCACTTCCGGCATCCACATAGGCTCGGAAATCAGCGTTCCAAGATGCTGGGTAAAAAAAAGTCCGGCTCTTCTGTTGGGAAGAACGATGGTCAGATTCTGGAGATTCTGATGTTTTTCCAGTATTTCACGGGCAGTATTTCTTAAAAAACTATGCATTGACTGTCTCGATTTTACCGGTTTCCAAATAACATAAATAGCCTTTTACCGGCTTTTGGGTGAGTTTCTGCACCAAGTCCATGTAGTCGCGAACCTGATTTCCATACTTTTCCAGTTCTTCGCCGGTTTTGAAATCCACAATGATGGATTCATTTTCACGAAGGATGATTCGATCGGGCCGCTTTTGCTTTCCGCCGGGGAGTAAAATCCCCTGCTCTGCCAATAAAACGCCCTCTCCGACAAACCAATCTCCAAATACAGGATTTGAAAACAAGGCCTTCAATTGATTTTCAACTTCAACCTTTTCGGATTTGCTGAGTCTTCCTTCGAAATAAAATGCCTGCAAATTGCTTTTGGCAGCTTCGAGATTAATGGATTTCTCCAGAATCTCATGGACGAGCAAACCAAAATTTCGCTTCTTTCGCTGGTCCAAACCTTCGGGTGAAAAGTCCACCGCATACTTTTTCACCTGAAGCAATTCCGACCAATTCTGATACGCCCATCGTAATTTCGGAACAGGCAATAAATTCGGTTTTTCAGGTTTCTCGATCGGCCAGTCACCCAACTCAAAAACTTTGGTTTCGCCATCAAAATGTGCTGACAGATTCAAATCTTCATCTGTTTCGATTCCATTTTCAAGGATTTGCTGGAGATGAACTTCTAGGTAATTCTGAGATCCTATTTTCTCTTTGTAGGGAACCAAGCCCCAAAATACATCCTCAGCGCGCGTGAGCGCTACATAAATCATGTTCAAACTATCCAGATAGGCCAAAATTGCTTCGTCGGAATAGATTTGATGAAAAGCAGATTTGGCAAGATTTGCTCCCAAAGTCAGCGGGATAATCGCCGATAGATTTTTCTCGCGATCCTCAAACGGTGACCAAATCACATTTCCTTTGGATGTATCGAAAATCGTCCATTTCAAAAATGGCATCAGCACAACCTTAAACTGCAATCCCTTCGACTTGTGAATCGTCAATATCCGCATGGCATCGTGGCCTTCCGGGATTTTCACCGTTCGTTTCGATTGATTCTCTTCCCACCATTCGAGAAAGCCTGCGAGATCAGATCGATTGTTTGCTGTGAAGTCATAAACCGCCTCCTTGAAGCCTGAGATATAGGCTTTTTCCAACCCATTTTCCATCAAGTCTAGGGCTCCGATCAATTCTTCCAGCGCCTCCATCAGCGGAAGTTGCAGCAAAAGCGTCTCGCTTTTCCGGAAAGAATCTACCTTTTCCTTCAGGTGATCAGGGATTTGGTCAAGGGCAAAAAGTGTATGATTCACAGGTTCATCCCGCAAAACCGAGCGGTAATACCACATCGTCTTGAATTGAACGGGATCATCGGGAAACTGCAAATACTTCAATCCTGCAACCAAGGCCTTCACGGAAGCGGATTTGTTCAGATACATCGACTCATCCGAAAGCACGTCGAAACGGTAATTCGGGTCTTCATTTTTAGCAGTTTCCTGCATCAATGCATCCGCAATCGCTTCCCCTTCTTTTTTGCTTCGGACGAGAAACGCAATATCCCGCAGGCCATATCCAAGGTCAAGAAGGTCGCGCACCATTCCCGGCAATTTAGTCAGCACTTGTTCGGTGAAATTGCCTTCCTCTTCGTCTTTGGTATTCCTGATAAATTCGATTTTTACCTTTCCCTGAAAAGTTGATTGAGCCTTTCCGGATGAAATTTTCTGCTTTACATCGTGGTAGGCACGGGAGAGAATCGATGGGTCTTCTACCCCATAGCTTTGAGTTAAACAAGATTCAAAAGAGACCGGGAGCTTCTTGAAAAGGGCATTATTGAAGTTGATAATATTCGGAAGACTACGAAAATTCGTTTCCAGATTTTTGACATCAATGCCAAACATGGCCGTTTCTTGCTCCACCTGTTCCAGCAGTAATTTCATTTCTCCTCCTCTCCAGCGGTAGATGGATTGCTTTACATCTCCGACGAGCAAGTTGGTATTTCCTTGCGAAAGTGAGTTTTCCAAAAGAGGTTTGAAACTCGCCCATTGGAATCCGGAAGTATCCTGAAATTCGTCAATCAGGAAGTTTCTATATTTATTTCCAACCTTCTCGTAGATAAAAGGAGCGTCATTTTCTTTGGTGATTTCCTTCAGAAATTCATTGGCATCAGATATCAGCAGGATATTTTCCTCCTCCTTAATGACCGAGAGTTCTTCCAGCAAATTTCTGAAGATCCCGTAGACATAGATGTTTTTCGAGATGGCTTGAAGAGTATTCCATTGGTACTCCAAAGGCTCTATTTTTGATAAAAGCTCTCCCAACCCAGCATAATATGATTGTTCGATTAGGGCTTTTTTGAGACTTTTTTGCGATGCCCATCCATCAGGACTTGTAGATTTTGCTTTTTGAATTTCTGAAAAATCAGACATGGGGTTCTCTTTATTACCCATCTTGTCAAACTTCGCAGGAAAACCATAAGAATAATCTTTCCATTCCAGACCTAATCCGGTCCTGATTTCATTGGCCTGGATGTTTATAGATTTTGCGATTTTTATCAGCTCGGCTCTTCTCTCCCGCGCAAAAACCTGAAGCTTTAAGATGTTTTCCTTTTCCTTCAGAAATTCCTGGATCTCGGACGAATACCGCTTGAAATCCTCTTGAAAAATCTGCCTTCCCAGGTCCCTGATATTGCGCCGGATATCCCAAGATTTGCCATTTTGGATTTGCTCGGAAGCATAATCTACCAGCCATTTGTGAAGGAAATTATCCTCCATCACCAGCATTACCACCCGATCTACCACCCGATCCAGCACCGCTTGCTGATCCAGTTCGACTTCGAATTTGGCGTTCAAATCCATCTCCCGGGCAAAAGCCCGAACTACTTTCTGAAAGAAACTATCGATCGTACTTACTGCGAAATGTCCGTAATCATGCAGAATCGCAGTTAGGGTTGCGGTTGCTTTCGCCTTCAAACCTTCCTCATCTACCTGAAGTGAAGTCATGAGTTCGGAGTCCATCTTCTCATCCGGCTTCACTGTAATTCTTAACCGAACGAGCTCTTTCAGGATTCTTTCCTTCATCTCAGCTGTAGCCTTATTGGTGAAAGTCACCGCGAGAATCTGCCTGAATGCACCGGGATTAGCCAGCGCGAGTTTGAGGTATTCGAGCGTCAGCGTATAGGTCTTACCCGAGCCGGCGGAGGATTTGTAAATAATAAAGGGTTTGGGATTCATGGGCAAAAGTGATTGAACTAAGATAAGGAAGGCTTTAAGTTTTCACCCAATCCAATTTAGAGTTTGACGAAAAATGTCAGGGAAAAACCAACTATCCATTAATTTCCCCATTCTGATTCCTTCAATTGGATTCTGACAGATTTTTGGTCAACTTTTAAAACCTAACTTTAAACCCATGAAATCTAGCATGACGAAAACGTCACACACTGGGATGATTAAAAGTAATGGCAGATTCCATCTGACCATTCAAAAACAAATTATAAATAGATGAAATTCCTCCTCTCCATTTGCCTTCTGACTTGGCTGACTTTCTCCTCCTCCGCAAAGGACGGCTACGAACTTTGGCTTGATTACAGTCCGGTCGAAAATGCGCAAATCAAGTCCCAAATCGATCCTCTTTCTTCCGGAGTTTTCTTCTTTGGTGATAGCCCAACTTATGAACTTATCCGAAAAGAATTCGAAATCGCAAGTCAGAAAATGCTGGGAAAATCACCCGTTTATACCCCCCGATCTATTGAGTTCTGCGGGACTTTGGTTGGGAACGCGCGAGCAAGTTTCGCAGGTCCTCTTCCCGACCAACAGGTGAAAATAAAGGATCTTGGTGAGGATTGATATTGGATTGGAAAGGTTGAAGTGAATGAAACGCTGGATGAGGAGAGACGGTAGACCGATGCGCGATGACCGATGTTAGATACGTCACTCCGAGGTACGAAGAGTCTCATTCGGAGAATTAGAGATGTAAGAAGTACAATGCAGTCCTTTAGCTATCAACAGTGAAAACTTAATCTAAATGAAGAAATTAACATTTTTGCTTGCAGCCATAGTAGCTCTTTTCGGATGCACTTCTCAGAAAAGCGAGGAAATTAAACTAGAAGCCCATTATCTTTCTAACCGTTCACCTTTAGTTTCCACCCCCTATTTGGAACTTCCATTGGGAACTATTAAGCCGGAAGGTTGGCTTGAAGATCAGTTACAACGGATGGCCAATGGCTTGACTGGACATTTGGATGAGGTATATCCTGAAGTCGTGGGTCCAAGAAATGGCTGGCTTGGCGGAGATGGAGATGGCTGGGAACGTGGGCCCTATTGGATCGATGGCCTGCTACCTTTAGCATATATTCTCGATGATGTCCGGCTCCAAGAAAAAGTTAAACCTTGGATAGAATGGACACTGAACAATCAGCCGGAAAGCGGATACCTAGGGCCCATACCTTTTGAAATAGAACCCGCTCCGGAAGCAGGTTTACAAAGAGGTCGGCGGGAAGACTGGTGGCCAAAGATGGTCATGCTCAAAGTGCTCCAGCAATATTATCAAGCAACCGGAGATGCGCGGGTAATTTCAGCACTGACCCGATATTTTCATTTTCAATTGAATGAATTGCCTGAACGTCCTCTCGATTTCATGTCCTTTTGGGCCAACAGAAGGGCAGGTGATAATCTGCAGGTTGTTTACTGGCTTTACAATATTACCGGCGACCAATCACTTTTGGAATTGGGGGAACTGATTCAGAAACAAACTTTTCCATGGCAGACCGTATATACCAATCCTGAGCAGAACCTTCAAAGAGAAAACATTCATTTTTACAGTCAGATCAAAGGCTATCCCTTCGACTCTTCAGAAATCAGCCAAGTTAACTTGTCTCATATGCCAGGTCTTCACACGGTTAACATAGCTCAAGGCCTAAAACAACCAGTGATCTATTTCCAAAAGAGCGGAAATACCGATGCGATTGCAGCAGTGAAAAAAGCCCTGAATGACATTCGCACATATCACGGACAGCCTCAAGGCATGTATGGAGGCGACGAACCTCTGCATGGAAACAATCCTGTCCAAGGTGTTGAACTTTGTTCTATTTCAGAGGAAATGTTTTCCTTGGAGACTATCCTCAAAATCACAGGAGATATGGAATTTGCGGATTTACTCGAAAAAATCACCTACAATGCCCTGCCTACTCAAGCTTCCGATGATTATAAAAGCCGACAGTATTTTCAGGCCGCCAATCAGGTAGAACTCACCGACCAAGTTGAAACCTCCTTTGAAACCAAAAACCACAACGGGACTGACTTTGTCTTTGGTGTACTTTCTGGCTTTCCCTGCTGCACCACCAACATGCATCAAAGCTGGCCAAAGTTTGTCCAAAACCTGTTTTATGCCACACCTGACGGCGGAGTTGCGGCACTTCTTTACGCACCAAGTTCTGTAGAATTAACCGTCGCTCAAGGAGCAACTCTCAAAATCAAAGAAACTACCGGATTTCCATTCAGAGAGACTGTACAGTTTGATTTGGAGCTTTCCGAAGATTCGAGTTTTCCATTTCATCTGAGAATTCCGGCCTGGGCAAAACAAGCAGAAATTAAAATCAACGGTCTACCTGCAGAAGCGAAGATTCAAAATGCCGTAGCGATCATTCATCGCTCTTGGAAATCCGGAGATCAAATCACCCTTACCCTGCCGATGGAATTGAAAAGTTCGATTTGGTATAAGTCTATGGTCACCATTGAGCGAGGCCCGCTAGTCTATAGTTTGAAGATTAATTCTGAAGAAAGAATCAAAGACAGAAATGATCGTTTTGGTCCATTTACGGAAGTTTATTCAACTTCAGAATGGAATTTTGCGCTTTCCAAAAATTCTCTGACTGATCTTGAAAATTCCATCGAATTGGTAGAAAATGACTGGGACGGTTCCTATCCATGGAATCTGGAGAATGCACCGATCGAACTTCGAATTCAGGGAATCCAAGTTCCGGAATGGAAACTTGTCAAAAGCGCACCTCAATTGCCTGATAATTTGCCAACAAATCTTTCGGAAGCTGAATTGAAGAAGCGTCAGAAAACGATAACCTTGATACCTTATGGATGTACGACACTCCGGATCACTGAATTTCCGGTGATCGCACCACAATAAATTTTATCGGAATTATTTTGAGGGTATTCTGGGTTAGAAGAACATAAATTTCACAAGTTCTTTTTAACCCTTTTTCATTTATGGAATCAGAAAACTACAACATACCAGCCGCAACTCGAATCGGCCATATCCATTTGAAAGTCACTGATCTCGAGCAATCCCTTAATTTTTATTGTGGTTTGCTCGGCTTTGAATTGGTAATGAAATATGGAAATGATGCAGCATTCATTTCCGCAGGCGGCTATCATCATCATATCGGACTGAATACCTGGCAGAGCAAAGGAGGGAAACCGGCTCCAAAAAACACCGCAGGACTTTTCCATACTGCCATCCTATTTCCCACTCGAAGGGATTTGGCTGTGATATTTAAGCGTTTGATTGATTCTAACTATCCTCTGACCGGAGCAGCCGATCATGGAGTTTCGGAGGCAATATACTTGGATGATCCAGACGAAAATGGAGTGGAATTGTACTGGGATCAGCCAAAAGAGCAATGGCCAAAAGATGAAAATGGTGAAATCACGATGTACACAAGGCAGTTGGATGTAAATGGGCTCTTGGCAGAAATTTGATTGGCGGACTTCTTGTCCATTTTTGATGCCTCCAGAAATGCCTTCACTCGGGTTTTAAAAAAAATAAATGTGGGAGACACGCACGTAGGCGGGCGAGGCATTCGTCATCGCGAAGGAAGAACGACTGAAGCGATCTCATTCATAAGGAAAAATGTCCCCAACAACCTCTTCTGTTTCTGGAGGGGAATACATTAGAGAAAACCCTTAAATCCTCTCCTCAATCCAATGGCAGATTACCTGCATTACCTCTTCCTTGTCCGAGTCATTGATCAGTTCATGAAAACCGCCCTGAAAACCCTTGTATGTCTTATCTGAGGAACTAGCCTTTTCCGCAAACATTTCAGAGCCTTTTGGATTGGTAAGCCCGTCCGCCGAACCATGGATCAATAGGAGTGGCAGATTGAAGTTGACAGCCTTTTCCTGAATCAATCGCATCATTTTCAACAATTCGTGACCCGTCCGGGCTGGAATAGGCTGGGTATAAACCAATGGATCCTTCAGGTATTTTTCTACTTCTTCCGGAATCCGGGAGATCTGATTGGCATCCAATTTCAGTGCTTTGAACCGTGGCATCCACTTACTGATCAATCCTGATACAGCGATTAAAAGCTGGGAAGTACCTACAGCTTCCTTGATTGCCGGTGAACTCAAAATCACACCTGAAGCCTCAGGTTGGTACTTCAGCACATAAGCTGCGACCATTCCTCCGCCCATGCTGTGGCCGTAAAGGAATGCCGGAACTCCCGGACTATAATTTTTGACCTTGCCAAAAAGAGCATCGATGTCCTTTAAATAATCCTCATAGGATTCGAAAAATGCTGTTGGCTTATCATCAGCGGATTTCCCATGACCACGCCCATCGAAACTGAAAACCGACATTCCGATCTCATTCAACTTTTCGATCAGATGAGGGTATCTGCTGCTGTGCTCACCCAACCCATGAACCAAGAGCATTGCTGCTCTAGGTTTTTCCGGCATCCAAGCTTGGAGATACAATTTCTTTCCGTCGTGGGTGGAATAAGAAGTTTCGAGATGGTTCATGATTTTTATTTAAGTCAGGGTCAAATTAGGAAAAAGCTAACTATTGACTATATATTCATTCGTTACTTTTTAAATACAAATCCAATTAAGCCTTCTCATGAAATTCAAAAATCTTTTCCCTTCATTTCTGCTGATAATCTTTTTGGTTTCAGCACCTGCATTTGCGCAGCTCGCGATAGAAAAATCTTCTAGGATCGCGGGTATTTCTCCCGAAAGACTTGCCCGCTACGATGCCTATTACCAAAAAGAAATCGACGAAGGCAGACTCCCTGGTGTCGTCACTTTGATCTACAAAAACGGAGAAAAAGTGCATGAATCAGCTTTAGGATACAATGATCTTTCTGCAAAAACACCCATGCGCACAGATCAGATCTTTTTCATTCAATCCATGACAAAACCAATTGTTACTACAGCATTCATGATGCTTTACGAAGAGGGTTATTTCTTTTTAACAGACCCTATTTCGAAATATTTGCCCGAGTTCAAGGAAATGAAAGTTATCCTGGATCCTGCAAAAGGATCCGAAGGAGGAGTCGAAACTGCAAAATCCCAGATTACCATTGCACAGGTTTTGAGTCACACAGCTGGTTTTTTGCATGGAATTGGTGGTACCAAACTTGACGAGGAGGTTGCTAAAGCCATCTACATGTCCGCCCCAAAAACTATTGAGGAGCGTGTAAAGGCACTTGCGACTCAACCGTTGGCTAGCCATCCCGGAGCACAATGGAATTACTCAGCATCCCCGGATATTCTGGCCAGATTAATTGAAGTATTTTCAGGAATGAACCCTGTGGAATTTCTTAAAACCCGGCTTTTTGACCCGTTGGGAATGAAAGACACCGGATACAATCTCAGCGATGCCCAACAACCAAGAATGGTGCAGCTGCATAGTTTCAATGAAAGCGGTGTTTTAGAAAAAACTGAAAGACAGACTCCAACCTCCGGAAACACTGTTTTTGGAGGAACGCATGGATTGTTTTCAACGGCGCAGGATTATTCCCTTTTTACAAGGATGATGCTCAATGACGGAGAATTGAATGGCAAGCGCTACCTGAGTTCAAAAACTGTCGAAATCATGTCAATCGATCAAGCAAATGACCTATTTCGGGATCCGGGAAAAGGTTTCGGACTTGGTTTTGCCGTAGTTGAGGATTTGGCAGATACAAAAAGTCTGGGTTCGGAAGGGACTTTCTACTGGAGTGGAGCATTTTGCACCTACTTCTTCATTGATCCTAAAGAAGAGATGGTTGCGATCTTTATGACCCAGGTCAATCCATTCAGTAGTTATTATGAAAACAAATTCAAACAGATGGTTTATCAGGCGATTGAGGATTGAGTTCAGATATGTCAACAGACGACAGTCCACTGTTGACAGCTGGGGGTTTTGAACCTCCAACCTTAAAATAGGTAGCTATTGAATACAAAGTGAAAAATCAATTAAAAGACAGAAAGCCTTCGAAATTCGGAGGCTTTCTTTTGTAGGATCACAAATTTCCTACTTCTTATTCGTTGCCAATCAGAAAAGGCCTATAGTCAAAACAAATATGCAGTCGTCTGTCGAGGATTTACCATTTAAGGAATCCATTTAATGTTTTTAAAATTCGGCTTCCTCTTTTCCAAAAAGGCATTTCTACCTTCAATTGCCTCTTCTGTTCCATAGGCCAATCTCGTCGCCTCACCGGCAAATACTTGCTGCCCCACCATGCCATCATCGGTCAGGTTCATCGCAAACTTGAGCATCTTGATGGAAGTTGGTGACTTCGCCAAAATCTCCTGAGCCCATTCATAAGCTGTTGTCTCTAGATCAGCATGAGGTATCACAGCATTGACCATTCCCATGTCGTAGGCTTCCTGAGCGGAATAATTTCTTCCCAGAAAGAAAATTTCACGAGCTTTTTTCTGCCCCACCATTTTCGCCAGATAAGCAGACCCATAGCCTCCGTCAAAGCTCGTCACATCAGCATCAGTTTGCTTGAAAATCGCATGTTCCTTGCTCGCCAGTGTCAAATCACACACCACATGAAGGCTATGTCCGCCACCTACTGCCCATCCCGGAACTACCGCAATCACGACTTTTGGCATAAAGCGGATTAATCGCTGTACTTCCAGAATATTCAACCGGTGGTAACCATCCTCTCCGACATATCCTTGTTTGCCCCGTGCGCGCTGATCTCCACCCGAGCAAAATGCCCAGCCCCCATCTTTCAGAGATGGCCCTTCACCTGAGAGTAAAATCACGCCAATCGAAGTGTCTTCCTGCGCATCGTAAAAAGCATCGTACAATTCAGCGGTCGTTTTTGGTCGAAAAGCATTACGCACCTCAGGGCGATTGAAAGCAATTCTCGCTACTCCATCGGATTTTTTATAAGTGATATCTTCGTATTCTTTAGCAGTGATCCAGTTCATTTTTTTCAAATTAGCATTCCAAATTTTGTACAAGATAACAGACCGCTATGGAATTTGTTATTTTCAAAAACTGCTACATTTACCCTGTCAAATCTTCCAAATTTAGATGTTTCAGCTCCGAATCGGTCAGAATATTTTCCAAAATGAAGAGGATTTCTCTCATGAGGTAAAAGAGATTTCTGATGGTGAACAGGCAACTATTAACTTTTGTAAAGCTTGGCTTGCTGGTCATGAAATCTTTGGCCAACAAAGTTCAGGCTCTACCGGAATCCCAAAAACGATCAAAATTCATCGAAGTCAGATGATTGCCAGTGCGAAAGCAACGGGAGATTTTTTTCAAATTGACGAATCTACCCGGCTCCTTTGCTGCCTGAATCCAGCTTATATCGCCGGAAAAATGATGCTGGTGCGAGCGATGGTTTGGAACTGTGAGATAGATCTCGTGGAACCTATCTCCGATCCCCTTCTGGAAATCACCGAGGATGATCTTCCTGACTTTGTTGCGATGGTTCCTTTACAGATTCAGACAATTTTAGGAAATCCTGCAAGTCTTGAAAAACTCCGAAAAATCAACCATATCATCATCGGGGGCGCTCCTCTCAGTGAAAAGCTAAAAAGCCAACTTGTCTATAATAGAATCAAGGCGTTTCAAACTTATGGTATGACAGAGACAGTTTCTCACATTGCGCTCGCCAAAATTGAATCCGGAAAATTGGTGTACCAAACGCTGAAAAATGTGGAAATCGGGCAAGACGAGCGTGGTGCGCTTTGGCAAAAATCCCCTATGAGCAGACTTGAAAAGATTCAAACCAATGATTTGGTCGAGTTAATATCTGAGAATTCCTTTTGCTGGCTTGGCCGGCAAGATTTTGTAATTAATTCCGGTGGGGTGAAAATTCATCCAGAACTCCTGGGGAAAAAAGCAGAATCCATCATTACCGGTTTCTATCCTAATTCGGCTTATTTCTTCTTTGGCATAAAAGACGATAAACTGGGAGAAAAATTGGCACTTCTTATTGAAACAAATGAAAATTTTTCAGAAAAGGCAAAGCTTTTGCAAAGAGAGTTAACGCTTAGATTAGATCGGTTTGAAGTTCCGAAGGAAATTCATCTGATTCAAAAATTCGAGATCACTTCATCCGGTAAGCTTGACCGAAAAAAAACTATTGCGCTATTATGAAACTTCTGGTTTTAGGTATTTTCTTTCTTTCCATCTTTAATTCTGAGACACAAAATAGTGGCGAAATCCAGCTGCTCATCAAAAAAACCAAATCCGACAAAGGTGTGGTTCAGGTCTTGATTTTCAACAAAGAAGATGGTTTTCCGGGAGACCCTAAAAAAGCCTTAAAAGCATTGAGTGTGGCCGTGTCTAATTTTGAAGCAAAAGTCACCATTGGAGATTTGCCTCCGGGCAACTATGCCATTTCGGTTTTCCATGATGAGAATTCAGATGGAAAATTTCGAAAAAATAGATTTGGAATTCCATTGGACAGCTACGGGTTTTCTAACAATCCAACGTTAAAATTTGGACCTCCAAGCTTCTCAAAATGTGCGGTTACTCTAAAAAATGATCCGGAAAAAGTCGAAATCTCACTCCGCTAATCGCTATTCTTCAGCCATCCGGTGATGCTGATCCGCTCTTTTTTGGTAGGCAAAACTTCATGAGGAATCTCCCCACTCAGGAAAACAACAAGCCTTCCGCCAACCGGCAATACATCCTTGATCAACTCAGTTCCATCTTCTTGGGGAATATACATGCGAAGTGCTCCTTCATCAGTTTCTGTCCAGGAATCATTCAAATACAAAATCACACTGACCACCCGGTAAGAAACTTGTTGAAACTGGTCTAGATGTCTTTTATAAAATGAACCAACGGGATATCGGGCAAAATGTCCTTCAAATGATCGCAGTCCAAGGAAGCATCGCTGATTCAAAATCTGCCTGATTTCATCCACCTTTTTCCAATATTCAGCTTGCAGCGGACTCAGGGATTGGGCATCCATCCAGAGCACTTCATCGCTTCGGATTTCCGGTCGGACCAATTTCTTTTCCCCGCTTCCAATGGCTGCCTGTCTGAATTTGCCTGCTTCAAGCAAAGAGGTTTGCTCTTCCAGAAGCGCCTTTCGAAACTCCTCACTGATGAAATCATCTACGATTACAAAAGAATTTTGGTAAATCTCTGAGGAAATCTGATCCTGCACGGAGTCCATATCGGGTGGTTTAGTCCGCAAAATAACAGCTTAATTGCCTAAAAAAACATACTTTTGCCGAAAGCTTCAACGATGGAAATCAGCAAAAATAACTTGACCGGCTTGGTGCTGGAATATGCTTCAGGTATTATCCCTCCTCCCTATAGCCATGTTTTCAGACTTTCTCTAGATTGGAGCAAAAGTGATTTGTACGTCGAGTTGGACCTTCACTATACTGACCGAGAAGACCTGGAGCAAGAGGAAATCCTCGACGAGGGCTTCACAGCCAATGACGATTATGCTTACAAAGGATCTCTAAACTCCGTTTGGACAAAGACGGTTTTGGCTGAATACGAGAAATCAAAATGGAGTGGAAAATCGCTCGAAGACGGAGGAGTTTCCCTGACTCCTGTAGAAAATGGGAAAGAAGTGAAATCAAAAATCCCTGCAAATCAAGAAGAATGGCAGCTTTTGGCTCAGGATCTGATTCAGGCGATCTACGAAACAAGCAAGAAAGAAGCTCCCCTCACTGTACTATATAAACAAGTAGACAATGAAATTTCCCATGATTGCTCGATAACAGTTCATTTTTCCAATCGCGAAGTGATTTTTGAAGTGGACGGAAAAAGCCGAAATATAAACTGGGAATACGCAATTCAACTGATGAAGCTGATTTTTACGCCCGATTATGATTACGAAATCGCCAAGACAGAGCCAGGCAAAAAACGCGGAGCTTACATCGAATGCGGTGATGGGTATTGGCACGAACTCGGAAAGGGCGTCGTCAACATCGATCCGTCCTATGATGCTGTTGGCAAAATTAAAGCCGGCTTCCTAGATCTGATGGCAGGATAAAATCTTGGAATCTTGCTAATAATTAGCTGATTTCTTTAACTTTATACGGTATAGAAATCAAGTTTTTTTATGGAAGACAATAAAATTTTTGTAAGCTATCGACGTCAAGATGCATCCGGAGAAGCTGGAAGATTGGTTGACCATCTTCAAGAAGTATTTGGTGATGACAGTGTTTTCTTGGATGTAGAAACGATCGAAGCAGGGTTGGATTTTATTCAGGCCATCGAGAAAGCCCTGAGTTCCTGCAAAGTACTGATCGCAATGATTGGTCCTCACTGGGCAACCATGAAAGATTCCAAAGGCAATTTGCGGCTATTCAACGAAGATGATTTCATCCGAATCGAAATTTCATCTGCTTTAAAGCGGGATATTAGAGTGATTCCGGTTTTGGTAAATGGTGCCATTATGCCTAGCCCGACAGACCTTCCGGAAGATCTTCAGGCTCTTACTAGAAGACATGCACAGGAACTCAGCAGTTCGAGATGGAAATATGACAGCGAACAGTTGACAGCTGTCCTTTCCAAATTCATCGAACCGAAACCTCAGGCCAAATCCTCTCCCCGTCCGGAACTGATCCCTAACCAATTTATACCTAAGCAACCTCTTCCAAAAAGCTGGTGGGCGAAAAACTACTTGTGGGTCTTAGGGGGAATTGTGGGATTTCTGGTTTTGGTCGGAATGTGTGTCCCTGATGAACCTGCCTATGAACCTTTCTTTGACTCTACAACTGAAACAGAAAATACGGCTGAAGAAAATGTAATTGATGAAAATCCTGCACAGATTTCTGACTTTGATCAGGAGGCCTCAACTGGATTTGACTATTCTGGTAAGTGGTGGTTATGGGAAAATGGAATGAGGTCTGGGTATCTGCAGATTATTCAAGATGGCTTTAACTTTAATTTTGAATACTATTATTTTGATAATAAAGTAGCGGAAGGAACAGGCATCTACGATGGCACTTCCCTAACCTCCACATCTTTCATATTCTATGATTCGCCTGGGGAGTATTCTTTCTCTTTCGGCTCCGATGATCAAGGGGTAACTTGGTATGGCCAAACATCGGCAAATGGTTTAGTCAGTGAATCAGAATTAAAAAGAAACTAGCCCTTGATTTTTCTTAAATCTGATTGAATATCCCTGAGCATAGCCCCTAAGTCCTCCAAACTTAGGGGTTTCTTTTTATCGCCGGGATTTGGGAAATCGGTGCTGATGAAAGCTTTTGCCTCCCAGATTTCCAACACATCTTCTCCCTTCACTTCATAAGGTTTGTAATGCTCATTGTCCGAAGCCAAAAATAGCTTTCCATTATCACTCAAATAATTGAACACTCGCTTGTAAACAACCCCTTCGGTTTGGGTCACGAGCACGTACGTACGTCCACTTTTTATATCCTTTAACTGATCAACATAGGCCCCAATCACTATCGTACCCGGAATCAACGGAAGCATAGAATCCCCCGCCAACTCAAATGCCCTGTATGTTGATTGTCTGGAAAGATTGGGTAGGTGAAACTGTGGAAGTGATTCCATGTATTCGGGATCCGCATATCCATTCAGATAGCCTGCTGAGGCTTTCTGCCCAACCATCGTGATATTCTCTTTGTCATTTTGATCCACGGCGATAGTCAGGATATTAATTCCCCGCTTCTGCAAAGCACGCCTTCCCTGATTTTCAATATCGTGATCCAAAAGTTCCTCCACTCCTACTTCCAAAATCTCAGCAAGCTTTTGAAGCGTCGTCAATTTGGGTTCAGACCTTCCATCTTCATAGGCTGAGATCATCGTACGCTGCACGTCAAGCTGATCAGCAAGATCATTTTGAGTAATGTTTTTTTGCTTTCGCAAAAACCTAAGATTGGAAGCCAGGTAACTCATGCTGAAAACAGGTAAAAATTGTGATCCTCAGGGGCAGCGGGCACCGGGAAAAATGGATTCATATTCAAAGCTGAAGATCTTCTTTTCTCCATTCTTTGCTTGATCTCCTCGATGATCTCCCCAACAGGCTTCGGCTCGGTTACTAGCAAATACCCATATTGTGGTTTTGCTTCATCTTCTACAAAAAATTTCACTTGACAATTTCCTGAAGCCAAAGTCTTGGTGGTGATGCTGATTTTTTCTGCTGTTTCCATACCTGATTTGATTACCGACAGCTAATGTATAAATGTTGTTTTTATAAACATCACAATGATCTAAAAATTAACATTATTCTCTGACGTAAATTGTCAAAGATCAAAAAGGTTTGATTTCCTTCCGTCCCAAATCCACCTAAAAATACGAAATGGGTAGAAATAAGAAGGGCATTTCTGTAGTTTAAGTGGTAATCCTTTAGATTCTTCCTAAGAATCAAAAGGAAATTTTACCAGTCAAAAAATAATTATTACTTTCAAACAGCAAGGCTTAAAAAGCAAAAAATCCTAAAATCCCCCTTCCTGATTCTCACCTGAATGCCCGTTAAAATATCTATTCCTGTCCCAATTACCTCCTTTAATATATGCTCCTGAAAAGAGTAGCCGGGCAACTATTCTTGTTCATCCTATTTTTCCTAATCGTCCACCAATCAAATGCCCAGGAATTGGAACAGATACTGCGCAAAGCCTACTCTTCAAGGGATTCTTCCGATATCTATTTCAGTCAGGCCAAAGTTTTGATCAAGACAAAGGCCCAACAGGCAGAGTATGATTTTTGCAAAAATGCCGTATTCTCAGACCAAAGAATTTTTGATAGCACGCTTTTTTATGGAAACAGAGCACTTCCTGTATTCAAGGAATTGAAGGATTTGAACAAACAGCTTTATGTCCTGAACAACATGGCGAAAGCATGTCAAAGTGCTGGCAAACACGAGCAGGCAATTCAGATCTATTTTGAAGCACTTCCCATCGCAATCGAGATGAAAAGCAGCCTATGGGAAATCTGGATCAATCAGGGAATTTCTCTCAATTACCACGACTTTTCAAACTATCCCAAAGGTATTTTTTACGGAAAGAAAGCATATGAAATAGCCCTGAAAAATCTTGAGGAAGACCCCATGAGTGTAATCCATGCATTGAATGCGATAGGAATTAATTACGACGATTGGAGCAAATATGACAGTGCATTAATCTACCATTACAAAGTGATGGATCTGAAAGACAAGATTGATACGCTTCAAATCGGATTCACCTATAATAATATTGGGAATACCCTGATCAAGCTTAACCGATACAAAGAAGCCGAAGGCTGGATCAGAACGGCTATTAAAATCTCTGAAATCAGCGATCCAAACTCGTTAATCAACAACTATGACCTGGCTACTAATTACACGAACCTGGGCCGAATCAATATCAGGAGTTCGAATTTTCCAGAAGCAAAAAAATCTCTATTCTCTGCTAAAGAATATGCCATTAAAAGCAAGAGCAAGGAAAAAGTCAGGGATTGCTACGATGCATTCTATGAACTTTACAAAATCACGCTTTTGTCAGACTCGGCATTATTCTACTACGAGCTTTCAACTGAAATAACGGACAGCA
Organism: Algoriphagus sp.; assembly: GCA_046597285.1. Taxonomy (GTDB): domain Bacteria; phylum Bacteroidota; class Bacteroidia; order Cytophagales; family Cyclobacteriaceae; genus Algoriphagus. The sequence continues at coordinate 20,321 of JBKJKX010000024.1, read as the reverse complement.
TCTTTAATGAAAAAAATGCCAAGCTAATCACTGAAACAGAAATCAAGTATCAGGTGGCAGAGAAAGAAATAATCTTGGCCCAGGAAAAACTTAAAAGCCAGAAAATCCTTTTTGGAAGTGTTTCAATCGTGCTGACCTTGATTGGTCTATTGATCGTAGGCAGCCTACTGATGCGTCAGCAAAAGCTCAAAAATCTTCAACAAAAAAAGGAAATAGAACTTCAGAAAGTCATCGCTCAAGTGGAAACGCAAAACAAACTTCAGGAACAGCGATTGACAATTTCGCGGGATTTGCATGATAATATCGGATTGCAATTGACCTTTATCATTATGTCAGTAGATCATCTCAAGCAGGCTTTTCAACCGATTAATGAAAAATTCCTCGAGCAACTTGATTCGATCAATTCGTTTACCAAATCCACCATTCTTGAATTGAGAGATACGATCTGGGCGATGAATCAGGTGGAAATGACATGGGAGGACATCCGGGTTAGATTGCTGAATTTCATGCATAAAGCCAGACTTTCTGATAAAACTCAAGTTGAATTTAATCTTGATGAAAGCTTGGAAAACAATAAACTCACCTCTTTCGAAGGAGTAAACGTTTACCGAATCCTTCAGGAATGCATTCATAATGCCGTCAAACATGCTCACCCAAATTTTGTGAGGGTTCAAATATCCAAACTAGATACTAATCAGATCCAACTTTCAATCGAAGATGATGGTGTTGGATTTGATCTGGATGAAGTTGATTTAGGCAATGGAATCTTGAATCTAAAAAAGCGTGTTAGCGATTTAAAAGGTGATTTCATCCTCCAGTCTAGCCCAAATAAAGGAACCAAAATTGAAGTTATACTAACAAATATTTTACATGGTTAAGATCGCCATCGCAGAAGACAACCCCTATATTCTGAAGGCCGTAGTCCAGAAGCTCTCTATCCTTGAAGATGTTCAGATCAAAATAAAAGCCGCTCACGGAAAAGAACTGCTGGAAAAACTCCAAAAAGATCCAAATGTAGATCTGATTTTCATGGATATTGAAATGCCTGAAATGGATGGAATCGAGGCTACTTTTCAAATCAAACAGCGATATCCTCAGATCAAAGTCATCATGCTTACGGTGTTTGACGACGATGAAAAAATCTTCAATTCCATCAAAGCAGGAGCTGATGGCTATCTGCTGAAAGAAACTGAACTCAGTGAGCTGACTTCTGCTGTCAAAGAAACTCTGAACGGCGGAGCGATGATGACGCCGATCATTGCATTGAAAACACTCAGGCTCCTCAGAAATCCTTTACCATTTGAAACCTCAGAACAAACTGAAGAAATCAAACTTTCGAAGCGAGAAATAGAGATCTTAGAGCAACTGAGCAAAGGCTTGAAATATCATATCATCGCTGAAAACCTCTTCTTGTCCGGAGGAACTGTCAAAAAGCATGTGGACAATATCTACTCGAAACTTCAGGTTCACAACAAGCTAGAAGCTGTTCAAAAAGCAAAGGCAAACCGTCTCATCAATTAGGAAATACGCTTTTTTCAGTATTTATAGGGAATCCAATCGATCTTACCTTTGACTCATGAAATCAGAGTCGATAAGAGGACGCCAATTTTACTTTTTTTACTCTGGTAGCTTTTTGTTCTTTTCCCCTTTCAGTGCTCAATATCCGGGAATTGTCTGATTAGCCAAAACCGAGTGGAAAAGGGATCGAATGAACAGGTGAGCAATTTCTTCTGACAGTTGAAAACCTGATCCAGAATGACAAAATGACCATAATCGCGTCGCATATGGCTTTTCTTATAACCTGATTCTCCAATAGCAACTCAATGTTCAGGGGTGAAATTTGAGTATTTTTAGGCCTTCGGAGTAATCCGGAGGCATTTTTTTGAGATCATTTCCCATTGGAATTCTTAAAAAGCTTACTACTCAACGATGGATAGGTGTTGCCTGTTGACAGTCGTCTCCAAACACTTAATTGCTAAATCTACTACTTGTTTTTACAGCTGGCAAGAATGCGAATACCCAACAAAATCCCAGAGACCTTGAAATATCCTATTCTCGGTCAAAATCTTTCAACTCAGGCTTTACGCTTCATAAGTATCTAATAAACAGGGAACAACAAGATAAAATCGACTTTATTTATAAGAACGGTTGCAGTTCAATAGGTTATACTACCGCTCACCTAAAAATCATAAGTAAAGCGCACAAAATCTCTATTTCTTTGTTTTCGTCTTCTGATCTCAAAGCCCGGAATTGTCCCTCTTTGATCGATTTAAGCTGAGTAAAACACAAACCAACTTTATGAAGTACCTGATTTTAACACTCCTCTTTTTTGGAGGAATTGCGCAATGTTTTGCTCAAACCTATTCGATCAAAGGAAAGATCCAGGAAACAGGATCTAATCTGGGCATCCCGAATGCCACAGTTATCCTTATGATCGCATCGGACTCCACTCAGGTCACCGGAATTATTTCAGATCTTGAGGGAAATTTCGAAATCTCGAGTGTTCGCCAAGGTGAATACCTGCTGAAAGTACAATATTTAGGCTATCAAAACTTTTTCAAAACCATACAGGCGGATCAAGATATTCAGCTTGGATCAATTTTTATAAGAGAAGTAGCCACTGAACTTTCTGAAGTGACTATCAGCGCTAGAAGGTCCACGGGAACACAGAAAAGCGACACAACGATGTATAATGCCGACGCTTTCAAGACCATGAAAGATGCTAGCGCGCAGACATTGCTCGAGAAATTACCTGGAATTAATTCACAGGATGGAGTGCTTCAGGCACAGGGTGAAAACATTACTCAGATTCTGGTGGATGGCAAGCCTTTCTTTGGAGGTGACATTAAAACTGCCTTGCAAAACATTCCAGCTGAAGTCATCCAGAGTATTGAGATTTTTGATCAAAAAAGTGAAAAAGCCCAACTCAGTGGATTTGACGATGGCGAAAGAATGAAGACGATCAATATTATCACCAAACCAAACCGAAGAAAAGGGCAGTTTGGCAAGGCAACTGCAGGATATGGGACAGATGATCGATATCTGGTTGGAGCTTCCATCAATGCTTTTGATGAAGATCAACGCATCACCTTCACTGGCCTGTCAAATAATATTAACCTGCTGAACTACTCGAGTGATCCGAATGCTCAGGAAAATTCCGCTCCTCAGGAAGGGATCATTGAGACCAATATATTAGGATTGAACTACTCGGATCTTTGGGGTAAAAAAATCAAAGTCACAGGTAGCTATGTCTATACCAAAAGAGAGAACGTCGGTGTGGTCAATAGTTTCAGAGACTTTGTGACTACAGACGAATCCAATCAGTTTTATACAGAAACCAGCACAGATGTCCGTGGCAATAAAGAGCATCAGGCCAACTTGCGATTCGAATACAACATCGATGATAAAAATCGAATTCTCTACATCCCGAGATTCTCAGCCCAATTTGAAACTGAAAACTCCGCATTTTTCGGAAAGACAGAAGATGGTGTCAACCTGATCAACCAGGTAGAAAACCTCAAAACCGGAAATTATCAGGATTACGATATTTACAACCGATTGCTTTACAGCCATAAATTCAACAAACCAGGCAGGACCATCACTTGGAGAACCAATTTTTCGAAAAGCTGGAACGAGGATAAATCTGATCGAAACGCCAGAAATACGTACTACGAAAACGGAGGAGAGCGTCTCGAAATCCTAAATCAAAGAACTTCCCGTGAGCGTCAGGGCAATTCTTGGGAGACCGGCGTTTCATTCACTGAACCCCTTGGCAAAAAAGGTCAGATGGAAATAGAATATGAGATCGGCAATAGAAAAAATGATTCTGATAAGTTGACTTACAATGTAGAAGGAGGAGATTTTGAAACCGGAAACCTCGAGCTAGACACCGCATTGAGTAATACCTTCGAAAGCCAATACATTACTCAAGAGTTAGAATTTGGTTATCAGTTTACAGCAGAGAAGTTCAAAATGCAGACCGAACTCCAATATCAGGATGCAAGGCTTGACAATAAGCAGCAGTTTCCTGCTCCGTTCGATTTGAAAAGACAATTCTCAAGTATTCTTCCTACGGTGAGAATGGAGTACAAATTTTCTCCAAATACCAATATCCAGGTTGACTACGATACCTATACCAACGAACCACAGATTAATCAGCTTCAAAATGTAATCGACAATACCAATCCGCTTCAGTTGCGCACCGGTAATCAACAACTGGATCAGGCATATAGCAATAGCCTACGAATGAGATTCAGAAGCAATAATCCTGAAACCGACAGAAACTGGTTCCTCTTTGCCCAATCTACTATAATTGCCAATTATATTTCGAACAGTTCATTGATTGCGGTGGAGCCTACAGAAATACAGGATGGAATCATTCTTGAAAAAGGATCTCAGCTAAATAAACCAGTCAATTTGGATGGATTTTTTGAATTGAGATCGTGGGCCAGTTACGGCATGCCATTGGGCTTCATGAAGTCTAATTTCAACATTAATGCAGGATTAGGAATTACCCGCAGACCCGGCTTGGTGAATGATCAACTTGGCTTTAACAACTCCCAAAGACTCAGCACCGGATTATCGATTAACAGCAACATAAGCGATCAAATTGATTTTAATATCTGGTCAAGATCCTCTTTCAACAAAGTCGAAAACACGCTGAACCCAAGTCTTAACGACAGCTTCTTCAATCAGAGATTCCGCTTGAATTTCAATTGGATATTCTGGGAAGGTTTTATCTATCGATTGGATCTCAATCATCAGATCAACGCCGGTCTGAGCGAAGGTTTTGACAATAGTTTCTCTTTGGTGAATATGAGTTTGGGTAAAAAAATCTTCAACAATCAGCGCGGAGAGATCAGCATCATGGTCTATGACCTTTTTGCACAAAATGCCAATGTACGCCGAAACATTACCGAAACCTTCATCGAAGACGTTCAGACCAATGTACTTCAGCGCTATTTTATGTTGACATTCACTTACAACATTCGCCGGTTCAGCAAAGGAATGGACGAAGATTCTTACAACGAACGCTATAAAACGGATGAGAATCAATAACAGGCAAAGCAATTAATGTCGATTAAAATCGACATTAATTGTTAAAATCGTCTTTTCAATTCGACATATTTTTTCTACTTTTGTCGGATAGATTTGACATTTTATGGAAATTCTTTTTTCCACCTTCAAAAATCTACTCAGCCAAGTAGATAACAACTTCTTCAGATACCTCTTTGACCAAATAGATTGGAATCAAAGAATGATCGCAATAAAAGGTCCAAGAGGTTCCGGAAAAACCACCCTCATGCTCCAGCAAATCAAGTTCGGCCTGAATGCAAGTCCGAGTGAAGCGTTGTATGTGACGGCCGACCATTATTGGTTTTACACCAATAACCTCGTTGATACGACAGATACTTTTTACCAAAATGGAGGTAGATTTTTATTTATCGATGAAGTTCACAAATACCCCAACTGGTCAAGGGAATTGAAAAACATCTACGATTCTTACCCTGATCTGAAGGTTGTCTTTTCATCCTCATCTGCTCTGGACATTTACAGAGGAGAATCTGATTTGAGCAGACGGGTGATTACTTATGAGTTGCCTGGAATGTCATTTCGTGAATATTTGAAGATCAAGAACGGTTTGAATTTCCCTGTTTTTAGTTTGGATGAAATTCAGAGAAATCATACCTCAATTACGAGCGAATTGGCTGGTTCTTTTCATCCTTTACCGCTATTTCATGCGTATTTGAAGACTGGGTATCTCCCGATTTTCAAAGAAACAAATCCGCTGAATATTCCGATTTTTCTTCAGCAGATCATCAACACCGTCATCGAATCAGACCTCGCCTTTATCGCGGATTACAATGCTGGTACTGCTTATAAAGTCAAAAAACTAATGGGTGTTCTCGCAGAATCTGTTCCTTTCAAACCGAATCTTACAGCCATTTCACGGAAAATTGAAACAAGCAGAGATTCACTTTACGAATGGTTAAATCAATTGGAAAAAGCCAAACTACTTAATTTTCTGATTGCGGAAGGAAAGGGAATTTCATTATTACAAAAGCCTGATAAAATCTACTTCGAAAACACTAATCTCGCCTATGCTTTAAAATCATCGCCGGATATTGGTTCAATCCGGGAAACTTTTCTGCTAAATCAATTGAAAAATCTAAAAAAGGAAGTTAGGCTGCCAGATTCGGGTGATTTTTTGGTGGATGATCTGGTAATCGAAGTTGGAGGAAAAAATAAAGCTGCTTCACAAATCAAACATCTTGAAAACTACCTGATTGCAGCAGATGAAATTGAGCACGGATTTGGCAAAAAGATACCGCTTTGGGTATTTGGGATGATGTATTGAAAAGGGAGGAGAATTACCCCCAAACTTCCCCTTCAAAGTCTCCCATTTATCCGCCATCGAGCCTTCCGGTTCTCTCCACCTACATTTCTTCTGACAGAAATCTGGTCTATTACAACCGAAGAGAAGCCAAATATTAAAAACTCGTGTGTGACGAATCTCAGGACGGAATCATAAAACTTCGTGCCTTCTTCGTGTCGCTTTTGCGGTTAAAGATTCCCTCCCAAACTTCCCTTTCAAAGCAGCCAGCTTATCCACCATCGAGCCTTCCGGTTCTCTCCGCCTACGTGAGTGTCCCCACTCACATTTCTGTTTTGTTAGGCCAGTTAGTGAAGACACTAACTGTGGCGACAGAAAAGTCGTGAGTGACGACACTTAGGACGGCAACATAAAAACTTCGCGCCTTCTTCGTGTCCTTCGTGGTTAAATCTCCCTACTTCCCGAACTTCCCTTTCAAAGCAGCCAATTTATCCGCCATCGAGCCTTCCGGTTCTTCGGCTTTTTGAGGTTTGGCAGAAGGAGCAGGTTTTCCCGCAGGCTTCCCCCGCTCGGCAAAAGGATCTGACTTCATACTCAGCCCGATTCGCTTTCTTTGAATGTCAACTTCCATCACCGTCACCTGTACCTTTTGATTCACAGTCACGACTTCATTTGGATCTTTCAGATAGCGGTCGGCCAGATGACTCAGGTGAACCAATCCGTCCTGATGCACTCCGATATCCACAAAAGCGCCAAAAGCAGTGATATTGGTTACGATTCCCGGAAGCTTCATTCCCACTTTCAGATCGGTCATTTTATTGACTCCCTCTTCGAAAGCAAACACCTCAAAGCTCTCACGGGGATCTCTTCCCGGCTTGGCCAGTTCCTGCAAAATATCCTGAAGTGTGGGCAAGCCCACGGTTTCAGACACGTAGTTTTTGAGGAGTATCTTTTTACGCAGCTCTTCCGAACTCATCAAATCCGGAACTGAAGCATGGACGTCTTTGGCCATTTTTGCAACCAAATCATACCGCTCCGGGTGAACGCCGGATGAATCGAGCGGATGCTTTGCTTTGCTGATTCGGAGGAATCCGGCGGCTTGTTCAAAGGCTTTATCACCCAATCTCGGCACTTTCTTTAGCTGAGCACGGCTGGTGAAAGGCCCGTTTTCAGTTCGGAATTCAACGATATTTTGCGCAAGCACAGGTCCTAATCCCGAGACATACGTCAGCAATTGTTTGGAAGCAGTATTGACCTCCACTCCCACTCCGTTTACGGCTGACATCACGGTATCATCGAGCGCATTTTTCAAAGCATTCTGATCGACATCGTGTTGGTATTGACCGACTCCGATCGATTTTGGATCGATTTTCACCAGTTCAGCCAGCGGATCCATCAATCGACGACCAATCGAAATGGCCCCACGAATCGTCAGATCCAAATCCGGAAACTCTTCTCTTGCCACGTCTGAAGCGGAATAAATCGAAGCTCCGCTTTCATTGACCATCGTCACGATTACAGATTTTGGCAGCCCGAGGCTTTTCACAAAAGTTTCGGTTTCCCGACCAGCCGTCCCGTTTCCAATGGCGATTGCCTGAATGGCAAATTTCTCAACCAAACCCTTGACAGCCATCCCAGCTTCCATACTTCGCTTCTGTGGTTCATGGGGATAAATCGCTTCATAATGCAGAAACTGACCCTGCAATCCCAGGCAAACCAACTTGCAACCGGTCCGGAAACCGGGATCAATCGCCATCACTGATTTTTGCCCAAGCGGTGCGCCGAGGAGAAGCTGACGCAGATTTTCAGTGAAAACTTTGATGGCTTCCTCATCTGCTTTCTTTTTGGTGAGCAGGCGAACTTCCGTTTCCATGCTCGGTTTGAGCAAACGCTTGTAGCAATCTTTGATCGCCAGCCTAACCTGATCGACGGAAGTATTTGCAGCGTCTGCGAGAATTTCCCGCTCCACCAATGCCACTGCCGAAGCTTCCTCCGGACAGGAATCCAGCATCAGAAACAATTCTTTTTCTCCCCTTCTCATAGCCAAAACTCGATGAGATGGCGCTGTTTTCACCGGCTCGGACCAGTCAAAATAATCTTTGTACTTGATCGCTTCTGCTTCTTTTCCAGAAATCACTTTCGAAGTGAAAAACCCTTCATTTAAGAAAACCTTTCGCATTTTTTCACGCAATCCGGCATTCTCATTTATCCATTCTGCTAGGATATCGCGGGCACCCTGAAGGGCTTCTTCGATGGATTTCACGTCTTTTTCCACGTCCAGATATTTCTCGGCTTCTGCTTTGAGATTGAAAGAAGTCTGAGCAAATATCAGCTCTGCCAACGGCTCAAGGCCTTTTTCCCGTGCAATCGTCGCTTTGGTTCTGCGCTTTGGTTTATAAGGCAGATAGATATCCTCAAGCTTGGACATCGTTTCCGCCAACTCGATTGATGTTTTGAGTTCGGGTGTGAGTTTTCCTTGTTCCTCAATGGATTTCAGGATAGCTTCTTTGCGCTTATCAAGTTCCCTGAGTTGCTCGATCCGGTCGCGAATTGCTGCCACCTGAACTTCATCGAGTTCTCCGGTGGCTTCTTTTCGATAGCGGGAAATAAAGGGAACCGTCCCTCCTCCGTCCAACAATTCGATCGTGGCTTGCACCTGATGCGGTTTTACCTGGAGTTCGGCAGCTATTTTAACTTCGTAATTCATATAAAAAGGGAATTGAAATCGTATTTGGACTCGCAAGTTAAACTTCCTTCGAAAGAGAAATCAGCTTTTATGTAAGGCTTGTCACTAAGAAGCTGGAAATGTGGGGCTAAATTTGATTTATGATTTGTGATTTATGATTTCGGATTTGTGAAATCTTCGATATTCAAAATTCAGCGTTCGATATTCATTGTTGAAAAATGTCAGATGTCGGATGACCGATGTTTCTCAAAGCGATCGTTGTGGTTATTTCAGCGCGGAAACAGCTATATCTCTCCGCGATAGCGGAATATTTCGCGAAGCATATCTCCTCGTGAAAAGGGTTCAACAGTGTTATTCACCTTATACTTTGTACTTGGCACGTCGTACTTGATACTAGATACTTAATACTTGATACTTCAAAATGGATTGGAAAAAAGAATTTAAAAGCTGGGGCTGGATCATTGCCGCCTTCACTTTCTTATACTTCACAGGGCTATTGCCGGTGATTCAGGGCGGACTTCAGTCAGTTTTACTTTCGACAGGTCTGATCAAACCAAGCATCGAAACTCCGGATCTGACAGATAAGGAATTCGATTATACCGGTCAGTTCAAAGACTTCGAAGGAAACATCGTAAACCTGGAGGATTATAAAGGAAAGACGGTTTTCATCAATCTTTGGGCTTCTTGGTGCGGACCTTGCCGGGCTGAGATGCCTCATATTTCCGAACTCTATAAATCGGTAAAGGACACTCCCGATCTGGAATTCCTGATGATCGGACTGGACAATGACTTCAACAAAAGCAAAGACTTCATGGAAGGAAAGACTTGGGGTTTCCCGACTGTCCATGCGAGTTTTGGCATCAACAGCAGTCTGCAAAGCGAGTCTATCCCTACCACTTTGGTGGTAAATCCCGATGGGAAAATCGTCTTTTATCAGCAAGGAATGAGCAATTTTAATACAGACGAGTTCAGAGATTTTCTGCTTTCGCAGTAAGTATTCAGCTTTTTAACAGCTTAGATTCCCATTCCGGAGAATTTCATTGGCGGGCTCAGAGATTTATCGTAATCTTAATTCCAGACCCGATAACCTATGAAAAAGTCCCTGCTATCAATTCTGGCAGCTTTTGTCCTGTTTCATTTTGCGCAAGCTCAGAAGTCCACTCTTTGGTATCTGCAACCTGCGGAAAAATGGGAAGAAGCTCTTCCAATTGGAAATGGCCGTTTAGGCGCGATGGTTTTTGGAATTCCGGGCAAGGAGCGAATTCAACTCAACGAGGATTCACTTTGGCCGGGAGGTCCGGATGATTGGGGTCTGGCCGAGGGGAAAAGATCCGATTTGGATCAGATAAGAGCCTATCTCTTTGCCGGTGCAAATGAAAAAGCCGATTCTTTACTCGTTCTGAAATTTTCCCGAAAGGGAGTCACCAGATCACACCAGACGCTGGGAGATCTTTGGTTGGATTTTGAGTGGGCAGAAGTCAGTGAATACAAAAGAAGCCTCGATCTGACATCGGCGATTTCCAAAACAGAATTCCTCAGCGAAGGCCATCTGGTCACCCTGGAAGTCATCTCATCCTCTCCCGATGATGCGATTTTAATTCGATTGAAAACAACACATCCAAAAGGTTTTCGTGGCAAAATCATGCTCAGCCGACCTGATGACGCCGGTTTTGCGACAGCAGAAACAAAACCTCTCAACGACAATACGCTTGAAATGAGCGGGATGGTGACCCAGCGAACCGGTAAAATCGACTCGAAACCTTTCCCGATTCTGAATGGAGTGAAGTTTCGGGTTTTGCTCCTCGCCCAAAATCAGATCGGATTGATGGTCGCCAACGGAAATTATCTGGAAGTCGATGGCGCTCAGGAAATCATCCTGAAACTCGTCGCTGAAACTTCCTATTATCATCCGGATTTTCCCAAAGTTGCCGATTCCCAACTCGAGAAAGTGATGTTCAAAAGTTGGGGGGAATTGATGTCTGCACACCAGCAAGAATATTCAAGTTGGTTTGACCGGATTAGCTTGAGTTTGGGTCCTCTCACTTCGGATGAAATCCCCACCGATCAGCGCATCCAACAAGTCAAAAACGGGCAAACCGACCTTCATCTGGAGAAGCTTTTATTTGATTTCGGACGCTATCTTCTGATCTCCTCCAGTCGTCCCGGCACCAATCCTGCAAACCTGCAGGGGATTTGGAATCAACACATCACCGCTCCATGGAACGCCGATTACCACCTGAATATCAACCTGCAAATGAACTATTGGCCGGCGGAGGTGACAAATCTGAGTGAGTTGCACGAACCTCTTTTTGACTTCACAGATGGATTGGTAGAAACGGGAAAAAAGGCTGCATCCGGAAACTTCGGAATGCAGGGAACCGCGATTCCCCATACGACTGATCTTTGGAAAATTCCCTTTCTTCAGGCTGAAACAGCCTTTTGGGGTGGATGGATCGGAGCGGGCGCCTGGATGGGCAGACATTATTGGGAGCATTATTTATTCACCGGAGATACAGATTTCCTTCGGAAAAGAGCCTTGCCGGCGATTGAACAAATTGCCCATTTTTACTCAGATTGGCTGATTGAAGATCCCCGAAACGGTATGCTGATTTCGGCTCCTTCCACCTCTCCTGAGAATCAGTTTATCAATGCAAATGGAAAAAAGGTGTCCACGACACTTGGCGCCGCGATGGATCAACAATTGATTTCGGATATCTTCTCGATCTATCTCCAGATCAATCAGATTCTTGGAATAGAAACAGCTTTATCAGAAAAGGTAAAAGTTCAGTTTTCAAAACTTCGTCCGGGTGTACTTTTGGGTGCGGATGGAAGGATTCTCGAGTGGGATCAGCCCTACGAAGAACCCGAAAAAGGTCACCGACACATGTCGCATTTGTATGCATTTCACCCGGGAGCCGCCATCACCAAAAGCAAGACGCCCGAGTATTTCGAAGCAGTGAAAAAGACTCTGAACTATCGATTAGCGAATGGCGGCGCCGGAACAGGCTGGTCCAGAGCTTGGCTGATCAACTTTTCCGCAAGGCTGCACGATGGGGAAATGGCTCATGACAACATCCAAAAACTGATTTCACAATCTTTATATATCAACTTATTTGACGCACATCCACCGTTTCAAATTGACGGGAATTTCGGTTGTACCGCAGGTGTAGCCGAAATGCTGGTGCAGTCGCATGAACCCGGATTGATCCGAGTTTTACCAGCTTTGCCCAAAGCCTGGCCAAGCGGAGAAGTCAAAGGAATCAAAGCAAGAGGCGGTTTCACGTTGGATTTCAGATGGGAAAATGGCGCCGTCAAAATGGTTAGAATTCACTCCAATCAAGGAAAAAAGGTCATCCTTTTTGCAGATGGATCTGAAATCGATTTGGACTTAAAGCCCGGAGAAAGTATCGAGATGGAGTTTTAAATCTCCCGCTTTCTCAGCTTGCCATCTGCACAAAAATTTATTTAATTTCGGTTCTTCATTACCTCATTAACCACGATTGATCATGGAGGAGTGCAGGCTTAAACAGCCGAATCTCTTGGCTCCAACTCATTAAAAATTCCATGAGACATCTTATAAGTTTGTTTATTCTTCTCCTGTTTATTTGGCTGATTTGGTCCTATTCCGGGAGAAATATGCCTTTGGAAGAAGCGAATGCACATATCTCAGTTGTACAGGAAATCAATCCTTCTGATAGTCTGGATAGAAATGTAATCGGCATTCAGCCGTATATGGAGGTGGCAGATTATTTCTCTCAGGTGAAATTCAAGGAAAAGCTCAGGCTCTATCTGGTCGAGGCAGACAAGAAAGAGTTTTTAAGAAAAAAGACCATCGTTCTATTTCCTGAATACATCGGAACCTGGCTGGTTTTGGAAGGTGAAAAACACGTCCTGGCTGATAAAGAAACTATGAAGGCAGCCCTGACGACGATGGTGATCAGCAATTTCTTTGACTTTTCACTGGCTTATCTTAAAACCAGCAAGGAAGCAGACCGTGCTGCTTCCGCAATTTTTCGGATGAAGGCAAAATCGATGGCGAACAGTTATTACCTGACTTTCAGCGAACTCGCTAAAGCGTCAAAAATCCACCTTGCTGCCGGTTCAATTATTTTGCCCGATCCAACTGTGGCTGACGGAATAATTTATGTAAATCCGAAAGGACCACTTTACAATGCTGCGTTTGTTTTCGGCCCGGATGGAAAAGTGATCGGTGATCCGATCCTGAAAGCCTTCCCGATTGAAAGCGAAATTCCTTTTTTGACGGCCGGAATACCGGGAGAAATCTCAACGTTTGACCTTCCTTTTGCAAAAACTTCAGTCCTGATTTGTGCGGATAGCTGGTATCCGGATGCGTATCAATCTGCTATAAACCAACAAGCTGAGCTGATTCTTGTTCCGTCGTTTTGTACCGGAGGTGGTGCGATGGATATCCTTTGGAAAGGCTATAGCGGAAATCCTGAACCTGCAGGCACTGACAAAAATGACATCAATAAACTGACCGAGCGAGAAGCCTGGGAGAAATATGCACTACCCGGACAGATTCAGAAAACCCGCGCTCAGGCTGGTTTGAATGTATTTCTGAGAGGAAATCTCTGGGATCTGGGAGCAGATGGGCAACCTATGGCGATTTTTCAAAACAAGCTTTTGCAACTTACACCTGCCGACAGTGCCGGAATCTGGTCACTGAATTTCTAAGCTATGTGCGATATTTTTCACTGCAAAGGTTGCAATGGAGGCAAAGGTTCGGTGGATATATTTTTTCTTCTTTCTTTTGGCTTGAACCAAAAGAAACAAAAGTTCAAGACGCAGCTAAGCTCCCACCGCACTACCAACCGCTCGCCCCGCGGCTGCGTCCTCCCCACCCGCCGTTCCAAAGAATAAAACTTCTCCGAATGCTTCGCTCCTTAGTTTTTCAACCATTTGTCAAACCAATCGAATGCTTCTTTTTGCATCGCGAGATCAAACTTATGGGGCCCCGGATGAAACGAACATCTGTACTTTTCCGAGGCATCGGCTTTTTTAAATACTTCCTGAAGGATTTCATCGGCCTTTTTCATTTCCGACAGGGTAAACAAAGTGTCTTCTGTATCATTGAGAACCAAGGTTGGCAACGGCGCTCTCAATCCTAAAATCTCCGGGAAATCAAGTTCCTTAGGTAGAATAGGCACATAACTCATCCAAGTATGAGTGAAAGATTTGTACATCAAAAAATCTGTCCATGTAGTCATAAAACCCACACAAACTGCACAGGAAATTCGCGGATCCAATCCTCCAAGCATGACGGTTCTCAATCCCCCCCCGGAAAGTCCAGCACATCCCAATCTCGCCTGATCCACATCTTCCCTTGAAGCCAGAATACTCAATGCCATCTGATCCTCCGCTAAGAAAACAGCCGGCCAGGTGGTTCCTGCGCAAAAGAGTGACTTCGCCATGATATGTTCATGGTCAGACGCCCAACTGTTATACCCGTTGATTTCCTCTATTGTGTGCATGCTAAAATCAGAAATTCCACCCCTTCTGTCTTCCGGTACATCTTCTAGCATCACACGCCTGCTGCCAAATGCAAATGCATCGTGTACCATTACGACATATCCTCTCTTTGCCACCTCATTTGCCCAAGCTTTCCCTTCATAATAAGTCGCATGGTGATCGTTGATGTATGAAGGAACATCATCCCTGGTTTTGGTGATTTTATCTAAACCCAAAAATTTATTGCCCCCATGACAATGAAGACCAAGGACCGCAGGCAACTTCCCTGTGACATTTTGTGGCTTTAATATCACTGCCTTGGTAGGGTTCCCATAGGGCAGTTGGTAGGAGATTTCTTCACAAATCAACCCGTCGTAAATGAGCGTCTGATGAATGGTTACTTTTGGAACAGCTCCCAAATCCACCTCTCCCATGCGCTCTTTTACCCTTTCACTTACTGTTTGCTTCCAGCTTGGAAGATCTGAAAAGCCTTGATTCCGATAGGAAAGACTTGGCAATTGCTCCAGGTTCAGACTTTTGGCCCATGGTCCGTAAGAACCGATCAGGTTAAGTTCAAGCGTTTTGTTCATAGGTAGGATTGGGTTGGTGACTGGAGTTTGAGCGTGCAGATTGGATAAACTTCCGCTGAATACTCCCAATCCTGCCAAGCTGGATTTTTTGATAAATTCTCTTCGATCGTTTTCCATGGGTTTGTTGGAAGTTATTTCACTTCAACTTAAAAAATCTAATTAACTATTGAAAGGCAGAAGGTTGGATAAGGCTGGGAGTATCGCAGCTTTCGTGGAGAATTTGTTTTTTTTCCTCAAAGGAAACAAAGGCTTCTCGATCCGATCATCTTTAGAGATTGATGAAAACAACCCCAACAAAATGATTTGGTTAAAGCCCAAGTTGAATCCCGATAGGAATCGCAACATGGAAATATGAATCAAATTTTATTTTAGGTGTTTGGCCATTTCCACTTCAATAGTGAAAAATTGTTCCTCAAAAAACCTTTCAGGTTAATTGGGTGAAGTTTATCAGGAATTTCGAAAACCCACGAAACAACTTCTGATTTAAAAATTCAAAAGCAATCAGGTCGGTTTCTGATAGTCAGTTTTGAAATTCCCGATGTGAACTCGACTCTCTTGGATCTTTTTATTTTGCTTCAAATAATTGAAGATCCCCAAAATCAGGATAATTGCTGAGATGAGGTAGAATAAAACTTTATAGATCATTTCGCCCTCCACCTCCAACAGATTCGAGATACTCAGCCCTGCAACAAGGAAATACATGGAGGTGCGGAGGAAAGATAGAAATGTGGTTTGGTTTGCAAGGATGGTCCGCTGAAGGGCAAGGTTTTCACGCAGGATTAAATCCTTGTTGACTTTACTCGTTGAATCCGTGTTTTCCATTCGGGTGATGTGGTGATGAATCTCAAAACTTGATTTCCCCTAACATAAGCAGGCTCAATTTTCAATAAATATATCCAATAATCGACTATTCAAGGTTTGGGTATTCTAAGCAAGATCCCGAAATTCTACTTGGTTTTGATCGATTGTAATCTCTGGAAAAAACAATAGCGCTTTTACTATTGAACACGTTTCCTGAGTTTTATCAATCATACCTACATCAAAAATTGGTTTTGGATCTGGTCAAAACCTAAAAAATCGTAGATTGACATAGATCTGTTAATAGGTTTTGCCTCCAATTTCACATGAAAAACAAATCTGAAAAATTAGATTCAAATATGGAACATGAATTGAAACCAATAACTCGTAAAATTCATTTCTCAACTTCGTTTGAAGAAATGGAAATTGATCAATTGAAATTTAATTTAAGTCTTAGCCCTACGGAGCGACTTTTAGCCCATAAAAAGCTGGTTATGAAAGTCTATGCTAAAGAACTAAGCCTAGAAAAGCCTACCGTAAAGCGAATTTACTTCAAATCAGAGCTATGAATATTCTCTTCCATGAACAGCAAGAGATTCTAAAAGCCTTGATCGATCATAAAGTAGAGTTTATTCTAGTAGGTGGATATGCTGTGATATTTTATGGTCACAACCGAGTTACTGGTGATTTGGATATTTGGTTATCGCCTAGTAATGAAAACAAATTACGATTCATTTCAGCATTAAAAGACATTGGATTTGAAGAGGAAAGTTTAGGGCTCATTGAACACAGAGATTTCACAAAAGCCCAACTTTTTTATTTTGGATTACCGCCAGAACGTACGGATTTCATGACTCACATTTCAGGAATTCAATTTCCCGAAGCTCAGTCATTAGCTGTTACTTCAAGCATTGATGCGATGGAAATAAAAGTAATTCATATCAACCATCTTATCCAGAATAAAAAAGCTAGCGGAAGACTCAAGGATCTTTCAGATATCGAGCAATTGGAACTGATCATTAAATACAATAAGTAGGGATTTACTTCATCCTTATTCAAATTATTTCCCTCCTTTTTTCTTTTCCAAGTATTCAAAATGGCTGTTATCAGCCCCACTTCGTGCTATTTTACTTTTTGGTAAAGGACCTGTCTGTTTTATAGCCAAATCCATCGCCCGCATCATTTGAGCAACTTTTTCGGGGTTTTCTTTGGCAAGATTTGTCGTTTCTCCCGGATCATTTTTGAGATTGAAAAGCAACGTGTCATGTGCCGCCACTGCTTTCATTCCTCGGCTTCCGGCAAAGCCTACAAAAGGACGCTTGATCTTCCAATCTCCTTCACGATAGCCTTGCTGATCAGAGAGCATGTAGTATAGGAATTTATCTCCCTCCCGATTTCCTTTTTCAAAGAGAACCGCTGAAAGGTCTTTCCCATCAATTTCCCGATCGGAGGGAACTTCCGCCCCGACTAGCATACAGAAAGTAGGAAACCAATCCATCTGGGTAGCCAATTCTTCATAAACTTGACCTGGAGCAATTTTTCCTTTCCACATGGCTACCGTTGGCACTCGCACCCCGCCCTCGAAAGTATATTGCTTTCCTTCCCGAAGCGGTCCCGCCGAACCACCATGATCTTCCATCACGAGCCAAGGGCCATTGTCCGATGAGAATACAATCAGCGTGTTTTCCAAGATTCCTTTCTCTTCCAATTTGGCTAAAACCTGTCCTACACTCCAGTCAATTTCCTGGATCACATCTCCATAAAGACCGCGATTAGATTTTCCCTGAAATTCTGGGGAAGCGTAAATTGGGACGTGGGGTTGGTTATGAGCGAGGTAAAGCAAAAACGGAGAATCCGAGGCTTGATCGATAAATGCCAAGGCTTCATCGGTGTATTTCTGAGTGGTGTACGTCTGATCTACTTCAAAACTTTCCACTTCATTATCCCTCAGATAGACCACGGATTCCATGTCATTGGAGTAAGGAATTCCGAAATACTGATCAAATCCCTGATTGAGTGGAAGAAAACGATCCAAATGTCCAAGGTGCCACTTGCCGACAGCAGCAGTTTGATAGCCTTTTTCTTTCAGGATTTCTGCGAAAGTGATTTCTTCGGGATCCATCCCCGTAAAACTCTCGGGAAAAAATACGCCATTGATTCCCATCCGCTGTGGAATTCTTCCGGTCAAAAGTCCAGCTCGACTAGGGCTACAAACCGGTGAGGCGGAGAGAAAAGAAGTGAATTTGATTCCCTCATTTGCGATTCGATCAATATTCGGGGTCGCAATATCTGTGGCGCCAAAGCATCCCAAATCACCATAGCCCAGATCATCGGTGAAAATAAACACGATGTTGGGATAGGATTCATTGGCTACTTCTGATGCTTTCTTCTGATATGAAAAAGAAAAAAGAATCAGCACCAAAAGTGAGAAAATCGATTTCATAGGGGTTGGGGTTTAGCCCATTAAATTAGTGATATAATCTAGAAATCAGACGCATTTGTAAGATCCAAAATTCAGTGATCGGACGATCCTGAGCATTTGAATTTCAACCAGTTCAGGTAGCCGTTTGGCCATCCTTATTGGTGATCTTGAAGATTCACACAAAGCGGGGATTATTGTACGCAGATTAAAAAGCAATCAGCATTTTCAATCCCATTTTAAATCGAGTAAAAAGAAAATAACCATCCCAGAAAGGCGCAGAGGCTAATTTTCACTTTTTCAGAGGGACAAACAGTCGTAGGTATTTGGATTGCCTCTTTATACTTCTAACCAAATACGACTGTCATGAAAACGAATAAATCAACCAAAAAAACTTGTTGAAGAAGCCAAAGCAACCAAAGATGACCTGGATGAACTTGGACCAAAAAGCGCAAACTTAAGGGATGATGACGGAGATGACGAGCAGTTACGTCACAGAAAGGAGAAAATTGACTTTGGCGGAGAAGGACTAGATGTACCAGGAAGCGAACTCGACGATGAACAAGAAAATATCGGATCCGAGGACGAGGAAAATAATTTGATTACAATCGTTCGACGCATGTCAGGGCCACTTTTTAAATAATCACGGAGGAATTACCAAAGGAATTTCAAAAACAGAATAAGACATTCAGAAATTTGTTTGGAGAATGTTCAATTAAGTGTGTCTGCTAATTTTACACAAAATGAAGAATAAACAGACAATTGAAGATTTACTAAGTGATCCAACGATGAATGAGCGACTAAAAGAGCGGCTCTACAGCAAGAAAGGATTGCTGGGAAGGGAAAGCCCATTTAGTGAGATTTTACAACAAATGGTTAACACGATGCTTGACGGGGAGATCGAGAGTTTCCTTACTGAAGAGCGAGCTTCGGGTAGCGTTAATAAGCGAAATGGGAGGACTCCCAAACGGGTCATAAGTGAGGTTGGGCATCTTGATATTTCGACCCCACGTGACCGCAACGGGGACTTTGAGCCCGAGCTGATAGGGAAACGTCAAAAGGAACTTACCAGTGGCTTGGATGATCAAATTTTAGCCTTGTATGCCCAGGGTAACTCGATAGAAGATGTGAGACGCTTGCTGGAGGATATTTATGGGGTGAGTATCTCTGCAGGTCGAATTTCACAAATTACCGATAAGGTGTTACCCGAGATCCAAGAATGGCGCTCAAGAAGCTTGCAAAGCTTCTATCCTATCGTGTATCTAGATGCCATTCACTTCAAAGTACGACAAGATGGTAAATATCTCAATAGTGCCTTCTACACCGTGTATTCAGTGGATTGGGAAGGGAACAGGGACGTATTAGGGCTATACATCAACTCGGGTGGAGAAGGAGCCAGAAAGTGGGGGCTAGTCATGGAAGACCTTAAATCCAGAGGAGTAGCGGATATTTTGGTCGTCTGTACCGATGATCTACAGGGGTTCTCCGAACAGATTCAAGATATTTTTCCTGATTCAATTATCCAAAAGTGCATCGTCCACCAAATGAGGAATTCGCTCAAATATGTGGATGAAGCCGATAGGAAGGCCGTAATTAAGGATTTACGCCAAATATATACTTCCCTCACAGAGGAGGCCGCCAAAACAGCCTTATCGGCTTTTGAAGTAGTATGGGGAAAGAAATACAAGTATATCGTCAAACAATGGACAGAAAACTGGGGTGAGCTGATGGCCTTTTTAGATTTTCCTTTACCGATGCGCAAAATGATCTATACGACCAATCCTGTAGAAGCACTTCATCGAATCATGAGAAAACTCGTAAAAAGCAAGGCGGCTTGGGTATCGGAAACGGCGCTGTTAAAACAGCTCTATTTATCGATCAACAAGAACGAGAAGTCATGGAAAAGAAAGGCTTTCGGATGGACAGCAATCCAGCGAGAAATCATGGAACAGTACCCGGAAAGGATACCACAAAAAAATTAGTTTACAAGGGACTGGCTTCGTCGGCCTACGGCCTCCTCCCCCA
>JBKJKX010000081.1:0-28879 GCA_046597285.1 Algoriphagus sp. | reverse complement strand
ACCGTAGCCATCAGAATCTACGATGCTATCGGCAGACTGATAGTTGAAAATGAGGCCTATCGAACAGGTAGCTTCACTCAGACTTTCAATCTCAATGGATTGGCTGCCGGCTTCTACACGGTACAGGTGGAAATGGGAGATATGGTAATGACTAAGCGATTGATTAAAAACTAGTCTCAGGTTCATTGAAAAATAAAAATCCCGCTTCATTTCGAAGCGGGATTTTTTTTGTTTTCTGATTGATGACCGATGACGGATGCTTGCTGACGGATGCTTGCTGATCGATGCTTGTTGACTTATGACGGATGTTTGATGAAAGTTGACCGATAACCGATGCTTGATGAGCTAGTTTAAAACTGACAACCGACAACCGACAACCTACAAATCCCTGCTTTCAATCTCAGGTTTTACATGATTCTTAAGGTCTTCCGGGGTCACGATATCGTATCCCAATTCAGCCGGCGTTGGACCGACCCAATTTGATTTCCTCCCTTTGACTGTTACCCGCATGGATGTAGGGTCGATCGTTAAAAATGCAAAGAGGCTACTTTCATAAGGACAGGAGAATTCGAGTGAGGGGTAATTTTTGTGCACAGAATCAGGATAGCTATTATGCTTAAATTTTGCGCCAACCCAATAATAAGCTGCAGAATTGATATGTACATAATTTACTCCGCCCACTTCCAGATGTTGGGTAACGTGGGCATGTCCGTTGATCGCTAAGATCATTTTTTCGGAAAAAGAGGAGAGGATGGTTTGAATTTCACCTGTGTTATCAATTGGATAAACTCCTGCTAGCGGTTGGTGAGAAATTACAACTACTGGGAGGATTGTCGATTTGAGTTCGGCTTTCAACCATTCTTGCTGAACCGGTCCGATATAGGAAGCATACCCTCCTTTGTGAGTTGTTGAACCAGCATCATTTCC
The DNA here is from genome assembly GCA_046597285.1 of Algoriphagus sp. GTDB lineage: Bacteria > Bacteroidota > Bacteroidia > Cytophagales > Cyclobacteriaceae > Algoriphagus. The sequence goes on along the minus strand of JBKJKX010000081.1, from coordinate 27,952 downwards.
ATCGAGCACGATCAACTTCAGCCCGGAAACTTCTTTGGTGTAGTAGGAGGTAGGCATTCCCCAGGATTTGAGGCAATCTTCTTTGGTAAATCCTTCATCCATATCGTGATTTCCGAGGACATGGAATGCTTGTGGATGTGATTGATTAAAGCCATCAACTAGTTCCTGATTTTTTTCCGAAGGGTAAGCAAAATCGCCCATCTGAATGATCGCATCAGGTTTTCTTTTGGTGACTTCACTCAAAAACCGATTTAATCTGTCTTTTCCATCAGGAATCAGATCGTGGTGCAAGTCAGAAATTACTCCGAGTGTAACCTTATTTTTCAAGCTTTGAGTAATCCCAAATGCTACCTTCGGAATAGCAAAACTTATTGCCATGGTCGTGGAAGCTTTGAGAAATTTGCGTCTTGATGGTTTCATGGTTTTTGTATCCGGCATTTAAGTTGCCGAACGAAGTTAAGAATAGAATCAAATCGGGAGTATGAAGATTTCATAAAAACTGATAATCAAGCCGAGAAGATTGCTTGCTTCTATGTAATCCGAAATAATAGGTCAAAGAATAACAATCAGTCGCAGGTCATGAAAATAGGAAAGGTCGAGGAGTTTTTATTTCAAAGAAACCTTCATGCAAAAAATTGAATAAATTCGCAGTTTCTCTTTCCATCTTATTTTTTGAAAGCCCTAACCGTTAAGGCTTACGATTAGGAAAAAGGATTAAGCAGATTGAGAACGTTCTGAGGATTGCGCCTTTTCCTTAGCACAGTTTCTGCAAATATTGACCATCCAGGTATAAAAAAGACCATTTGATTCCTCATAACTATCGATGTTTCGAGTGATCCTAATGAAGGAATCGTGAAAAACTTCCTCTAAAATATCCTGATCTGAGATGATTCTGGAAATCACAGCACAGAGCGCGCAAGAGTATTTTTCATACAAATACTCGGTTGTCTTTCTGTCCTTCGCTCTGAGTCCGGAGATGATATGTGATTGAAGCAAAATAGTTGGATTGTGGTTCAAGTGATAAGCAAAAGAATAATTACCAAAACTTATTATTAATTAAATACAGCACTCTGCTTATTTGATATTCATGTTTACAAAATCATCAGGGAAACATTCTAGGCGTTTCATTTCACATGGTGTAAAACCACGCCAGACCAATTAATGTTTTAACTTATTTTACTTTTATTGGAATTCGGAATTTCTATTTTATCAGTATCAATATTTTCAATCCTATCTTTTCAAGGTCTAAAATGGACGGTCCAATTGAGATGTCTGTTCTTAGAAAAGAGATTCCCATCATCTTCCGTTTTGCCATTATCGTCTTTTTCTTCAGAGTATCTTTCTGGATCTAAGATTTCTTCTTCTCTTTCTGTCTCTGCGGCAATTTGCGTATAGTGCACCTTTCCGTATGGAATGAAAGTTTGAAAAGTTTGATCCAATTCTTGATAGAGGAGCGGCCAATGGAAATCATGCCTCCGATAAGGGTTGCTTTCTGGTTCTTCCCTGATTATGGTAGGAGTCATAAAAGGAATTTCTAATTCTGAGTTCAATGGTATCGCACTCATAGTTAAGGTTTTAATATGCTGCAACCATTTAAAACCCAATAGTCAGACCGAAATTGGAAAGGTCGAATAATTTGGTAGATTCTTTCGAAAAATCTTTTTTTTCAACTGATTTAATTCGAAAAAGTGAAAAAAGATCTCAATTTGGTCTGAGCTCAACTAGACTTGGACTGAATAAAAAATACGCACGATGGGAAAATTTTGAATCACTTTGGTCCGAAAACCTCCTTGATGGCCTCCAGATAATCAAATCCATGGCCTTCGGTTGGCTCGATGTAATTACCTTCTAGGTATTCGTTCCAGCAACAGATCATCACGGTGTTCCCATTGGACAGCCTATATTTCCTTGATACTTGCTGAGCTTCTTTGAGTTTGGCAGTGAAAGACGCTTTATCGCTATGAACCCGATCTTTTTGTGGTTCACTCGGGAATCCTGATTGCTGCGGCCATGTACCTCCAGCGGGTCTTATATCCCAACCCATCGCCACGGGTACCTGATATTCGAAATTGGGATCATCTTTGAATTTTTCGCTCCACATATTCCAATGTCCCCTAAAGGTTTCACGCATGTCCGCATACGACTTGTTGTCCTTTTCCATAAAGTTGTGGTAGACATATCCGGTCATTCCTTCGAATCCCATGCTTTTCAGTCGTGGTACATATTCTTGCAAAAGCTGACGCTTCTGATAGGTGCCACCTTCCCAAGGACGCTGAGCATTTTTCGCTTTCCAGACAGTCGGAAGTCCGTAAGCCCGCTCGCTTTCTTGCATCGGCCCGGCAGTTACAGCTATAAATTTGATTCCAGGGAATCCTGCTTTCCGGGCCGTTTCCTGAGATAAGTCAAGTAAATCTTTCAAAGTCAATCCATAAAATGCCGCTCGTGATTCTGCATCCTGCGGAAAGTAAAAATAGACTATCGGTCTTCCGTCGGGAGTTTTCAGATAATCCCCTCGATTGAAATAAGAATCAGTCCATTGACGGGTTATTTTCTCGTGAACTTTCAGGTAAAGTGCTCGATCAGGTTTTTCTCCTTGATAATTTGCTTTCGCATTGATGGTTTCGGGAGAACCGATTTTTAGCCAAAGCATCCATCTTTCATGACTATCGTCTGCCCAATTGATCGCCCATTTCATTTGCTCATTTTCGGGCAAGGTGGCGTTTACTTCCAGCATGACTTTGAGCTGATCAGCCCATTCTTCCAAACCCGGAACCGCTACCCGGCCATCCCGATTTACATCGATTTGCCAGCCTCCAGGATAGTAGATTTTGGACTGAGGTCCAAAGTACAGATGATAATAATAGTGTCTTCCATAAAACCAGTTGTAAGCAAAGAAGTCAATTCCACTTTGCTTCATAAACTTTAGCTGCTTTCTGATAACTTCCGGATCATCTCTTTTATAAAAACCCTTGAGCTCTGCGATGGGCTTTCGATCCAAATAGGGTCCTTCATATGGATATCGTGCATTGTAGATTCTTCCTTTGGTTCCCCAAATCCCAGGGTTTTGCAAGCTGGAGCAATCTGCTGGATTTTGAATACAAGACCAAAAGCTGTCACGATCTTCGGCAGGTTCAGGTGAGGTATTCCAGGAAGGCATGAAATAAACGCCAACCATTTCATCATCGGCAGCTTGGATGACCGAGATAGGAGCTTGGAAATTAGCGATTCCCCCAGCCGGAGTCGCATAAGACTGAAATACTTTTGGCTCGCAGGAGGAAAAGACAATTGTTGAAATACCAAAAATCAAATAAAGAATAGATCGTTTCATAAGCAAATCGTTTTTCGTAGATATTGCATGCTTCTCAACAATTCCAACGGGAGATAATCAATATCGATCAAATCAGACTTTTCTTCATGATTTGAATTCCACGGTACGCAGGGTACATAATTTCAAAATCGAGTTGGTAAGTCATTAGCGACTCAAAGCCCATTTTTTCATAGAATCGCTTGGCTTGAGGTTGGCACTCCATTGCTTCCAGCCAGATGGAATTCAGATTGTTTACTTTGGCCACTTGCTCACAGTGATTTATCAATAGTTGGGCAATACCTTTTCCATGGAAATCCTGATGCAAGTAAAGTCGGTGGAGTTTCATTGCTTCAGGGATTTCTATTTCCCTTGGGGAAAAAGGAAAATCGTACTTGAGGATTCCAATTTTGTGATGTTCCACTTCCACAAAGAAGTAGTGGCTGCGATCTCTGCTTAATTCTTTCTTCACCGTCTTGGGATTGTAAATCAAATCAACGTACCAATCGCCCTGATCTTTCCAAATGTAGCTGTAAGAATCCCGATAGATCCCATCCATCAAATGATGAAGAATAGGCTGATCCGGAAATTGAATAGGATTAAGCGAAAGTTTAGGGGTAACAAGCAGGTCAATTTTCACCTTTGAAAGTTAAAAAAAACCTACTTGAATTTGTTCATCAATTCCGCAGTCATTTCATCTGCATATACTCCGTATGAATTGACCACAACGCCTTTGAGATTATAGTTTTTAGCTGAAATGGCGTAAAGAATCGCTTCATCTGATGGATTTGTATTTCCCTCAAACCGAAAGGTTTGATCAATCTCGAAATCTTGTGGAAGCAGGCAGGCTTTTTCACATATCAGGCTGTCAAACCGAATATTGAAGTCTTCGGTATACCCTTCTTTTCTGAGGTTTTCAAGGGTTTCGACGAGTGTGGGTTCGTAGTTTTCCATAGTGGTTTGAGTTTTGATTTTCTTTAAGATACTCTTTTTAGGCCGGAAATATTTTCTAAAAATTGAAAGATGCTAAACAAAAAACCACAGCCTCTTTCAAAGCTGTGGTTTTTTAAATTATATATAGTTGTATTGCTTTCGAAGAAGTACTACCACATATCCAATTATTTTCTGGCAAGAGCTCGTTTAGCAGCTTTGACAATATTCTCTGCATTGAGTCCATATTTCTCCAGCAATTGGGTAGGAGTTCCTGACTCGCCAAAGCTGTCATTTACACCCACATATTCCAACGGAGCAGGATTGTGTCTTGACAAAGTCTGCGCAATACTGTCTCCCAAGCCACCGTTGATTTGATGCTCTTCGGCGGAGACTGCACAGCCGGTTTTTTTCACCGATTCCAAGATCGCTTCTTCGTCAAGTGGCTTGATCGTGTGGATGTTGATCACTTCAGCGGAGATGCCTTCGGCTCTTAGCATCGCTTCCGCAACTACCGCCTCCCAAACCAAATGGCCGGTTGCGAAAATAGTCACGTCTTTGCCCTCGATCATTTTCCAGGCTTTTCCGATTTCAAACTTCTGATCTGCTGGAGTGAAAACCGGCCAGCTTGGACGTCCAAATCTCAGGTAAATCGGACCTTCAAATTCAGCTATTGCCAAAGTTGCAGCCTTGGTCTGATTGTAGTCGCAAGGGTTGATTACCGTCATGTGAGGGAGCATTTTCATCATGCCCAAATCTTCCAGAATCTGATGCGTGGCACCATCTTCTCCCAATGTTAAACCTGCATGGGAAGCGCAAATTTTTACGTTTTTCTGTGAATAAGCGACAGACTGACGAATTTGGTCATAAACTCGTCCGGTAGCGAAGTTGGCAAAAGTGCCCGCAAAAGGTATTTTTCCGCCAATGGCTAAGCCTGCAGAAATACCAATCATATTGGCTTCAGCTATTCCGGTTTGAAAGAATCGCTCTGGAAATTCTTTCTGGAAGTCTCCCATTTTCAACGAACCAATCAGATCAGCGCAAAGTCCAACCACATTTGGATTTCTTCTTCCTGCCTCCAGGAAACCGTCACCAAATCCTGATCGGGTATCTTTTTTCTCTGTGTATGTAAATTTTAAATCTAAGCTCATGGTAAAATCTTTTGAAAGGAGGAATTAATAATCGCCAAGGGTTTCTTCAAGCTGACCTAACGCTTTGGCAAGCTGCTCATCGTTTGGGGGAGAACCATGCCATTTGTGCGTACCAACCATAAAGTCGACTCCAAAACCCATTTCAGTGTAAAGCAGATTGAGAACCGGCTTGCCTTTTCCTGTCAGGGACTTGGCTTTTTCCAATCCTTCCATGACAGCTTTCATATCATTTCCTTCCTTGGTTTCGATCACTTCCCAGCCAAATGCTTCCCATTTTGCTTTAAGATTCATCAAGTCCATAATCTTGTCTGTGGGCCCATCGATCTGCTGACCGTTGTAATCCACTGTAGCAATCAAATTATCAACCTTATGGTGAGCTGCATACATCGCTGCTTCCCAAACTTGTCCTTCCTGCAATTCTCCATCACCCATCAGTACATAGACCAATTTATCGTCTTTGTCGATTTTTTTAGCCTGTGCTACGCCGAGTGCAACTGAAAGACCCTGTCCCAACGAACCAGAGGCAATCCGAATACCTGGCAAATGCTCATGTGTTGCAGGGTGTCCCTGAAGTCTTGAGTTAAGCTTTCGGAAGGTTTTCAATTCAGAAACAGGAAAATATCCGCTTCTGGAAAGTACCGAATACCAACCGGCAGAAAGATGACCATTGGAAAGGAAGAAAAGGTCTTCACCTTTTCCATCCATCTTGAAATCAGTATTGTGATGAAGCTGATCAAAGTAGAGAGCGACGAAAAATTCAGCGCATCCGAGCGGGGCACCAGGGTGCCCTGACTGAACGGCATGAACCATTCTCAAAACGTCCCTTCTGAGCTGAGTACAGATATCTTGGAGTTGTTCGATTGATTGTTTTTCCATTACGGAGGATTTATTTGAGTATTTGTGCTGTGTGATTCTTGGTGTCTACTTTTTCGATGATTTCAGCAAGCATTCCTTTTTCGTCAATCACAAAAGTCGTCCGTGCTGTCCCCATGTACTTTCGGCCATACATGGATTTTTCTACCCACGTACCGTATGCTTCGTGAACTTTCAGGTCTGTGTCAGCAAGTAGGGGGAAAGGGAGGGATTGCTTCTCGATAAATTTCCTGTGGGACTTTTCGTCATCAGAACTCACTCCCAATACGATATATCCTGCTTTGAGCAAGGTATCATAATTGTCTCGGAGGTCACATGCCTGCGCTGTACAACCGGGAGTAGCGTCTTTTGGATAAAAGTAAAGAACTACCTTTTTGCCCAAGAAATCAGAGAGTTTGATTAGCTCTTCATTTTCATTTTTTGCTTCGAATTGAGGTGCCTGTTGGCCTGCTTCTAGTTTCATATTTGTATAGATTGATTGAACAAATTAACCGATGGTTCCTTTCCACTCAGCTACATTTCCTGTTTGGTCGGTTACCCGAAGTACAACCGAACCACTAAGAGGTTGTTCATCCAATTTATCTGACCAAATGACCGCCTGCTTATGTTCGTAGCGCATCATAACCCATTTATCATTGATTTTTGCTTCGAAACTCTTAATACCCGACAAGTTATCTTTTATAGTAAATCTCATTTCCGAAGAGTTGACTCGAATCGGGGTGATGGTCGGTTTTACATTGTCCTCAGCAAGGATAAAAGTACCAAAATTTCTGGTTTTAAATCGGATTGCTCCAGCCTCCCAAGTTCCACCAACGAAAGATTTACCCCCATTGGAAGATTGTTGATACACCCGGAAGTGCTCTTTATTTCCGGTGAAGCCTGATACATCCCATAGGACGTCCATAGCATTCCAAAGGTACTCTGCCGGATCGTGAAGTTCGAGTTTGGGAGAGAATGGCGTTCCTGAATGCTTGATCCGCAAGAATAAATCATCCAAGACCGTGTTATCCGCAAAAAAAATCTGAACCTGATTGTCTGCGAAAAGATGGTCTTTTCCTGCAGGAATCATTGTTTTGATATTCAGCAAAACTACTTCTGAACAAATGTCTATTTCCTCCGGAATTCCAAAATGCATATCCCATAAATAGGTTCTGCTCAATTTATCCTGATAAGCAGGAAGCATTTCAAACGTATTTGCTCCAACATAAAACTTGGCCAACCCACCATTTGGAGAAATTGGGGCACGGATTTTCAGAATTTTTCCGATGTAATTTACCGACGCTCTTGCAGGTGCGGCACCATCCACGACATTATGTTCAAGGTCTTGTCCCTGAAGGGAAATAGTGACCAAACGCTGATTTCCATACGCATCGCGAAGTTTGAGCTGGTAGTTTTTCTTGATTCCAGGTTCCAATTCCAGATGACCAACCCCCACTTGTTTGGGTTGGAAAAAATCAAATTTAAGATGGTCCTGATGGTAAAGTTTGGTGAATCGGTTCTGATGCGTATAAAGTAGGAATTGACGAGTATAGTTGAAATCTACCTTGTCCACCGTCAACGAAAACAGGCTTCCTGCTTCATCCGATAGCTCAAAATTTGGGAACCCGTTTCGGTTATCCGCACCGTCAAGCTGGTCGAAACTTTGGATTTCGATTCCGACTCTTCCTGTAATCTGAATCGTTGAAGGAAGCCTGTAACCACCTCCGAAAGCAACGGGAGTGACCTCTACGCGCTGAAATTTGCCATTCACCCGAGAATCTATATCGAGTGGAACAAGAGCTATTTTTTGGGGAATCGGAGCGATTTTATCGAGAATTTCAGGGAAACCAAAGAGTAGGGGATCCATCGCCCGATCGAGGCTATCACGAATTTCGAAGTGTAAATGTGGTCCTCCGGAATTTCCGGTATTTCCTCCGTTGGCTATCTGTTCCCCTTTTTTCACCGGAAATTCTCCCGGCATCAACGCAACTTCCAATTCATTCAGCTGCGCTTCGTACATCTTCTTGCGCATGAACTGAGTGATTTTTGGATTGAAGTTTCTCAGGTGACCGTACAGCGTAATCTTCCCATTGGGATGCTTGAGATAAATCACATTTCCGTAGCCAAAAGAGGAAATTTTAATCCGGTGAATCCAGCCATCAGCTGCTGCATAGATGGGTTCGCCCTCAGATCCGCCAAACTTATAATCCAAGCCGGTGTGAAAGTGATTGGGCCTCAGCTCGGCAAAATTTCCGGCAAGAAAATTTCTACCACCTGGTTTTACAGGGGAGCGGAAGTAGCCTTTATCTATTTCCTGAGCGGAAAGAAACTGAGTCAGGCAAAAAGTAAAAATCAGGGTGAAGGGGAAATACTTATTTAACTTCAAAATCGAGCATTTTTTGGGTACTGATAAAACCTTCTAATCTGTCACCAACTTTCACAGGACCAACTCCAGCCGGCGTTCCGGTGAAGATAAGATCACCTTTTTTCAACGTGAAAAACTGGGAAACATATGCAATGATCGTAGAGAAATCAAATAGCATCAGGCCTGTATTTCCTTTTTGCCGGAGCTCGCCATTAATAGTCAGGTGAAAGTCGATATCTGCCAAATCAGCGAAATCTTTTACAGACTTGAATTCGCCTATGGGTGCTGATCCGTTGAAAGCTTTGGCGATTTCCCAAGGAAGGCCTTTGGCTTTGCACTGATCCTGAAGATCCCGTGCAGTGAAATCAATTCCCAAACCGATCTCTTCAAAATAACGATGAGCAAACTGCTTTTGGATGTTTTTTCCTTCTTTCGAAACCTTGAGAACAAGCTCAGCTTCGTGATGAATATTCTCAGAAAAATCCGGGTAGAAAAATGGTGCTCCCGATTTCAAAAGTGCACTATCAGGCTTGAGGAAAACTACTGGATTGCTTGGTTTTTCGTTTTTAAGTTCTTCGATATGGGCCACATAATTCCGGCCAATGCAGATGATTTTCATGAAGGATAGGTTTGTTCTGCTGGATTCAGACGCATGGTTTCAGCGCTGTTTGAGTCCGTGAAATTAAGCATATCCTTGCCAAGTAGGAAAGGAAATCTTGCTGGATTTTAATTAAGGGCTTTTAAAAATAATCGGGGAAGTTTGAATTCATCCAATGTCTGAAACTCAATCAGGATTTTTCCGGCTTAAATAAATGCGTGAATCTGCAGGTGAATGATTTTAGAAAGTGAAAGTTGAGACCTTTTTGAATAATTGATCTGTCCAACGCGTATAGACAAGCCCGCTCGGATGCAGCTTGTCTTCAACAACCATTTCTGGCTTTTCACCTATTTCCCGATAGTCCTCGGTGATATTGATGAAAGCCACTCCATAATTATCGCAAACCTCTTTTTTCGCCAGGTTGTATGCATCTATTTCTTTAGCAACTTTCTCTTTGTCCGTTCCCCGTTTGACTGCAAAAGGAGTCACGCTCCAATCCGGAATGGAAAGCACAATCACGTGTTCTTTTTTACCTCTTGCAAAAGCAATAGCGCGCTGAAGCATGGCCTCAAATTCTCGTTCATACTCAGCCACAGGTCGGCCTCGATATTGATTATTGACTCCAATAAGAAGAGTGACCAGGTCATAACCTTCGTTTTTGGTACTTGCAGCTTTGATCCCAGCTTCCAATTCATCGACAGTCCAGCCCGTTTTTGCGATGATCTTTGGAGGAGAAAAATTAAGTTTCCCTTCTGTTTTTAGCTCATTTACAAGCTGAACAGGATATCGATCTTTTTCAGCGACTCCTTCGCCGATAGTGTAGCTGTCGCCGAGGGCGAGGTAGGTGAGTTGGGTTGACTTGGACATGGGGTCTGAGATTTCTGTGGTCTTACAGCTAAGAAGACTTAAGGCAAAGATGAAGTAGATAGGGAATCGCATCGTTTTTAAGAACTAAATGTTGATTGTCGTGGCGTAAATTTTGTCATTGGAGTATCAGGAAAACACAGCTTCTAAAATAGAAATCGTTCCCGCATCTGCATCCATTTGAACTTTAGCTCCAACCGGAACGATAAATTGTTTTGGCAAGTGCCCGATCATTGCCCCGGTGTAAGCCGGGATTCCAAGCGGTAAAATATAATCATCCATCACCTGATCCACCGAAAGCGAACCATATCCTCCACCGGGTACACAATCAGAACATTGGCCGAAAATAAAGCCTTTGATTTTACCTAGCGTACCATTCAACATCAGGGTGCTCATCATTCTGTCGATGCGGTAAGGGTCTTCTCCAATATCTTCGATAAATAAAATAGTATTCTGAAAATCAGGGTAATAGGCCGTTCCGGATAAAGCTGTCAGCACTGTTAAATTTCCCCCCAAAATCTTACCTTCCACTTTTCCCGCTCTCAAGGTTTGAATCCTGTTTGCTTTCACCACTAAGTCATCTCCTTTTGGCTGCTCGTTTTTAAACGTCATCATTTCCTGCCCAAAAAACAGTTGCTCAAACTGCTTCACGTTGAAGCTGTTCCAGCTTCCAGATCCATTTGGGCCATGAAAAGTAATCAGTCCAGTCTGAGAATGGATCGCACAATGAAGCGCCGTGATATCTGAATAGCCTAAAATCGGTTTTGGGTTTTTGGCTATCATTGCATAATCGATTAAGGGTAAAATTCGAGCAGCTCCGGATCCTCCGCGGAGACAGATCACGGCTTTTACTTCCGGATCAGCAAACATTTGGTTCAGATCATCGGCTCTTTCCAGGTCGGTTCCAGCCAAATGTCCATAGCGATTATCCAGATTTTCTCCTGGTTTCACCTTGAATCCTAATCCTTCTAATGCCTCTTTTGCAAAAGTAATCTGCATCCGATCAGCCGTAGCAGAAGATGGACTTACCAGTCCGACAGTATCTCCTTTTTTTATTGCCTTTGGCAAAAGGGTGGACGAACCAGTATTTTTTGCAGCAGAATCCAAAGAGACAAAAGGTAAAGAACCTGCTAAAAGGCCTAGGGATTTGATGAAAGCTCGTTTTTGCATGAAGAATTGATTTGCAGTGAAATTAGATTCTTTTTCCGAAAGCACTCAAAGAAAAACCCTGCCAAATTGTAGGGTTGAATTTAATTTTTTGCTTCGAGGAGTCCTTCAGGTATTTCGGTTTTAGGATTTACCCCAAAACCTGATAAAGTAAAAACATGACATTCAAAGTTTTGGGAAAGAGACTTCTCATTCCTCTGAGTGACATATTACGCATCGCCCCCTAACCCCCAGGGGGAAAAACTTCCGACATCGGTCATCCAGCATCGGTCATCTCGCATTCCACATCCTACATCCTACAACATATCTCTTACCATCACCATCACTTTTTCCATTTCTCTTCGGACAGCTGAAGCAGAATAGGGGTAATTGGAATTCATGAAAGCAAAGCAGTACAATTTCCCACTTTTAGTTTTGATCAAACCTACCAGACTATGGTTATTGCTCATGGTTCCGGTTTTGGCAAAAATATAGGGCTGAACCGCCTGATAGCTGTTTTTAAGTGTACCGGTTTTTCCTCCTGTTGGAAGGATTTCGTACAATTCCTGATCAGGAACCAATCGATAAAGTTTTTCAAACAGTGCAACCATCGACCTTGGGGTAAATAAATTATGTCTGCTAAGCCCGCTTCCGTCAACCCATTTAGGCTTATCAGGGAGATCGTAGAGATATGTTTTCAGGATGTAATCTATAGCACGCTCGATGTCGATTTCTTTGAAGAGTTTGTCAGAAACCATAAAAAGCAGTTGCTCGGCCAGAAAATTATCGCTCTCAAGCATGGCTTCTTTCAGGATTGGAAAGAGCGGCGCAGCTCTCCATTCCTTGTGAATTTCCGGAAGGCTATCGGCGCTATAAATCCATTTTTTACCAGTTGCAGTGGAAGCTAATTGGATAAAAAGCTCCGGGGAAGTCAGAAACGGGATATGATCCTCTCTACCCAAAAAGGTCGAAGGATTGTAATAAAAGGAGTTTTTATGAAAGTCTCGCTCTAGTTCCTTGATTGGCTGGTACGTAGTCTGGATTGAAGTTTGAAAGAGTTCCGGAAATACCTGAGGCTGATTTCCGACCTTTTTTACCTGAACTAAATTTCCATAAATCGGTAGGGAAGTTCGCTCTGCTGAGTAATCGTAATAATAATCATCCCACTGCCAACCGTACCCAAAAGGGGAAGATTTTACATTAAAATCTGAGAAAATCACTTGATTAAAAGGAGCCAAAAACTTTAGAAAATCAGGCTGGTAAAGCTCGTTGTATTTCCAGCTTGGATCGCCGCTCCCCCAGATTTTGATCGTTTTTCCTTCGGTCACATACCGCAGCGTTTGAGTACTGTCTCCCAAAACGACTATGCTGGCGAAGAGGGTGAAAAGCTTAGTTGTGGAGGCGGGAACAAAGTTTATCTGGCTGTTTTTCTCAAACATTACCAACTGGGAATCCAAATCATATAACACAAAACCTGTCAAATGCCCACTGAAGAAACTGGTTTCTCCGAGTGCAGATTCCAATTTGATGTATTGGTCTCGTGAAAGTTGGGCCGAAAGAGAATAAGAGAAAGAAAGGAAAGAGAATAGGAGTAAAGCTTTTCGCATCCTTGATTAGTTTTTGGATGCAATTCTCAAAATGCCCAACCAACCTAGAATAAATGCGACTCCACCCAACGGAGTGATTGCTCCAAGCCAAGTGATTCCAGTGAGGGAGAGGATGTATAAGGAACCTGAGAAGATCAGGATTCCGATCATCATGCTGATTGCGGAGAAGCTATATCCTTTCCAATCCGGCTTAACAAAAGCCAAAATTCCAATTAGAAATAAAGCCAGCGAATGGTAGAAATGATATTTGACGGCTGTTTCAAACGTTTCGATTCTTCCGGTTTCTTCCAAAATTGCCTTTAATCCATGTGCTCCGAAGGCGCCTATTCCTACTGCTATTGCTCCAAATATTGCTGCTGATTGTATGATTTGCTGTCCTGTCATGAAATATATTTTTAGTTAATAGTCATTTCGAACGGAGTGAGAAATCTCCTATTTATGGGTATTTTCTGGCTCCGAAAATCGCCGAACCAATCCTCACCATTGTACTTCCTTCTTCCTGTGCGATGAGAAAGTCGCCGCTCATTCCCATCGAGAGCTCTTTCAAATCAACGAATTCTGGCATGCTTCGGCTTTTCAATTCTTCGAAAAGCTGTTTCAATCCTCTGAATTCTTTTCTAACCTGTTCTTGATTTTCTGTGAAGGTGGCCATCCCCATCAATCCCGATATTCTGACGTGGGTAAGTTCGAGAAACTCGTCAGAATTCAGCATTACCTCCAGTTCAGACTTGTCAAAACCAAACTTTGATTCCTCCTCAGCGATATGAATTTGAAGTAAGCAGGGAATTATCCGATCTATTTTTTTGCCTTGTTTATTGATTTCCTGTAAAAGTTTAAAGGAATCCACTCCATGAATCAAGTGGACAAACGGCGCGATGTATTTTACCTTATTACTTTGCAAATGACCAATCATATGCCAGCGCGTATCGGATGGCATTTCGAGTTGCTTTTCCTGAATCTCTTGGACTTTGTTTTCTCCGAAATCCCGGATTCCAGCCTCATACGCTTCGCGAAGATCTTCAATAGGCTTGGTTTTGCTTACAGCCACCAGCAAGCAATCAGGATTTACGAAGGTACTTTTGACTGATTCAAGATTGGTTTTGATTCCCATGTTTATATAAAATTTTGCTTTCCAGCTCAAACAAAGATAGACAGAGGTTGTCTACTTTTGGGGATGCAGCAGTCAATTTTAGAAGGGATAAGTATGGGGCTGGTTTTGTCGGTGATGATCGGTCCGGTATTTTTCAGTCTTGTCCAAGGGAGTTTACTTCACGGTTTCAGATATTCTGCAGCATTGGCGCTGGGGGTATTGGTAAGTGATTCAATCTATGTTTTTGTTACCTATTTTGGATTACAGCTATTTTCGGAAATAGATTTCTTTGAAATGATCCTAGGCTACCTTGGTGGCTTGATTTTAATAGGTTTTGGGATAAAATCATTAGTCAAGAAAAGTGTAGATCGAATTAGTACAGGAGGGATTGATTTGCCAAAAGCAAGAAAAAGATCCGCTTTTGCGAAAGGTTTCGGTATCAATGGAATCAATCCCTTTGTCATGTTATTCTGGATTTCAATCGTCGGAATCGTTGAAACGAAGGAGCATTTTCGAGACGAAGACATTGCTTTTTATTACGTTGGGATCTTGATTACAGTCTTTGCGATAGATTTGTTGAAAGCATTAATCGCCAAACAAATGGCACGATGGGTGACGCCAACAGTCATGTGGGTTTTAAACAAACTTGTTGGATTGATTATCATCGGTTTCGGCCTTCGAATGATTTGGACAACCTGGTTTTAAACTATTGATCGGACTGAGCGTTTTTATATCATGGAAAAATCCCGCACTTCAATTTTTTTTCCCCTCGCTTTATGCTTGGCCTTTTTCTTTCCCACGGAAATTTTTGCCCAGAACATTCCGGAGCTTCAGGATTTTAACCAAATCCGAATCGATTACAATCAAAAAGGAATGGTGATTCTTGGAAGTTGGGCCGTTGGAAATATGGTTTGGGGTGGGATAGGGGCGAGTCAGTCATCTGGCGAGACCAAAGCATTTCATCAAATGAATTTCTATTTTAATTCGGTAAATCTGCTAATCGCCGGGTTTGGATACTGGCAAGCGACTAAGGAAGCACCTGGGACTGATTTCTGGGCGACTATGGAGGCTCAGCAAAAAATCGAAAAAATCTTGCTTTTCAACGCAGGTCTTGATTTAGCTTACATCGCAGGAGGATTTTATCTTAAGGAGAGAGGTCTCAGAAATGAAAAAGATCAGTTGGTTGGATTTGGGAAATCAGTGATTTTGCAGGGAGGATTTTTGCTGGCATTTGACGCGGTTATGTATGGATTTCACCAAACTCACTCCAAAGAACTTCAGGAAATTATGCAAAATATCAGCCTTGGCCCAACAGGTTTTTCGATGGTGATTCCTTTGAATTGAAAAATTGATAGAGTCATAAAAATTGAAAGTTAGCTTCCTTGATTGAGGGGAAAAGGCTAATATCGTTTTTGTTATTTTTTGATTTAGACATCCAATATTCGCAAAATGCTCACCCTTATTTTCGCTTCATTGCCCTTCTCCAATAATAAGGTAACATTGCAGCATGGAAAATCTAGCCCCCTGCCCAATTTGTAAATCAGAATTCACCTATCAAATGGATAATCTGATGGTTTGTCCGGATTGTGGACATGAATGGGATTCTTCGGAAAATGAAGTTGAAGTTGAAACTGGTCTAATTGTGAAAGATGCCAATGGAGTAGTTTTAGCTAATGGAGATTCGATAGTGATTACAAAAGATCTACCTGTGAAAGGTGCTCCAAAATCCATCAAAGCAGGAACAAAAGTGAAAAAGATTCGCCTCGTGGAGGGTGATCATAACATTGATTGTAAAATCGAAGGATTCGGATCAATGGCTCTGAAGTCTGAGTTTGTGAGAAAAGCGTAGTCGGTTGGCAGAGGGCAGTTGGCAGGATTTGGATGTTAGAGGCAAAAATCTAGAACTAAAAGTCAGATTCATATAAAAAAATCTCTCTGGAATTACTCCAGAGAGATTTTTGCAATTTCGGACTTTGAATTAGGCCAAGTATTTGTCTACCGGAGTGTAAGGCATATTGAATGCCTGAGCTACTGCTTCGTATACAATATCTCCGTTGATCACATTCAATCCAGAAACTAAATCATCATTTTCCTGAGCAGCTTTTTTCCAGCCTTTGTCTGCCAATTGCATCGCGTAGGGCAGTGTTGCATTGGTAAGAGCAAGGGTAGAAGTATAAGGAACAGCTCCCGGCATGTTGGCTACGCAATAATGAACAACTTCGTCAATCACGTAAGTTGGATTCTCATGCGTTGTTGGTCGGCAAGTCTCAATACATCCTCCCTGATCCACAGCCACGTCAACAAGTACCGTTCCCGGCTTCATTTCTTTGAGCATATCACGCGTGATCAGGTGCGGGGCTTTTGCTCCCGGTATCAATACCGCTCCAACGATCAGATCTGAATGCTTGATCATTTCGCGGATGTTATATTCGTTAGACATCATTGTCTTTACATTAGCAGGCATGATGTCAGCAAGTTGCCTCATTCTAGGCAGGGAGACATCCATGATCGTCACATCAGCACCCAAACCTGCTGCCATCCAAGCCGCTTGAGTTCCCACGATGCCACCACCGAGGATCAGTACTTTCGCAGGAAGCACACCCGGTACGCCACCCAAAAGGACTCCTCTTCCACCAAGTGGTTTTTCAAGATAGTTTGCTCCTTTTTGGATTGCCATTCTTCCGGCTACTTCGGACATTGGCACCAAAAGAGGAAGACTTCTATCTGCTTTTTCTACAGTTTCATACGCCAAACATACCGCTTTGCTTGCAACCATCGCTTTGGTAAGTGGCTCATAAGAAGCAAAGTGGAAATAGGTGAACAACAATTGATTTTCTTTGATCAGTTTGTATTCAGATTCGATCGGCTCTTTCACTTTCATGATCATCTCAGCGATTTCATAGGTGGCCTCGATTGTTGGAAGGATTTGAGCTCCTGCAGCTTCGTAAAGAGCGTCAGAAAATCCGCTTCCCACTCCAGCAGAATGTTGCACAAAAACAGAATGGCCTCTTTTGATCAATTCTTTAGCACCGGCAGGCGTGAGCGCAACCCGATTTTCGTTATTTTTAATTTCCTTAGGAACACCTATGATCATGATTTTTCTATTTGGGTTATTACAATATGGGCGCAAAGATACTAAGCAATGACAAACAGAAAAGAGCTACGGAAAATAGTATTTGGTCTGATTTCGAAAAATTCTGTTTTTCAGAAGTTTATTTCTTTTTTTACTCTGTAAATGCAGAATATTTCAAAATATAAGTTTTAAACAAGGATAATTTTGAAAATATATTTTGGTTTTCAAGTATCGTAAGTGAAAATTCAATTTATCGATTCATCAATAAATTTGGCTGAATAATTCGAATTATCAGAATAAAATTCTTTTTGGTTGAATTAATTACAATTGATGCCAAATTTTAGATGGTAAAATTATAAAAGCTAAATTTGCTTCAAAATGATATTTCCCTATTTTTGAGAGATATAAACCTTACCGGTCCCAAACCCAAAATATCTTTAGTAAATTCCGATCTATGGCTGTGGCAAACCAGAATCTTAAAACTCGTCAAACTCCTACTTTAACCAGGGAGGATATCCTAAATGATTTTAAAGTTTGCATGATTAGCAGGCATGCGTCTTTGGTGGGGAGAAAAGAGGTGTTTATGGGTAAGGCAAAGTTCGGGATTTTTGGTGACGGAAAGGAACTTGCTCAAATAGCAATGGCCCGTGCTTTTCAGCTGGGAGATTTTCGATCAGGATACTATAGAGATCAGACTTTTATGATGGCCTTGGGTGAGTTGTCTGTACAGAAATATTTTGCACAGCTTTATGCTCATACCAATGTGGAGGCAGAGCCTGCATCAGCAGGTCGACTGATGAATGGTCACTTTGCTACGCGTTCGCTGAATGAAGATGGCAGCTGGAAAGAGCTAACCAAAATGTATAATTCTGCAGC
The DNA here is from genome assembly GCA_046597285.1 of Algoriphagus sp. GTDB lineage: Bacteria > Bacteroidota > Bacteroidia > Cytophagales > Cyclobacteriaceae > Algoriphagus. The sequence goes on along the minus strand of JBKJKX010000081.1, from coordinate 10,096 downwards.
GGATGTATCTCCGACAGCGGCTCAAATGCCAAAACTGTTGGGGTTAGCTTTTGCTTCCAAACTGTTCCGAGAAAACAAAGGCCTCAAGCATCTCAAGGAGTTTTCCATCAATGGAAATGAAGTCGCATGGGGTACAATTGGCAATGCTTCAACTTCAGAAGGACTTTTCTTTGAGTCAATCAATGCAGCTGGAGTTATGCAAGTTCCGATGGTAGTCTCTGTTTGGGACGATGGTTACGGAATTTCAGTTCCGCAGGAATTTCACACGACTAAAGGAAGTATTTCTGAGGTGTTAAGTGGTTTTCAAAGAAATGGCACCCAAAACGGTTTTGAGATTTTCAAAGTAAAAGGGTGGGATTACGAAGGATTGATTCAGGCTTACATTCAGGCTGGCGAAATCGCCCGAGAAGGCCATGTGCCGGTCCTGATCCATGTGGATGAAATGACACAACCGCAAGGTCACTCTACTTCAGGTTCTCATGAGCGATATAAGTCTACGGAAAGACTGGCGTGGGAAAGAGAGTGGGATTGTCTGGCAAAATTCAGAGAATATATTTTGACCAATGAGATTGCTACAGCAGATGCGCTGGACAAAATCGAGACAGAGGCAAAAGCGATTGTCAAAGAACAAAAAGAAGCTGCCTGGGCTGAATTTTCCAGCGAAATAAAAAACGAACTGAAGGAAGCTGTCGCTCTAATCCGCCAAGCTGCCTCTCATAGCACCAGGAAAATTGTCTTGAATCAATTTGCTGATGAGTTGTCAAAAACCATCAATCCAATTCGAAAAGATGTAATAAGTGCAGTAAGAAAGGCTTTGTTTACGTTGCGATTTGACTCTGAAACGAGTAAAGGAGAACTTAAACGCTGGTTTGAAAAACAGGAAGCTTTAAATTACGATCGTTATAACAGTCATCTCTATTCTACCTCAGAATGGAATGTTCTGAATATTAAAGAAATCCCCGCTACCTATGATGAGAAATCTCCTATGGCCGACGGAAGAGAAATTTTGCAAGCATTTTTCGATTACACGTTGGAGAATGATCCAAGATTCTTTGCTTTTGGTGAGGACGTTGGGAAAATAGGAGATGTAAATCAGGCTTTCGCAGGACTTCAAGCCAAGCATGGTGAAACTCGGGTGATCGACACCGGAATTCGCGAATCCACCATCATTGGCCAAGGAATCGGTGCGGCGCTTAGAGGATTGAGACCGGTTGCTGAGATTCAATATTTGGACTATTTATTATATGGATTGCAGATGCTATCAGACGATTTGGCTTGTCTGCAATACAGAACTAAAGGTGGTCAAAAAGCACCTCTCATTGTTAGAACACGAGGTCACAGACTTGAAGGAGTCTGGCATGCAGGTTCGCCATTGGGAATGATTCTTTCTTCACTTCGGGGAATGATTGTATGTGTGCCTAGAGATATGACACAGGCAGCCGGGATGTATAAAACACTCTTGGAATCAGATGAGCCGGGAATCGTGATAGAATGTCTGAATGGCTATCGGTTGAAAGAGAAAATACCTTCAAATCTTGGTCTCTATACTGTGCCAATGGGAAAGCCTGAGATCTTGAAAATTGGCTCTGACATCACGGTTGTCACGTATGGTTCAATGTGCCGAATCGTGATGGAAGCTGCATCTGAACTTGCTGAAATTGGAATTAATGTAGAAGTGATCGATGTACAAACTCTGTTGCCTTTCGATGTTTTTGGAGTGATTGGAGAATCGATAAAGAAAACAAATCGGGTTATTTTTGCAGATGAGGATGTGCCGGGAGCAGCTTCAGCATTTATGATGCAACAAGTATTAGAAAATCAGGATGTCTTCAAATATCTGGATTCAGAGCCTCAAACTTTAGCAGCAAAACCTCATAGAACGGCTTATTCTTCTGATGGAGACTATTTCTCCAAGCCAAGTATAGAAGACGTAGTGGAGAAAGTATATGCAATAATGCACGAGACAGATCCTAAAAAGTTTCCGACGATTTAACAAAAAAGCCCTCAACCGAGGGCTTTTTTGTTAGGGTGCGATTCGTGTGATTTGTTTTAAAGTCACTTCCGGACTTGAGACTTGATTGCTTCGGTTAAGTTCTCTGTCCTGGATTTCAACATCAACCCGAATTGTGTCCGTTCTGAAAATTGATTGCCATCCTGAAGAAAGCATCCCATATCTGATATTACCTTCTACAGCCTGACCTTCTTCTGAGGTAAGTATTCTTGGGAATCGACCATTAAACGTGGTGAAGAAAGGTGGATCTGACCATTTGAATTCAGTGAATATTCCTTTTCTCTTGATATAAAACCGAACGAAAATATTGTATTGATTGGGGTTCTGCTTTACCCAAATAGTATCCTTGACGACCTGATTGTTAATAATCGGATCAATAACCCAATCAACAGGATTGTAAGCGGGAGCTTGTGGAGGTCTTTTTGCATAAGTGATTAAATTTCCGGCAGCATCTCTTTGGTAATTAACTGCATTAAAAGGAGGGTTGATATCAGTTGCAGAAAGACCTAAATCCCCTTCCGCATCTTGAAATTTAAATCCTACAATAAGTGAGTCCGCACCCGAAGTAGGCGCATATTCAAGAGATTCAAATGTAATCTGTGGGATCGTTGGAAAATTTTCCGGAGGATTTACACATGAAAATGAAGCAACAAGTAAAAAGAATAATCCAAAATGGCTTTTGAAACGCATAGGTCGGAAGTAAATTTACAACCAAAGTTACGCTGATACTTTGGTTGGGTTAACGCAAATTATAAAACGATGCAGGATTTTAAAAGTTTTTCAGAAGGGCTTACTAATTTATCTCCTAAAGACTTTGAATCACAAGCATTGGAATTGTTTCGCTTTCAGGCAAAAGCCAATGAGATCTACAAAGCATACCTGAAAGCAAGAAAAATTGATCGGGTTTCAGTAAAAAGTCTGGAGCAAATTCCATTTCTTCCGATTCGGTTTTTCAAAGATTTTCAAGTGATCAGCGGTTCTCCATCGGATTTCAAAGATTTTTATTCGAGCAGCGGTACCACCGGGATGATAACCAGTCGCCATTACATTTATTCTGAAAAATGGTACTTGGACCATGCCCTGGCTATCTTCGAGAATGCGTATGGATCAATCAAAGGGTTCCATATTTTAGCATTGCTTCCTGCATATTTGGAGAGACCAGGAAGCAGTTTGGTCAGTATGGCGGACCATTTTATCAGAGAAAGTCAATCCAAGCATTCTGGGTTTTACTTATATAATCAGGGAGATCTTCTGGAAAAGCTTGAACTTTTATCGGGAGATACAAGAAAAGTACTTCTTCTGGGAGTTACGTTTGCCTTGCTGGATCTGGTAGAATCTGGTAAAAATTTAACTCCTCCACAAAATTTGATTGTAATGGAAACAGGTGGAATGAAAGGACGTAGAAGAGAGATGATTCGTGAGGAAGTTCATGATATTTTGAAGCCTTATTTTGGAGTTAAAACTCTTCATTCAGAATATGGAATGACTGAATTGATGTCTCAGGCCTATTCGAAAGGAGACGGGAAATATACTGTTCCGGCTTCCATGCGCGTTCTTCTTCGGGACGTAAATGATCCGCTCAGTTGGGCAAATCGTTCTCAGGGTGGAATAAATATCATAGACCTTGCAAACTTTCATTCCTGTGCATTTATTGAAACGCAGGATTTGGGAAGGATAGACGAAAAAGGTCAACTAGAAGTCTTGGGGAGATTTGACAACAGTGAAACCAGAGGCTGCAACTTGTTGGTGTAGTAATTGCTATCTTAAATATTAATAGACATATTTGATCCGACTAAAACATTACAAATGAAAAAATTAGCCACGATTGCCTTATTGATTGGAGTTTTAGCTTTAGGAGCTTGTGCCTCCAGCAAACCATGCCCAGCTTACGCAAAAACTCCTGTGTCTCAGAAAGCAAATAGCTAAAAAATATGCTGACAGTTAATAGTCAGCATATTTTTTTATATCCTCAAGGCTTATGGTTGTTTCTCCTAGAATCACCAGCCTTTCCACCACATTTCGAAGTTCACGGATATTTCCTGTCCAAGGGAATTCCTGAAGTTTTTTCAACGCTTCGGGAGAAATAGCTTTTTTCACGTCCCCGCTTTCCTGTGCGATATCTTCCAGAAATTTATTTACCAAAATAGGAATATCATCTTTGCGATCTTTTAAAGAAGGTACCTGGATCAAAATCACGCTTAATCGATGATAAAGATCTTCTCTAAATCTATTTTGCTCGATTTCCTTTTTTAAATCTTTATTCGTCGCTGCCAATACGCGCACATCGACTTTGATATCCCGATCACTTCCCACACGATTAATCAGGTTTTCCTGAAGCGCACGAAGTACCTTTGATTGAGCAGAAAGAGACATATCTCCGATTTCGTCCAGAAACAAAGTTCCTCCTTGGGCCTGTTCAAATTTTCCTTGACGCAGTTTATGGGCTGAAGTGAATGCGCCTTTCTCATGGCCAAAAAGCTCACTTTCGATTAATTCAGATGGAATTGCTGCACAATTAACTGCCACAAACGGCTCTGCTGCACGATTGCTTTTTTGATGAATCCAATGAGCGACTAATTCTTTTCCGGTTCCGTTTGGACCGGTAATTAATACCCGTGCATCTGTAGGCGCTACCTTTTCAATTGTTTGCTTGACGTGTAGGATTGCGGGAGATTCACCTACCATATCAAACTTTTTGGAAAGCTTCTTTTTTAAGACTTTAGTCTCAGTCACGAGATTCTTTTTGTCAAGTGCATTTCTTACCGTCAAAAGAAGCCGATTCAAATCGGGAGGCTTTGGGATAAAATCAAAAGCACCTTTTTTGGTTGCTTCCACAGCGGTTTCTATACTGCCATGTGCCGATATCATAATGAACTGAGGAGATCGATCCAAAGCCTTCGCCTGATCAAGCACTTCTATTCCATCCATTTTGGGCATTTTCACATCGCAGAGCACGAGGTCAAATTCTTCTTCTCGAAGTTTGGCTAGGCCTTCTTCTCCGTCCTTTGCTTCGGATACTTCAAATTTTTCGTACTCAAGAATTTCCCGTAGGGTAGAGCGGATGACTTTCTCGTCATCGATAATCAAGATTTTTGACATAGGTTCAATATAAAGGAAAAAAGTGCAAGTCTGTAAGCCGGGTTCTGTTTCCCTTGTGGGATTCTTGTCATTTATCTAGGCCTGAACTTGCGCGCAGGCTCAATCGATCTACCCGCCCCGGATTTCCGACGAATCGGAATCGAACGAGCAGCTCTTCGTCCGGGGCCTATTTGATCTTTCAACCCATAAGGTTTGCCATGCAACTGATGTCACCATCAGCCCGGTGGGCTCTTACCCCACCTTTTCACCCTTATCCATCCCGATAGAAATCGGGTCGGACGGTATATTTTCTGTGGCACTAGCTGTATACTGACCGTCTCCAGTCAGCACCCTTCCCGTTAGGAAGTATGGCGCTCTGCGTTGCCCGGACTTTCCTCTTTCTCTCCCGATAGCTATCGGGAGAGAAAGCGACAAGACGACTTGCACGATGCAAAGTACGGTAATTTCTCCCATTCGGTTTTTGCTTGGATTTTAGAAATCAGATTAATCCGGTAATCAATAGCCTTTCGGGAGCCATATTGGTTTGCAAAGACGCTGGACATCAGGGTTTGAATTTAATTTTTAAAATTTCTTCAATAACCTTAAAACCATTCCTCATCCTGCCTGTTATCAATTGGTAAAGCAGTCAATGCTTTTCTTCATAGTGCTGGGTTGAGCCGCTCCGAAAGGGGCGGTTCTTTTTTTGGCCTATTTGAGTTATCTTTTTTAATGGAAAAATCGAAGCAGAAGAAATTCAAAAAGTTGATTAGGCGTGATCAATTGGTATCCGCCTTATCTTTTCTCCGGAATAAAAGTTATTGCACACGCAGAAGATTTTTCTAGCTTCAAAACCCAACTCAAACTAACGTGGTACAATAGAAACCTGGTTGGGATGGCTTTTGGAGGTTCTCTCTTCTCGATGTGTTACCCGTTTTTCATGTTTATACTTATTATCCATTTGGGAGAGGAATACATTGTATGGGACAAAAGCGCAAGCATCGGTTTTGTAAAACCAGGTAAAGGGACAGTTTACGACGAGATTCGACTGGAAAAGGAACAAATCGATGAGGTAAGAAAAGTAATGGATGAACAAGGGAAGCATATTTTTGAATTTCAATGCGAGGTTAAAGACGAAGCGGGAATTGTGATTGTGAGAATGAAAAAGGGATTGCATGTCCGCAGGAAAGACTTTGCCAAGTAAAAATCCTGAATCCCCAATCCGATCGAATTCTTACCTTTGGGTGTAAATTGACAGAGACATGATTTTAGTAGGAAATGCGGTATTGTCCGATGATATCAAAGAGAATTTTTTCGTTTGTGACTTGGAAGCTTGCAAAGGCGCTTGTTGTGTCGAAGGAGATGCCGGGGCACCTTTGGAAGATTCAGAAACACAGATTTTGGAAGATATCTATCCCATAGTAAAGGACTTTCTCACCGAAGAAGGGCGCCAGGCTATTGAGAGACAAGGTGTGTGGGTATTTGATAAAGACGGAGACAAAGGAACCCCAACCATCGGCGACAATCGAGAATGTGCCTATGCTCTTTACGATGAGCGTGGTATCCTCAAATGCGGAATCGAACAGGCTTACCTCGCCGGAAAGACTGATTTCAAAAAGCCGATTTCCTGTCATCTTTATCCAATCCGGGTGACTAAATACGAGCAATTTGATGCGCTGAATTATGACCGCTGGCATATTTGTGATCCGGCTTGTCAACTGGGGAAAAGCCTTCAGGTACCACTTTACAGGTTTCTCAAAGATGCATTAGTGAGAAAGTATGGAGAAGCTTGGTACGCTGCTTTACTTGAGGAGATCGAGGGTTAATAAATCAGCCTGCCGCTTCATAAGCCTTTCGGATCCAATCAATCACTTCGTCTGTAATTTCGGATTCATGAGTAGCTGAAATCTTATGACTACACATACCGTTGTTTTTTGCGTCTGCTTCCAGAATTCCTGTTGCTGGATGCCCTTTCAGATTAATCCCAATTTCATAGCGCGTTTTGGTCGCAGGAATCAGCATGGCGAATTGCTTTTTTCGCTTGACGCTGACATAAGCATTTTTTGGAGCGAATTCGATGTCATTTCCAAATACCTCTATTTCTCCAAGAAGATTTAAATAAATTGGCCAGAAATTCTCTTTTCCCTGATATTGTTTTCTTACCAGTTCATCCTGATTCTCGGCTGATCCTGCATCAGTTTTCAAGGCTTTGTGAGCTACCAGATTTGCAAAACCATACGAAAAGCCATGTTTATCCTTTAGCAACTTCATGATTTCACCATGCTTAACAAGCTTCTCAGATTGAAGGATAGAAATCCATTCCTCCAGACTCTTACCGGTGTTTTTTTGAAGATTTTCAATCATTGTTTGAGTGCCGGCATCCATCTTATTTTGGGGTTTAATTTTCTAATTCTGCAAAAATAGGGAAGTGGTCAGACCCTTGAATTAGTTGGGTTCTGATAGACTGGATCAAGGGATCGTCTTTTTCAAGGTTTGGGTTCCAAACTTTAGAATTAAGAATCTTCAACCCCTGACTTACCAGAATATGGTCAATCAGCACATTTAATTGATCTCCTGTAATTCTATCCTTGTATCTGCTCGAATAAGGAGTCCAGCCATAAGAATTCAATTTAGGCTTTGGAAAAATTGATTTTAATACAAAATCTGGTCTCCAGAGATCTCCTAGAAGTATTTCTACAGCACTTTTACTATACTTGTTTTCATAGAAATCCAAGTCAAATCCATCGTTGATATCTCCCATCACGATGACTTGCTGTCCTTTTCTTAAATAGGCATCGCATCGCTCCCGGATAGACATACACTCAGCGAAGAGTTTGAGACGGTCTCTCTGAGATATTTGCTCAAATCTGGCATAATCCACCATGTCAAATATTCCCTTAGACTTGGTGTGAGCAATGATCACTCGACTGAACAACTGATCATCCATTCCCAGTATACTCAATTCCAAAGGAGGTCGATAGTGCTCGTATTGTTCCTTGATGAGGCGATTGGTCGTGTCTGTCAGGAATGGCTCATCAAATCTTTCCCCGTGTTTTATCTCCGGAGTGAAAAGGACTTTGAGCTTGTTTGGATTGTAAAGGGCGCAAAGTTCCTGCTGCCCCGCAGATGGAAATCCATGAATGCCTTTAAGTGGCAATTCAGGTAAAAAATGTTGAGCCCAAGTCTCCAGTTGAATACTGGCGGTTTTACTTCCATTGACAAGTGTGTCTGGGCCTTCGGCGATCCCCAAAAAATCCGGCTCGATAGCTCGAACTACATCAGCGAGCTGTTGGCTTCTCTTGCCATCTTTGCCGGTAGTTTTGAGGGATCCGTCCGATTCGAACAGATCCCTCATCCACTCCATATTGTAAACTGCGATTTTTGCTTTCATAAAAAATTAAGTTTAAAGAAGAACCTACCTCAATTTAAATAATTGATGAATAGAGTTGCTAGAAAGCTGGAAAAACATCTTAAACTTTTACGTAAATCCGCTTTTTGTCCATCCAAAAACCGATGACCCAAATCAATAGCATGTAGCTTATTGCAAATAGGAAAGAGGCATTTTTTGGCCCAAGCCAACTTGTAAAAGTTGTTTCATAAATCAGGCTTCTCAAATTACCACCTCCAACAGGAACCATGGAGATAAGGGAAATCACAATTCCTGATAAGACATAAAGGATTAATGGATTTCTGCCGAAAACCTGAAAGAAATAAGTCCAATTGGCGATCTTTTGAACTTCAATAACGAAGATTAATCCTGAAAGAATTATCAAATCCCAGCCAACAGTTACCAAGACATACGGGCTTGTCCAGATCTTTTTGTTGATCGGAAAAAGTAAATCCCATGCATAACTGCATATGATGAGTACCACTCCAATTGCCAGTAGATTTCTCACCGTTGTTCCGGTATTTCCTTTGGCTTGTATCATTTTACCGACGAGGTAGCCTGCAATCACATTCACAATCGAGGTCAGTGTGCTTAGAATTCCTTCCGGATCAAACGGAATACCTTCTCCCATGTACATTCTCTCTGCCCCAACGACCATTAAATCCAGTTTGATTGCGACATTTCCTGCTAGACTATATGGATCACCTGCCTCCCCGAAGAAATACATGATCGGCCAATATAAAAGCAACGCCAAACCGCTGAAAATCCAGCTTAGTTTTTCACCTCCAAAGTATAATATCAAGGCTGCGAAAAAGTAAGAAAGAGCAATTCGCTGCAATACCCCAAAGAATCTAACTTCTGATAACGTTATAAAAACTCTTTCCCCAGCCTCATTGATGTCAAAGAATGGAAAAGCATTCAGCAGCCAGCCTATGACAAATATGAGTAGGGTTCTTTTTCCGACTTTTTTGAAAAACTCGCTTCTGGGAATTTGCTGAAGTTTTTTCATCGCAAAACTCATTGCATTGCCCACTACAAAGAGGAAAGTGGGAAATACAAGATCCGTGGGAGTAAATCCATGCCAATCAGCATGTGCAAGAGGGGCATATAAGTTAGCCCAGCTGCCCGGAGTATTTACAATAATCATGAAAGCTATAGTCAGCCCGCGAAGCACATCGAGAGCGAGATAGCGGTTGCCTATTCCGGTGGTGAAAGGGATTTGAGCCATAGTGAGTGGGCTGATTGGTGGGATTATTGGGAAAATTAACTTTAAGATTGAAGATAAAAGATAATCTTGTTTTATGCCTTTCCCCTGTCAAATTTCCATTTTTTGAGACGAAAAAATTTGATGAAAACCGGATTCGAAAAAGTCAAGAAAAGTGAAATAGAATTATTGCATGATTTCCCCTTTGGGCTTGAGTTGAAATTGAAGATGAACTGGAGAAATTGGTTTAAACTAAGTGGCTCCTTTCTTTTTGAGTTATAAAATCAATTCAAAAGTTAATTCAAATATCTATGGGATTATTTTTGAGTTGATTTGACTTTTTCTAATTTAGATAGCTTTTAATGAATTGATTTTTAACAATTTAAATTTTTGAAATATGAAAAATATCTGGATTTTA
>JBKJKX010000157.1:0-45712 GCA_046597285.1 Algoriphagus sp. | reverse complement strand
CTAAGTCGGGGTGGCAGGATTCGAACCTACGGCCTCCACATCCCAAATGTGGCGCGATACCGGGCTACGCTACACCCCGAACTATTTTATCTCTGAAAATATCAATTTAAAATATTGGTTATCAATATTTTGCAGAGAGTGGGGGATTCGAACCCCCGGTACAGTTTAACCCGTACGACAGTTTAGCAAACTGTTGGTTTCAGCCACTCACCCAACTCTCTGGATATTTTAAGGCTTGGTATACTTCAGTTAAACTGACCATTTGCAAGACTTCCTTAATTAGTCAGAGAACTTCCTGTTTTAAGGCGATGCAAATATAAGGCAATTGCTCAGATTTTAGCAAATCAATCCAATATTGAAATAAAGGAGACGAATAATTAATCTAAACTCCTGAAAATCAAACAACATATTTTTTAAATGATTCAGATTTTTAAAAAATACCCTGTATAGGGTATTTTTCTTTCACAAACTGTCATTATTTTTACATCATTAATTCTTTAAAACATGCTAATTCATACTATAAAATCAAGTTTTTTAATAGAAGCCGATATTAATACAAAAGGTTGTCTTTCTATTAAATCAGATTTAAAGGAGGAACTTCAAAGACTTTTTGGGTCGTTGGCTATTGAGACCACGGGGAATTCTGAGTTTCCGTATCAAGTGAAAGCTTGCAAACAGGAGTTTGCTAATGCCTTGATTCTGATCGTGAAAGAGGTTGATTACTCTTCTTTTTCTCAGGTTGAATCCGATTTGTACTAAAGCTTAAAAAAGTTTATTTTTTTTCAAATAATAACAATAGGGACAAAAAGCATTTTTCAATTTTTGTTCTACTTTTTAGTATTGCTGAAGAATAATATCCCGATAAATTTAATTCTAGGCAATTAAATTTTAAATAATTGCTTTTTTTTTAATTAATATTTTTAATAATCTTTCGAGCCAAAGTCTCTTAGCAATTATTGCCCTACAAGAATTTACTCTTGATTAATTCTGAAAATATTGATCATTTAATACCTGACTTTCTAATGGAGTCAGAGCATTTCTACCTTGTCCTACTGGATGTGGAGGGGAATCTTATTAACTCCAATACTCTATTTTCGAAGTTGGTAGGGAGAAAATCTGGTGAGGATTTTCATACAATGATTGATGATGATTCTGGTCGCACCTTTTTAGCCCTTCTAGAAAAAACGTTAGATTCACCTAAAGAAATCCAACATGCAATATTTAACATTTGCCTTGGAAAATCCGGTTCGTTATTGCCAGTTTGGTGGGAGTTTTCTTTAATAACTAATTCTATTGGAGATTTATTGGGGATTATTGGTGTTGGTGTTGGAATTCAGTTTTTAGAACAAGGAATGCCTTGGGATAATCTTGTGGATATTCTCCAGTTTGGAAGAATCAGGCTTTCAAAAAATAAGACTTTGGCGGGTTGGGATGAAAAGGTTTCTAACTGGCTAGGACTACCTTCCAACCAGTTGAAGGAATTCTCGATCTTAAACCAACATGTTTTCCAGGTTCATCAGGAGTTGGATCTTGCTTTCAAACAAATTTCTGAAAATGGTAGACCTGTATGCTTGGTCTTGAAGCAATCGAATTCCAACCATGAATTTGCTTCTTTTTTAACTCGAGATCCTGAAGGTTTTAATTTATTTATTCTTCCTCGTGAGCAAAAGAAAGCAATAAAAGAACCGGTAAAACCATTCACCAATGTTCAATTAGAATCATTATCAGGCGCTGTTTGGGTAGTTGATATAAATTTTAAAATTATTCAATTGAACCAAGAGGCTAATAAACTAGGATTTATTTGGAAAGGAAAAGCCTTGAATCAAGGTTCTCAATTTCAATTCCTTCAACAATCAGAAAGCTTTGGTAAGCTGATTTCAAATTGTAAAACTTCCATTTTGGGAAACTCGGTTGAATTTGAGATGCATGCCAAAATTCCCGATCAGGAAATGGGAATGTGGCGTGTAGGAATTAGACCAATTTATGATGAAAATGGAATCGTTAACGCAATTTTGATTCAGGCATTTGACTTGTTTGTTTTAAATCAGCGGCTATTGAATCTCCAAATCGAGAACCAAAACCTTAAGGAAATGGCGATCCGGCCCTCTCATATTCTCCGTTCGCCACTTTCATCTATGCTTGGCCTTTTGGATCTGATCGATCAAACACAGCTTGATTTTGAAAACCAAAAATACTTTTCATATCTCAAGCCATTGGCAAAACAACTTGACAATGTTATTCGGTCGAACGCCAAAAAAATGAGTTCTTTAAATTAAAAAAGCCCTTTTAAGTCAATTTTATGAAGCTTTGAAGGTACGCTTAATCCTCCCAAACTTATTTTTTCACCGGTTATCAAGACGGTAAATCCATCTTGAAAGATTAGCCCCTCTGTTTGCGAAAGGTCTGCGGGACTTCCAAGTTGAAGTTTATGCTTTTTACCAGTAAAGAAATCTTCGCCATTATAATCCGAAAATAGCCAAAGGAAGACTTGGGAGCTGATTCCTTTATTCTCATAAATAAGTAAGCAAAAAGAATTTGAACTCTTTTCAATCGCTGCTGCAGTTACCAAGCCTTGTGTATCAAAACTTGAATTTAGAATAGCCTGCCTAGAGCCTGGTTCTGGACTTAGGACATAATGTTTGGTTTTTAGATCACCCCGATTTTTAGAGAATAAATGGAGTTTTCCATTCCAAAAAACAATTCCCTCACAGTCAAAATTGTGGTTTTGGTTATTTTCAGAGAAATCTGTTTGATCTGAAAAAGAAAAAGCGATTTTTTCGGCAGTTACTTCAATCGAATTTAAGAGTTCGGGAATTCCGATTTTCAATATGTTCAAGTCTTTTCTCTTTCCAAGATTATTTCCAAAGTCACCTACAAACAAATGGGTATCGCTTTGAGCCAAGTCTTCCCAATCTATATTCAATTCGTTTTTCACCGAAATTGCGCGCAACACGGTTCCTGTTTCAGGATTCAACTCAAAAATTTGATTGGTGTTATCTTCATCATTGATCGAAAAAAGTCGGTTCTGAATCCAAGCAAGGCCTGATGTTTCATTTTGGGAAGTTGGGAGCTCGGCTAGTGGTGTAGGAGAAAGTGATGAAGGTAATCCATTGGAAGCAAGTGGAATGGTAGTTTGATTCAGTTCAAAATTGGTCTGCCTGAAGGTTTGAATATCATCAGGTTTTTGAGGATTGTCTAACGTGAAATGTCTGTGTTGAAATGCGACAGATTCCCAAGACCGCCGGAATGAATTCTCTCCTTGATTCAATTCAAAACTGAAACTCAGCTTTTGGTTTTCTTTGAAATAGAGGTAATAAAAACTGTTTTCCTCAGAGAATTTCACCAAAGGATTTGAAACCAGAGATGGAATACTTCTTAGGTTTTCTTTAGTGATGGTCACCAAACCAAAATCTGTTGTAGCGGTGAGCCGGATATTTTGGCCTTGATCAACTACCCGGATTTGCTGATCGATCACCAGTGGAAGATAGCTTGCAAAGCCAGGATTGGTATCGACGCTATTTAGGAAATGCGTACCAAGAGGTAGTTCAATCTCATAGGGTTTACTGAAATCATTTGGATTAACGGATATCGTTGTTTTTTTTCCGGTTTCGAGTTCGTTAAAATTTAGATTGATCGAAGTTTGGAGTTTATGAGTCCAATTATTCTCTGCTAAAACTTTCCCTCCGGGTATGGATTTCGAATTAAGCAGATCGATCCCTGTAATCGTAATTCTGCCAAAACCAGGAGCAGGTTTTTCTTTTTCTTCGCAGGAAAAAATCAGGATTGTAAGCCAAAAAAATAAACTGAAGAAGATTTTATTTTTCATATTAATGGAGGATTCAAACTAAAATATTTACTTGAATTTGTGTTTTTAAAACGGTTTCAACTAAATTTTTACAAAGGAATTTCATTTCTTTTATCATTCTAATAAACATTCCTCTTTTACAGGCTGTTTCATGTTTATAAAAGAAAATTGATGAAAGATCTGTTAGAATTTGTCAGTAAAAATGGAAACGGAAATATGGATTATCCAGTTTCTGTTTCAGATATGAATCATGATAGTCTTTTAATAAAGGATTCTCTTTTTGTAAGACACGATGGTTCATTGGTTAAATTAAAACACATTGACATTTTATGGCTGAAGGGAGATGGAAATTATACTACCATCGTTGCCAGACATTCTGTTTTCTCTGTGAGAAACCTGCTCAAGGACTTCGAAGATGTTCTTCCTACCGGGCAATTCATCCGAATTCATAAAAGCTATATTGTCAGATTAGATGAGATCAATTCAATAAACACCAAAGAGATCAAAGTTGATAAGGATTTAGTGCCTGTTGGGAGGACTTATTATCACGGTCTTGTAAACAGGATTCAAAAACTTGGTCCGTCAGGAGATTAATCTATCCAAAGCAGACTGCTGTCGCCGTAGCTTAGGAATCTATAATCTTTGTTCAATGCTTCCTCATATACTTTTTTCCAGTTTTCGCCAAGAATGGTAGCAATGAGTAAGACAAGAGTTGAACCAGGCTGGTGAAAGTTTGTAATCAGTCCGCTGATAACTTTAAATTGATAGCCTGGGAAAATAAAAATCTCAGTGGAACCGATCAATGTTTCCAATTTCTTGTTTTTCATGACTTTTAAAACTGCTTTTAGGGATTTCTGAATAGTCGGAGTGGAAGTTCTAGCCTCATAGGGGAAAAGCTTTTCGATTAAAAAATCCTCAACCTTTTCTTCTAGAATTTTGACGCCGTACCAGTACAAGCTTTCTAAAGTTCTAACTGAAGTGGTTCCAACGGCAACGATCGGTCCTTTATGGTCCAGGATCTTTTCTATTGTTTGGCGAGATACCAAAATCTGTTCGCTATGCATTGGGTGCTCGGTCACTTCTGTTGCCTTGATTGGCTGGAAAGTTCCCGCACTGACATGGAGTGTTACCTGAGTTTTTTGAATCCCTTTTGATTCAAGTTTTTCGAAGACTTCCTTGGTGAAATGAAGACCTGCAGTAGGTGCGGCTACAGCTCCTTCTTTTTCCGAATAGACTGTTTGATACCGATTTTTGTCTTCTTCGATTGGTTTGCGATTTAGATAAGGAGGAAGGGGAACTTCGCCGCTTGCTTCTACTACATCGACAAAAGCGATTTCCGGATCATTCCATGAAAACTCCACCAGCTTTTCATCCCGGTTTTTAAGGATTGCGTTCAGAGCTATCTCCTTGCTTCCAACTTGAACTTTTCCTTTCAGGATTTCTCCATCTTTCCATTTTTTGACATTTCCGATCATGGTTTCCCATTTGACTGGATGTTTTGCCAGCATTATTTCCGGAATCACCGTGGTAGGAGCGACGGGCTTAAGCAAGAAGATTTCTATTCGGGCTCCGGTTTCCCGTTGGAAAATCAATCTTGCCGGGATGACTTTTGTGTCATTGTAAACCAGAAGGGTATCCGATGGAAGTAAATCTGGGATATCATAAAACCGGTAATGGGAAATCTCACCTTTTTTGCAAAGAAGAAGCTTTGAATCTGCTCGCTTTTCGATCGGAAATTTGGCGATTTTTTCTTTCGGGAGCGTATATTCGTAAGCCTTAAGATCAATCTTTGGGATTTGCATAGATGTGTTGATTCCAGGCGCAAATATAGCTCATGTCCCTTGAGATACAGGTTAATTTATAATTCAATCCATGCCTGATTCCGTTTCCATCCGATTTAAATACCTCAAAAGAACCCTCAAATTTCGATTTGATGCCGGTACGTCAAGAGGAGTTTTGCGCAGTAAAGATGTCTTTTGGATCAAGGCGTTTCGAGATGAATCCCCTGAGATTTGCGGATGGGGAGAGGCTGCTCCATTGATCAAACTAAGTCCTGATGACCGACCTGATTTTGAAGAAGTTCTCCTGAAAGTTTTGAAGCAAATGGAAGATATTTCCTGGAATCTAGAAGAGGATTTTATTCTTGAAAAGCTCAGGGAATTCATTCCTTTTGAATTGCCAAGCATCCGATTTGGGCTGGAAACTGCACTTTTGGATTTAAAAAATGGGGGAAAGAAGAAGACTTTTGATAATCCATTTTTTGATCGTAATGACCCAATTCTCATCAATGGATTGATCTGGATGGGTGAGAGGGATTTTATGCTAAAGCAAATTGATCAAAAGATTGAAGAAGATTTTGACTGCATTAAGATGAAAATCGGAGCGATCGATTTTGAGAAGGAGCTGGAATTGCTTCGATACATTCGGAATCGGTTTTCTTCGGACCAAATGACTTTGCGTGTAGACGCCAATGGCGCTTTTACCAAGGAAGATATAGTCTCTAAATTAGCTAAACTTGCTAATTTGGGGATTCACAGCATCGAGCAACCTATTCCTGCCGGAAATGTGGAAGCCATGCGAAAGCTATGCAAAGTGACTCCTCTTCCAATTGCTTTGGATGAAGAATTGATTGGCGTAAAAGCAAAAGCTGAATTACTCGATCAGATCAAACCTCAATACATCATTTTAAAGCCATCCCTCTTAGGGGGAGTCTTTGAAACACGAGAATGGATCAGGATTGCTGAAGAACGAGAAATTGGTTGGTGGATGACTTCTGCTTTGGAAAGCAATATTGGACTGAATGCCATCGCTCAACTTACATCAACCTATAATCCTTCAATTCCTCAGGGTTTGGGAACAGGTAAGTTGTATCAAAATAATCTGGAATCTCCGCTTGAAATCAAGTCGGGACTCATCAGGTATGCACCTGAGAAATCATGGGAGGAGCCTTCTTAATTCGGTAATCTAAATAAGTAAACCGGCTTATTTAATGAAACCTTCCATTCGGTTTGAGTCAGTTTTCCGGTTTCGGTATTCCGGTCAAAAACCACTATATCATTGCTTGCCTGATTTGCAGTCAATAAGTATTTTCCATCCTCTGTCAGGTTAAAGTTTCGAGGCATCAGTCCTCCGGAAGAAATTTGCTGAATCTTTTCGTATTCCCCAGAATTGCTCTTTCCAAACACACTGATAGTATTGGCGTCTCCCCGATTGGAGACGTATGTGTTTTTTCCATCCGGAGAAAAACGAACTTCCGCAGCACCAACGGCCCCTGTAAACCCCTCTGAAAGTAAAGAAAGACGTTGTTTTGGGGTGATCACACCGTTGTCAATGCTTAAAATTTCCAAAGTTGCAGTCATCTCCTGCACTACCAGGATCTCATTTCCGCTTGGAGAAAAAACCAAATGTCTAGGCCCGTCTCCCGGAGTGACAAGATATTCAGTTGCCAATGTGAGAGGAATAATTTGAGTTGGATCAAAGTGGTAAACATAGATTTTATCTGTGCCTAAATCAGCCACCAATAGGTGTTTTCCATCCGGACTGAAAACGGTGCTATGAACATGGGCTTTCTCCTGTCGAGCTTCGTTGATACTTTTTCCCTCGTGTTGGATTGTCTGCAAGTATTCAAAGTTACTTTCTGAATTCACACGAAAAATACTCAAACTGCCTCCGGTGTAGTTTCCTACCACCAGAAAATCTTCTTTTGGCGAAAGAGCTAAATAGCAGGGATGATCTCCATAAGAAGGAATTGTATCAATTGGCGTTAACTTTTTTCCAGCCCCAGATCGATTGAAAACTATCACATTTCCTCCATTATCACTCATTCCCTCTTCTAGAGTGAAGACCAAATTCCCCTTTGAATTGGCAATAACAAAAGAAGGATTTTGAACCCCTGTGGCTATCAAATTCACTTCCAGGGTATTTTCAGCTGGGGAAAAAGTCAACTCATTTATACCCTGACTTACAGAATCAGTATATGTGCCAACCAAAAAGGAATAAGTCATTGCCGGTTCTTTTAATTCAGGTGCTTTGGATGGACTGCAAGCCCAGGTAAAAATCAAAATAGAGATCAGGAAAATTGTTTTTTTCATGCTCGAAATATATTAAAAAATCTGGTTGTGTGATTTTAATATTATTTCGAAAAAGCTTCCAAAAACTAATAGAAAATAAGTAAAAATGATATTTTTTTACTGAAAAGGTAAATTCACCTATATTTTTTAGAAAATTTACTAATTTGGCTAAGCCATTAAACCAGACCCTGGGATGTTCAAAACTTATGACACTGAAGTCGCCAAGCGATTTACTATTTACAACAGTTTATTTTTAGACTTACCCTTCAATGATATTTACCGTACGGGAACTTTGCTTCCAATTCTTGGAACGGCTTGTCATAACGGTTTTCAATCCGGATTAAGTCCTAAGGAAATTATAGCAGGGTTTTTCGAAGAAATGTTTCCAACAGCGACGGAGAAGCAACAATCCGATTTGCTTTTTCAAATGATCCAATATGTGGAGCGTCAAGTCGTTTTGTTTGATTCCATTGAAGATGCGGCCTACGAGAAAATCAATGATTTGGGAGGAAAAGGATCAGTTAAAGCCTTGATAAACAGAGTTGATAACGATCATAAGCGAGAGGAATTAATCAAAAAGCTTAAGACGTTTTCAATTCGACTGACGCTGACTGCGCACCCAACTCAATTCTATCCAGGAACAGTGCTTGGGATCATCACAGATCTGGAAAATTCCATCCGGAATAATGACTTAGGAAGTATCAATTCCTTACTTCAGCAGTTGGGCAAGACTGGGTTTATCAATCGAGAAAAGCCAACTCCTTACGATGAGGCCGTCAGTTTGGTTTGGTTTCTGGAGAATGTTTTCTATCAAAGTATCTCGGATATCATGATCCGAATGCTTAATACGCTGAACATTCCACTCCACGAATGGGATAATCCTGGATTGTTAAAGATCGGGTTTTGGCCCGGGGGAGATCGTGACGGCAATCCATTCGTGACTCATGAAACGACTCTAATGGTTTCTGAGCGAATGAAAAAATGGGTATTGAGATGTTATTATCGCGATATGCGAAAGATCAGAAGAAGACTTACTTTCAAGTACGTTGAGCAATTGATTCTGAAAGTTGAAAGAGGAATTTATTCAACTCTTTTTGAAAATAAAGCTGTTTATACATCTTCTGAGGAATTAATTACGGATTTGCTTTTAGCTCGTGAGGCATTGATCACACATCATGAAGGCTTGTTTTTAGATTTATTGGATCAGTTTATTCTGAAAGTGAAGATTTTTGGATTCCACTTTGCCTATATGGATATTCGGCAGGACAGCCGTAAGCATGATGACCTTTGGGAGGAAGTTTTCAAAATTAAAGGAATTAAACAGGGAGAGACGGAAGAAGAACAGGTCAGCCAAATTCTCGCTATGTCCGATCTTCCGGATTTTGAATCTGTCAAGGATCCGTTCAACCGTGAAATGTTACAGACATTTTCGGTAATTGAAAAGGTTCAAAAAAGCAATGGAGAAGATGCTCTGAATCGGTATATCATATCCAATTGCCAGTCCGCCAAACATTTGTTGGAAGTGTATCAATTGGCGAAACTCACGTTGGGAGAAAGTAAAAATAGCTTTCCTCTGGATGTAGTTCCGCTTTTTGAGACAATAGATGATCTTGCAAAAGCACCTGGAATCATGGAGCGATTGTATCAATTACCAGAATATAAATCCCATTTGGTAAATCGAAAAAGTAAGCAAACGATCATGTTAGGGTTCTCTGATGGGACTAAAGATGGAGGTTATTTGAAAGCCAATTGGTCGATCTTGAGAGCTAAAGAGGAGCTTACAAAAGTTTCCAAGGAAAATGGAATTAAAGTCGTTTTCTTCGATGGCCGGGGAGGGCCTCCGGCACGAGGTGGCGGTAACATGCATAATTTTTACGCATCCCTTGGGGAGCGAGTGGAGAATTCAGAAATTCAAGTCACTATTCAGGGTCAGACAATTTCTGCTAATTATGGAAAGCAGGCCTCTTGTACCTATAATTACGAGCAGTTGCTAAGTGCCGGGATGGAAAATCATTTGTATCCAGATGCTGAAAAGAATCTGACAGATGAACAGCGAGACCTTATCCAAGAGTTGGCAGATCAATCGTACGAATCTTATAAAAACTTCAAAAATCATCCAAAATTCGTCCCATATCTGGAGCATGTGACTCCGTTGAAATATTTTGGAATGACCAATATCGGTTCTCGACCTTTGAAAAGGGGAAAAGATGAAGGTCTGAAATTCGAGGATTTGCGAGCAATTCCGTTCGTAGGTTCATGGGCTCAGATGAAGCAAAACATTCCGGGATTCTATGGAGTAGGTGCTGCGATTTCAGCATTGGAAAAAGATGGGAAATTGGAGCAGTTGAGGACTTTATACGAGAAGAACCTCTTTTTCAGAACGCTGCTTGGCAATTCGATGCAGTCACTCAAAAAATGCTTTTATCCAGCAACCGCTTATCTTCAGAAGGATGAGAACTATGGTGAGTTTTGGGAGATTATGTATCAGGAATACCTTCTGTCAATCGAAAAACTCAAAGAGGTATCCTCCATGAGTGAATTGATGGGGGATAGTCCTGTAATCAGGACCTCAATCGCCATTCGTGAGCGAATCGTACTTCCGCTGATTACGATTCAGCAATATGCAATTCAAACTATGCTGGAAACTGGAAAATCTCCTGAAAATCTCCAGAAGTTAATTCTAAGGAGTATGTTTGGAATCATCAATGCGGCCAGAAATGCCGCATAAAAAAGGCTCCAATCGGATTAGATTGGAGCTTTTTCTTAAACTCAAGATTATTTTTTAACAACTACACGGTCTTTGATCATTTGATTCGCGATGGTTTGAGCCAAGGACGGGGCAACAGCTATCAGTTAATTGAAATCAATCCTTGCATTATGTCAAGATTTAGAATGACTCGTTGACATTGAGGTAAAAACCAGAGTTGCCTTTTTGACCGAATGCATAGTCAGCAGTAATGGTTGTGCGGTTTTGTTTGTTAATCATAACTCTTAAACCAACTCCATATCCCGGATTGACTTGTTCCAGGATTTTTTCGCCGGTAGTTTTGCTATTGAAACAGGCGGCATTGACGAAAACTGTTCCTCCGAATGTTTCCTTATTTCTCTGAAGCGGGAAGCGGTATTCAGCCTCTGAATAAACCATACTTTCGCCTCTGAATCTTCCTTGGGCATATCCTCTCCCTGTCCTCCCAAACATATCCCAACCGATTGAAGGTAGATTCATATAGGGGATATCCCCGGAAACCAAAAAGTTTCCAAAACCCCAAACAGCAATCAGGTGTCTTTTTCGCCTTTCACTCAGGTTGAAATAATGCCGATAATCCAAAAGAAGGAGTGAGGAGTTTTGATCTGAACCGATAAATGTAGGATTGATCTTATATGAAATAAGCGCAAAATTTTTCTCGTAAGGAGAAACAGCAATGTCCCTATTTTCCATTACTGCATTGAGCGTTATGCCGGAAAGGACGTATTTATCAACGCGGAAGCCTTTTTCTTGATTGTATATATCGTGTGAATAGGACAAGCCAGGATCAATTTCATCTTCAATAAAGCTTTCGACTTTTGAGTGTACATCCAGATGATAACCCATCCCAAAGTAAAATTTGGAATCACCAATTCTCCTTAAAACAGTTTCATAAAATCGGATCAGATTAAAATCCATTTGTTGCTCACCCCACAGAACTCCAAGTTGATTGGGGTTTTCTTCCCATTCATTTGGAGTGGAACTTCCAAGCCCATAGGTCGGTATAGAAGTGATAAAATACCTCCAGTCACCCACCAGAATCCACTTATTCTCATCGAGGAAAATATTACTTCTGGAGCTGAAGATCCATTGTTTTTTGGTTGTGTATAGAAAATTACCCACGAAGTTGGAAAGCTTTGTATCTGCCGGATTTCCCATGAACCAAGTAGCAGAAGGGGCAAGTCCAAAAAGCCATCCGTTGGCTGGATTTGAACCGATAGCCGGAAGTGGTACAAACTTGAAGTTGTTGATTTTATTCGATTCGTAGGTAGTGGTATCCTGAGCATGAAGCTGAACTAAAGAAACTAAAAGGATGAGGAACAAAAGGGTGGTTGATCTCATAATAAATCGTTTCAAGCGGTTAAGGGAGATTGGCTAATTATAAATTGAAGATAAAAAAGGAGCCTGAATATCAGTTGGGTAAATTCACTAATTCCCAAATCAATTTTGGGAATTATTCTTAAATCAATAAAATGAAGATAAAAATAAAGGGGAACCCGACTGAGTTCCCCTTTATAAATCAAATTTAAACTGATTTTTTAACAGGGGATTTTGACAATAATTCCTCCTTTAAAACCAAACTGATAACTGGTAAAGCAAAAGAAAACGTCACCAGTTTCAAAGTAAATATTACTGCCAACCCACTATTCTGCAGTGGATACAACCAGGATTAAATTCAAATTTGAAAATTCACGGACTTTGAATCCAGCGCAGAAGGAAAGAAATCAGTATTGATATCCAGACCCAGCTTCCCATTGATCCCAAAATAAAAAGCCGGAAGTAGGGCGACTTCCGGCAGGATACAGATTTTAAGTGAAATGAGAATGTCAAAAATCCATTCTCTTTCGGAGGCCTCCAGTCTTGGGTGGCTCCTGAGTCAGAACTACAGGGTCGTGAATTAAGTGTTGATCCATCATCCCTTCGGCCGGGATATAGATAATGTCTTCAAATCCACGAACTTCTTTGGTCAGATGTCCGCTCTCCAGGCAGGCTTGCAGGACAACATATGCTTTGTCCCAGTCTTTTTGGTTTAGGTTGATAATATCTTCAAATGTGTAATGCGATCTTTCCATGGGAATAAATATAGGGTGACAAAGGAGTGAATGAATGAAAATAGTAATTTTTTTATATAAATCTGAGCTCGGGAAGTTTCGTTTTATGGACGGAGCTTTAACTGAATACCCTGAAGGAAATTTCTTAAAACCTGATCCTTACAAGGCCGATATTGGGGTTGGGTTGGATTGCGGAAAAATGCACTCAACTCATGCTTGCTGATATGTCTGTCTACTTTTGATAAGATGTCAAGTATATCTTCGTCCTTCATATTCAGGGCAATCTTAAGCTTTCTAAAGATCATGTTATTGTTCAATGTCTTCTCCGAAACGGGCTGATCTCCGTCTTTTTTTCCTCGTTTCTGGATAATCAAACCATTGAGGAAGGTGGCCAAATCAATATCATGAAGTCCCTTGTAATCTGGATCATCTTCCCGCTTCAGCCAGTTGCTGACATCTGCCCGGGTGACTTTTTCTCCGCCTAAGCCGAAAATGTCGATCATTACATTGTCTCCGAAATCGAACGTGTATCGGATACTGCGGAGGATGTCATTATTATTCATGGTGTGATTGTTTCGGAAAAGGAGAGGGGAAATTAAGGGTTGTTTTTAATGACAATGCCTGATACAAATTCGATTAATGGTCCAAATAGCGATAGTTCAAAGTAGCTATCCAATCGCTGTTCGGTTGGGTGTTTGATGGTTGAAAGTTGATGTGAACGTGATTGATTTTATATTTGACTAGCCAATGAATACTTCCAACAGACTACTGATAACTCGCTATGGCCTATTTTAATGCCTGCCTCACCAGTTCTCTTTTGACAAAAACAATCAGAAACCAACATAATACTCCTGCTAAAGATCCGATGGCAGCGCCTAAGACAACATCAAAGGGATAATGAACTCCCAGATAAATTCGAGTATATGAAACTATCACAGCCCATAAGAAAAGCCATTTCAAATGAGGGAGTTTATCTTTCATCTTCAGATTGAGAAATACAGCAACTGCAAAT
Source organism: Algoriphagus sp. (assembly GCA_046597285.1). GTDB lineage: Bacteria > Bacteroidota > Bacteroidia > Cytophagales > Cyclobacteriaceae > Algoriphagus. Next base: position 32,028 of record JBKJKX010000157.1, on the reverse strand, counting down.
GTATTGGCAGCATGGGAGGAGACGAATCCATAAAGTCCCCCACATCGTCCATAATTGTGAATTACCGCATCCCAACGCTCGTCATGACAAGGGCGCAGCCGTTCGAAAAATGGTTTCATCAACCCAGAAGTGACTTGATCTGAAATCAATATCGTGATTGCAACTCCTCCAAAAACCCAAAGGCTGAATTTGGGATCAACTTTATAGATCTTATAAATCAAAAACGCATAAAATGGAATCCAAGTGATAGTTTCAGTTAATTGGAAGACAATAGGATCAAGCCAATCTGCGTGAAATGAATTAAGCCAAAGAAAAACTAACTCGTCGAGGTGTTTGAATTCTTCAATCATGAAGGGGAATTTAACCAGTCAATTCCTTTTTTCAGATGATTGAGTGTAAAATCTTCTGCACTTCCTTTTTCTGGCTGATGCATATATTCCCATTCAGCATGAGGAGGCATGCTCATCAGGATGCTTTCTGTTCTTCCATTCGTATCGAGCCCAAATTTGGTACCGGCATCCCAGACAAGATTAAATTCCACATAGCGTCCCCGTCTGATATTTTGCCAGGTTTTTTCAGCAACTCCAAAAGATAGAGTGGAGTTTTTCTTCATAAAATAACCATAGACTTGTGGAAAGAGATTTCCTATCCCAAGGCTAAAGTTGAGGATTTGCTCAAAATGGGTATCGTTGTCAGCACTCAATCGATCGTAGAATATTCCACCGATTCCACGGGTTTCCTCACGGTGCCTTATGTAAAAATAATCATCAGCCCAGGATTTGAAGGTTGAATAATATCCAGTATCAAATGAATCACACACATTTTTTACTTCCTGATGAAAATGGCGGGCATCATCCACGTTCACATAATGCGGCGTAAGATCAATTCCTCCGCCAAACCAATGAGTACCATTGTCCAACTCAAAATATCGGATGTTCATGTGAATAATCGGAACCATCGGGCTTTTGGGATGGATCACGATCGAAACTCCGGTTGCAAAAAAGTCTGATTTTTCCACGTTAAGCTTTGACTGGATCTTTTCCGGCATCGGCCCGTGAACGGCTGAAAAAGCTACGCCTCCTTTTTCAATGATAGTTCCGTTCTCAAAGATTCTGGTTTTCCCGCCACCACCTTCTTCTCTAGTCCATTTATCTTCTTTGAATAGGCCGGTTCCATCAGACAATTCAAGTTGCCGACAGATATAGTCTTGCATATTCTGATAAATCAGCGCTATTTTTCCTTTACTTTTTCTTGACATGATGTTAGAAATTGACCTGATTAGAATGGATAACCGATTCCAAAGTTAAGTACGGTTTGGCCTTTATCGCCAAGGGGTTTTTGCCAAGAAAGATTATCCAGAATCCATCGCTCGCCTAATGGCTGTGCCGGATCAATGGCTTTGGTGGCCAGGTCCAGTCTGATGACCAGAAAATCAAAGTCCATTCTCAAACCTATACCGGTTCCCACAGCAATTTCTTTGTAGAATCGATCATATTCGAAGTCAGCTCCCGGTCTCGAAGGACTGTATCCGATATTCCAGGAGTTACCCAGATCTACAAAGAATGCCATATTAAAATAACCGAAAAGTTTCCTTCGGTATTCTAGCATTGACTCCATGATCATCTCTGCAGGTTGCTCATTATTATAGGTAAAATTACCTTGCTCATCCACGGTAGGGACAGTGCTTCCCGGACCGAGTCGCCTTGCTTGCCAGGCCCGAATGCTGCTGCTACCACCAGAGAAAAAATATTTTTCGTAAGGAAGAATTCCTGCACTCACTCCGTATGGTCTAGCAATTCCAAAATTGACACGATAAGCTATGGTTTGCTTTGCGTCTAGCGGGTAATATCTTCTGTAATCAGCCTGAAACTTCAGCCACTGGAAATTGGCAAACTCAATACCTTCTTTATCGTTGCTGGGTACATCAAAAAAGTTGAGGCTGGTACCACCGCTTTCTGCAAAAAGCCGGAGAAGGCTCGCTTTGCTATTTTTAAAATTTCCATACTGATTAAAATTAATGATCGATTGCACAGAAACGCTACTGACGAAAGAGGGGAGAAATGAGTAAATCAAGTTGTTGCCTTGAGACTGGAGATCTTGCAATATTTGGAAAAATTCCTCCGTGAGGTTAGGAGTTCTGATGTAAGCAATATCGGCTGCGTTTACTGTAAACTGCATTTTATTGTTTAAGGTAGCCCACGTATAGGAAAGCTGAGAATTCAGAGAACTTCGGGTGTATTCCGGCCTATTGGTATAGGAGTAACCTATCGAAGTCCGGGTGTTGGGGTTATACTTACCGTATTTTGCTAGAGTAGACGGAGCAAAGGGAATCAGGAATTTAGGAAAAATGACTGCCCCAGAGATCCCCAATTCCTTGCTTTGATACACGTCTTGATTGGTAGCTGAGGCCACTCCTTCCAAGCCAGCTCTAAAGTTGAATTCAAGAATTTCTCCAGCGCTGAAAAAATTTCGATTTCGAAGAGAAGAACTGAAAAAAGGTCCCGGTAACTGTTCCGTGACGCTCAAACCGACTTGATTAGTCAGCTGATATTTTTGGTTGGGTTGGGCTATGACTTTTGCTGTAAGCGAAGTCCCCAATGTGTCAAATGAAATATTCAGAAATCGAAAAAGGTCAAGGTTGTTAAGCTGCTTTTGAGTTTCAATAATTTCAGATCTATTGTAGGGTTTTCCTTCATCGAAGAAAATCCGGGATGAAAGAAGTTTGGCAGAATATCGGTCCCGGTAAAAACTGAAATCAATATTCCGATAGATTCTTTTGACTTTTTGATCAACAAAATCAGTACTGGGAGGGGTGACTTGAAAGAAGATAGAGTCTATTGTGAAAATCCGATGCTTTTCTGCAAAGCTGGGTTTGAAAATCACTTGTTCGATGGCCACTCTTTTGGCGCTGGTATCCTGATAGACGTTGTATTCTATGTAGGAATCAGAGAACATGAAAAAGCCATTGTTTTTCAAAAGATATTCTATCCGGCTTCTTTCCCGAGAGATGTCATCCTGATTGTACATTTTACCAGGCTTTACCTCAGATTTTGAGGAGTTGGCATTGAGAACCTTGATAATATCTACATTGTCGGTGCGGGTATAAAAAGAATCTACTAAATAGGGGAGTTTCTCATTTATCACATAAGACACAAAAGCTTTCTCATCCTTTGTCTCAACTGTATAGCTTGTCTTGGCGTCAAAAAAACCATGATTTACCAGATAATCCTCGATTTCTTTTGCGGAGTCTTTGGTTTTGGTACTGTCGAGTAGTACCACTGGATTACCGGTTCTCATGATCAAATTTCCAAATTCAAGTTTTTCTTCGATTCCTTCGATTTGGGTATTCAGCTTGTCTTGTCTTTTCTGGAGTTTCCTATCTTGTGGCAAACTATCCCTTTCAAGTTGGACCTGTTTCAGCTCAAGTTGCTTGCGTTTCAACTTCCCTGAGACTTTGGCACTATCATAAAACCAAGTGCCCACCCGGTAGATGCTGACTCCTAATGACCTGCTGCTAAATGGAATTCTGGTGTTTGGTTCTTGGGAAATGATAGAAGTAAGAACCTCTTCATCCGAAAGTTTGACGCCCTCTAATTTTGTGTCATATAAAACATATTCACCTTCGGGTATATTCTTGGTAATCGAGCAACTCACGAGTGACCCGAGGACATAGATAAAAAGTATATATTTGGTGAATTTCAAAATGAGAGAATCGATCCGAATGCTTAGCAAAAATACAGTTAAGTTTATTAAATCCTTACATCAAAAGAAATTCCGAAATGTGGAGAATCAGTTCTTTGTAGAGGGTGAAAAGAGCGTTTTAGAGGTACTTAACTCTGATTTTTTGGTAAAGTTACTTTTGGTTACTAAGCCATTTTTGGAGCAGCATGCATCCATCCTTCGGAAATACAAAGGAGAATTGATTGAAGTAGATCAAAAACAACTTGAAAGTCTTGGACAGTACCAAAGCAACGATAGTGCCATTGCAGTTGTCGAGATGAAACCCAATTCTTGGTTTGACTTACCAACTGGCGAACTAGCAATAGCGCTAGATGATATCAGAGATCCTGGTAATCTGGGTACCATTATCAGAATTGCAGATTGGTATGGGATTAAGCATTTGGTCTTTTCACCTCAGACAGCGGAATTTTATAACCCAAAAGTGATCCAAGCGAGCATGGGTTCCTTCACGCGGGTACACTTTTTCTATGAGGATTTATCGTCTGTTTTTGACCGTTGGAAAGTCCCGGTTTATGGAGCTTTCCTTGAAGGTAAAAACTTGCATAGCTTCGAAAAACCTGCCCCCGGCGTGATCCTGATGGGAAATGAATCAAAAGGAATTTCCCCTGAACTCGAAAAGAAAGTAACTCAAAAAGTTACTATTCCCGGGTTTGGACAAGCTGAGTCTTTGAATGTGGCGATCGCAACAGCTATTCTTTGTGACAATTTCAAAAGAATGATTACTTCATGATTCAGCCCATACTCAAGACTTTAAACAAAGTCGGGATTAATGGATTCTTGTTGGGATTATTTGGAGCAATTTTTCTTGCCTACCTGTTTCCATTTGCTGGATCTTCTGAATCTCCAGTCCCGTGGAAGCCAATTACAGATGTGGGAATCGGTCTGGTTTTTTTCTTTTATGGAATAAAATTAAATCCAGATCAGCTTAAAGCCGGTCTTAGTAATTGGAAACTTCACGTCTTGATTCAGCTTTGTACCTTTCTTGTTTTTCCATTGGTGGTGTTGGTTTTGATAAACTTCACATCTTGGATTGATCAGGACTTCAAGCTGGGGATCAGTTATTTATCCACTTTGCCATCTACTGTAAGTGCTTCGGTAGTGATGGTCTCAATTGCCGGTGGAAATCTACCCGGGGCGATCTTCAATGCAAGTATTTCAAGTCTGATCGGTGTGGTGGTGACTCCTATTTGGATGGGGATTATTGCTGATACTTCTCAGATTGAAATGGACTTTGTCTCGACTTTTGGTGAGTTGTCACTCAAAGTCCTTTTGCCGGTTTTCTTGGGGATCTTGTTACACAAGTTGGTTTTTCACAGAATTGAAAAGCATTTGGCTAAATTGAAATATCTGGACCAAACAGTGATCATGATGATCGTATTCACATCCTTTGCCCAATCTTTTTCGCAGGAAATATTTACACCTTATTCGGTGGCTACTTTACTCAAAGTTGGAGCCACGATGCTGGGTTTGTTTTTCCTGATATGGGGAATAGTGGAAATATTGACCAGAACACTGGGATTCAGCTGGGAGGATCGTGTTACAGCGTTATTCTGTGGTTCAAAAAAATCACTTGTTCAGGGTGTTGTGATTGGAAAAATCATTTTTCCGGATCCAGCTCTTTTTGGACTGGTCTTACTTCCAGTCATGCTGTATCATATTCAGCAATTGATCGCGGGAAGCGTGATTGCAGGAATTTTTGCCAAACACAGGAAACAAGCGATCTTGGAGAAATGAAGGTTTTTGATGTCTGGCTCTTTTTGGATCAATTAGAACCATTCTTGTTAAATTGAAAGCAATTAGCCTAAGTCTGAAAGGAAAATTTGGATGGGTTTTTAGCCAGAAAAAAGCCCGAGATTTAACGGGCTTTTGCTTACATATATTTTCCTGAAAGTTCTTCTACAAGTGAGAGATATAGCTCCGAAGCTTCTTCTTTGCTTTTCCCCTTGAAATTTAGCCAGCTATTGTATTTGGCTGCTGCTTTGAAATCAAATCCTCCCGGACGTTCTCCTTCATTATCTCCTTCGGTTGCTTGTTTGTAAAGGCCGTAAAGCTTTAATAACTCTTCATTGATGGGTTTTGAGGTGAATTTATTGGTAAGTGCTATAGCTTCTTCCAGAGATATTGGTTTCATAATAAACTTGAGTAGTTGGTTTCGGTTTTCAAATATCTTATCAAAACTGGATGTTTCATAGATTTTGAAACATAAAAAAGCCAGCCATAAAATGGCTGGCTACTATTTTCAATTTTGGAGATGATTAACGCTTGGTCATGTAAACGTAGTCACGCTCATTGGCTCCTACATAAATCTGACGAGGGCGGCCTATCGGCTCATTATTCTCTCTCATTTCTTTCCATTGAGCGATCCAGCCTGGAAGTCGACCCAACGCAAACATCACTGTAAACATATCAGTTGGAATTCCCAAGGCTCTGTAAATAATACCGGAATAGAAATCGACATTTGGATAGAGCTTACGATCTATGAAGTATTGATCGTTTAGAGCTGCATGTTCCAGTTCCTGAGCGATTTCAAGAATTGGGTCTTTCACTCCCAGTTTGGTCAACACATCATCAGCCGCTTTCTTTATGATTTTGGCCCTTGGATCAAAGTTTTTGTAAACTCTGTGACCAAATCCCATCAGACGGAATGGATCATTTTTGTCTTTTGCTTTGTCTAGATATTTCTTAGCATCTCCGCCATCCGCTTTAATTGCTTCGAGCATTTCGATGACAGATTGGTTAGCTCCTCCGTGAAGAGGACCCCAAAGAGCATTGATACCTGCAGAAATAGAAGCGTAAATGCTTGCCTGTGAGGAGCCAACCATTCTTACAGTCGAAGTGGAGCAGTTTTGCTCGTGATCTGCATGGAGGATCAAAAGAGAATCGAGTGCTTTGGCTACAACTGGGTCAACTTCATACTTCTCAGCTGGAAGAGCAAACATCATTTTCATGAAGTTTGAGCAATAATCCAAGGAGTTATCAGGATAGTTTACCGGGTGACCCATTTCGTTTTTGAAAGCCCATGCAGCAAAAGTTGGCATTTTTGCGATCAGCCTGATGATACTCATGTTCACTTCTTCCTCACTTCTGTTTGGATTTAATGAATCAGGGTAAAATGCAGTAAGTGAACAAATTAAAGAGGATAGTACGCCCATCGGGTGAGCATTGGAAGGAAAACCTTCTAAGATTTTTTTAATATCCTCATGAACCAACGTATGACGCGTGATTTCTTTTGAGAAATCTTCGTATTGAGTCTGAGTTGGCAATTCACCGTAAATCAACAAATAGGATACTTCAAGGAAAGTTGATTTTTCAGCAAGATCCTCTATTCGATAACCTCTATAACGAAGGATTCCTTCCTCTCCGTCCAAAAATGTAATTGCGCTCGTGGTTGAACCTGTGTTTTTGTATCCGGGGTCGATGGTGATAAGTCCAGTAGCACTTCGAAGTTTTGCAATATCTATTGCGGACTCTTTTTCGGTTCCGGTGATAACTGGGAATTCAAAATCTTGACCGTTGAAGGACAATTTAGCGGAATCAGACATATGTATTTTGTTTGGAATTCTATTTTAGAAAAAACGTATCAATAGGGCCTTAAGTTAATGAAATCAGATAGTTTTTACGGTGATAAATGGATTAGAGGTAAAATAAACATCATTTATTAATAAATCGAATGATAAATATTTTCTGTTGATGAAAACCAGATTTAGTCTAAGATACCCTTCTTGGTTTTTCGAAAAGCAAAACTTTTCATTTAAGATTTTCTTATAAAAAAAGCCCCGAAGGGCTATTTTCTTTAAGCACAAAAGTGCTCAAATACTTCAACTAAGTGGTCGCCAATCATTTTGGCACTTCTTCCTTCAATGTGGTGACGCTCGACAAAATGTACAAGCTCACCGTCTTTGAAAAGTGCCATGGCAGGAGAGGATGGAGGATAGGGCAATACCATTTCTCGGAATTTAGATAATGCAGCAATGTCATTTCCTGCAAACACAGTGGCTAATTGAGTGGGTTTTACTTTTGAGTTTTCGACAGCGTATCTTACTCCCGGTCTAGCTGCTCCGGCAGCACAACCGCACACTGAATTTACAACAACAAAAGTGGTCCCTTTATGATTTGGGCCTAATTGCTCAGCTACCATTTCAGCAGTTCTGAATTCTTCGAATCCTACGTTGGAAAGCTCCGCTCTCATGGGAGCGATTAGTTCTTCTGGATACATATTTTGTAATTTTAAAGTTGACAGTTTAGAGAAATCCTAATTCTAATTTTGCAGCCTCAGACATCATGTCCTGAGAGTAAGGTGGATCAAATGTAATCTCAACTTCCACATTATTAATACCTTGGATCTGTGAGATTTTTTCCTTGACTTCTGTTGGAATATATTCTGCAGACGGGCAGTTAGGTGAAGTCAGTGTCATCATCACGTATACATTATTTACGGGATAGACTGTGATTTCGTAGATAAGTCCCAAATCATAAACATCTACCGGAATCTCAGGATCATAAACAAGCTTGATCGCCTGAATCACTTTTTCTTTCAAATTGGTGATTTGTCCTGCTTGTCCATTGTCTTCTGTTTCCATATTCTCAGACATTTTGTTTGGTTTGAAAAGCCAAAGCGTAAAGTTTAATTTGCCTAATCATCGAGGCAAACCCATTTGATCTTTGACTTCCTATAATGCTCCCCATTCCAATTCGACTCACGAAATCTAACTCAGCGTTCATGATTTCTTCCGGTTTACGATTATTCAATACGCGAAGCAAGAGCGAAATCAAACCTTTTGTAATATCTGTGTTGGAATCGGATTTGTAAATGATTTTGCCATCATGCTCGTCTGCAATAAGCCAGACTTTTGATTGACAACCTTTAATGATGTTTTCTTCTTTTTTTTCTTCTTCCGGAAAAGGAGCAAGACCAGCTCCCAATTCCATGATGTAAAAAATGGTAGACTCTTTATCATCTCCGAGGATTTCAAACTCAGATACTATCTCATCTTGGATGTCTTGAATGCTGCTCATTTGTTTTTGATTCTGGCGATTTTGGCCACGCTTTCAGCCAATTTCTCGATTTCCGATTTAGTGTTGTAAACAGCAAATGAAGCCCTGACAGTTCCTTCAAGTCCCAATCTTTTCATTAAAGGCTGAGTGCAGTGATGACCAGTCCGGACAGCAATGCCATTTGCATCGAGCATTACACCTACGTCGAAAGGGTGCGTGTCCTTGATATTGAAGGACAACACACTGACTTTTTCATCCGCAGTGCCGACCGGGATAAATCCTTTGATCGAGGACAAAAGTCGAGTTGAATAGGAGAGGAGCTCGTCCTCGTGCTTTTTGATATTCTTTTTCCCGAGTCTTTTGATGAAATCCAGAGAGGCTTTGAAAGCAATTACGTCCGCAATATTCGGAGTACCAGCTTCGAATTTGAAAGGAATTACGTTGTATGTTGTCTTTTCGAAGGTCACTTCTTTGATCATTTCGCCACCTCCAAGGAATGGCGGCATTTCTTCTAGGACGTCTCTTTTACCGTATAAGACCCCAAGTCCTGTCGGACCATAAAGTTTATGTGCTGAAAAAGCCAGAAAATCGCAATCCAAATCCTGTACGTCAATTTCTAGGTGATTTGTGCTTTGAGCTCCATCCAAAAGGACTTTTGATCCGAATTCATGCGCTGCGTCGATGATTCTTTTGACAGGATTGATTGTTCCCAAAGAATTGGAAGCATGAACGATGCTGACCAATTTGGTTTTTGGGGAAAGTAGCTTTTGAAATTCCTCGAAGATAATTTCTCCGGATTCTGTGATTGGAATGATTTTCAGTAATGCGCCTTTCTCCTCGCAGAGCATCTGCCAAGGCACAATATTGGAGTGGTGCTCCATCGTAGAAATGATGATTTCATCATCTTTTTGGATGAATTTCCGCCCGAAAGTTTGAGCTACAAGGTTGATGCTTTCAGTCGTGCCCTTGGTAAAAATGACTTCAGCAGATTCCTTCGCGTTGAGAAATTCAGAGACTGCTTCTCGGGTTTCCTCATAATAGCGAGTAGCCCTATCCGCCAATGCATGTGCTCCGCGGTGAATATTTGAATTGTCGTGAGAATAGTAAGCAGACAAGGCATTCAAAACCGACTGAGGCTTTTGAGTAGTTGCCGCATTGTCTAAATAAATCAATGGCTTACCGTGCACTTCCTGGTGAAGTACAGGAAACAAGCTCCTGATTTGATCTATGTTAAGATTCATTTATTAGATTTTACTTCCCAATCGTGCTTGAACCAACTCAGTAGAGTAAGTTCGGAAGCTTTCTTCTTTGATATGTTCGAGTACTTCACCGGCAAAAGCGTACAACAAAAATCCTCTTGCCTGATCTTTTCCGATTCCTCTAGCTTGAAGATAAAATAATGCTTCGTCGTCTAATTGACCTGTGGTGCAACCATGGGAACATTTTACATCATCCGCCCAAATCTCTAATTGAGGTTTGGTGTTGACAATAGCATCCTCTGAAAGGAGAATATTATTGTTTTGCTGGAATGCGTTAGTCTTCTGGGCATCTTGTCGTACAAAGATTTTCCCGTTGAAAACTCCTCTGGATTGATCGTCGAGAATTCCTTTATATAGCTCATTGGATTCTGCATGAGGAATGGTGTGATCGACATTCGTATGGTTATCCACATGTGTTTTGCCATGGAGTAAATACAATCCGTACATGTTTCCTTCGGAATTACTTCCCAGGATGTTCAAGCTTAGATTGTTTCTGATCATTTCTCCGGAAAGAGAAATAGTGACTGAAGCAAACGTTGAATCTTTCTGAATGTCAGTTTCAATGTTGCTGACTTCGAAAGCATTCTTTCCTTCATTCTGCAGTCTGTAATAATGGATGTGGGCATTTGCAGCACCTTTGATCTCTATTACTTTATTAATAAAATAAGGGGATGAACTCAGATTAACGCTTTGATCAATAAAAGTTACCTCTGCAAAATCACCCACTTCAATCCAAACTCTTGGTTGAATGACTGATCCAGAATTTTCTTTATTGAAAGAAAGCAATAGAATAGGCTTTTCGATCTGAGTTTTTTTAGGAACACTGATGAAAATACCCTCGTCGAAAGAAGCTTGATTTAATGCGCAAAATGCATCTTTACCTGGTTTGGCAATACTTCCAATTGGCGTGTCCGGTTTTTCGGATAGGAGGCTAACTTCTATTCCATCAAGTATAGAAGATAGGGAAGGTTGGAATATTCCGTTGGCAAAAACCAAAACATCGCCTGAAAATCCTTCAAAAATCGCTGATTTTACTGTTTCAAGTGATAATTCAAATGATTGAGCAGCGGAAAGATTCGAGAAAGTTTGCTCCAGTTTTTTGGTAATTCCGGTAAACTTATATTCTTCAGCTTTTACAGCAGGAAGTCCCTGAGTGAAGTAGCTGGTTTTTGCTTCAGTTCGGGAGTTTTCAAATCCTGAGTGTGCAGATTCCAATAATTCCTCGAAAAGATCGTGTTTTATCAAAGTACTCATGAGTCGGTTTTTAGATGGAAATCAGACAGTTGCTTCAGAATCAACGGCTTCTTTGATCCAATCGTAGCCTTTCTCTTCCAATTCCATGGCTAGTTCTTTGGTTCCGGATTTTACAATGCGGCCTTTATAAAGTACATGTACAAAATCAGGAACTATATAGTCCAACAATCTCTGATAGTGAGTTACTACGATCGTTGCTGTTTTGTCGGACCTCAATTGATTTACTCCGTTGGAAACGATACGAAGTGCATCGATATCCAGTCCGGAATCAGTTTCGTCCAGAATCGAAAGAGTAGGCTCAAGCATGGCCATTTGGAAAATCTCGTTTCTCTTCTTTTCTCCGCCGGAGAATCCTTCATTTAACGATCTACTCAAAAGCTTCTGATCGATTTCGACAAGCTTCATTTTCTCCTTCATCATGGTCAGGAACTTCACAGCGTCCAAAGGCTCTTGACCTCTGTATTCCCTCACTTGATTTACGGCTGTTCTGAGAAAATTGGTTGAGGACACGCCTGGGATTTCAACAGGATATTGGAATGCTAAAAATACACCTTCTCTTGCACGAACTTCAGGGGCAAGGTCTAGGAGGTTTTTTCCTTTAAAAATTACCTCGCCTTCAGTCACCTCATATTCTTCTCTTCCAGCTAAAACGGAAGCAAGAGTTGATTTTCCGGAACCGTTTGGTCCCATGATTGCATGAATTTCACCTGCTTTTACTTCAAGATTGATACCTCTCAAAATTGGAGTTCCTTCAATGGAGGCATGGAGATTTTTTATACGTAGCATGATTCTATTTTTTCAATTTTGTACTGTTCTATTTCTTCAAATAGAGATTATCCTACGGATCCCTCAAGGGTCAAAGCCAATAATTTCTGCGCTTCAACTGCGAATTCCATTGGAAGTTGGTTTAAAACTTCTTTAGCATATCCATTAACAATCAAGGCTACTGCATCTTCTGTAGCGATACCACGCTGATTGCAATAGAAGATCTGATCTTCACCGATTTTGGAAGTCGTAGCTTCGTGTTCTACTTTGGCAGTAGGGTTATTGATATCAATGTAAGGGAATGTATGAGCTCCGCATCTGTCACCCATCAATAAGGAGTCGCACTGAGAAAAGTTTCGAGCATTGGTAGCTCTCTTCATCACCTGAACCTGACCCCTGTATGAGTTCTGAGATTTTCCTGCAGAAATACCTTTTGACACGATTCTTGATTTGGTGTTTTTACCAATGTGAATCATTTTCGTTCCTGTATCGGCCTGTTGGTAGTTATTTGTCACCGCGACAGAATAAAACTCACCGATCGAATAATCGCCTTTCAGGATGCAAGAAGGATATTTCCAGGTGATAGCCGAACCAGTTTCTACCTGAGTCCAGGAGATTTTGGAGTAGTCACCGGCGCATATTCCTCTTTTGGTAACGAAATTGAAAATACCACCTTTCCCGTTTTTGTCACCAGGAAACCAGTTTTGAACTGTTGAATATTTTACCTCTGCGTGAGCGCCTGCGTAGATTTCCACGACAGCCGCGTGAAGTTGATTTTCGTCTCGTTGAGGAGCGGTGCAACCTTCAAGATAACTTACGTAAGACTGGTCTTCAGCTACAATGAGGGTTCTCTCGAACTGACCTGTATTTGCAGCATTTATTCTAAAATAAGTGGATAGCTCCATTGGGCAACGAACACCCTTCGGGATGTAGCAGAACGAACCGTCAGAAAAAACCGCTGAGTTTAATGCTGCATAATAGTTGTCAGTCATTGGAACTACTGAACCTAGGTATTTCTTAATTAGCTCAGGATGTTCTTTAACAGCTTCGCTGAAAGAACAAAAAATAATTCCAAGCTTTCCTAAGGTTCCTTTAAATGTAGTTGCTACTGAAACTGAGTCCAAAACGACATCAACAGCGACTCCCTCAAGTCTCTTTTGCTCATTTAATGAAATACCCAATCGCTCGTAAATCTGAAGCAATTGTGGGTCAACCTCATCTAAATTTTTTGTTTTCTTAGCTTGTTTGGGAGCAGAATAGAAGACCAGAGATTGAAGATCGATTTTTGGGTAATGAACATTGGCCCAAGTTGGCTCTGTCATCTTTTCCCAAGTTTTATAAGCCTTTAATCTCCATTCAAGGAGCCATTGTGGTTCCTCTTTCTTTGTCGATATCCAACGAATAATACCTTCATTCAATCCTATGGGCGCCTCATCGGCTTCCATATTGACTGACCACCCGTGTTCATATTCTTTGGAAGTAAGATCTTCTAATATTTGGTTGTCTTTGCTCATGGGCTGAGTTATTTAGACTAATTACAATTTGACTACGAATGTACAACATATAATCAAAATATAATGTTCTGGATTCTCTTAAATGACTTTTAAAAATTCTAATACTTGATTAAAATCCTATCCAGATTGATTGTATGGCACTTTTTATTTTAAAAAAAAGTGCTGCGATTGCAACACTTCAATAATTCATTGACAAAGGACAGATAAGAAATTCTTATTTAGATTTAATCTTAATTGGATTATTTGGTGAGTTCGAAAAATTTAATTGGACGGTTAATAGACTCTTCCAAAACAATCAAAGTTTCGGTTCTGTCGATTCCTTCCACTTTTTGGATGCTATTGAGAACCAACCGAAGGTGGTTGGTGTCACGGCAAATTATTTTTGCAAAAATGGAATAGTTACCGGTGGTGTAGTAGGCACTGACAACTTCAGAAATGGACTTTAATTTTTCAATCACATTATCATAGAGAGAACTTTTTTCCAGATATATTCCGAGGAAAGCAGAAATGTCATATCCTAATTTCGAGAAATCAATATTTAATGTGGCACTTTTTACAATACCCATATCTTCCAATTTTTTCATTCTTACATGGACCGTACCGGATGAAACAAACACTTTTTTTGCTATTTCGGTATACGGTGTTTTGGCATCTTCATTCAAGAGAGAGATGATTTTGAGGTCTATGTTGTCGATATCTAAAATTTTATCCATTTTGCTTGCCCAGATTTAGATGATTTATAATTAATGTGCCTCTAAATTAGAGATTGTTCAAAATAATGCAAAATTTTTTTTTCAATTTGTAATTATATCTTAAAACCATTTACTTTGGACTTGGTTACAATGACTTCAGAAATATTTGGTCATCTAATCAATAGGTCAAATTAAAAATTGGTTTTCTTTCCTTTTCCAAATTTTGGTCTGAATTAATTCGAAACTTTTAATCTCTAAAGTTATATTTGGGTTTATATTCTGAAAAGAGTCTTGCTGATGGCAAGACTTTTTTGTTTTAAGGCAAAATCTAAGAATCAAGTATGCTGTGGTTTTCACGGAATAAGTTTGAAGTAGCTGTTGAAGGATAAAACGAGGTATTTGATTGAATGGATTACAGCTCCAATTAGAACAAGTGATTGTAATCCAGCCTGTGATTTTGATTTAAGAAACATTCGACTTTTTATAAAATTGTAAGCCAGTTTATCCAGTTTTTTTTTGAGCGGTTGGTTTTGCGTTGATTCCTGTTTTTATTTTAAGGATTCAACCACCTCAACCATGTAAACGATCTTTTGGGTTTTCATCCTCACTTTCGCCTCTTGTTTGGTGTTTTCGCAAGTCAAGTCTTTCATCCTAGGGAGTGGTTTTACGGAAGCAAATCCAAAACTTAAATTACATACTGTGAAAAGTGAGCATCATGGACTTTCATTTTTCAAAAAAAAATGAATTTTCCGAAGAAGAACATGTTCCGATTGAGACCCTAAATTTTGAAAATATTGTGACGTGGATTTGATGAATCACTTGTGTAGTTGCGGAATCGGACGAAGGAAGGCCTATTCTTCAAATGCGTCTGACCAATAGGAAAACAGCCAAAGACACAGACAAACCGGCAACATATTTCGAAGGAATTGAAGAAGTCACAGGCACAATCAACCTTCATTTACCAATGAGGGTCTTTTGGAACGAGAGTTCACATTTAAATAATAGCGTTAGATTATGATAAGTAAATTTGTAGGAAGTGCCCTTTTTCTCAGTTTAGTATGCTATCAGGTCCTATTTGCGCAGCAAAAAAGAGCTCTGACACATAGGGATTACGATGGTTGGGAAAGCCTGAATTCTGAGAAGATAACGAAAAATGGGCAGTGGGTTGGCTATCAAGTTTCTCCCCAGGATGGGGATTCAAGAGTTGAGGTTTTCTCTTATAAAAACACAGATCAAAGAATCACGATTCCGAGAGGAATGGGCTTTTCATTTACTGCCGATGGTGCTTTTGCAGTGGGCAAAATAGTGCCTCGAAAAGATTCGGTTAAAGTGATGAAGCTTAGGAAAGTGAAAAAGGAGGATATGCATTTTGATAGCCTTTTTATTTACCAGCTAACCAATGGTAACCTGATCAAAATCCCTCAGGTAAAATCATTTGCGCTTCCTGCAGAATCAGGAAGCTGGATTGCCATTCAATATGAAAAGGAAAAAGCAAAGAAAGGTGATCCAGCTGATTCAACTTCGAAGGCAGAAAAACCTAAGAAAACTGATGGTACCAAGCTTGAGGTAAGAAAGCTGGATGGTTCTGTTAGTTATCAATTTGAGCGGGTGAAATCTTTTAGTTTTGCGCCAAATGGAGACTATCTCCACTATGTGCTGGCCGAAGAAGATACGCTGGACAATGCTGCGATTTATATTTTGAATCTGGCTTCCGGAGAAAGCAAACTTCTTTCCGAAGGGTTGGCTTCCTATAGTGGTGTGACCTTTTCCCCGCAATCAAAGTATCTTGCCTATCTCGCCACGAACGATTCTGTGAAAGCAAAAAAGCCTTATCATACACTTTTTCTTACTTCAATTGCTGCTTTAACTTCTGAAGAAGTTGCATCAAAAAACTCAGCTTGTATTCTTCAAAATGGCCGAATCAGCGCAGATGGAAACTTGAAGTTTTCAGAAGATGAAAGCAAGTTATTCTTTGGTGTGTCTCCTGATTATGTGAGATATGCTTACGAGGATGATACTACATTACTGGATGACGAAAGAGTGAGCCTTGACATCTGGGGTTGGCAGGATTCAGAGATTCAGCCTATGCAATTGGTTAAAAAATCCGCTGACGAAAAGCAAAACTATCTCGCAGCGTTGGATCTTGGAACAAAAAAGATCACCCAATTGGGATATCCTGAATTGGAAAATGTAATACTCGAGTCGAAAGTAAGACGGGATTTTGGATTGGCTTGGACAGATTCTCCTTACCGCAGGAACTATAGCTGGGATATACAGATTGGAAGGGATTTGTATTTGGTGGATTTTAAAACAGGCGCTAAGACTATCATAGAAAAAGATGCCTCAGGTTCGCCGAGCATTTCCCCGGAAGGAAAATATGTCCTTTGGTATGATGGACGTGATAGTTCTTGGGTAGCTTTTGATATTCAGGAAAAGAAGAAGATAAGCCTTACAAAAAATATCCCTGTTCCATTTTATGAGGAACTTCATGATTCTCCATCCCTCCCGGGAAGCTATGGAAATGCAGGTTGGTTGGACGCTGACGCGGCAGTTTTGATTAATGATCGCTTTGATATCTGGAAAATAGACCCCAAAAGACCTCAGGATGCTGTAAACCTGACTCAGGGCTTGGGAAGGAAAGATAATCTTGTTTTCAGAAGAGAAGTTCTGGATCGCGATGAAATCAGCATCAATCCAAAATCGGAGTTATTGCTTTCAGCTTTCAATGAAGCCACAAAAGATGCAGGTTTCTATTCAAGTTTGGTTGATGGTAAAACTGCGCCTAAGCAGCTTCTTATGACCCCAAATGCCTACAATGGTTTGCTGAAAGCTAAAAATGAAAAGAACATTCTGATCAGAAGAAGTACGTACTCGGAATATTCGGATTTGTATTTGGGGGATTTGACTTTCAAAACCCTTCGGAAAGCTTCGAGCCTGAATCCTCAACAAGCGAATGTGAAATGGGGATCGGTCGAACTGGTTTCTTATTTGGCAAATGATGGGGTTTCATTGCAAGGTTTGCTTTTCAAACCTGAGAATTTTGATGCAAATATGAAATATCCATTGATCACTTATTTTTATGAGCGAAACAGTGATGGCTTGCACAATTATAGAGCTCCGGCACCAAGTGCATCCACGATCAATATTCCATATTTCGTGAGCAATGAATACATGGTTTTCGTGCCGGATATCAAGTATGACATGGGATTGCCTGGACCAAGCGCTTACAATTGCATCATTCCCGGGATTCAAGCTGTGATTGCAAAAGGCGGAGTTGATGTTGCCAATTTGGCGATTCAGGGACAAAGCTGGGGTGGATATCAGGTTGCATATCTCATCACACAAACGAATATGTTCAAGGCAGCAGGTGCTGGTGCACCGGTTGTCAATATGACTTCAGCCTACGGCGGCATTCGATGGGGTACAGGCATGAGCAGGATGTTTCAATACGAGCAAACTCAATCTCGAATTGGAGGAACTCTCTGGGAAAAGCCTTTGTACTACCTGGAAAACTCACCTTTGTTCTACATGGATCGGGTGAATACGCCTGTCTTAATCATGCACAACGATGCCGACGGATCTGTGCCCTGGTACCAGGGAATTGAGATGTTTATGGCGTTGAAGCGATTGGATAAGCCAGCTTGGCTTCTTCAATATAACGGTGAGGATCATAATCTTGTCCAGCGTAAAAACAGGAAAGATCTATCGATCAGGATGAGTCAGTTTTTTGATTTTTACCTCAAAGGAGCTCCTGCGCCGCTTTGGATGACAGAGGGATTGCCAGCGGTGGAGAAAGGGAAGACGCTCAAATACGAATTGAATAATTAAAAAGAAGACCGCCTCCTAAAAGTGGCGGTCTTTTTTTTCCTTGAAATCAAATCGCAACAGCGGCCTTAATATGCGGGTGCGGATCGTAATTGATCAGCTCAAAGTCT
Organism: Algoriphagus sp.; assembly: GCA_046597285.1. Lineage (GTDB taxonomy): Bacteria > Bacteroidota > Bacteroidia > Cytophagales > Cyclobacteriaceae > Algoriphagus. Next base: position 13,873 of record JBKJKX010000157.1, on the reverse strand, counting down.
TCGTATTTGAATTCAAAAATATCTTTCACGTCTGGATTAATTTTCATCCTTGGAAGCGGTCTGATTTCTCGACTAAGTTGAAGTTCAGTTTGCTCAAGATGATTGGAATATAAATGTGCATCGCCAAACGTATGAACAAAATCTCCCGGTTGCAATCCACAAACCTGAGCCACCATCAGGGTAAACAAGGCATAGGAAGCAATATTGAATGGCACTCCAAGAAACACATCGGCGCTTCGCTGATAGAGTTGACAGGAAAGTTTACCATTTGCTACGTAAAACTGGAAAATCATGTGACAAGGAGGCAAGGCCATATGATCCACATCTGCAACATTCCATGCAGTAACAATATGTCTTCGGCTGTCAGGTTTAGTTTTGATTTGGTGAATCAGGTTTTTGATTTGATCGATTTCTCCGCCTTTTCCGTCAGGCCAATGTCTCCACTGATAGCCATAGACAGGACCTAAATCTCCATTTTCATCTGCCCACTCATTCCAAATGGAAACTTTATTTTCATTCAGGTATTTGATATTAGATTCACCCCGGAGAAACCAAAGTAACTCGATAATAATTGACCGAAGGTGAAGCTTCTTTGTTGTCACCACTGGAAATCCTTCTGAAAGGTCGAATCTCATTTGATGACCGAAGATACTCAGTGTTCCGGTGCCTGTTCGATCTTCTTTTTTAGCTCCTTCGTTCAGGATTTTTTGCATCAAATCGTGGTACTGCTTCATGGGATTATTTGATTAGTTCTAGGTCTGGCAAGTTAAGAAGTAAGATCAATAAAAAGGAATCGGTTGCTAACAAAGCCAACTCAAAATTCTAGTCCTTAAGGCGGGATTATAAGGGAATTATCCTTGCTTTTTTGAAAACGAAAAGGCAATTGTCCAAACCTCATGGTATCGGCTTGCCTATTTCCCATCAGTTTGGAGTGATCCATTTTACTGGGTAACTGAAGGTTTGTTTGTTCGATTTCGTTCTATTTGAGAGATTGATATTTCTTACTTTTTATTCCTTCTATGCCTGCTTAGGCGAATAAGATTCGGACCTATTGAATTAGTACTCCATACCATCCCATGTGAACGTAGCCGAAACCGGATAATGGTCTGAATAATCTACTTCCCGGTGAGTCCTGAATTGAATCGGTTTAAGTTTTGGATCTGAAAAAATATGATCAATCCGGATGAAAAAAAGCACTTTATTATAAGTGAATCCGAATCCTCGACCGGCCTTTTCGAATGCATTCACCAGGTTTTCGCTTAATTTAAAATAGGTGTATGAATAAGGTAACTCATTTAAATCCCCCATCAAGATTACAGGATGAGGACTGTTTCTGACATGTTCGATCACTAGTTTTAATTGTTTGCTTCGAGTGATACTTCCTCGATTTAATTTACCTAGAGTTTGTCGGTAGTTTTCCTTGACGCCATCGAGATTTTCCAATCCATCCGAATTAATTTTCATGGATTCGAGATGGACATTATAGATTCTGATAGAATCACCATTGACGACGATATCTGCGAAAATTGCTCCATTCGTCCGATTGTTATCAAATATTTTCCCCTCATGAATAATCGGATACCTTGAGAAAATGGCCATTCCATAGGATTTTTTTTGAGGGTTCCCTTCAATGACATGATAGAAATGTTCAAATTCATTGTTTTTACCAAGCAGTTTAATGGCATTTTTTGAAGCTGTGGTATAATCTTGGTAGAATTCCTGGAAGACTTTCACATCTGCCGGATGATCCTGAAGCCAGTTGAAAACATTAGGATCAAATTTATCGCCGGCCTTTAATTTATAATCAAAAATATGAGCGTTGTAAGTCAGTACCTTAAGGCCCTGAGCTTCTTCATTTCTTGGATGAATTTGAAATGTTATGAGGGCGAATTTATATCCAATCAGAAGAGCCAACAACGGGAGAAAGGCAAGCTTTCTAAGTGAAAGGGTAAGGATTGCCAGCAGAAAAAGGTTGGTCAGCCAGGCAATAGGAATAAAAAATGGCAATAGCCCCACATAGGAAAAGTATTCAGGTGAAATGTAAACACTTGAAAAAAGAATCAGTGAGACAATGAATACGGATCCGGTAATAATTTTCATTAATCGTTTTTGAAGAAACTTTGTTAATCCTTGAGAAAGAGTTGGAGAATATTACGAGAACAACGATAAATAAAGCTTAAAATTGAAAAACTTTTGTTTCCGAATCAGTGGATTGAATTAGTTGGACAAAACAGCTGAGAAAAATTTTAAAAGCAAAATCTTTCCTTGATTAGGAGCCGTTAAAAAGTTTAAAATTTTACAAAGGTTGGAAATTTTGAAGGATTGTCGATTATTAGTTATTTCGAAAAGAAATATTAAAAACATGAAAAAAAACCATTTTATCTGGATCAGCGCTATTGTAGTTATGACCCTTGCGTCGTGTAGTTCAAAACCCACTGAATCAAAGGATGCGGCTACCTCTGAAGAAACCTCTGAACCTGAAGTAGATTCTGATGAAAGGCCTAGTCCTCTGGAAGTTAAGGACGGTGAGATTTCAGGTAAGAAAATAAACGTTCATTATGGATCTCCAGCTGTAAAAGGTCGTGTTTTATGGGGAGACCTAGTTCCTTATAATGTGATATGGAGAACCGGGGCCAATGAAGCCAGTTATGTGGAGCTATCTCAGGATGTGACTGTTGAAGGTAAACCATTGGCAGCTGGAAAATATTCCATCTTCACGATTCCTAAAGAAACTGGTCCATGGACTGTTGTTTTCAATTCTGAGTGGGATCTTGAGCATGGTCATTTTCAATACGATGAGAAATTCGATGTATTGAGAGTGGAATCTACCCCTACGTGGGAGGCCAGTGCTCAAGAGAGATTTTCTATCGATATCGAATCGCCCGGATTAGTGATTCGTTGGGAAAAATTAAAACTCCCAATATCTATTCAATAGAATTAAAAATTAAATAAGCCCTCGATTTTATAAATCGAGGGCTTTTCTTCTTTACAGACGATCAAAACACAGAATTGCACTGTAGGAAGATTCAGAGATTCGGGTAAATTCGCTTCGTTAAATTAATTCAAACAAATGAAATACGTCAGTTTTTTCTTTGTCCTTGCCTTTACAATTGCTCTTGCAGTTGTAGTTTCTATTCCACTCGGATCCATTCCTCCTTTAGCTCCATTACTGGATCCCAATCATGGGTTTTGGCAAAATTCAATGAGCGAGGATGCACTTGCCAAAGATGAGCTTAACCTGGATAATCTTTCTGCACCAGTATCAGTTGTGTATGATCAAAATTTGATTCCACACATTTTCGCAGAAAATGAAGCAGATTTATACCGAGCTCAAGGATACGTGACTGCCCAGCACAGACTTTGGCAGATGGATTTTCAGACACTAGCGGCAGCAGGGAGAATTTCTGAAATTGTTGGGCAGGTTGGTTTGGATCTGGACCGTATTACCAGAAGGAAAGGTCTCGCATATGGGGCTGAGCTTGGGCTTAAATATCTGCAGGATAACGACCCGGAGACTTTGGCATTAGTAGAAGCCTATGCAGATGGAGTAAATCAATACATCAACCAACTAAATTCTGCAAAGCTTCCTGTAGAATACAAGATTCTCAATTATGAGCCAGAAGCTTGGTCAGCTTATAAATCTCTCCTTTTACTCAAGTATATGTCCGATATGTTGGTCGGTGACAGGGATTTGGAATTTTCAAATTTGAGAAAAATCTTAGGCGAGGAAATGCTTGATAAATTGTTTCCTGAATTTCCAACTCAAAATGATCCAGTGATTGAAGTTGGAAAAGTTTGGGATTTTGAGGCTACTGCAATTTCAAAGCCTGACAGCGTAACCTATCCAACAGATGAACTGGTAATGGATCCATTACCTCAACCAGCGGAAGGAGCAGGATCTAATAACTGGGCTGTCTCTGGAAGCAAAACTAAAAATGGACATCCTATTTTGGCAAATGATCCCCACTTGGGATTGAATCTTCCTTCCCTTTGGTATTCAATGCAGCTTACAACACCAAATTATTCGGTAAAGGGAGCAACTCTACCAGGCGCTCTGGGTGTAATATCTGGATTTAATCAAAATATAGCATGGGGTGTGACAAATGCCACTAAAGACGCAAGGGATTGGTATAAAATCACTTTTCAGGATGAATCCAGAAAATCTTATAAATATGACAACGAATGGAAGCCAACCACTTTGAGAATTGAGGAAATCAAGGTAAAAGGTGAAGACGCTTTTTTGGATACGGTTATTTATACCCATCATGGACCAGTTGTCTATGACAGAACTTTTGGAGCTGAAAGACAAGACATAAATTTTGCTTTGAAATGGACCGTTCACATGGGTTCAAACGAGCAAAAGACTTTTATGGAATTGAATAAGGCAGAGAACCATGCTGATTATAATGAAGCTTTAAATTACTACTCTGCACCAGCACAGAATTTTGTATTTGCTTCTAAAAATGGGGATGTCGCGATGAGGATCCAAGGCAAGTTCCCTTTGAAATGGGAAGGACAAGGTAAATTCTTCATGGACGGATCTGATCCAAGAATGGACTGGCAAGGATTTATCCCAAATGAACACAATGCAAGTACCCTGAATCCGGAAAGGGGATTTGTATCGTCAGCAAACCAACATCCTACAGATTCGACTTATCCTTATTATGTTTTTGATAATAGCTATGAACACTACCGTAATCGAAGGATCAATCAAGAATTGACTAGGATGAACGGGATCACGGTTGATGATATGAAAACCCTTCAGTTTGATGATTATTACCTACTGGCCTCTGAGGCACTTCCGATATTGATTTCGCTATTAGATGAATCTCAGATTACCGATTCAAAGGCTAAAGAATATCTGCAAGAGTTGAAAACTTGGGATTATTTCGCAGATCCGAACAAAAAGGAGCCAACGCTATTTTTTGTCTGGTGGGGGGAGACCTACCAAAATATCTGGAAATCCTGGAAAGAATTCGGTGCCCCGGTGGTGACTCCTAATAACTATAGAACGGTTGAGTTATTGATCGCAGAGCCTGATGGAGCTATTTTTGATTTGAAATCTACCTCAGATGTTGAAACTGCAAGAGCTCATGTCCAAATTGGCTTTGACAAAATGCTTGAAAAGATGAATACCTGGGTGGAAAAAGAAGGCGACTATACTTGGGCTAATTATAAAAGAACTACCATTCAGCATCTTGTTCCCCAGTTTGGATCCTTCTCTGTAAAGAATGTATACACCGGCGGAGGTTCAGGAATTATTAATGCAACCAGCGGGAGAAATGGTGCAAGTTGGAGAATGGTGGTAGAATTGGGAGATGAAATAAATGCTTTTGGAATCTATCCAGGTGGACAATCGGGCAATCCTGGCAGCAAATTCTACGATAATTTTATTTCTGTCTGGGCGAATGGTGAATATTTGAATTTCAATCTTCGAACTGAAGACCAAGAGGAGGGCGTATTATTTAAAACAACTTTAAAAAACTAACTATGAGATTTATATTCTTGGTTTTTATGACCGCCTTATTGGTTGTTTTTCTGAATCCGATTTTGCCTTTTTGGATAGTTATGTTTTTGATTGCTGCATTAGCAGCTTTCTTCGGTATGAAAGGGGCCGAATCATTTCTTGCAACAGCCCTTGGGATGGGATTAGCCTGGTTAGGTCAGAGTCTTTTCATCAGTATTGAGACAGGAAGCCCTCTCCCCAATCGAATGGGGGAATTGATGGGTCTAGGTTCCGGTATGACGCTCGTGGGATTTACCGCCATCCTCGGATTTCTTTTGGGGGGATTTAGTGGATTGACTGGTAGCCTTTTTCGAAAACTTTTTAGGCGCCAACCGGACAATTTATATAAAGGATAGATTTTTTGACATCCTTCGGAAAAAGGGTTGTTTGAAATACAAAAAAAACCTTTTTTCTTTTGCATTTCATTGTAATGAGTACCTTTGTTACTCACTATTGCGATGATTTTTTATGCTGGAATCTTTGATTACTTCTAAGACTCGATTGAGGTTACTCATTAAGTTTTTTGTCAATTCCCAAACCCAGAGCCATTTAAGAGGATTGGCTGAGGAGTTTGGTGAGTCTACTAATTCCATCCGAAAGGAACTGAATAACCTCACTGATGCCGGGATCCTAGTGAAACACAACGAAAAAAATAAAATAGCTTATCAGGCAAACGTCTCCCATCCCTTCTTCACCAATATTCAAGATATCATTCGGAAGTACCTGGGCTTGGATAAGCTTTTAGAACAAATCCTTGATCGAATGGGTGAGGTGTACCAAGTAGTTTTAGTTGGGGATATTGCCCAAGGAATTGATTCTGGGAAAATTGAGGTAGTAGTGACAGGCGAAAATCTGAATGATTCTTACATCATTTATCTGACAACAAGAATTGAAGAGTTGATTGATCGTAAAGTGGTATTAACCTTGCTAAGTGAGAGACTTAATTCGGTAGGGCTGGTATTATTTGATAAGGAAACAGGGAAATAATTTCTTTTCCCCATTTGTTTTTATGAGGTAGGCACAGAATGTGACTGAAAGGGCGAAGCTGTATCTGGTTATTTGATATTTTATCTGAAATTAGAGCATGCGTCGTGAAAAAGAATTGATTTAAACTTGAAAGAAAAGGAATTGAAACATTATCAATGGTTTTTAAATCTTCGAAACTACCTCTTGCCGGTAGTGTTTTCTTTGATTTTTTTCGTAGCTCAAGGGCAAAGCTTATCTGATATTCAAAATCTGAAAATTGATGATTTGTCTGATGCTCAGCTGGAGCAAATGATCAAAAGAGCGGAAGCGAACGGAATCAACCCCAACCAATTTGAGGTCCTCGCAAGAGAAAGAGGGATGCCGGCATCTGAAGCGGCTAAACTCAGAAAGCGAATCAGTGAACTGCAATCTGCTACTATTTCCTCAGGCAAGTCGGCTTTAAGTACTGAAAATGGAAGGTCTCTTCGAGAAGATGAAGAACCTGATTTGTTTGATTCTTTAAGAAGATCAGACCCTTATTATGATTTGACGCCAACTCAGAAGAAGATTTTTGGATTTAAGCTTTTTCATAATAGGAATTTAGATTTCAGTCCAAGTCTTAACTTACCAACCCCCCGCTCTTACGTAATTGGTTCAGGTGATCAGTTGTTACTGGATGTTTATGGAGCATCTGAACAGTCTTTTGACTTGTCTGTCACTCCTGAAGGAAGAATTTTTATTCCTAATTTGGGCCCTGTTCAGCTGGGAGGTTCAACAATAGAAGCAGCTAGCGCAAGATTAAAAACCGCGCTTGGAAAAATTTATTCCGGACTTTTGGGATCCAATCCAAATACTTTTTTGCAATTGAGATTGGGAAATATTCGATCGATTAAAGTTTCAATGGTTGGTGAATTAAGCAAACCCGGGTCATATATTTTACCTTCATTTGCAACCGTCTTCAATGGGTTGTATGCTGCTGGAGGTCCAAATGAAAATGGTGCTTTTAGAAATATCCAAGTTTACAGAGATAGTAGGCTTGTCGCAACAGTAGATATTTATGAGTTCCTTTCCAAAGGAGAGCAAGCTAATAATATCACTTTACAGGATAATGATGTGATCATAGTGCCACCGGTTCAAGCTCGGGTTGAAATAATCGGACCTGTCCGTCGGGAAGGCCTCTTCGAAGTAAAACCAGGTGAAACACTCCAAAACATGTTCATTTATACAGGTGGTTTTACACCACAGGCATATAAAGATCGAGTTACTGTCAGGAGGGTAGAAAACAATCAACGTAAAGTATTGGATGTGCCTCAAGCAGAATTTGGATCATTTAATCCAAAAGATGGGGATGAAATTCTTATCGGAGAAGCGCTTGACAGGTTTTCTAACAGAGTTCAAATTACAGGATCTGTCAACAGACCGGGTGAATATTCATTAGATGACAGCGGGCTTTCTGTAAAAGGACTGATAGAGAAAGCTCAGGGCCTGAAACCAGAGGCATTTGGAAACAGGGCTACTTTGTACAGAACAAGTCCTGATTTGACTTTGGCGGCTGAACCTCTGGACCTCCAAGGGATTTTGGATGGAAAGGCTGAGGATATACTATTGAAAAATGAGGATTTACTTTTTATCCCTAGCCGATACGATATTCAAGAAGAATATTATGTGAAGATTTCTGGAGAGGTTAATTCTCCTGGTTCTTATCCTTTTGCATCCTCGATGACAGTGGGGGATTTGATTCTAAGGGCAGGTGGCTTATTGGAATCTGCTACTAATTCTTCTATTGAAATTGCTAGTAGAGTAAGAGATGGCAGTACAGGCAATATTGCAACTATTTCAACTCTTACAATCGGTCAAAACCTTCAGATTTCAGAGGAGGAAAAATCCAAAACGCTGCGACCTTTTGATCATGTATTTATAAGAAGGAGCCCGGGATTTGAACGCGAGCAATTGGTATCCGTCAAGGGTGAAGTAAAATATCCGGGAGAGTTTGCTATTGCTAATGCCAATGAACGAATCTCTGATTTGATAAAACGAGCAGGAGGACTTTCACAATTTGCCTATCCAAAAGGCGCAAATTTGGTCCGAAGAACTGTCTATTTTAAAGGACCGACCGATGAAGAAATAAAAGAGGAGACACTTCGTGGAATTCGAGCAAATCTTGACCCGGAAACAAAAAGGAAATCGAACGAAGCGGAGAACCTTCTGTTTGAACGGATCGATAAAAAGATAACTATCATAGAAGAAGAAAAAGAGAAGGCTGAATTGGAAGCTTTGAAGAAAAAGCTTTTTGAAAAAGATTCTTTTTCAGGAACATTTCTGAAAGATTCTACCATCAATGCAGTTAGAATGAAAGATGAAGATCTAGTCGGAATTGACTTGGAATACATCATTAACCATCCGGGGTCTGAGGAGGATTTGATTCTTTTTGAAGGGGATGTCTTACAGATTCCAAAGCAACTTCAAACAGTGAGAATGGTAGGAGAGGTTCTGCTTCCTACTACTACCAGATTTGAAGACTCTAAAGGATTAAAGAATTATATATCAAAAGCCGGAGGTTTCACAGAAGAAGCAAGAAGATCAAAAGCGTATGTCGTTTATGCCAACGGGGACGCGAAAAGTACCAAAAACTTCATCATGTTTAACGTTTATCCGACCCTTGAACCAGGTGCAGAAATAATTGTTCCCAAAAAACCACAAAGGCAAAGGCTGAGTGCAGCCGGATGGATAGGTCTCGCTTCTAGTTTGGCAACAGTCGCCATATTGCTTCAAACCGTTGTAAATAATAAGTAATACTTTATGAAAATCGCTGTAGTAGGTACTGGATATGTTGGTTTAGTTTCGGGAGCATGTTTTGCAGATGTAGGGATCGAAGTAACTTGCGTTGACATCGACCAAAATAAGATTGAGAAACTTAAGAACGGTATCATGCCAATCTATGAGCCGGGTTTGGAAGAGATTGTTGTTCGTAATTACAAAAGCAAAAGACTTCATTTTGGTACTGACCTGGGTGACGCGATTCAGGGAGCTGAAGTTGCATTTATAGCAGTTGGCACACCTCCTGGTGAAGATGGATCTGCAGACTTGAAATTTGTCTTGGCTGTAGCCGATGAGATAGGCCGCAAAATGACAGATTACATAGTAGTGGCAACCAAAAGTACAGTTCCTGTTACAACAGGGGAAAAGGTTCGGGCCGCGATTCAGGCAGCATTGGACAAAAGAGGTTCTGATTTGCAATTTGCTGTAGCTTCTAATCCCGAATTCCTGAAAGAAGGCGCTGCGGTAGAAGACTTTTTGAAGCCGGACAGAATTGTCATCGGTGTTGATGATGATCGTGCTGAAGAAATTATGCAGCGTTTGTATAAGCCATTCCAACTGAGCGGTGAGAGAATTATCTACATGGATATTCCTTCTGCCGAGATGACCAAATATGCGGCAAACGCGATGCTGGCAACCAAAATTTCCTTCATGAACGACATTGCCAATCTTTGTGAATTGGTAGGGGCTGACGCCAATATGGTAAGAAAGGGAATCGGTTCCGATCCAAGAATAGGAAATAAATTTATTTATCCAGGGGTTGGGTATGGAGGATCCTGCTTTCCAAAGGACGTGAAAGCGATCATAAAAACTGCCAAACAATATGGGTATGATCTGAAAGTGCTTCAATCCGTGGAGGATGTCAATGATGCACAGAAATATGTGCTTTCCAAAAAAGTGAAGGAGCATTTTGGTGAAGATTTGACAGGAATGACTTTTGCAATGTGGGGACTTAGTTTCAAGCCCAATACTGACGACATGCGCGAAGCTCCTGCTGGTGTTATAATTGATGAACTAAGAGCTGCGGGTGCGAAGGTTAAAGCATATGATCCTGTTGCCATGGAAGAAGCAAAAGCTCATTATATATTCGACAAAGTGATCTATTGCAAAGATGCTTATGAGGCGCTGGTAGATGCAGATGCATTGCTGTTAGTGACAGAGTGGTCTGAATTCCGAATTCCTAGTTGGGATGTAGTAGGCAAGTTATTGAAGAATAAGGTGGTATTTGACGGTAGAAATATCTATGATAAAAAGTATTTGAAATCATTGGGATTTGACCATTATGGAATCGGCTCTAAATGAAACTAATACATGTAATCGTAGGAGTGGGAGAAGTTGTGACTAAGGATTTGGATTCAGGATTAAAGATTGCAGGGATACCGTCAAATCATTTGGGTATTAATTTTTAATATAAATCGGTAATTATTTTCCTAAAAAAATGTCTGAATCTGAAGAAAATAAGGTATTGATTGATTATCTGGATTTAATTCAGCGGATTTTCAAGGATCGAAGTGCTTTGATTAAGTTTACAAGTGCTGGTCTTTTTTTGGGGGTATTAATTGCTTACACCACACCAAAAGAATATCAATCTACTTCTTTGGTTATTTTAGAATCGGAATCTGGAAGTCAGGGTTTAGGCCAAATGAATGCATTTGCAGGATTGGCAGGGATTAACCTCCCTCAATTACAAGGCGATCAACTTTCTTTATCTTCTGAATTATTTCCTGAGGTTATTCAAAGCAGAGATTTCACGATGGATATCATGAAGGTTCCTTTTTTCTTTGAAACGAAAGGTAAAGAGATGACTTTGGAAGATTATTACTTCGAAGAGAAGCCGGCAAACATTTTGCAAAAGACCATCAATTTTATTTTAAGCATCCCTTCGAGAATTATAGCCCTTTTTTCATCGGGAGAAGTGGTAGGTTCATCTGTACCAATTGAGAAAACTTCAGAAAACTATTTTGTGAATGTCTCAGGTAAAGAAATGTATGCGGTCGGTGAATTGAGAAAAAGGATTCAAATTGATCAAAAAGCAAAAATTATTGAATTGAAAACATCTATGCCAGAGGCATTGGTTTCGGCTCAAATTAACGCGCTGGTTTTGAAAAAATTGATTGAATACGTAACCGAATACAAAACCGTAAAGCAAAAAAGGAACTTGGAGTTTATTGAAGAAAGGGTGAAAGAGACAGAAAAGAAGTTTTCGGATGCTCAAATCAAGCTTGCCTCTTTCAGGGATTCAAACCAAGGAATGATTTCTCAAAGAGCCCGAACGAGAGAAGAGCAATTGGAGTTCGAATTCAATATGGCCTTTAACATTTATAATACCCTTAAAGAAGAATTTGAGCAATCAAATATTCAGTTAAAGCGGGAGACGCCGATTTTCACAGTACTGGAGCATCCATCAGTTCCACTTGGGAATTACAAACCTAACAGACCGTTGATTCTGATATTTTCGGCATTCATGGGTTTTTTCATAGGGATACTATATGCTGTGTACAAACTTTTACTTGAAAAATCATTAGTTAAATAATGAAAAATATCCAAATGGTGGACTTGAGGTCCCAATATGAATTAATCAAATCAGAAGTAAATCAGGTGATTCAGGAAGTTATCGATACAACTGCTTTTATCAATGGCCCTCAGGTTAAGGAATTTGCAACTAATCTGGCAAAGTACACTGGCTCAAAATATGTGATTCCATGTGCCAATGGAACGGATGCATTGCAAATAGCGATGATGGCCTTGGATTTTAAGCCTGGAATGGAGGTAATAGTGCCAACTTTTACTTATGTAGCAACAGTTGAGGTAATTGCTTTGCTTGGCCTCAAACCGGTTTTTATTGATGTGGTATCGGATACCTTTGATTTAGATATTTCCCAACTGGAAGGAAAAATTTCTCCTAGGACAGTAGGGATCGTACCTGTGCATCTCTACGGTCAATGCTCCAATATGGAGCACATCCTTGAATTTGCTTCAAAACATAATATCATGGTGATTGAAGATACTGCTCAGGCGATTGGGGCTGTTTACACTTTTTCAGATGGAAGAAAGGCACAGGCCGGTACAATGGGTCATGTGGGTACTACTTCCTTTTTCCCTTCAAAAAATCTTGGCTGCTATGGAGACGGCGGTGCAATTTTTTCGCAAGATGAACTTTTGGCTGAGAAAATTAGAATGATCGCTAATCATGGCCAACGGAAGAAGTATTACCATGAAATTATCGGAGTGAATTCAAGACTTGATACCCTTCAAGCGGCAGTTTTAAATGTCAAGTTAAAGCATTTAAGCAGGTATTCTGACTCAAGAAACAAGGTTGCGGATCGATATGACGAAGCTTTTATTAATCATCCTCATTTGATTATTCCTAAGAGAATGCCTAATTCTACTCATGTCTTTCACCAATACACAGTTCAATTAGAAGGTGTTGACAGAGAGGAGTTTAAAACTTTTTTAGCAGAAAACGGAATACCATCGATGGTATATTATCCTGTCCCCTTGCATCTTCAAGAAGCATATTTGGGATTTGGTAACGTAAAAGGAGAATTTCCAGTAGCTGAATTACTTTGTCAAAAAGTAATTTCGTTACCAATTCATACTGAAATGAAGCAAGAAGAGCAAGAATATATCATTGAAATCATAAATAGGTTTTTTCATTAGATGAAAAATTACTTCGCACATGAATCAGCCTACATTGATGAAGGCTGCGAAATAGGAGAGGATACCAAAATATGGCATTTCTCTCATATCATGCCAAATTGCATACTTGGTAAGAATTGTAACATTGGCCAGAATGTGGTCGTCTCCCCTCAGGTAGTGTTGGGGGATAACGTAAAAGTCCAGAACAATGTCTCCATTTATACAGGAGTGACTTGTGAGGATGACGTGTTTCTCGGTCCGTCAATGGTATTTACCAATGTCATTAATCCCCGAAGTGCGGTAAACAGAAAATCAGAATATACCAAAACGCATGTCGGAAGAGGTGCATCAATAGGTGCGAATGCTACAATCGTCTGTGGCCATGATATCGGTGAATTTGCATTCATTGGTGCAGGTGCAGTAATTACCAAAACGGTGCCTCCATATGCATTGATGGTTGGAAATCCTGCGAGGCAATTAGGGTGGATGAGCGAGTTTGGAAACCGTTTGAAATTTGATGAGAAAGGATTCGCCTTATGTGAAGAGTCTGGAGATCAATACAAATTAGTAAATAAAGTAGTTACAAAAATTTGAGATGAAAAAATTCGCATTGATAGGAGCAGCAGGATACATTGCACCGCGTCATATGAAAGCTGTGAAAGATACCGGAAATCTACTTTTGGCTGCTTATGACAAGTTTGACAGTGTAGGGGTAATGGATAGCTATTTTCCCAATGCTGATTTTTTCACTGAATTTGAGCGCTTCGACCGACATGTGGAAAAGCTCAAACGAAGTGAAAATAAAATTGATTATGTAAGTATCTGTTCTCCTAACTATTTGCATGACTCCCATATCAGATTCGGATTAAGAGTTGGTGCTGATGTCATCTGTGAAAAGCCATTAGTTTTGAATCCTTGGAATATCGAAGCCCTGAAAGAGGTGGA
>JBKJKX010000053.1:0-14373 GCA_046597285.1 Algoriphagus sp. | reverse complement strand
GAGAATATCGGCCACACGAACTTTATCTCGAACTCCAGCATAAAAACCCAGACTGAAGCTGTTTTGGGCATTTGGATTATATCCTAATGTGAATCGAGCAGAGTAGTTGGTTTCATCGGTACTTCGCTCTCCATCAGAAGGGAAATATGTAGTAGTGTCTCCCGTAATCGTATAGACATCGCCGACTCTTCTGCCTGATAAATCGTTCCGTTGATAGCTGGCACCAAGCGATAAATCCCATTTTCCTTTCAGGTAATTCAGGTTGAAATCAGCACCATATCGTTTCTGACTTTCTGCATTGTCGTAATTCTCAATGGATGGAAATCCTAAGCGGGTATTTACCTGAAGATAAAGACCATCAAGACTGCCTTTTTTGGTGGTAATATTGATCAGACCGGCTTTTCCTTCGGAATCGTACTGGGCAGATGGGGAAGTGATCCATTCGATTTTCTCGATGCTGTTTGCCGGTAACTGCGCAAGAACCATCATTGGGTCTGATTGGACTGGTTTTCCGTTGAGCATGACGACAAAACCACTTGTTCCTCTAATCGAAATCATTCCCTCTCCATTGATACTCACGCCGGGTAGGTTCTTCAAAACATCAGAAGCTGTACCGCCTTGTGCTGCTTCAAAATTCTCCGCAGCGTAGCTTTGCTTATTGACCTGAAAATCTGAGGTCAGTTTTTGGCCCTTCACTTCAACTCCTTCCAATTCTTGCTGATCGCCAAGGAGATAAATATTTCCAATGTCTTTTATTTCATTTCTTGCCAGAGCAAATCCGGGAAGTGTCTTTGTCTTGTATCCGATGAAGCTGACTTTCAAAAAGTAATTGCCGGAAGAAATACCCGAGATTGAAAACGCACCAGATGGCTCTGAAATCGCACCTTCCACTAAAGTACTATCGGAAGAGTGAAAGACTGCGACACTTGAAAATTCCAAAGGGGACTGATTAATGCTATCCAGCACAATTCCTTTTACCTGCGATTGGGAGTGAACCAACATAGGCAAATGCACAAAAAATAACAATAGCAAAACTCGGTTCACAGACTTTTCATTTCCTCCAAAAATAAAATGATATCAATAATGATTGAACTATTTATTTTGAATGGTTTATCTGTAATCTGATATACATTATTCCTGAAGTCACTCTGGGAAGTACAAGCAAATCTTGTCTCTAATTGCTATTAAATCATCCAAGAAAGGAGAATGTAAAAGGCGGAAGGACAAAGCAGACAGCCCAATCCTGTGTAGAATGTAGCAGTGACAGCGCCATAAGGGACTAGCTTGGGATCAGTCGCCGCTAGACCGGCTGCAACTCCGCTGGAAGTCCCCATCATTCCCCCAAAAGCCATCGCCGAAGCAGGAGAATTTAATCCGATCATGGGTGCCAAAATGGGAGTGAGGATGGTGACCGCAATTGTTTTGACCACGCCAGCTCCGATACTTAATGCCATTACTTCTGAACTGGCTCCAATAGCGGCACCTGTCACCGGACCTACGATATAGGTGCATGCTCCTGCGCCGATTGTCACTAAACTTACGGCATCTCGATATCCCCAAATCCAGGCTAATGCAACTCCCGCGAAAAAAAAGACAGTAATTCCAAAGACAAGAGACACTAGGCCAAGTAAACCGCTTTTTTTAATCAGAAGAAAGCTCGCACCCATTGCAGTGGCAACAATCGCAAAATCCCGAAACATCGATCCGCCTAAAGTTCCTATTCCTTTGAAGATGGTAATGTCAGCCAAACCCTTTTCACCTCCTGTGAATACGCCGCCGATATAGCCCAAGACCAATCCGATGAAGATGGCAATTGCGGAACCGGGGATTTTAGATTTCAGGACTTTTTTGGAAAAAATATCCGTTAGGAATGTCAATAAACCGACAAACAGAAACGCTACAATCAAACCATTCTGATCAATTACTTTTAGAAGTTGCTCCATGTTAGACGGACTTGAAAGACTTGATGATCAAAGGAAAAATCAAAAATGCGAGCAGAACGGGGAGGACCCCTGCTGCTATTGCCAGGCTTCCGCTGGTGATGGCCGATTTGACATTTAGGCTTGCCGCCATGGCAATGACGACCGGAATGTACAGTTTATTCCAAAAGTCAATTCCCGTTTCCATTTCAGGTTTAAACCAACCCTTGTTCAAAAACCATTCTTTGAAGATCAACAGGAAAATCATCGCAAAACCTACCCCGCCCACATTGGCGTTGATTCCGAGCAAGTTTCCCAAAACCTCACCCACCCACTGACCGAGCAGAAAAGACAAGGCCAAAAGAGCCAATCCGTAAATCATCATATCGCAGGAATCAGAAGAGTTTTTTCAAATCATTTTTGGTGACTTTTCCCATCGCATTTCGAGGAAGTTCTTCGATAATTTGATAAGATCGGGGAGTTTTGTAGGGCGGTATGCGCTCTCTGAGCCAACTATTTAAAGTTTTCAGGTCGATTGGATTTTCTAAAACTAAAGCTGAGACGACGATTTCGCCCCATTCTTCATCGGGAATTCCGACGACCCCGACATCCTTAATTCCTGGGTATTGACGCAGTACTTCCTCGATTTCCAATGCAGAAATTTTATAACCACCGGACTTGATAATATCGATTGAGTCTCGACCTAGGATTCGGAAGTAACCTGCTTCTATTACGGCTATGTCACCGGTTTTGAACCAGGCATCTTCTGTAAAAGTCTTCGAAGTTGCTTCTGGCTTTCCCCAATATTCCTTGAAAACAGAAGGGCCTTTCACTTGAATCTCTCCGGCATGCCCTGGCAAAACCACCTGATTTTCTTCATTTACAAGCCGGATTTCGACGCCTTCCAAAGCTTGTCCGATGTAACCGGCTTTGCGATCATGGTAATAAGGATTGCTGATGGCCATACCTATTTCGGTCATCCCATAGCGCTCCAGAAGATAATGGCCAGAGATTTCTTTCCATTTTGCCATTACTGAGACAGGTAGAGCTGCCGATCCTGAAACCATCAAGCGGAATTTTTCCATTAGTTGACTCAACACTCTTTGTCGCTCCTCCGGAAAAACTTCAAACTGTGCGATCAACTTGAAATAAATGGTAGGAACAGCCATGAAGACAGTGACTTTTCCTTCTTCAAAAACTTGAAAAACCTCCTCGGCATTGAATGGATGAAGAAATTGAATGGAAGCACCAGACCAAAGTGCGCAGGAAAGAACGTTTATAATCCCATGAACGTGATGGAGTGGAAGGATCCCGACGGTGAAGTCTTTGGAACTCCAATGCCATGCTTTTACGAGCGTGTTGATTTGTGCCTCTATGTTGGAGTGAGTCGTCAAAACGCCTTTTGGAAGATTGGTCGTACCCGAAGTATAGAGGACCATCGCTCCCCTTGATTTTTCGATTTCGGGTAGATTGACAGTTCCGGCGGAATTGATTTCCGCCAGTTTGATGAACTTGAGCGATGGATTTTGCTGATAAGAAGAAAGGAGATCTTCGTATTCAGGACCAACAATCAGATATTCAGCGCTAGTATCTTCGATTACATACTCCAGCGATGGGAAAGGATACGTGATGCAAAGCGGTACCGCAATGCCTCCGGCTCTCCAGATTCCCCATTGTACGGCGGCATATTCGAAGCCCGGAGAAATAATATAGGCAACACGTTTTTGATTTAGATCAGGATTTCCTTCGAGAAGGGTTGCAGCTATGGCTTCACTTTTTTTAAGCAGATCAGAAAAAGTAAACTCAACTTTGGAATCGACAATTGCGGTTTTACCCAAATGTTTTTTGGCGTTTTCAATAATCTGAAGCATGGTTGAGGGATATTTTGGGAAATATACTCACCATTTCAAAATAGATCAGACAGGATTAAAAAGTTTTCTAATAGTAGCAATTGCAAACAGAAGATCCATCTCAAGAATTTTTCGAATCCTTTTAAAATCTTACCGATTTATCCTTTTTTTTCCGGCATTCTAACCTTGATAATAACTGAAGAAATTACAGTGATCACCCCGATCAATAAAATCGCATAATTCACTCCAAATATATCGGCTGTAATTCCTGATATCACTGCACCAAATGCGTAGCCCAAATCTCTCCAAAGTCTGAATGTCCCGATACTTTCTGCACGTTGGATAGGAGAGGTTGCTTCAGCGATTGCAGCTAGAAAGGTGGGGTAAACCAAGGCTGTACCTAAGCCCAAGATTGCCATAATTCCTGCAAAGAAGAAAAAATCAGAGATTAACGGGATACCTAAAATTGCCAAACCTTGCAGCAACATCCCCCAAAAGAGCATCTTCTTTTTAGAATATATGTCCGCCATTTTCCCAGTAAAAAGTTGGCCAAGGCCCCAAACAGCCGGATAGATTGCTGTCAGAATTCCGATGTTTTGGGTATTGAAATCTATTGATAGGAGCAAAATGGGAAGCAAACCCCAAATCATTCCATCATTCAGATTGTTTACCAGACCCGCTTGGGTGATTGAACTAAGGGTTTTATTTCTGAATGAAGTCTCCAAAAAGACTCCCTCTAACGGAATGGTTTTGTCTTTTTTAGCCTCATGATTCACAAAATGTCTAGTGTCTTTCACAAAAAATAAAGTCAATAACAGTCCCACGATTGAAATCACTACGCCCAAGTAAAACGGATAAGGTGTGATTCCATATCGATTGGCAAGGTAGCCGGAAAGAAAGGCGACTATTCCTACAGCGAAGTAACCGGCAAACTCATTGAGCCCCATGGCAAATCCGCGGTCTTTTTCTCCTACCAAATCAATCTTCATCACCACCGTACTACTCCAAGTTAATCCCTGACTGATTCCAAGAAGGATATTTGCAAAAATCACCCATCCCCAGGAAGGTGCATAAATCAATAGGAAGGGAATAGGGATCGCCAGCAACCAACCAAAAAGAAGCAGATTCCTGCGGCCAAATCGATTCGCAAGTTTCCCGGTCAGGTAATTTGTCAATGCCTTCGTAACTCCAAAAGCAGTAATAAAAGAGAGGATTGCTATTTTTGATTCTATTCCAAAGATCTCCTTAGCAAACTGGGGAAAGATCGATCGCTCCATTCCGATCATTCCACCTACAAAGGCATTGACGATGACCAGAATGGAAAACTGTTTCCAGTTTTCTTTGAGACCGAGTTTGATGTTTTGCAAAGGCTGTTGAATCACCTTGCAAAGGTCCCAACGTTATCAGCCCTTTCTTTTTACAATTGTTAAATAATCAGCGGATAGCTCGAATTCGACTTAGGCTTACTTGCGTAATTCCTAGATAGGAAGCGATGTGTTTGAGTGGTATTCGCTGAATCATTGCAGGATTTTCTGATAAAAGCTGGGAATATCGTTCTTCCGCTGTGTGGAATTGGATGTTCTCGATTCTGTTAACAGTATCAACGTAGGCTGATTCGATGATTTTCCGAAAAAGACGTTCGATATCAGGAAATGAATCATAGAGTTCGAAAAGTAGAGCGGATGGTATTCCGATGAAAATGGTCTCTTCCACAGCCTGAATAGCTTTTTTGCTAGGTTTGCCGGTAAAAAGACTTTCAGCACGAATAATAATGTCATTTTCAAAAGCAAAGTACTCGGTGATTTCGTTTCCGTCTTTGTAGTAATAAATCCTTGCGAGGCCACTTTGCACGAAATAAATGGTGCGGCAGGTGACACCGATTGGCTGCAAATTCTGATTTTTTTTGATTTTGACCTGTGAAGCAATTTCAGTCAGCGCATTCTCAGATTCTTTTGAAATCGGATTGATTCCTCTGAAAAAGGAAATAAGGTTTTTGATTTCTGTATGTGATTCCATTTTGATTCAACCCGGATTATGCATTGGGTTTCGTTATGAGGGCTGAAATTGCAAGAAAATCAGGCTGTTTGAAGACTGAGGCGTAGCACCGTTACGGTGAAGTCGAAAACAGGAACAAAGTGACTGATATTAAAGCAATTTAAGGCCGCAATAGAATTGCTAATGCATATTTCGGGTTCAATCTACCTGAAAAAATTATATGATCACCCGCTGGGATGCCAGTAGAAAAAAAACGGGCTTTCAGAGGGCAGAAATAGCTCGACAGTCCGGCACTTATCGGACTACACAGCTTATACCTATACTGCAAACTTTGTATTCTCTGGTGATTGGTAAGAACGAAGGCAATAATTAAAAAATAAAACAGAATCCCTTTTGACTCTTCAATTAGGTATCGTCTTGCTGTAATTCTTGTTTACTATTATTGCCGATTGGCTTATCTTTCATTTTCAAACCACCCTTGCAAAAGGATTTACCAATGCTCAAAGACTCTTTCGGACGGATACATGATTACCTGAGAATATCACTCACGGATAATTGCAACTTCCGCTGCACGTATTGTATGCCGCAGGAAGACATGCAGTGGATGCCTTCTTCGAAATTAATGAATGCGGATGAGATCGTTCAAATTGCCGAGATTTTCGTTTCTCTCGGTGTTAGAAAGATTCGACTGACGGGTGGGGAACCGTTGGTTCGGAAGGAATTTGGGGATATCCTGACCCGACTTTCCAAGTTTCCGGTTGAACTTACCCTGACTACAAACGGGATTTTGCTGGATAAGTATCTTGAAACTCTCAAATCAGCCGGTGTCAAATCAATCAACATCAGCCTTGATTCCCTCAATAAAGAAACCTTTAAAAATCTAACCAAACGCGATCAGTTTGACAAGGTCTGGAAGAATATCTTGTTGATGCTTGAACATGATTTTCGGGTGAAAATCAATGCAGTTGCACTTCACGGGGTGATTGAAAAGGAAGTTTCTGACTTCATTCGGGTTACTGAAAAACTCCCGCTACATGTTCGGTTTATTGAATTTATGCCTTTCGCAGGAAATCACTGGAGTAGCAATCAGGTAGTGACAGCAGCCGAACTTCTGAAAATTATTTCCAGTGAATTTGATGTGGTCAAGTTGGAAGATAAACCTCACGCGACTGCCAAAAAATACAAAGCAGTAGGTCATGAAGGAACTTTTGCATTCATCACCACGATGAGTGAGCATTTCTGCGGCGATTGTAACAGAATGCGTTTGACTTCTGATGGAAAGATGAAAAATTGCCTTTTTGGTAAAGAAGAGATGGATATACTTGGTGCAATCCGAAAAGGGGAATCAATCCTGCCGCTTATTCAAACCTCTCTTTCCCGCAAACATGCCTCTTTGGGAGGTCAGTTTTCCCAGGATTACCTCAAGGCCGATCCTGAGAAAATCGAAAATCGCAGCATGATCAACATCGGTGGATAATGTCACACATCATTTCTGTCACTGAGGCAAAATCCCGACTTAAAAAAAACATCCCAATTGGGCCACCCAACTTTTGCAGGATTCATTTATCCAATGAAAGAATTCTGGCAAAGAATATCATCGCTCCGATGGATGTGCCTTCCTTTGACAATTCGGCGATGGATGGCTATGCCATAACTTGGGAAGATGAGGGTGAGTTCAGAGAAGTAGTTGGATTGGTCGCGGCAGGAGATAGCGAGTTGAAAAGCTTGCAAAAAGGTGAAGCGGCCAGGATTTTTACCGGTGCCCCGATCCCACCGAGAGCTGATACGGTGATTCAACAAGAGAAAATAATCAGAACTGGAAACCATATTCAATTTGATCGAAATGATTTTAAGCAAGGAGTAAGTGTTCGGCTTAGAGGAACTCAGTGCAGAGAAGGAGATGAAATTCTGAAAGCAGGAACCCAAATCAATCCCGGAACCATTTCCCTTTTGGCTTCACTGGGAATTGGGGTAGTTGAAGTGTACGACCTTCCAAAAATAGCCTTGATCGTAACCGGAAACGAACTTCGGGAAGTTGGTGAGCACTTAAATTCGGGTCAAATTTATAATTCAAGTGGCCCTGCGATTCAAGCATATCTCGAAACAATGGGTGTGAAGCATGTTCAAATCTTTCATGTGGAAGATGACTTTGAGAAGGTAAAATCAACCCTTCATGAAGCTCTGAACGTATCTGATTTTCTTCTGGTAACCGGCGGTATTTCTGTAGGTGATTTCGACTTTGTCAAAGATGGCTTGAGTGAAAACGAGGTTAAGGAGATCTTCTATAAAATAAGTCAGCGTCCAGGAAAACCACTTTTCGCAGGAAAAAAAGGAGAAAAAATCATCTTTGCTTTACCTGGAAATCCTGCTTCTGTTCTGAGTTGCTTTTTGAATTATGTGAAGCCGGCTATTCTTCAATGGGCCGGTCATTCAGATTCTTGGAAACCTTCACAGCTTTTGCCCTTGGCAGAATCTTTCACCAAATCAGTCAATCTAACGCTGTTTCTAAAAGCTAAAATTGAAAATGGGCAAGTACGAATTCTAGCCGGTCAGGAATCGTTTAACTTGCTTTCATTTGGTCAGGCTGATGGGTTAGCGGAAATACCAATTGAATCCGAGTTTCTGGAAGCTGGAAGTCTGATTTCATTTTATTACTGGTAACAAAAAGAAATTGCTCACGCTCTTGTTTCAATATCATGTATAAAGGCTATTAGGATAGAATTTTGAAATACATCACACGAGCAGTTTGGATCTTATCAATCGTTAGTTTACTGACTGACACGGCAAGCGAGATGCTGTATCCGATTATGCCTATTTACCTGCAGACCATCGGTTTTTCAATAGTGGGAATAGGTATTCTGGAAGGTGTAGCCGAAGCTACTGCAGGACTTAGCAAAGGTTATTTTGGCAAACTTTCCGATCTCTCAAGAAGACGAGTCCCTTTTGTTCAAATTGGCTATGCGTTCAGCAGTATTTCCAAACCCATGATGGCAATATTCACCTTTCCACTTTGGATATTCTTTGCGCGAGCCATTGATCGTTTGGGCAAAGGCATCAGGACAGGCGCGAGAGATGCTATTCTTTCTGACGAAGCAACGCCGAAGACTAAGGGGAAAGTCTTTGGTTTTCACCGTTCCATGGACACTCTTGGAGCAGTACTTGGACCTTCGTTGGCTTTGTTGTACTTGTATTTTTATCCTGAAGAGTACAAGTCCTTATTTTTTATAGCCTTTATCCCAGGCTTACTTGCCGTTTTAGCAACATTTTATATCAAAGAAAAAATGAAGCCAAGACCTAAAACGAGTGTTTCAACTCCTTTTTTCTCCTTCCTGAAGTATTGGAAATTAAGCCCGCCAGCCTATCGAAAAATTGTTGTTGGACTTCTAGTATTTACGCTTTTCAATAGTTCAGATGTTTTTCTCTTGCTAAAAGCGAAAGAATCAGGTCTTGACGATACCACGGTCATCGGAGTCTACATCTTTTACAATCTCATTTATGCCTTGTTCGCTTTTCCAATTGGAATGCTTGCAGACAAAATTGGATTGAAAACAGTTTTCATCCTTGGGCTTGGGTTGTTTGCGACGGTCTATTTTGGGATGTCAGTTAACGATAATCAGTACGTCTTTTTCGGATTGTTTTTCCTGTATGGAGTTTATGCTTCGGCTACAGAAGGAATATCCAAAGCTTGGATTTCAAACATCACTGACAAAAAAGATACTGCGACTGCTATCGGGACCTTTTCGGGTTTGCAGAGCATTTGTACTTTGTTTGCAAGTTCGCTGACAGGACTTATTTGGTTTCAATTCGGCTCTGCTGCTGCTTTTGTTTTGACTGCCACTGTTACTTTATTTGTGATGATCTACTTCCTGACAGTTCCTAAACCAATGACAGACACTCAATAATTTCACTATGTGGGGAGAAGATTCGATCTATTTATTGTTCATATTGATGCCGTTTGCATCATTTCTTTATGCTTCCGTCGGTCATGGAGGTGCGAGCAGCTATTTGATGTTTTTGGCAATTTTCGGTTTTGCGCCTGAAGAGATTCGTCCGACAGCTTTGATTCTTAACATGATGGTTTCGTTGGTGGCTTTTTTGAACTACAGAAAAGTCACTGTTTTCCCTTTGACGCTATTCCTTTCCCTGATTGTTTTTTCGGTACCAGCTGCCTATTTCGGAGGAAAAATCTTGTTGGACGCTGATATTTACAAGAAGGTTTTGGGAATATTGTTACTATTTCCGGTTTTTAAATTTGCAGGGGTATTTCCAATAGCCTCGGGGGAAAAAATAAGCAGATCTTGGTGGATGGGGCCTGTTTTGGGTCTTATGATTGGTTTTGTTTCCGGAATGATCGGAATAGGAGGAGGAATCATTCTCTCGCCAATCATCCTGATGCTGGGTTGGGCAGATGTGAAAGAGACTGCCGCTCTGAGCGCGCTGTTCATTTTTCTCAACTCAGTAGCCGGGTTCTTCGGAGCTAATTCTCTGCAAGTTGAGATTTCACCAGAATTGTGGATGCTGATGCCGCTGACGGTGATGGGTGGCATCGCAGGAGCATACATAGGTGCGCAGAAGTTAAGCCCTAAGATGCTTAAGTACGTTCTTGCTTTTGTACTCTTGTTTGCATCCGTTAAATTGATTTTATCTTGACAAAAGCAACTCTGAAAGGTTTTGTAAAAAGGAACATGGAAACTAAATCGAGCATGTCGCAGACGACAGAAAAAGGCATGATTTATTCCCTTTGCGAGATTCCATATGGCCGCTAAAAACAAATTATAATCTTATGAAAGAACAGAATATAACAGTTAGGGCATTTGGGATGATCGCGGAGAAAATCGGATCCGGGCAAATACAGCTTACAGGAATTTCAACAATCGAAGATCTTCAAATCTCTTTGTTCGATCAGTTTCCTGATTTGAAAAACATGAAATTCAGCGTTGCGATCAACAAGCAACTTGTCTCCGGAAATCAATCTATTCCTGAAGGAAGTGAAATAGCTTTATTGCCTCCTTTTTCGGGAGGATAACTACTTATGAGTCGATTCGAAAGACAACATATTCTCACCGGTTTTGGAACGGAGGCCCAGCAAAAGCTTCAAAATGCCAGCGTTTTGGTCATTGGATCCGGAGGTTTGGGTTGTCCGATTTTATTATACTTGGCGGCAGCTGGAGTTGGGAAAATCGGGATTCTAGATGGTGATGTCGTTTCGCTTTCCAATCTGAACCGACAGGTGCTTTTCGGGGAGAATGATATAGGAAAAGCCAAAGCAGGTGTTGCGTCAGATTACCTTCGAAAAAAGTATTCAGAGATCGAAATCTTAGAAATCCCTGAGTTTATCACAACTACCAATGCACTTGAAATCATGTCAGATTACGACTTGATTATTGATGGCACAGACAATTTTTCTACTCGATATCTGGTGAATGATGCATGTGTCCTCTTGAAAAAACCATTGGTTTCCGGAGCAATTTATGAGCACGAAGGACAGGTTATGGTCTTTAATTCTGCGAAAGAAGGAGGTACTAATTACCGGGATTTATATCCAAATCCACCGGCTGCATCGGAGATTCCCAACTGCAATGAGACAGGAGTTTTGGGAGTTTTACCGGGGATCATTGGAATCATGATGGCAACTGAAGTAATCAAAGTTTTGACAGGATATGCAGAATCACTTGAAAATAAAATACTGTTTTTCAATAGTTTAAATTACCATACCTATACAATAGAATTCAATTCTAATTCTGAAATGAAGAAACTTATTCCAGATTCTTTTGAGTCATTCTGGAAAAAAGATTATTCGCTTTCCTGCGAAACAATTCCATCTGTAGATTGGGATTTTGCACTTAGCCAATTGAATTCTGACAGCATCCTCGTAGACATCCGAGAAGATACGGAAATGCCGAAATTGCAAAGAGCCGGAATCATTTATTTGCCCATGTCAAGGCTAATACAAGAATCCAAGAGCCTGCTGGCATCCGGTGGGATTTTCTTATTTTGCCAGAGCGGAATCAGAAGTATGAAAGCAGTTACAGAACTTCAAATAATCTTACCGGGAAAAAGTATTTATTCCATAAAAGGCGGACTCGCCGCATTCCTTTCGAAACAAGAAGAATCCAAGACTTATGGAAATTAAGCGAACACCCAAAAACATCTTTGTTCAAGGCGCGATTTCACCCGATTCGATTGCCAAGTCCATCGCCAATCACAGTACCAAAACTGATATCGGAGGTCACAGTATCTTTCTGGGGCAAGTCAGATCGGATGTGAAGCCTGAGGGAAAAGTGATTGCCATCGACTATTCGGCTTACGAGGAAATGGCCTTGGAAAAAGCCTTTGAGATTCGTGAGGCTGTTTTCGCGAAATATCCCTTGTCTTGCATGCATATTTACCATAGCCTGGGCGAAGTGAAAGCAGGGGAGATTTGTCTGTTTGTTTTTACGTCATCCAAACACCGAAAAGCTGCTATGAATGCCTGTGATGAGCTTGTGGAGCGAATCAAGGCTGAACTACCGGTTTGGGGGAAAGAGATACTCGACAGCGAAAACCACGTCTGGAAAGTAAATACCTGATTATGATTAACTGTAATTTAGTTTGTAAATGTGTATTCATTTTAAATTTCCTGGAAATTCAGGTTTTTGATTTCTTCGGTCTTCCGTCTTCCGTCTTCGGCCTTCCAGCCTCTTATGATTTCTCCCAATGATCGATATCACCGCAAAAAGCACCACACTTCGAAAGGCAATAGCTCAGGCTATTCTCAAAGTAAGCCTTCCCGAAACCATCGCAGCGGTAGTAAACCGAACCGTGCCGAAAGGGGATGTGCTCGAAATGGCAAAAACTGCAGGGCTTTTTGCAGCCAAAAGGACCTCTGATATGATTCCAGATTGCCATCCTTTACCAATTGAATACACCGGAATCAGGTATGAAATCGGAGAGATGGAGATTACTATTTTGGCAGAAATTCATACCGTATATAAAACAGGAGTGGAAGTGGAGGCTATGCATACGGCATCGGTCGTAGCGCTGACGATGTACGATATGCTTAAGCCGATCGACAAGGGAATCAGTATTGAGAAAATAAGTTTGGTGGAGAAAAAAGGAGGAAAAACTGACTTTAAAAAGGATCCAGAAGTTTCCATCAAAGCTGCAGTGATCGTATGTTCTGATTCCATTTCCGCAGGAAAAAATGAAGACCAATCAGGAAAAACTATCATCGAAAAACTCAACGGCTGGAAAGTTGAAGTTCTTGTTTATCAAGTGATCCCGGATGAAATTTCTGTGATAAGAAATACTGCTCAAACACTCGTCGGGAAAGGAATTGACCTGTTGATTTTTACTGGCGGAACAGGGCTTTCGCCTAGAGATGTGACTCCTGAGGCTTTGTTGCCTATTCTGGAGAAGCAAATTCCGGGTATCGAAGAAGCGATCCGAACCTATGGGCAACAGCGAACCCCATATGCGATGCTTTCCAGAAGTGTAGCGGGATTGATCGGGGAGACTTTGGTTTTGGCTTTACCTGGATCTACAAAAGGAGCAGCAGAATCGATGGATGCAATCTTCCCGGCAGTGCTTCATATTTTCAAAGTGATCGAAGGGAGCAGGCATTAATTATCTGAGATGATTGGCCTGATTCATTCCATTGACCAAATTAGGTTGATCTATTTTAGGTAAAAAACTTAAAATCTCAAGAGATATATTTTTTAGTTTTTTGACCAAGATGTTGCTTAAACCATTCTAATGACAAGTCTGCTACCTGTTCCATTGTGCCTTGCTCCTCAAAAGAATGAGTTGCTCGATTAATTATTTTCAGGGTTTTTGGCCCGGCGATTTCTTCAAATGCTTGTTGATTTTGAATTAAAACCTCAAAATCCAATTGTCCCACAATTAAGAGTGTAGGAGCTTTAACATTTTGCAAATATCCATTAGCCATGTCCGGCCTGCCTCCCCGAGAAACGACCGCTTTGACTCTATTTTGAAGTTTTGAAGCTGCGATCAGTGCTGATGCTGCCCCTATATTTGCCCCAAAATAGGCGACGGGTAGAATTTTAGTCTTCGGCAATTCTATCAAATACCGGGTCATTTTTTCCAGCCTTTTGGACAGTAGCTCAATATCAAACTGACTTTTATAATCTTTGTCTTCCTTTTCTGTCAGGAGGTCAAACAAAAAAGTCCCAAACCCATTCAGATTAAGAAATTTAGCAATAAGTCTGTTTCTTGGACTGAATCTGCTGCTGCCACTTCCGTGGGCAAATATGATAAGACCTAAAGGTTTTTCCGGAAAAGTAAGTTCTCCTTCAAGGGAGACATTGTCGATTTTAATTCTTAGCATCTACTTAAATTTTAATCAAATTTAAAATCGTGAATTTCGAAAAAATCAAAGAGTTGAAATGAAAAATATTATGATTAATATCCCAAATATATGGGAATAAGTAGGTTTTTGGGGGAAATTCTAACTTTTGAAATTGCTGTAATTTTTTTTTTAATATAACAATTTTGCTATTAAAAATTTTCAAGATACTTATTGATAAGTGTAAACTTCAGTTTCGATAAAAAATATTTTTTCAATAATTAACATACGTTTCTTTTGACTTGGAGTTCACTTTTAATGCAAT
>JBKJKX010000078.1:0-4284 GCA_046597285.1 Algoriphagus sp. | reverse complement strand
TGGAAAGGTGATGTCAGTAAATCTGGTGGAATTGCTACCAATATTGGAGTTCATTTTTACGATATGTTGACTTGGGTATTTGGAGCTGTGAAAAAGAATGTGGTTCATGTGCATGCTCATGATCGAGCAGGTGGCTTTTTTGAATTAGAAAAAGCCCGCGTTCGTTGGTTTTTAAGTATCAACGCAGACACCTTACCAAATCATGTGAAAGCCAAAGGAGGGAAGACTTTCCGTTCTTTGACAATGGAAGGGGAGGAGATCGAATTTAGCGATGGATTCACCGAACTACATACCCATAGCTATCAGCATGTATTAAATGGGGAAGGATTTGGATTAGAAGAAGCCATGCCTAGTATTCAGATTGTTCATGACATTCGACATATGGAAGCAATCGGTCTGAAAGGGGATTTTCATCCTTTAGCTGCTGGAGAATTAGCCAAGCATCCATTTCAAAATTAATAAAAACAAGTTTTATGGAATTAAAAGATTCAAAAGTCCTCGTTATCGGCGGGGCAGGTTTTATTGGAAGTTTTGTAATAGCACAGCTTCTGAAAGAATCAGTGGCTGAAGTCGTAGTGTATGACAATTTCGCAAGAGGACAAAAAGATTATTTAAAGGAGCAACTTAAAGATCCACGTTGCAGCATTTTCCCAATAGGAGGAGATGTGAGAGAAATAGACATTCTGGATACGGCTGTGGCAGGAAAAGATTATGTGATTTGTCTTGCAGCTATGTGGCTTTTGCATTGCAAAGATTTTCCTAGAACTGCTTTTGAAGTGAATATTGCGGGGACATTCAATGTTTTTGAAGCATGTGTAAAACACAAAATCAAAAAGTTGATTTGGTCTTCTTCTGCTTCTGTATATGGTGATGCAGTGGAACTTCCGATGACAGAATCCCATCCATTCAACAATAAAAATTTCTATGGAGCTACAAAAATTGCTGGAGAAGCAATGGCAGCAGCTTTTAATGATCGATATGGACTTCAGATAATTGGATTGCGATATATGAATGTCTATGGACCGCATCAGGATCAGACTGCTGCTTATACGGGAGTTGTTCCGATCATGCTCAACAAAATAGAGGCGAATGAATCTCCGACAATCAATGGGGATGGAAGCCAAGCCTATGATTTCATTTATGTGGAAGATGTGGCCATTTGTAATGTTCAAGCCCTTAAAAGCGATGTGAAATTCGGAATGTATAATGTGGGAACGGAAGTTCAAACTTCTATACGTGAGCTTTGCAATCTGATATTGGAACTTAAAAACTCTAAACTTGAAGTGATTTATAAGCCTTATTCTGCAGATGACGCCAGAGCTTTGGTACAAAACCGAATCGGGTCTAGGATAAAAGCTGAGGAAGAACTTGGGTTCTTGTACAAATTCGGTCTTCGGGAAGGAATTCAAAAATTGATTGATTGGAGAATTGCAACTGGCGTCGATAAGGGCTGATTAAGGTCTCTATAATTTTTAAGTAAATGATCTCAAAATGAATCTTTTAGAAAAAAGAAATATACCAATATCACTTCCAGTGACTGGAATAGAGGAATGGGAAGCAACCAAAGAGCCACTTATGAGTGGATGGATTACTTCAGGTCCCAAAGTTCGAGAATTTGAAAACTTGTTTGCTGAAAGACATCAAGTGAAACATGCCTTAGCAGTAACCAGTGCTACAACAGCGCTGCATTTAGCCCTTGTGGCACTAGGGGTTGGGCCTGGAGATGAAGTAATAGTTCCAGCATTTACTTGGGTTTCCACTGCCAACGTGGTGATTTATTGTGGAGCCAAAGTTGTATTCGTGGATGTAGATCCTGTGACTTTTAATATCGATCCCAAAGACCTCTCTAAAAGGATTACTCCCAATACAAAAGCCATCATCCCTGTCCATCTTTTTGGTCTATGTGCCGATATGGACGAAATCAAAAATATTTCAGGGTCTATTCCTCTTATTGAAGATGGAGCATGCGCAGCCGGTTCGGGATACAAAGGAACTCCTGCTGGAGGACTCGGGACTATGGGGTGCTTTAGTTTTCATCCACGAAAATCTATTACCACAGGAGAAGGAGGCATGATCACCACCAACGACGATAAATTGGCTGAGGTATTGGGAATGCTTAGAAATCATGGAGCCTCCATATCAGAAGAGCAAAGACATCATGGGCCTAGACCCTACATTTTGCCGGATTTTAATATGCTAGGATATAATTATCGGATGACTGACTTGCAAGGGGCTGTAGGTGTAGTACAGATCAAAAAACTAGATAAATTCATAAATGAAAGGGCTCAATGGGCTGCATATTACACGGATCAGCTGAGCACAATAGATTGGCTTACCACTCCAACATTTGGTCAACAATACCACCATGGTTGGCAATCCTTTGTGACATTGGTAGATGAATCAAAAGCGCCTGCATCTCGAAATGAGATTATGGAAATTCTTCAAGAAAAAGGAATTTCGACAAGGCCTGGAACACATGCTGTTCACATGTTAAATTATTATAAAGAAAAATACCAAATCCAACCTTCAGACTTCCCTGGGGCTCAGATAGCAAATGATTATTCTATGTCCATTCCACTTCACAATCGCATGGATCTGGATGATTTTGCCTATGTAGTAGCCATTCTGAAGTCTCTATAGTATGTGTGGAATACTTGGTGTTTATAATCTAAATGGAGAACCTTTTGGGCTCTCCGCTCTGAAATCAATGAGCCAACAAATTGCTCATAGAGGACCCGATGGAGAGGGTTATTTTGTAGATAATCAGATTGCCTTGGCCCATCGAAGACTTGCTATTTTAGATACCTCACCAAAAGGTTCCCAGCCCATGTCATCGAAAGATGGAAATTGGATAGTCGTATTTAATGGCTGTATTTATAATTTTTTAGAATTGAAACAAGAGCTCCGATCAAGAGGTCATGAGTTCATTTCCACTACCGATACTGAAGTTATAGTAGAAGGCTTAGCGGCCTTTGGTCCTTCTTTTTTCAAAAGACTCAATGGAATGTTTGCTGTTGGGGCATGGAATAAGTCTGAGCAGAGTCTTTACCTTTCTAGAGATAGGTTTGGAGTAAAGCCACTTTATTATTGGTTTACTGGGAAGACTCTTGTTTTTTCCTCTGAGGTCAAAAGCATCATCAAGCACCCTGAATTTAAAGTGGAGCTTAATTTGGAAGGGTTGAATGAATATTTCACTTTCCAAAATATGTTTAGCTTCAATACCCTCTTTAAAGGGGTAATGATGTTGCCTCCTGCAAACACAGTCAAAATCACGTCTGAGACCACTCAAATCAAACACCAATCCTGGTGGGATTATGATTTCTCATTCCAGGATGATTCGTTGACCTTTGAAGATGCCATTAATGAAACCGAACGTTTGTTCAAAAATGCAGTTTCAAGGCAAATGATAGCAGATGTTCCGGTGGGATCATATCTCTCTGGTGGAATGGATTCTGGCTCAATCACTGCTCAGGCTAGTAGGCATGTTAAGCGACTCACTACATTCACTTGTGGCTTTGACATGAGTGAAGTGACTGGTGTCGAGGCAAATTACGATGAGCGAAGAGATGCCGAGCTAATGGCAAATTTCTTCAAAACCGAACATTACGAGCAAGTGTTAAACGCTGGGGATATTCGCTGGTCTTTACCAAGAGTTGTTTACCATTTGGAGGATCTTCGGGTAGGAATGTCCTACCCCAACTATTATATATCGAGACTAGCTTCAAAGTTTGTTAAGGTTTGTCTCCAAGGGACCGGAGGGGATGAGCTTTTTGGTGGGTATCCTTGGCGCTATTATCGAATCTTTCGCTCAGTAAGTCAGCGGGAATTTTTTGACATGTATTACGAATTTTGGCAACGTCTAGTCCCCGATCATCAACGGGAGGAACTTTTTAACCCAGAAGTAAGAAAATCAGTTGATTTTACCCATCCCAAAAAGGTCTTTGAAAGAGTTTTCACTTTCAATGATAAACTTCGCTATGAGAAGCCAGAAGACCATATTAACAATTCCTTGTATTTTGAGGCTAAGACTTTTTTACCGGGTCTACTTTTAGTTGGAGACAAACTGAGTATGGCGAATGGTTTGGAGGAGAGATTTCCTTTTTTAGATAATGACCTCGTTGACTTTGCACAAAAAATACCAGTAAAGTATAAGCTGGGAAATCTGGAGCAAATGCTTAAAATCGATGAAAATGAATTTAGCAAGCGAAAGAAAACCTATCAGGAATTTGATGACGGTAAAAATGTCCTGAGAAAAGCGATGCTTAATTTCATGCCTGAAAAAAT
>JBKJKX010000019.1:0-31526 GCA_046597285.1 Algoriphagus sp. | reverse complement strand
AGATAACGAACCTGTTCCTGGTGCTTTGGTCATAGTTAAAGGTACTCAGCGAGGCACAATCACGGATATCGATGGAGGCTTCAATATGGAGGCTTCGGTTGGTGAAACCTTGGTTGTGAGTTTCGTTGGTTTTAATTCGAAAGAGATCCTTGTTCAAGCCAATCAGGGAGATTTAACCTTAACCCTCGCATACTCTACTTCTGATCTTTCCGAAGTAATTGTTGTCGGATATGGTAGCCAAATCAAAAAGGAACTGACAGGAGCAGTACAAACTATCGGTTCAAAAGAACTTGCGGACATGCCGGTTTCTTCCGTTGCTCAAAAACTTCAGGGTAAATTGGCAGGTGTGCAAATTAACCAAACCACAGGTCAGCCAGGTAAAGGAATGAACGTGCGAATCAGGGGTCAACTCTCTGTATCCGGGGGAAGTAATCCCTTGTACGTGGTAGATGGGTTCCCAATTACGGGAGATATCAACGCAATCAACCCGGATGAAATCGAGGAGATCACTATCCTAAAAGATGCTGCTTCTACTGCCTTGTTTGGTTCCAGAGCTGCAAACGGTGTGGTGATTATCACAACCAAAAAAGGTAAAACCGGACAGACCAATGTTTCCCTGAATATGTTCACTGGATTTCAGGAAGTGCCAAAGCAAGGAAGACTTGAAATGATGGATGCTGTTGAATTCGCAACATTCAAGAAGGAATATTATGAGGCCGCAGGTCAGGCTGTTCCGGAAATTTATCAAAATCCAGCGAGCTACGAGGGAAAAACCAATGATTGGTATGATGCATTGTTGCAAACAGCACCAATTTCCAGTTACAACTTGACGTTGACTTCCAATAAGGAAAGAGTAAATACAGCTGTTGTTTTAGGTGTATTTGATCAGCAGGGTGTGGTATTAAATACGGATTATCAAAGATTCTCTCTGAGAATGAATACTGACTACCTGGTATCTGACAAAGTCAAAATCGGAGTAAATATTGCACCGCAGTATATAATTGATAATGTCCCAAGAACAGATGGTGACAGAGGTACAGGTATCCTTTTCAATGCGTTGCATACCTGGCCAATCATGCCTATTTACAATGAAGACGGTTCGTTAACTTCTTTCAATAGATTTCCTGCAAATACTGGTAATATCTTCGCGTATCCAAACTGGATAAGGTCTGCACAGGAATTGACTAATGAAACCAAATCCATTAGCCTTCTTTCCAATGCATATGTGCAATACCAGCCCATTAAAGGATTGACTTTCAAATCTACTTTTAACGTAGAAGCCAGAAACTCGAATTTCTTCTTCTTCAATCCTTCGACAGCTACTTCTGCGATCAACGTTGCATTGCCAACAGTTGCAGTTTCAATCAGAGAGAATTTCAAAGATTTTACTTGGTTGAATGAGAATACTGTCACCTGGCAAAAAAGCATCAAAGATCATAATTTTGAATTATTAGGTGGATTCTCAAATCAGAATTTCAGAAGTGATCGGAGCAGAATTCAGGCTGACACCTATGCAGATGACAGACTTCCAACTATTCAGGGAGCTATCAACATCAACAGAGGTGGTACCAACTCAGGAGTGGAAGAGTGGGCTTTGACTTCTGTTTTTTCAAGATTGACCTATAATTTCAAACAAAAGTATCTTTTCACTGCCTCAGTGAGAGGTGATGGTTCTTCCAGATTTGGATCAGAAAATAGATGGGGTGTATTCCCTTCCGTTTCAGCAGGATGGGTCCTTTCCGACGAGGAGTTTTTGGCAAACAATTCAGGAGTTTCATTTATGAAAATCAGAGCAAGTATTGGTAGTACAGGTAACAACAACATCGGTAACTACACCCAATATGCTTTGGTAAATAATACTATCAACGCTGTTTTTGGAAATACAAATGTGCCGGGTGCAGCGGTAACTTCTTTGTCAAACAGCAATCTAGGCTGGGAAACTACCCAACAATTTGATATCGGTTTGGACTTGGGATTATGGGATGACAGAGTTTCTTTCGTGTATGACTTCTATACCAAGAATACAACCAATCTACTTTATGCTGTTCAG
The DNA here is from genome assembly GCA_046597285.1 of Algoriphagus sp. Classification (GTDB taxonomy): domain Bacteria; phylum Bacteroidota; class Bacteroidia; order Cytophagales; family Cyclobacteriaceae; genus Algoriphagus. The sequence goes on along the minus strand of JBKJKX010000019.1, from coordinate 29,476 downwards.
GTTCCTCAAGAAGCGGGATTCAGCAACTTCAATGATAACATCGGAGAAATTAAATTCTGGGGTCATGAATTTTCCGTCAATACTGTTAATACAACCGGGAAATTGAGATGGACCACCAACGCGAATATTTCATTCAACAGGAATGAGGTAATTTCATTGGCGGATGGAATCGACCGGGTTTACGGATCGTTCCACATTACACAGGTCGGACAGCCATTTGGCCAGTTTTATGGACACATCAAATTAGGAAATTACATGAATGCTGAGGATTTGGCTAACAATCCGCAGGTACCAGGAAGATCAGTTGTGGGTAGTATCAAACTGAAAGATGTAAATGGTGACGGTATCATTACCAGAGGTGGAGACAAAGATGACAGAGCGATCATAGGAAATCCTTTTCCAAAATTCGTTTATGGTATCACTAACAACTTCACTTTTGGAGCGTGGGATGCGAGTATCGTAGCGTCAGGATCTTACGGAAATCAGTTGTTGATGAGACACTTATATAGTACTGCTAACGCAGATGGTGTATTCAACATGGTTGAGAGAATGAGTCGCCGTTTCAAATCCCCTGAAAATCCTGGAGATGGAATCTTCGGTACTTCAACAGGTGGTGGTAACGTGACGGGTATAGAGAGAGACTGGAACAACAGTAATTTCATCTATGACGCATCTTATTTCACGATCAGAAATATCACGATAGGTTACACATTTGGTGCATGGGCAAAGGTTTTGAAATCAGCAAGAGTGTATGCTTCAGCTCAAAACGTATTTGTATTCACCAAGTATTGGGGTGGATCAAATCCTGAAGTCAGTTCACAGAGTAACGGACAAGGAGATGGTGGCAACTTAAGCCCTGGCGTTGACTTGTCAAACTACCCTGTACCGAGAACACTCACTATCGGTGCTAACATTAATTTTTAATCCTTGATCACTCAACTTTGATCCCAGAGAAAAAATGAAAAAACATATCATAACAATACTTACCGCAGGCTTGCTTCTCACCGGTTGTGAGGAATTTCTGACGATAGTTCCGGAAACTTCGCTAAGCTCGAACACTTTCTTCAAAACAGAGAATGATTTCCAACAGGCTGTGAATGCAGCTTATGTTCCACTTCGTGCAATTACAAATAATCGGTCCTACTTATTAGGAGAGCAGCACTCGGATAATACCTACTATGCCCGAAATATTCTGTTCGGTGCTACTGAGCAGCAGGAAGATTTGGCGGATTTTTCTGATCCAGTTTCAAATGGTATTTCCTCAAATGTCCACGTCCTTGACCAATATCGTCAAGATTTCCTGATAATTGCACGCGTTAATCAGATTTTGGACCTGATTGATGATGTTGAAATGCCTCAGGCATCTAAGGATAATCTGAAAGGACAAGCCCTCTTTTTGAGAGCCTATGCCTATTTCGAACTTGCCAGGTATTTTGGAAGTGTGCCATTACACCTTGAGCCAGTACCGAACAGAGAAGAATCTGCTTTGCCGCTTTCTCCAGAAGCAGAAATTTATGCTCAGATTGTCAAAGATGCAGAAGCAGCAATTCCATTACTGCTTCCTAAACCTACTCAGCAGCCAGGAAGAGCTACTTCAGGTGCTGCCAGAATGCTGCTTTCCAATGTTTATATCGTTCAAAAAGATTGGGCTAAGGCAGAGGCATTATTAAAGCAACTAGTTAGCAGTAATGAGTATTCTCTGATTCCTAATTACGCCAACGCTTTTTCTGAGAACGTCGCGAATAAAAATAATGCGGAGTCTATCTTTGAAGTCCAGTATTTGGAAGGTGCTGCAGGATTGAATGGAAGTTTTATTTACAACTTCATGCCAAGACCAATCAGCCCGGCTGAGTTGAAACCAATTACTGGAACTTCTAACACTCAGCCTCTCGATGGTGAAGGAAATAATATTCCTACTCCGGATATTATTGCTGCATACGAGCCGGGTGATTTGAGAAAAGATGCTTCTATTGGAAATGTGCTGCTTGCCGGTAGCTTCAGATCCGACAAAAACTATCCATACATCAAGAAGTTTGCAAAAACTCATTCTCTTCATGGCAATCATGGTACCAACTGGCCTATCTACAGATATGCTGAAACGCTATTGTTTTTGGCGGAAGCCTTAAATGAGCAAGGTAAAAGTGGGGATGCAATTCCTTTCTTGAACCAAGTGAGAACCAGAGCTGGTTTGGCAAATACTACTGCTGCAGGACAAGCTAATCTGAGAGAAGCGATTTTCAAAGAGAGAAGGGTGGAGCTTGCGTTTGAAAACAAGCGTTGGTTTGATATTACCAGAACAGGTAGGATTCAGGAAATAATTGTCCCTTACGGTAAGAGAATAGTGGCAAATCCATTGGCCTATTATTATCCGCCGGTAAATGGAGCAATCCCGAGATCAAACTCATTCTCCAATTTGTCTAAATATTATGGGCTTCCGGCCGCAGAATCTGATTTGAGTCCGTTTTTCTAAAAGTATAATAGTTAAATAAAAATACCCAACACTGGTAGATGGAGCGTTTTCTGACTATTGGTGTTGGGTTATTTTAGGTCAATTTTGAAAAGTTTTCCTTTATATTTTCTCAATATTTAATTTGATAGGAAGCAATTATACTTCGTGAATGGTTTTATTTTCGATCTATTAATTACCAATTTAAGAGTTATAAAAAACTCGAGTTTTTATTTTGAATTCCTTAAATAACCCAAACCATATGTATCACAAAAAATTAATAAGAAACCTCTTCTTATTTTCAGCATTGATCTTGATTTCGATCGGGTGCGCAAAAAAGGAGGAAGAAAAGTCCCAACTCTCAGGAAACCCAAAAATCGATAAACTGAAACTACCGGAAGGGTTTGTTGCGGAGCATATCTATAGCCCAGGGGATATGGATCAGGGATCATGGGTTGCCATGACTTTTGATGACAAAAAAAGACTCATTACAGCTGATCAGTATGGATTCCTATACCGATTGGAGATTCCACCAATTGGATCTGATTCTTTAGCCCCAAAAATTGAAAAACTAATCATCGGAAATGTAGCCGAGCCACAGGTGGGAATGGGCTACGCACAGGGTTTGTTGTATGCATTCAACAGTATTTATGTAATGGTGAATCATAATGGGAACGAAACTTTTGAAAAAGGCACCGGCCTTTACCGAATTCAGGATTTGGATGGTGATGATCAATTTGAAACTGTCACTCAGGTAAGGGCATTTACAGGTGAGCCTGGAGAGCATGGTCCACATAGTATGAAGGTTTCACCTGACGGACAATCCATCTATCTCATTGCAGGAAATCATGTTGATGTGCCTGAAATGAATGCTTACCGACTTCCAAAAGTATGGGATGAGGATAACTTATTTCCTTTGATTAAGGATCCAAGAGGACATGCCAATACCAGAATGGCGCCGGGAGGATGGATTGCTAAAATTGATCCGGAAGGGAAAAACTGGGAATTGATTTCTGCAGGTTACAGAAACGCATTTGATTTTGCGATCAATGAAGCAGGAGATATGTTTGCCTATGATGCGGATATGGAGTGGGATTTTGGAATGCCTTGGTACAGACCTACCCGAATCAATCATGTGACAAGCGGAAGTGAATTTGGTTGGAGAACAGGCAACTCCAAGTGGACGCCTAACTATCCGGATAACTTGCCTGCAGTTGTCAATTTGGGTCAAGGATCTCCAACCAACTTAATGTTTGGAACCAATGCGAAATTCCCTGAGAAATACAGAACTGCTCTTTATGCATTCGATTGGAGTTTCGGTATCATCTATGGAATTCACCTTACTCCATCAGGTGCTTCGTATGAGGCAGAGACTGAAGAGTTTATTTCCGGATCTCCTCTTCCTTTGACAGATGGGGAAATTGGTCCGGACGGAGCGATGTACTTTATGACTGGTGGAAGAAGGCTTGAGTCTGATCTTTACCGAGTTTATTATGGTGGTGATATTGACTCAAACGAAAAGAAACCTTTATTGGCAGCCGACCTGCCTGAAGAAGCAAAACTCAGAAAGCAATTAGAAGAATTTCACTTTGACGGTGCTCCTGCATCAGCTCTTGATTTGGCCTGGCCAAACCTTAAACATAAAGACAGGCATGTTCAATATGCCGCAAGAATTGTAGTTGAGCATCAGCCATTGGCTTCTTGGAAAGCGAAAGCTTTGGCAGAAAAAGATCCTGCTACTTTGACTCAATTGATGATCGCAATGGCGAGACATGCAGGTAAAGGCGGTTCAGAGCCTATGATTCAGGCCTTAATGGCCATCAATTATGGCTCATTAGATACCAAAGGAAAGCAGGATTTGTTAAGAGCTTTTGAATTAATTCTATACAGACAAGGAGACCCTAATGGGGCCGTTAAGAATCAGTTGATCGCTTATCTTGATCCAAATTTCCCTGCAAAAGACAATCTTCTGGATCGTACCATGAGCGTTTTGATGGTGCACTTGGAAGCTCCTTCTGCAGTTGAAAAAACGTTGGCTTTGCTTAAAGATGCCAAAGACGATCCAAACTATCAGAAGACTTATACTTCTTCTTCGGATCTGATCATGAGAAATCCACAGTACGGTATGGACATCGCCAATATGCTTGCAAATATGCCGCCTGCTCAGCAGACTTATTTTGCTACTGTGTTGGGAGGAGCTGAAACCGGCTGGACTCCCGCAAGGCAGGAAGAATATTTCAAATGGGTAAACAACGCCCTCACTAATTACAAAGGAGGAAGAAGCTACGTAGGCTTCCTAGACAGAGCCCGAAAGATGGCACTTACTCATGTTGCCCAAGCGGATTTTGCAAAGTATGATGAAATGTCAGGAGGAAAGTTGTTGACAGAAAGTGGAAATGACTTGGCTAATACCGGTGTGCAGCCGGAAGGTCCGGGCAGAAGATGGACTTTAGAAGAAGCTCTTCCATTAATGGATACCCTTGTGGCCAGAGACTTGGTAAAAGGAAAGGCAATGTATGCAGCTACTCTTTGCCAATCTTGCCATGTGATACAAGGTGAAGGGGGTGCAATTGGTCCTGATTTGAGTACGCTTGGCACGAGGTTCTCTGCTAAAGATATTCTGACATCTACGATCGATCCATCTGCTGTTATTTCAGAGCAATATCACGCTACTACTTTAGAATTGAAAGATGGTGGATCTGTAGTAGGAAGATTGACGGATGAAGACGATACGAATTATTTCATGTCTCAAAATCCCTTCTCTCCGGATGACATCCGTACTGTACCAAAAAATACAGTTCGAATCGCCAAAAACTCGGAAGTATCTATCATGCTACCTGGTTTGATCAACAGGCTGAATCCTGAAGAATTGCGAGACTTGATGGCTTACCTTCTTTCTGGAGGTAATCCTGATCATGAAGTATATAAGACAGCCCCAGCACAACAATGAGGATGCAAATTAAATCCAAACTAGGTAAACTCGCAGTTTATGGCCTTTCATTGGGTATGATTGCTGGTGGATTATGGTCTTGTAAAAATTCAGAATCTACAGGAGCAAGAAAACTCGAAGTCTCAGATGTAATCAAGCTTAACGATGAGTTTAAATCCATTTTTGATGGAAAGACCCTGGATGGCTGGGAGTTTGATCCTGTTTATTGGTCCGTACAAGATGGAGCAATAACAGGAGTTATCACTCCGGAGACGGTCTTGAAAAACAATACGTTCATCATTTGGAAAGGTGGTGAACCGGGAGATTTCGAACTGAAGGTGGATTACTGGATCTCTGAAGCGGGTAACTCCGGAGTTCAATACAGGAGCGACCGGTTTACCGAGCTCCCCTTTGCCCTCCGTGGTCATCAGGCAGATATTGATGGGGCCAATCGCTACACCGGTCAGAACTACGAGGAACGTAAGCGAACAACCTTGGCTTATCGTGGTCAGAAAACCCGAATCACAAGTCAGCCGGATAGCATCACTGAAACGCGTGGGTTTGTAGAGAGAAATGCCTGGAAAGGCCTGAACCTTGTTTCAGAACTTGGAAACCGCGATGAACTTGGCGCTTTGATCAAAAAAGGGGAATGGAATACTATCCGCATCGTAGCCAAAGGAAATGTAATGCAACACTATGTGAATGGCACTTTGATGAGCGAAGTCTTAGATGATGATGCGAAAAACCACAGGGCAAAAGGTCTGATGGGATTTCAGGTGCATGTCGGTCCTCCCATGAAAGTACAGTTTAAGAATATCATGCTGAAGAAGTTGTAAATAGACTTTTTCGCAAATAATTGAATGCCTAAAAAGAGCCGAAAGGCTCTTTTCTTTTTAAAAATAGGAGCCTAAGAATTTGAGATCAAGATCTGACTGCTAGATTCTGAATTGAAGTTTCTAGTCAAACTAGTTTAAAACTCAAATTTTCGACCAGATTTTTTGACTAATGGCGAAACAAGATTCTACTAATTGCCTATCTTAACTTCAAGCTTTTCTAGACAACCCATATACAGCAGGATAGTCTCAGAAGGCTTTTTTTATAGGTTACAATCCCGTCAAAAAACCCAAAAATGAACCTTTCAGGCAAAGCCAGATGGAAAAATAAAATCTCCAATTCTCATCAATTGGGTGGAATTGAAACCTCAGTTCTAGACAATGGTCCGGGAAGAGGTAATCGCATTGCCTGGATCAATACCGGAACTGGTCTGAGATATAAAGTAGTGCTGGATAGGGGAATGGATATCCTCGATACGTTCTTCAATCAGCATAGTCTAGCATGGATCAGCCATGCAGGATCCGTATCTCCTCATCAATTTTCCAATGAGGGAATCGACTGGCTTCGATCATTTGGTGGTGGCTTGCTTACGACCTGCGGAATCTCTTTCATGGGTCCGCCAAATGATGATGAATTCGGAAAAAGAGGCCTTCACGGAAACTACAGCAATACTCCCGCAGAACTTATTTCAATCACTCAGCCGGATATTCATTCAGGAAATCTCGATTTCCAGCTCGTTGGTTTGATCAAGGAGACGACCACTTTTGGGCCATGTCTTGAATTGAAGAGAACCATTTCCGGTACCTTGGGCATAGCCGGAATTCGGATCAAGGACGAAGTGACCAACAGAGGAAATACGCCTGCACCTCACATGATTTTGTACCATATCAATTGCGGATGGCCGCTGATTGATGAGGGAACCCGGATCATTTGGCAGGGAGAAAGGAAACCAAAACCAAGCGATGCCAATAACACGGATTTCAATCTCAAACATGAATTCACCAAATGTGCTGCTCCGATGGATGAGCATACAGGATTTGGAGAAGATGTGGCTTTCATTGATCCCAAAACCGATGAAAATGATCAGGTACTTTGCGGCTACGCAAATGACAACCTTCAACTGGCGCTGAGTATTTCCTTTTCAAAAAGGCAAATGCCTTGGCTGATCAATTGGCAGCACTGGGGAAAAAATGAATATGTAACTGCCTTGGAACCTGCAACTCACCCGCCTGTCGGCCAAACTGCAGCCAGAAAAGACGGAACATTGATATTTCTTCAGCCTGGAGAAAGCCGGCAATATGACCTTGATATTCAAGTCCTGACCGGAAAAGATGAGATAGAAGCCAAATTTCACACCTAATAAATTGATTGTTAATAACCCCCACATTACTATGAGCTTAGCAAAAAAAGCACTCGAACAAGGAGAAGGAATTTTAAGATTGACCCCTACCTGGGTTCCCCGATCTTTCTGCGTTCCTGGCAGAAGAATCAAACTTCATCCAGACGATTATTATATTTTAGGAGGCAACAGAGGAGGAATTGACGAGCGTTGGTTTTCTTCTACCACACCTGCTCAAAATGGTCCATTGACAAGCAAAAATGAAGGCTTGAGTCACATAGCTTTTGAAGAAAACGGAAAAACCGATTTGTTTCTCCTGAAGGATGCGGTGGATGAATTGGGTAGTGAAATCATCGGAAGCAGACTTTGGGATGAATTCAAGGCATGGCCGATGTATTCCAAGTTTTTTGACAACATGGGGCCACTTCCTCACCATATCCATCCAAGTGATGAATTTGGCGCGTTAACTGGTCAAAAAGGAAAGCCTGAAGCATATTACTATCCACCTCAGGTGAATAACCACGGGGGAGATTTTCCTTATACGTTCTTCGGAATTGCTCCGGGCACGACCAAAGAGCAGATCAAAGAATGTCTCATGAACTTCGACAAAGGCGATAATAAAATCACCAATTACTCTCAGGCATTCAGACTTCAGCCGGGTACAGGTTGGGATGTCCCTCCGGGAATGCTTCACGCTCCGGGAAGCTTGTGCACGTACGAGCCACAGAAAGCATCTGATATTTTTGCCATGTACCAATCCCTGGTGAATGAGGCGATTATTCCGGATGAGTTGCTTTGGAATGCTACTCCAAAAGACCGGGTAGGGGATTATGATCTTCTCGTGGAAATGATCGACTGGGATCTGAACGTGAATCCAAACCTTCTCGAAACCCGCTACATGGAACCGATTCCGGTAGAAGATGCAGCCAAAATGAACGCTGCCGGATACCATGATTCCTGGATTTGCTATCGTTCTCATGACTACAGCGCGAAGGAATTGACCATATTCCCCGGGCAAACTGTAACGATCAAGGATGCTGCTGCTTATGGCTTGATCATGATGCAGGGTCACGGAAAGATGGGAGTTTGGGATATCGAAACTCCTGCTCTGATCCGTTTTGGACAGTTGACGAATGACGAGTTTTTCGTGAGTGAAAAAGCTGCGAAAGCCGGTGTGAAAATCACCAATCATTCTAAAACTGATCCGATCGTAATGCTAAAGCACTTTGGACCAAGAAATCCGGATTTAATTGTAAAGTAAGAAGTCAGAAATTTGAAGTCTGAAGTCTGAAGTCTGAAGTCAGAAATCTAAATCAAACTCCCGTCTCAAAACATCGGTCATAGGTCATCGGACATCTAGCATCTGATATAAATAAACTAATAACCCAATAACTCTTTAATCATGAACAACTTTCCCAAACTACACAACGCCACCTGGCCGGGAATTGTCGGAAAAGGACCCGATTCCGAACCGGTAATTCCATTTGATTCTTTGCTCGAAATGACCGCCGCTGCTGAAGTCAACGGGGTAAAATTTGACGGAATAGATATTGGCTTGTTGGAGCCACATTTTGATTTGAATAATCCTGATGAGGCGAAAAAGCTTGCAGATAAAGTCTCCAAATTAAATTTGAATGTAGGTTCACTGGTTGCTCCGATCTGGGCTGGTTCAGCCATGGGTACTTCAGATCAGCGCAAGACCTTTGTGGATATGGTTCGCAAATCCTGTGAGTTTGGTCTGCAACTCAAAGAACTCGGAGTTCGGCCTTACGGAATCGTGCGAATAGATTCCGCCGCAGGCGTTTCGGATTGGGCGAAAGATCCGGTTGGAAATACCAAACTGATCGCTGAAACATTCCGTGAGGCATGTGATGTCGCAGCAGGTTTTGGAGAGAGATTGGCAGCAGAAGGGGAAATTTGCTGGGGCGCCATGCATAGCTGGAAACACATGGTTGAATTGCTTGAAATGGTGAATCGTCCGAATATCGGTTTTCAGGCCGACATGTCTCATACCTTCCTTTACACGATGGGATATAATTCTCCGGAAAACAGGATTCTTCCGGCTGATGCAGATCTACATGATCGGGAGGCCATCAAGTCTGCTTTGAAAACTGTCACGGATGCTTTACGACCTTGGACGATTGATTTTCACGTAGCACAAAACGACGGATCCGTATTCGGTTCGGGCTCACATGATAAAACCGGACGTCATTGTCAAGCCACCGATCCAAACGGCGTGCTCGATATCGCTCACGATGCTGGGTATTGGCTGAGAGACGAAAAAGGCCAATTAACGAAGGCTTTCCAGCATATCTGCTGGGATGGGTGTATGTTTCCCAACCAAGTCATGGAAAATCAGCAGACATGGAATGATATTCTCGCTGCTCTGATTAAAGTGCGGGAGGCACACGGATGGAAGGGGTGAGAAGTAAGTGGTGAGTCGTTATTAGTAAAAAATAAGAGGTAGGAAGTAAGCAAACTGAAGACTTTTGAATTACACATCCTGACAACCATGATAACCTTGACAACTTTACAACCTTTTTACTTTACCACCTTTCAGTCTTCCAACCCAATTTTCAAATCTTTCAATTTTGAAACTTTAAAATTCAATCAAAATGAGCAATAAAAAACTAATTCGAATCGGACTCATCGGCACGGGGCTAATGGGCCGAATCCATACCAATGGCTACAAGCGTTTGGCTGACTTTTTCCCAGAATATGAATACAATCCGGTGCTTCAGGCTTGCTGCTCCCGAAAGGCAGAACGCGCCCAGGCATTTGCAGATCAGTGGGGGTACAAATCAATCGAAACGGACTGGAGAAAGATCATCGAACGAGATGATATCGACGCCGTGGATATTTGTACTCCAAATGATTCACATGCTGAAATTGCCATTGCTGCCGCAAAAGCAGGCAAAATGATCCTTTGTGAAAAGCCATTGGCAAGAACCGTAGCCGAAGCGGAAGGCATGGTAAAAGCTATTGAAGCAGCTGGAGTCAAAAACACCGTTTGGTACAACTACCGCAGAATTCCTGCTGTGACATTGGCCAAAAATATCGTGGCTTCTGGAAAGCTGGGTAAAATTTTCCATTACCGGGCCAACTTCCTTCAGGACTGGACTATCAATCCAGATCTTCCTCAGGGTGGAGATGGACTTTGGAGATTGGATGCAGAGGCAGCGGGTTCTGGTGTGACCGGAGATTTGCTGGCTCATTGCATCGACACAGCGATGTGGCTGAACGGTGGCATTACGGATGTTTCTGCAGTAACCGAAACCTTTGTCAAAGAGCGTGTTCATCAAGGTACCGGGAAGGTTCAAAAAGTAAGTATTGACGACGCCTGTATCTTCCATTGCCACTTTTCAAATGGTTCGCTGGGCCTTTTCGAAGCAACCCGATATGCCCGGGGACATAAAGCACTTTATACGTTCGAGATCAACGGAGAGCACGCTTCTATTCGTTGGGATTTACACGATCTGACCAGATTGGAATACTTTGACCATGCTGACGAAAGTCAGGTCCGTGGCTGGAGATCCATTCACGTGACTGACGGAGATCACCCGTATATGAATCGCTGGTGGATCCCGGGTACGTCCATTGGATATGAGCACTCTTTTGTTCATCAGGTTTCTGATTTCTTTCTAAGCCTGCAAACTGGAGAACCTTGTCATCCGACCTTTAGAGATGCTTTTGAGACACAGAAAGTTTGCGAAGCTGTTATCGAATCCGCCAATTCCCGATCATGGAAAGACACCGGAGTGGAGTGGGTGGAGAAAGTTTGAAAAGTATGAAGGCTGAAATCTGAAGAATGAAAAGTCCAAGCAGAAAGGCATGGACTTTTTGTAAAATTGGATATACACAGTTATACTAGTTAGAACCAAACCTATTTTAAGATTTGCCAATCATGGCGAAGACACCACTTCGGTCATTGGTCGTCCCTGCCGAAGCAGGCGGGCAACCCATTGACCAAAGAGTATTCACTTATTGGCAGAAAAGCGTAAATAAGGTTTTTTTAATTCATGGTTTAGACCGAAATATTTTGTCCAGAATTTTTCGAAGGATGTAAAGAGATTTCTCTTGTTAAAGAAATCGCATAAAATCCTTTTTCCCTCTTCAGGCATTGGGTAGTAATTGCTACAAAATGAGGAAATACAAACCTTAGTCAGGATCATAGAAGACCGATTCAAATTGGAATCGAAATCAAAAAAGTCGAGGTGTGATTTAGTGAATATTCGAAAAAGAGGCAGAAGCTTTTTCTTTTTCCGAAATAATTGACACTCATGAGTGTCTGATTTGGCAATTGACGGAATCTTGTTCTGTGTTTATATAAAGAGGTAATGCTTTCGAAATTGAAAGGTCTACCACCCAAAAGTTTTGGAAAGGGTTTTGATATTAACCTATCAGCCGAGCAGTCCAAGAATGGAGTAGTAAAGGCTTAAAAACTCAACTAGTATGAAAACACATTTGATAATTCTTCCTGCTTTGTTTGGGACACTTTTGTTTTCCTGTGATCGAAAGGAAAAGGATTCCTACACCGAAGCCATGCAAGAACAGGTAGCTGAAAAAGGCAGTTCGGATGGTGAAGACGAAAATACTGAGATGGAGGATAACCAGCCTTTTGGGTCATTTGAGCTGGGAGATACCCTTCAATTGCCAGATCCTCTCATGTTGATCCTTAAAAAAGATCCTTTAACCTCTCCTGACAAAATAAGAAACATCAGAAAATACACCGAAAATGGGATTGACTATTATGAAATTACTTTTGATAATCCTGTAAAGGAAATGCAACTAGTCACTTATGATGATTTGGGCAGGATCAAAAGTCCTAATTTGGATAAACCCGAAAATTAGATCAGTCTTGGGGATTGGAGCTTATATTTTTTAATCCAAACCAAACCAACATAACCATGAATTCTATCGATGAGCAACAAATAGAAACCAATAAAAAGGATCTGACAGGTCCTGAGGCTGTAGAAAAAATCCAGTCACTCATAGACAATGCAGGCTGTTGCTTTTTTGTCACCCGTGCTAATTTAAATGCCTCCCATAAGTCCAGGCCTATGTCAGTTCAAAAAACAGACGAATCAGGACATATCTGGTTTTTCAGCGCAAAAGACAGTTATAAGAATATGGAACTTGCCGAGGATAAGAATGTCACGTTGTATTTTCAAGGGTCTTCGTATTCGGATTTTCTTGAACTGAACGGAAGGGCCGAAATCACAGATGATCGGGCAAAGATCGAGGAACTCTGGGACCCAACTGTCAAGGCTTGGTTTACGGAGGGCATTGATGATCCCAGGATTACTGTGATCAAATTTATTCCTGAGACTGGCTACTATTGGGACAATAAGCACGGCAATGCCATTGCTGGAATTAAAATGCTGGTCAGTGCAGTAGGTGGGAAAACAATGGATGATTCAATAGAGGGAAAACTAAGCGTGTAAGCAGTCTTTAATTCCCTTTACGGGATTGTGCAGCTCTAAAGGCTGCACATTTTTTTTTATAGCGCGTTCATTTTTCCTGCCCTTTACTACTTAATCCTCGGTAGCTTTTACTCACTTTCTAGACAATCTTTTCAATCTAAATGGAATTACTTTGACTCATAAAAACCGATAATTAATTCACACAATCCTATACACCGCTGCATAGTGAGAGATGGTCCCTGCCAAGACAAACAAATGCCAAATCGAATGGAAAAAGAGCTTTTGGCTGTTGATGTAAAAGTAGACCCCAATCGTGTAGGCCAAGCCTCCTGCGCCAATCCAGGCCAAGGTTGAAAACGAAATTTTTTCCAAAATATCCTGAATGAAAAACACAGCCAGCCAACCCATGGTCAGGTAAATAACCACTGAAAGGATTTTGAAACGTCCGGTAAAGAAGAGTTTGAAAAATGTGCCAATCAAAACAGAGCCCCAGAGAATTGATAGAAAAATGATAGCTTTTTCCTGTTTCAAAACAGCCAAAACCATGGGAGTATACGATCCTGCGATCAGGAAATAGATCGCGATATGATCCATCACCTGGAGTTTTCTCTTCCAGATAGGGTTCTTTGATCCGTGATAAAGGGTAGAAAATATGTAGACCATTAATATGCCTAAGCTAAAAGAAAGCACTCCAATCCATGTCATTGCATCCCCATTTTCCGGTGCTTTTTGAATCAAAAAATATATCCCAATCAACCCCAGCAACAGCCCAAATCCATGCGAAATCGTATTGGCAAGTTCCTCTGTTGGTGTTTGTTCACGTTTCGGCATTGCTGAGGGATCTGGGAGTTTTATTTCAATGAATTTAGAAATTTCATGGTTTAAAGGGTTGCCTTTGATTTTAATTTATCGGAATGTTTTTAAGCTTTAATGAAAGGAAGAAAATCTTATGTAGGCAGGTGGAGCGAAGCATTTAATTGGAAATTGATGGGTAATGTTAAATACTCAGATCATATTTTTTTAACTTGAGAAACCCAAAAAAACCATGAACCCACCTAGCCATGATTGATCTGATTCTTCCTTTCTTGATTCCTGCTTTGATAGGATTTGCTGGTGCTGACAAAGAAAACTTCTACAGACCGGAGGACTTTGCTAAGGTGAGGAAGATTGATACCCATACCCATCATAATGCGGAAAGTACCGCGCTGACTGATGCCGCAATGGCTGCCAATTTCTACCTGTTGACAGTAAGCGTAGATGTGCCGAGCTACCCAAAACTGGAAGAACAGATTCGTCTTGCACTGTTTCAGAAAGCTAATAATCCCGATCATATCGACTTCCTTTCCACTATTTCCCTAGAAAACTGGAACGATTCGGATTGGGCAGAACAAGAAATTGAGCGGATCAAAAAGACCTTTGATCAAGGAGCAATCGGAATCAAAATCTGGAAAAACATCGGGATGACTTACAAGGATGAAAACGGGAACTTTATTATGGCGGACCACCCCCGTCTGGAACCGATTTTTCAATTTGTTCAGGATCAGGACAAGACGCTGATGGCACATCTGGGCGAACCCAAAAACTGCTGGCTTCCGCTGGAAGAAATGACTGTCAACAACGACCGCACCTACTTCAAAGAACATCCGGAATATCATATGTTCCTCCATCCTGAGTATCCAAGCTATGAGCAACAAGTGGAGGCAAGGGATAATTTGCTGGCAAAATTTCCAGAAATACGCTTTGTTGGCGCACATTTGGGAAGTCTGGAATGGAACGTAGACGAACTTGCCAAGCGGTTGGACCGCTTTCCCAACATGGCTGTGGACATGGCTGCACGGATTGGTCATTTGCAGTTCCAAAGCCAAAAAGACTACAAAAAGGTCCGCGATTTTATGATCAAATATCAGGACCGATTGATTTATGGAACTGATTTGGGAATCACAGGAACACCGGATTCTGAACGGGTAAAAGCGAATGCGCTCGCCACTTGGCAGCAGGATTGGAATTACTTTGTATCAGACCAAATCATGGAAAATAAAGTGGTAACAGGTTCATTTCATGGATTAAAACTGCCAACCGAGGTGGTGGACAAAATCTATTACCACAATGCAGTGAAGTGGTTTAAAATCCAGGTCAATTGATTCTATATCGCGATTTTATATGATCCCGCCTTAATGGTTTTTTTGTTAAGGTTAAGCCTACACCTCGATTAGCTGAAGTTTTTCTTCCGTCCTTCATTTACCAATTGCCTGATAGAACACACGTGTGAAAGTAAAACTAAAGGAACGATGCAACAGGGCAACCAGATGAAAGGAAAATATAAAACAGCAATGTTGGGTTGCTCAAAAGCAAACTGTTGAAATGGAAATGGGGCTGATAGAATCGCATTTGCAACAATATTCATAAGAAGTCCCAAACAAATGAAATTCCAAATCAAGATTATTTTCCTGTCTAATTGCTTTGTTATATAGCCAAAGTAAAAAAAAATTGGAGCTGTAAGTCCCGATAAAATATCATAGTTTCTTCCCTCAAAGGTCATAAGTTCAGGAATGGTTTGGTTCACGAAAAGCCAAAAGAGAACTATTTCAACGGGAATTCTAACTACATGTAATATTGTCAAGGTCTTCCCATCCAACCTGTCAACAAACTGTCGCCCTTTGGAAGTCGAAAAAAGTCCGATGATTAATAAAAGTGGAGGCAGTATTAGGAGCAAAAATCTTGGCGGAATCGTATCTGTGACTTTATAAAAACCTGATAGACCGACGAGGGCTTGTATTGTCAACCAACTCAATAAAATTAGTAATGTTGCTTTTGAATAATTTGATGCCTTGTAAAAAAATATAACCGTCAAAATTGTTGTCAGTCCGAAAATCAGGGGGATGTAGAAGGGTAGATTTTCCATTTAACCAGTCTTTAAAATAAATGCTTTTAGTTTGTTGAAAATAGCCTGTCAGGACTTCTAGCACCCACCTCAATTTAATACTTACCAGTTGAATTTGTGAATTCTTGTTCAATGGAGCTATTCAGATCCACATTCTGCTAGACTATTTTTTAACAGGAGATACACTGGTAATGAACTTAGAACCGACAAAGATTATTCCTCGTCTGATGAGTAGGAAAATCCCAGCGCCGATCAAAACAAGGATTGAACCTACGCCCGTTGGGAGTACCGAACCAAAAGTGAAGGTCATACCGAAGACAAATCCCAACAGATATTCTGCCCGGTAAATTGGAAAAAAAAGTGCAAGCGGGAGCAGTCCCAAAATCATATAACCTGGCATATCCGAGTTACCTAAAGTAAAAAAGACTGCAAGCAGTATTCCGAAGGACAAGGCACCTAAAAACTCATATAGGACTTGGTTTAGGGAGGAAGATGTTTCCTGATAACCGGGACGATAGATTCTCTTTTGAATGCGATAAGTGAGAAATAAAGTCAGTAATGGAATTACAAGAATTCCCCACCAATTAGAAATAAGAGGTAACGTTTCATCAGCCAGTACGTGATGGCTTGGCACACCTCCATGGGAATGATTCCAAATTAAAAGTGCTCCGATAGCTAGAGTTGCAAAGCCTGTAAAATACAAACGGATTCTAAAAAATTCTTTTTCGGTCATAGCTTCTCAATTTAGCAGATTTACAAAGATATTTGGTAGAATTCCGATGATTGCTTTTTTGGTTTTCCGAGAGGCGATGACTTGGATTTTAGGGAAGATTCAGAATTTATTTCCAATAGTATCCCGTACTTCAATCCAAGTCAAGTTTAGAAACAGATAGTTAATTGCTCGATATAGCCGATCGATCAAAACATAAATCCCATCCTCGCAACCAAGCTGTGAAAAAGGTAGGAAGTTTCGGTCATGGAACTATAGCCAGGAAGAAGATTGGTGTTAGTTAACGGACGTGGGCTGTCGCTTCGCTCAAAGAATCCCATGAAATATCCAAGTTCTTGCCTTTTGTAAGCTAAGCTTAATGTGAGTGAACTTTCCCCTTTTCTGGCTGGTAATTTAACTCCGATTGATGGACTGACCAGGACACCGCCCTTATACCAGCTTTCGTACCATTCGGTTTTTTCTTTATCCTCCAAGACTGCTGAGCCGCCGCCAAAATCAAATCCTCCAATCAGCTGGGGTCTATTTTCTTTTCCTAAAAATCCTCTCCAACCTACTGCAAAAGGGATGACCGAAAGGGATTCGTATTGATCAAATCCTACCGACAAACCGACAGCATGGTTGTTTGAGATTTTGACTCCATGAAAAGTGATTAACGATAAGTCTATTCTTTTTTTATCTACTCCTGTCCAAGCCTCTTCACCATTTCCAAACAAAACACCCAATTCTGTCTGGTTGAAATATACGTTCTCCTGACCAAAGGATTGGATGAAAGAAAGTATGAAAATGACTGGAATCAAGAATCTCACCTTCATTTTTTTTGTGATTATGTGGAAAAGATGGACTGAAAGGTCAATTCCAGAACTTTGAAAACATGAACTGGTCTGCCTTTGACTAAACTATAACAGGATTTTTCACTTCAATGCAACTCAGAGGCTTTAGCTTACCGGGAGTGCTGTAATCAAACTGGCAAACTCCATCAGGACCGATGACAATCAGTGATTTTGGACCGGGAATGATATCTACTGACTTCATGGATTTTAAAAATTCGAGTTGGTTTTGGTCAATTCCCATCACATCAGCGACATGGAAGCTTTTCAAACCATGCTGTCCTTCCGTGATGTAAAGATGATCTCCTGATAATGCCAAACCATGCGGGTTTAACATGGGATAAGATTTTACAAGTTTCGGTTCTCTGAGATTTTTGATGTCTATTACTTGCAGTTCATTTCTACCATTAAAACAGGTGTTTCCATTTCGAAGTGTGACAAAAGCATAATTCTCATTGACCACAACTGGATCACAAGCTCTCAAGTGCTGGAAAACTGACATTTTGATCGGATTTGAGGGTTTGCTCGCATCATAGATGTGCATGCCGGTATTAGAACCAATAAACAGCTTTTCCTGAAAAGGGAAAATTGTCTCTATCCCCCAACCCAGGTCAATGTTTTGAAGGTGCTTGGGTTTGGCAGGTTCTTTCACATCAAATACTCTTAAGCTGTAATCATCCACTGCATACAGATGCCCGCTCATCAATGTAAATCGGGCCATCGATCCGCCCTGCCCATAACTTTGCGCAGCACCCGAAAAACTAGAAGCAAAGCTGGAAAGCCCATCCATTTCGTAAAAGCCAATCATCCCCCTTTCTGACTGAGTGGTGACAACAGAATCTTTGAAAGTCAAAAGGACTCCCGTATCCGAATTGGAATACATATGGTTGAACACATCTTTTACTCGCTCTACCTGTTTGATTGATCGGATGTTGCTGATGTCAAAAACCAGTAAATCCACATAGTTGTCAGCATAAAGCATGTTGTTGTTGACTGCCAAATCCACATTGCCTGCAATAGGGATGAAATTTAGATTGATCGGAGACGATGGGTTGGTATTGTCTAAAATATGGATGCCTTCCTGAGGCTCGTTGATCAGCAGGTAATTCCCATAAAGGTAGATTTTACCCGGATTTTCGAGTTCCTGACCTGGTTCGATCACAATCTGCCTCGCCCGCACATCGCTCATCTGGAGGTAAATCGGAACCATTGCCCGATAAGTGTAAGTAGTTGTGATTTCGTCCTGGCAAGACAAAAAAGTGCCTGAAACCATGAAAGTTAAAATCAGAGGCAATAGTCTTTGGTTTTTCATATGCTGTAGGTTTGGATGTTGGAAAAATACCAGTTTTAGAACCTGACGATATTAGTTGGATCAGTGTTACAAGTAGAAAATATTATTTTGAAATAAGATAAATCTTTAGTGATTAAATCACTTCGAGTAAGATTTTTCGAGAATTAAAAGATGGGCAACTATCAGTTCAAATTCGTTTTCAAAAATTCCATAACTACACTTCGGATGGCATCCGCATCGAACTGAGAACCAAAACGTGGAGCATCTTTTAAGGGCTGAAAGTATTGAGAAGTGAAAAACTGCCGGCAGGTTCAATAAGTTGCCCCGCACTTGCGGGATAGCCTTATCTTAAAAGTAGAGGAAGGGATTGTTGGTGCAAAGAGCGACAGTCTTATACTTTTTGAACCGCAGGATAAAGCCTGTACTGAATTTGATTCAGGAAAACCCGCATGGCCTTTCCCTGAATGTAGTTGAAGGGTAGGGTGGTGTGAGAGGCGCACTTCATTTTAAGCGGGATGTCCATGGCTCACGGCCGACCACTCGAATGGCGTGTCATTATCTTTTGCCTCCGTTTTTTGAGTTACGGGACTATATTTCTATGGCAATAGAAATAACATCATTTTTCACGAGTTCAACTCGATCAAAAAGAGCAATGGTAGTATTCCCCACTTTTTTGATTGTTGAATCCAAAGTTTGATCATTAACAGTAACCTTAATCGTTCTGGCTGTTTTTCCGATAGGCAATTCTACCGCTAATTCTTGAAGCATTAATGTTCCATAAGCGATTTTCAACACGTTGGTTTGAGAGGTTTTTGTTCTTATTTGCTGCGAGCTTCCCCAACCTTGAGAACTTGTAAAAGCCGCCTTGAAATTCTCGGGGGTTATTTTCGGAGCAAAACCAAGTTGACCTTTTGGACCATTATAGGTAAAACCACAAGCAGCAATGAAAGCACCATAACTTGCCATAGCGCGAGAATAATGATCGCTACATTCTATCTCATTGTATGGGTTTCTTTTGTCGGCACTATATCGCTCGTGTATAGCTTTCTCAATAGAAAGACCATGATCCAACTTATCTTCCCAAATCATGTGGCTGGCAACCTGATGTTCAAAACCAGTCATGCACTCATTGAAATATCCAAATTGCCAATGTTTTTCCCAATCATCTTTTTTGCCGCCAAGTG
The DNA here is from genome assembly GCA_046597285.1 of Algoriphagus sp. Classification (GTDB taxonomy): domain Bacteria; phylum Bacteroidota; class Bacteroidia; order Cytophagales; family Cyclobacteriaceae; genus Algoriphagus. The sequence continues at coordinate 9,592 of JBKJKX010000019.1, read as the reverse complement.
GCCAAGTGCACATAATCAGACCAGCATCTCCAGCGATTGCATAAGGTCTTCCGTTTATTTGAGGGGACAAACTATCTCTTAAAGGACCCATGTCTGGGACAAAATTATATTTCCATAGCGACTCAAGGGAGCTGTCAATCATTTTCTGATTGTACAATCGACCGAGACCGACTTGATGCGCCCATCCTTGTCCGAATACTTGATCGATATAACATCCCGATCCAATGCCAATGGCATCCTTGTGATCAGGATCCTCATTTTGAATAAAATATTCTCCGTTAAAAAGTTTCTCGATATTATTTTTGCCAGCTTCAAGTATCGCTCGATATTCTTTTTCTGCTGTGGTATCATTCATCACCATTGCCATTTCGACAGAAGCCGCGAGTGCCGCTAAATATAGCGATGTGATTACGGGGATGTTTCCATACCATTCGGCATCTAACGTATTATGTTGTTCTCCATAAATAGTGCCGTTGGGACTGCCATCTTCTTTATCCAAGTTTATCAGATATTGCAACGCGAGTTTGATATCGCTCCAATTCCTTTTCAAGAATTCATTGTCTGTCGAAAACTGGTAATCACGATAAGAGCGCAACACGATGCCAGCTTGTCCATCGGCAGCATATTTCCCAGCCAAAGCTCCTCTAAAGTCTATGCCTCCTGACGATTTATTGATTACGGCAAAGTCTGTTTTCTCTCGTAAATTCTTTTCTAATTCAGGAAATAATCTCCCTAATGCCTGCGCATAATGCCATACGTGAGTACAAGTTCCCGGGCAACAACCAATACCTTCCCACGCCCAAAACCGACCATCTTCCAATAAATAACAGGTTTCGGTGGCCAGAATAGAGGTATTGATGAAAGTTCGGTTTAAAAACCAATGGGGTAGGGTAGATTCTTCGTAAAAAACATCTCTCCAGGAAATCGTTTTTTGTTGGAGTTCATCGTATCTACTAGCAATTTCCATCCCTACTTCTTGGGCATTTTTAAACCGTTTTTTGTAATGTCTTCCCTTATTCTCGCCTACTGATTTTTCGTTTTGTGGGAGGGTAATGTTTGGGAAATACCAGCTTATGATAAACGTGATTTCCTGTGTTTCTTCAGGCTTTAGTTTGATCGTTTTACTCAACGCTCCTATCAATTGTTCGCCATGATCTGCTGAGACTTCCATCTTTTCATTTTTTGGAAAAAGAAGGTCTCCATCTATTTCAACTCCAGCATCTGATTTAGCATGATCACCTGAATCCAGAATTAATAAAGACATGCTTCCAAAATCCGGCTGATTTTTTAAGGCTTCAGAGTCTGTATGGGCAGTACAAAGTAACAAGCTATGTCCTGCTGATTTTTCAATCGTATTTACTAAGGTCGCACTAGCGTTATTCTCTGTATTATTTAGAACCGCATTCTCTAACCAGCCTGATAACTCAACGCTTACTTTTTTGTCACTTGTATTGGTGACTGTAAACCTCATAATGGTAGCTGGATAGCTGGAGGCATCTACATCTAAGGGTATAAATGGAGAAAAGGATTGGAGCTTAATTTCTATAGGTAAATTAGCATCTCTGTAGTTTACCTCTGCTATTGGATATTGTCCTTTAAAGGTAACATCTTCAAATCCCTTAAAATCCAAGCCCTTTTGCCATCTTTTTTTCTTTTGTTTTACTTTTATTCCGAAGCCTTGTTCGAATGGGTATTCGGGAGAAACCGGAAAAATATAATTCGCCCCATCTCTGGCTTTTACTTGTTTTTTGCCCTGCCAATTTTCGTAGGTTTTACTAATTACACCTTCTTTTTGTTCATTAAAAATATCCCATAACCAAAGTTTTCCATCTCCTCCAATATATACCGTTCCTGTGAACAAGCCTCCAATAGGCATGCCTATATAAGCTAATTCTTTTCCTGCATATATTTCTGGTTCACCTCTTTTGTATAGACTTTCATACCACTCGGCAGATAGTCCTTTATCTGTAGGTATGGAGTAAGTTGCTTTCGATTTATTAATACCAAAAGTTGGAAAATCCAGCAGAAGTCCGCCAGAAATTAATCCCATTGATTTTAAAAAATCTCTTCTTACAATGCCTCCTTCAACAGCAGAGGTGGAAATCTTGTTTGGAGAACAACATCCAGAACTCGGATCACAAACTTCGGGAATTAATTTATTGCTCATTTTTTCTTTTGTATTAATCTAAAGGTAAATCCTTTCGCAATTTTTGTTCTGCGTCAGCATTCCAATAGCCACATTCCAGCTGGAAAAATACAGAGGTATAAGGAATTGCTAAATTTGTTTTAATGATTAATACATTAAATAATTTTGCTGATTCATCTAATTCTCGAATAATGTCTTCATGTAATAATTTTTCAGTAGGCTTCCCCTCTAATATTTTACTAAGGCTAGTTCTATAGGCTTCAATTCCTTTTGCTGAATTTTCAGTAACAAATGCCATTTCTTTATCTACAAAGATATTAGCTGTTACATGCTTCGATTTCTCTATTAATTCATTGACAAATTCAACTGTCTCCAATTGATTCCCGTCGACAGTTATTGTTTTGATAGATTGATTGCTTTGCTGGGGATATGCTGCATCTGCTACTACAATCCAATTTCTGTGGCCAAATAATTTTAAGGTTTTTCCGACCTCTATTTTCCAATCCTGGGAATCTGACATGGTCTTATTATTTTGTTCTTTCTGAACTGGTGTTGAACAGGAAACTATCAGAATCATCAGTATCAATACCCATCCTATTTTTTTTATCACAATTTTTAATTTTTTAAGTTTCTGCATATGCTATATATAATCGTAATTATCGCGAACGGCTTGGCTCCTGGCAATGAAGAGATTCCGATATCGGGATCATTCTTGGCATTACAAGTGGTAGGGCCTGCCCCGTCTTAGCGGAAAAAACCTACTTTTTGCGCTCTGTGGTTATTAATAATATTTCAATTTGGAAAGGCGGATGAAGACGAATGAAAAGAAGATGAAAAATACCCAGTCATTTATTCCATAAGTTGAATAAAATAATCCAGCCATTAAATCTTTTTCAAAAACATCAGAGACATTGTTATGCAGCATCCAATTTGTCCAAACGAATCCATAAATGAATTTTTCGATAGCAAAAATTCCAACAAGCCATTTTACTTGTTGATAATTCTTTGAGACTGACACATAGGCTAAACCCCAAATGAATATCATCAACAATCCAAAATTAGACATCACTATTGGGTCAAATTCAGGAATTGTCGGATTCGTAAATAATCTTGAAAAGATTAATACCGTTGCGTTCATTAAACCAGCAACAATAAATCCTTTTGAAAGGGTGGTATTTTTGATTGTCATCTCTCAATTTAGTTAGTATTTGGATTTGATATAGGTTATGTGAATAAAATCCAGCCAATAAGCATTTAACAAACTTCACCGAGTAAGTCTATTTGAGTAAGTTGTTGATTTTTATATATTGAAGGAGCATGATCGTTTTCGCATCTTTAATTTCTCCTGAAGCTATCATTTGCATCGCTTGGCTAAAAGTCATTTCCAAAACTTCAATATTCTCTTCTTCATGTTCAACTCCACCGCCTTCATTTACCTTCATTGCTTTGGAATATTCAGCGATGAAAAAATGCAGTATTTCTGTCACAGAACCGGGAGACATATAGGCTTCAAAAATTTTCTTAACGTCTTTTACTTTATAACCCGTTTCTTCTTCGGTTTCTCTTTTGATGCAGTCTTCCGCATTGTCTTTGTCCAAAAGTCCTGCACAAGCTTCAATCATCATTCCTGTTTCGTTGCCATTAACAAAGGTTGGAAGTCGGAATTGTCTTGTAAGAATGACGGTTCCAAGTTCCCGGTTATAAAGTAAAATGGTCGCTCCGTTCCCCCTGTCGTAGGCTTCTCTACTTTGGGTAAGTATTGAGCCGTCTTTTTTTGAATATTCGTACGTTACCTTTCGTAAGGTGTACCAATTGTCTGACAATACTTCGGTTTTTAAAATCTTTACTTGGTTTATCATTTTAAGGGCTGTTTAACTTGCTGAAATGTGTCAGGGCTATTGGGTCCATAAAGCTAGAGACCTGAAATTCTCATTCAACTTTTTTCTTTATTTCCTTCAACTTTACTTCCTCAATAGCTGTATCCATCTTTTCTTTCTTCATGCCAACTCGTATAAAGCCAAACAAACTCATATAAACATTGGCGATCCAAACCAATGCAAAACCTCCAATGAGGTACCCGCGCCAATCATCAAACAACAAATGGTATTGAGTAAGGATTAAAAAGGCAATAGTAACATAATGGCTGAAGCAATACTCGCAGGTGAATACATAAAAGAACTTGCGTTGAAGTAGTGTTTTGCTGGATTTAGATTTTTGCTCGCAGAACTCTCTTGGCTCCTTAAACAATTTTTCATGCGTGATCGTCCAGGCAATGCAGGCGATGGGTAACGCAAGTAAAAAAAGATAAGCAACCTGTTCTGATAAGTGCATCGGGTCTTAAATTTGAGGTTAAATATATAGTTGGACATATCGCACAACCAACATTCATAAGATTACTGTGCCCTGAATGGTGAATATTAAATAAAAGAAGCTCGGTCCAATTGGTGAATTGTGAGCTTTTCTTTGACACCAAACTATTTCAACATCTTTTCATAAGCAACTTGAGGTAACTATAGGTTTATAATCCTATGTTATAGATGATATTTGAATAGTTAAACAGGAAGTTTGAAATAAAATGTACTTCCTTTCTCTGGTTCACTTTCAGCCCACATTTTACCTTCGTGTCTTTCTATGATGTTGTAGGAAATATATAAGCCGATCCCCAATCCCTGAAAGTGTACAGCATGCTCCTGCACTCGGTAATACTTTTCAAAAACCTTATTTAAATGTTGACTTGACATGCCAACACCAAAATCCTGGACAGATACTTGAATGTTTCCAAGCTGTTCTTCAACTTTGATAATTACTTTATCAGCATTGGGAGAATATTTTACAGCATTGGTCAGTAAATTTATCATTACTTGCTTTAGCCTGTCTTTATCACCTTTAATTTCAAGCAAGCTATTTCCGATTTTTTGTAGGCTATGATTTTTTGAAGTAAGCTGAATGTCCTCAATAGCTTCATCCACCATTTCATTAAAATCGAATGTGCTGATTGTATAATTAAGTTTACCATTTTGAATTTTACTGACATCCAGTAATTCTGTGACTAAACTGTGCAGCTTTTCTACTGCCAGGTTAGCTTTGTTGGCGTATAAAAATGCGGTTTGGTCTTCTTTGCTTAAAAGCATCAGCACCAGCTCAAGGTAACCTTTGGCAGTAGTGAGCGGTGTTTTCATTTCATGGCTTGCAATGCCTATAAACTCATCTTTTTCCTGTTCTTTTTCTTTCTGGTCATGAATATCTGTATTGGTACCTATCCATCGCTCAATATTTCCGTTGGCATCTTTTACCGGATATGCACGTGTGATAAACCAACGGTATTCTCCATTATGACTGCGAAGCTGACAGGTTAGTTCAAATGCTTCATCTTTTTTCCATGCTTCTTTTAGAAACTCATGTACTTGTTTAATTTTATCGGGATGATGGGCTTTTTCCCATCCCGAACCTTCCATTTCTTCAAGTGTTGTTCCGGTGTAATCATACCAACGCTGGTTATACCAATAAATCCATCCGTCAGCATTGGCAATCCATGCAAGGTTTTGAATACTGTCGGCAAAAATGCGAAACTGTTTTTCACTTTCTTCTACCTGTTTTCTTGCAATTACCTGTGGGCCTACCTCAGTTCCAATTACTGTAATACCTGTTATCGTATTATCTATCTCCCTATAAGGCTGGTACACAAAGTTGAAATAGGTTTGTTCTGCTTTTCCGTTTCTGACAAGTGTGCCTGGCATTTCATACCCATAATAGGGTACACCCGTTGAGTACACATCATCCAATAGTTGAGGGAAAAGCTGACCTTCAAGTTCGGGCAACACTTCCATGAGGGGTTTACCAATAACATCTCTTCCTTTTCCAAACAGCACGATCATTGGCTCATTCATAAATGAAATGCGCATTTCCCTGCCCTTGAAAATGGAAAAAGCCATCAGGGTTTGTTCCAAAATATTGCTGAAACGCTTTTCACTTGCTTCAAATTGTTTGCGGGCCAATGTTTGTTCTGTAATATCCTGCAGGGTTCCGTTAAAACGATAGGCAGTTTTATCTTCACCAAACCATGCTCTTCCTTTGGCCCAAACAATACGTTCCTGTTTTGTTATCTGGTTTATAATACTGTATTCAATATCATACAGCCCACCCGATTCATATTGCAAAGTTTTTTGTATAGCATCTGCCACACGGTTCCGGTCTTTTTCAGCGATCTGCTGTATTGCCAGCGTAAGGTCAACCTCCAATTCGTGGGGAAGGCCAAACCAATCTTTGAGTCGATTATTGGCAATAAATTTATTGGTAAAAGTATTTAAATCGAATGAGCCTAATTCTGTAGCTTCTATTGCAAAGGCTAATTGATCATTGGTCTCTGTAAATTTTTTAAGATTGTTGACTTTCTCCGTGGTTTCGATGAGGGTTAAAAATACGCCTGCAGTCTGATCGTTTTCGTCTTTTACCGGGCTAAAGCTGAAAGTCCAATACGCATCTTTCATTTCTCCATCACGATAGATGGGGACAATCTGATCTTCACTCCAGGTAGCTTCACCATTTGCAAGTACCTGATCAATTGGAGGCTTGATCATATGCCAGGTTTCAGACCAGGCTTCCTCTCCTTTCATCCCCAATAGTAAAGGATGCTTTCCGTCATTACCCAAACTGAAGCGGTAGGCATCGTTGTAAAAACAAACCAAGTCGTGACCCCAATATAAGAACATCGGAAATTTCGAGTTAAGCAAAATGCTCAGGGTAGTACGAAGGCTTTGTGGCCATCGATCAACCGATCCAATGGAGGAAGATCCCCAGTTGTATGCCCGCATTAATGCTCCCATTTCGCCACCGCCTGAAAGAAATTGCAAAGATTTAGACATTGATTTCTGTTTGGTAGAACTGTCAATAAATTTGTTGATTACCTGCTCCTATGATTCGCCCAAGTTTCGAATACTATTTTATTTGCTGTTTCTATACGAAAGGCAGGGCATTCAAATGTGGCAATAAGCATCGGTTCCTGCAATACGATCCGGCGGAATTTAGCTTCACTTTTATCACCGAACCCTATATTTATTTTATACCCCTTAATCTCCTAAAGAAATACATAATTTGTATTGGGTAATGTCATGTAAATGATTTCGTACCGGTTGAATTTTTTGAAGCTAAGTTTCAACTTAGAAGTGTCAGTCAAAAGTATGACAACTGTTTGCTACTTCCCGATGGCGGGATTTTTACCATAACCCCGCACATGCGGGCAGAAAAATATACTTCCATTAACCACAATCCCGATAGCTCGGGATGTCTTTGGAACAAAGCCTGTCCCGCCAAAGCTTGAAAACCCCGCCTTTTAGGTAGGTGCGGTTAGCGGTTCTTGCTATTCTGTCCATTTACATATATCCGTCAATGAATACACAAATGGTCATAGCTCTAAAGAGTTTCACCCATTTAAAAAGGTCTAATTAAACTTCTGTTTTAATGGCGTTTATTTTAGGTCAGCAAACTGCTAATGAAAGGTGCGCCTATCCGGTCGCCAATCTTTTTAGTGGCTTGCCAGCTTCCCCAGGAAGCAATACCAATCAGTTCACTATCACCCACTCCAACTTTTATTATTTCATCGATATGTTGATAAGTTATTTTATATGGCTCAGTGGCAATTCGTAAAATGAATTGTGCTATCACTTCTTCAGAGTGTTTAAGATCTTTTGTTACATCATCAATCCATTTACTTCCGAACCCTTGATTTTCTCCCGTCCATTCTGCCAAATAATTTGACACTGATGTTTTCACTCTCAATGGGATGACCTCTTCACCTATTTGATTTATCAATTCATCAAATCCTGAAAAACTATTTTTAATGTGATTGTTAGATTCTGCCCACGAAAATTCTTTTGATTCCGGGATGGGTGTCAACCATTTCAATGATATTCCGGGTATAGCCTTTACACCTGTAATATTTACGGCTGCAGTCATTTTGAAAAATGATGATATGATTGGTTTCAACCAATACAAGAATCTTGGTAATGGAAGAGGATATTCTGTAACAAACACACTGACCATGCGATTTACGTAATGGAAGGCAAGAGCTGTTCCAATGATCTCAGGCGCTTCGATCATTGTAAATGGAGGATTCTGAATAAGTGAATTACCCGTATAATGAGATTTGCTCCATTGAAAAAGAGTGTCATGCTCTTTATCGATTTTACCTCCAGACATTTTTATGTGAGCTTCCTGACAATAAGGACACTGGTTGCTAATGGAAACACCTCCTGCAATAGCTTCTTTGGTAAGGCGTTTTACCTCACCGTTGACAATTAATGATTCTCTAACCAAACTCCACATGCCTGCCATAATCTTAGGATTGGAAGCATGTAATGTAAACGGGGCACCCAAGACATAATCATATACTATTTCATCATAGATTCTTCGGACATCTCCTGCTGAATCAGAATACTTTATTGGCTTCAAAAATTTAATTGTTCTATGGCCAATACTTTTAAAGATAAAATTCGAAACGCTTTTAGGAATCATGTGGCTTATGTATCATCGAGGTGATTTTGAATTTATAATTGTTGCTAACGGTTTTGGGCTTTAGATTCAGACGGGTTTCGGAGCAAAAAGCAGTCAATTTATTACTAAAGTTTATTAGATGCACAAAGAGCAAAACTTGCACGACATGCCGCCTGACGCAAAAGGCAGGTAGTATCAAGCCTTTTGGTTGAGGTAGAAAAGAGGACGGAGTACTTCGGGGGTGAAGTCCAGATGGAAATACGGTACGGGAAGGAGCTTGGCTTTGAGTTTTTCGATCCAGACCAGCTGTCGGGCATACTGGCAATTGGGGCAGTGACTGTTTCTGCAGCTGTTGTAGCAGATTTTTAGGTGGTGAAATTGGCTACAGACCAATGTATGGTTTCCCATACTGGGGTTCTGCAGGCAAGTATGGCAGCAAAGGCCTTGAGCTTGTTGAACGCCAAGCGTTGGAAAGATAGCAGATTCCCATGTTATACTCCACAGTTGGGTAGTGCGAGAATAGTTGTGCCTGGAGCTTCCAAATTTGCAGGAAGATCTTTTTTCTTCGTTTTCATAAAAATCGTTTTCACAATGTGAAATTTATTGAGGTTTTATATTCTGGTTGATCCTGAACAGATTTTCGGGATCGTATTGTTTTTTTATTTGGGACAGCCTTTTATAATTATGCTTATAGCTGGCTTCCACACGTTCCTGTCCTTCATCCATCATAAAATTTGAATAGGCGCCTCCAGATGAATAAGGGTGTAATGCCTGCCAATAATCTTTGCACCATTTTGTGATTTTATCTGCATTTGCAGGATCAGGATCTACTCCAACAATTACCCCGGCATATTTGGCATCTCTATAAGCCCAGGGAGTTTCTTCCTTGCCGACTCTGCCGGCAGCCCCGCTGATAGGGTACAAATGCATTTGAGAAAGCGGGGTTGGTATATCAGA
>JBKJKX010000027.1:0-29590 GCA_046597285.1 Algoriphagus sp. | reverse complement strand
TGGTTTAAGCATATTGGTAATCCCCAGATGTTGAGAAGAATCAAAGGTGGCCTGCATTCCGTAGGCAGATTCTCCCCACCATTTTTTCTCATTGGAGAGATCCCAGCGGATTTCAGGATTATCAATTTCACTTTGCCAGCCAAATGGTGTCTGAGAAATTGCATTCGCTCCGGTCGCTTTCAAAGCCCGTAATTCCCCTCCTTCAAGTGGTGAACGGCTTCCAACCCAACAGACTCCTTTCCATTTTTGGGAAGCAATTAAAAGCTGTTCTTCGCGAAGAAACCACCAAGCTGCAGACAGGAATAAAATCATGCCTATGAAGCTAAAAAGATATTTGGTGAAATGGGGCTTCAAGTGCGGGTCGTTATAACGGTTTAGTGAGTGATTTTAAATTAATTAGAAATTACTTCCACTTTGATATTCTCGAGATTTATTTCTGACAATAATTCCAATTGGCCGTCGACGTAGAGTGCTTGCATTTCCTCCACTGATGTGTTTTTGTCCTCGGGCTTGAGGTTCAGGTAATTTTGAAAGCGAATACCTCCCACTTCTTGCACCCCGCTAACTTCCCTCATTCGCACTCCCCCACCATCTGTATGGTAGCTATATGCCATGTAATCAATGAAAAAATCCTCCTGACCAATCCAGTACAAAAACTCATCATCAAAGTCATCTCCTCCTCCATCTTTCGCAAATACCACTTTGATCAAATGGTATTTTTCACCTTTCATTTCAGTCTCTCCAAGGTAAGTTTTGATAGCAGCAGAATCATTCAGTCCATAAGGCAAAAAAGCAAAATAGGCAACAGAATTAACAGACCTTGAAAATGCCCCGATTCGCTCTTCAAGTAAAGTGTCAACCTTGGCTCCGTTTACTGTTCGAAGAAAGCCGGAGTTGTTGAGTACATCTTTCAATGTTCCAGTAGAATCAGTGAATTCCCTTGTGTATTCAAAAGCATTTTGAGTTTTGAAAATGGAATAATGGATGTTCCTGAAATCGAACTCAATTTTTGCGGTTTCATAAACTGTTCCTCCATGGGCTTCAATTGATTTGTCAACTATTTTTTCTGCTTCCGTTCGAGAATCACAGGAGGCCAACACCCCTAGAAACAAAAAGCCAATCAGATATAATTCCTTTTTCATTTTTTGAATTTTCAACTTGAATTTATTTAAACTAACCTTCAGAATTTAAAAACCCTGATCGATCAATAAGTGATTACATATTCCGAATAAAGGTATTCAGCACGGGTATAGAGTTTTTCACCTTTTTCATTTACCCGGTAACTCACGCGCTTTCCATGCAAAATCAGGTCACCTGCCTGCTCGTTTGTCAAGGTATAAATCAGGCTTCGATGATCCTTAAGTTGGACTTCATTGCCGATTAATAGAAAGGAAACCGAATCAAAATAATACCACCAACTATCTGATTTCGGACCATAATCAACTTTGACTACTTCTGCCAATTGACCATTTTCAAGTATTTTTTGTCCGTCATAACTCAACTTTGCTCCTTCATCTAATAGGTTCCAAGGCTGAGAGACAGCATAAAAAGCAGCGTCAAAGTCAGCCTTTTTTGATTTAAGGAAATCCGGATTCTGGATTTCATTTCCGCCTATCGTATACCGCAACTTCGAACCATCCCATGTGGAAATATGCTCCACAGAATCCTTGGTCCAAGTAATTTTCCCTTCGAAATAGGGTTTAAGACGGAACTCCAACAGTTGATCCATTTCACTTTCAACAGTCCCGCTATCGGTAAGTAATCTTGTCCATTTTCGGAGTTTTAGGCTGCTGACTTTTTCCCATTTTTCTGAGCCACCATGGGCAGCGATAGATTTTTCAAGAATTTCATGTGCTTGCTTTTCGGGACTTTTGGCACAGCCAAAACCAAAAACCAGCAATACTATTAAAACTGAAAATCGGGCTAAATACTTCATTGACTCAAGTTAGGTTTTCTTTTGAGGAGAAAATAATCCATGTAAATCGCAGCAAAAACGAAAGTATATTCAATGAGAAGAAATAAATGATTTTCGATGAAACCTTCATTTCCATAAGCTTCGTACGAAAATATTACGGCAAACGTCCAAACCAAAAAGGCATTTCTTTTCGTCAGCAAACTCAACCCAAACGCCGGAATCAGGTACCATGGATGCACCACTGGCTGGAGAATCAGATAAGTCAGATAGATTAAGACCATCAAATCTACCAATTCTTGAAGTGTCTGAGGTTTCTTTTTCCAGGAGAAAAACAGGATCAAGATTAGAGTTGTTGCGCTCAGGATTTTAGTAAGTGTCGTGATCGTATTATAGCCCTGAATCCAAAAACCAACTTCCCGGAGCAGGTAATAAATGGAGGCATTGAATTCAAACTTTCCTTGATAAAGGCTAAGACTTTGGGAGAAATTCGACAGAGAGGAATCAATCCAAAGCCAACCAAAACTGAAGAGGATTGCCATAAATGCTCCTATCCAGAATTGTTTGTTGCCTCTAGTTTTGGAATAAGAGATAAATGCAGGAATCAGCATAAAAGGAAGCAATTTAATGCCAACCGCAAGTCCCCAAAGTCCTCCTCCAGCGGATTCATATTTCTTACCTATTGCTAAAACTGATGCCAAAAGTAAAAAAAGAACCAAGCCTTCGAAATGAAGATTTCCTGTAATTTCCAAAATCACCAACGGGTTCAACCAGTACAACCAAAGCAATTTTTGAGGTTTTTGAAAAGCTTTGAACAATTTCAGAAAAAGCATAAAAACAGTGATTTCCCCTAAAATCAGAAGTAATCGAAGACTGATGATTCCATTTGCAATCGTGCCATTGGCGGCTTTTGCTGAAAGCCAGAAAATCCCCTGATTCAAGGGTGGATATACGGAAAAGTACTCCGGAGAATTGAGCAAAGGAAAAAGCTGATTCAGCAGCTCCGTCGCTTCCTGAGGGTGATTTTCCAGAAACTCAGCGGGTTTCTCGGAATAGGGATTTTCGTGAATTCGAATTAATTCGCCATCCCAAAGAAATCTGGCGTAATCATCAGACCATTGTGGAATCGCCAAAAAGAGCGAAAATCTTAGCAAAAGCCCGGCGATAAAAATGAAAAACCAGGTTGTCTTTTCACCGCTGAGAGAAAAAACCAAAAGCATCAAGCCAAATAGAATCCCATAAAGTCCCGCCGTAGTCTGGAAGTCAGTCCTCGGAATCAGGTTTCCCAAAAAGTAGGTAACTGACAGCATCAGGAGCACCGACAAAACCTGAACGGCAAATTTCATCGTTGGATTCAAAGCCCCAGATCCTTTCTCAGCGGTTCAAATACTTTTTCATTTTTGTTCCAATAATCGAGTAACTGCATGTTGGTTCGGGTGGCCGAAGTGATTTCCTGCTTCCCGTCTGGCTTAGTCTGGATTTCCTGCCAGGCAGTAATTTCGTATGGGAATAACTGGTTGAATCGGATAATGAGTTTGCGGCCAATTTCAGAATATACAACCTCAATCTCCGATTGGTTTGAGCCTGTCTCCCGACGAGAAATGGTGGCTTCTTCAGCTTTTAAAGGTATATGTGCAAATCTCTGATAAACCAATCCAGGGATCAATTTGATATCGCCTACTGGCACCAAGTCCGGATTGAGTCGAACCAGATTGAAAAGTTCATCTTCCGCCATTGCTGTCATACTTAGCTCCTGATCACCTTCTTTTTCGAAGTAGGAAAAGAGTGTGGCTTTGTAGGAGGTGTTCTTCCAATTAAGTTGGGAATAGGATTGGCCGCACCATTCTGTCACTGAACTGGTAATTTTGGGGGCATTCAATTCCTCATAGATAGGCGAAAAAACAGAAAGCATGGTGTGATATGGATAGACTCCGGTCACAAATTCGCGGGTCATGTTCAGCTTAAGGACTTTTCGGGCATCTGCCCCAGCTTCTTCGGGATTATCGAGTTTGACTTGTTTTTTCTTCGAAAAATCTTCTGTCACAAAGATCATTACTGCTTTGCCAGGCCGATCTTCCCCATATCGGCTTTGCATCAATTCAAAGACGTTGATTTCTGCTTTTCCCTGATACCAATACTTCGAAAACTGCTCTTCATCGACTCCCTCACGACCGGAAGTACCACATGAGAATAGGATAACAGAGATCACGAGAATAAATAGGCTGGCTTTCATATCGAATAATGGATCAAGTCAAATTTGGTTTTAACACCTGTAAACAGAATAGTGATTCTAGTCCTTCTTTACCAATATTTAAAAATCGTGAAAATAATCTTGTATCCTGCACCAAAGACACCTTTTACCGTCCCGCTGACTTTGGAAACTCCAATCCGCCTGCGGTAATTAACTGGCACTTCGGTATAAATCAATCCTTTTTGATGGGCTTTGATTTGCATTTCAATCGTCCAGCCAAAATTTTGGTCGACCATATTGAGGTCCAAAAGCTTCTTCCATTTAATCGCGCGAAATGGCCCCAAATCAGAAAAATTTGCCCCTTGAATGTATCGCATCATTGTCGTGGCGAGCCAGTTTCCAAATACCTGCGGAAAAGTCATCGATCCAGATTCTCTTTTCCCCAGTGCTCTTGAACCAATCACCATATCAGCTTTTTGGTCTAAAATGGGCTGAATTAAATCGATCATTTCCTCCGGATAGTCACTGTAATCACCATCCAAAAATACCACAATATCGGGTTGGACATTTTGGCTTTTAATCCAGTCCATTGCAGTCAGGCAAGCCTTACCATATCCTTTTTGGGCTTCAAAGACAACCTCTGCACCGGCCGCTTTCGCTGCTTCTCCTGTGTGGTCTGTGGAATTATTATTAGAAACCACCACATGGCGAACTATGGCTGGAATATCTGCCAGTACTTTCGGAATTGACTTTTCCTCGTTGTAAGCAGGAATGATGACGTCTATGATTGGGGGATTATGCATGGAATTTCTATCGGCTCAAGCCATAAGATTTGAAAGAGCTGATGAAAACTGTTGAATATCCAAAAGCGAGCATTAGATGGAAAGGCAAGAGGATGAAATTGTTTTCCCTGAAACTGAGGTAAACCATCCCTGCAAAAACCAACGCTAAAATCCCCTCAAACCAAGTGGTCACCGGGATTCTAAAATTTCTATACAGGTTTGTACTGAGTGGTGTCTTGCCGTTTTCGAGATTGAATTTCGGCGTACGAATAAACGGCGATTTTTTACCTGAAAACCCTTCAAATACCGCTTGCGCATTATGCAAAGCCAATCCCATGGAAATAGAAAGAAACAAAGGGAGCATGTACAAAGCCTGAAATAGACTTCTCCAAAACCCTCTTTTATTGTAGAAATAGGAAATCATGTAGACAGCTGCGATGATCACGAACCCAAACAAAAAGAAGCCAGAGATCTGGAACAATTCGGAAGGAATCAGTCCTTTCATACCAGCCCACCAAACTCCAATGCTGCTAATACTAACTAGCAATACGGCAATGAAAATGGTGCTGTTGAACAAATGAGCCATCGCGTGAAACTTCGTAGAAAAAGGTAAATCCTCTCCTAAAACTCCATTTGCATGTTTTATTGCACATTCAGCCCCACCTTTCGTCCAGCGGAATTGCTGAGACTTTACAGCTGACATGATCGGAGGAAGTTCAGCGGGAGATTCGATTTCAGGTCGATAGATGAATTTCCAGCCTTTTCGTTGCGCGCGATAGCTTAGATCGAGATCTTCCGTCAGCGTATCGTCATGCCAATTTCCTGCGTTGATGATGCAGCTTTTACGCCAGATCCCGCCGGTTCCATTGAAATTGATAAAAGCGTGTTGGCTATTTCGTCCAATCTGCTCAATCAAGAAATGTGCGTCCAGCGCGAAAGCCTGCAAGCGAGTGATCAGAGAATAATTCTGATTCAAATGTGTCCAGCGGGTCTGAACCATCCCAATTTTCTCAGAAGAGAAATAAGGAATCGTTTTAAGCAAAAAATCAGGATCGGGAACAAAGTCTGCATCAAAAATTGCAACAAATTCCCCAGTTGCTTTTTCTAATCCTTCTTTCAAAGCTCCGGCTTTAAAGCCTTGCCTGTTAGTACGGTGAATGTATTGGAAATTAACCTTTGGATATTGTTGGATTTTGTTTTGAATCAACTCTGAAGTCTGATCTGTGCTGTCATCCAAAAACTGGATTTCAAGCAATTCTTTTGGATAATTGATTTTGGAAGCCGCTTCAATCAATCTCTCCACTACATAAAGTTCATTGAAAATGGGGAGTTGGATGGTGATTTTTGGCCAGTCCTTCGGAACTAACTTTGGCATATCCGCTAATGAATTTCTGGCTTTAAGAAAATTCATCAGTAAATGGCCTTGGGCAAGACTGTAAATAAAAATAAACAGCATTCCCAGGGTATAAATCCCAATCAAAAGGTATAAGAAAATCATTTAAACATTCAACTTGATGGAATTATTTCCAATGATAATCGGTAAGTCATTGATTCTGCCTTCTTGAGGGCCATTTTCCAACTTCAATACACCTCGTGGACAAACCGCAGAACAAACTCCACATCCGACGCAACTTGACCTCACAATGTTTTGTCCTCGCTGGGCGTAGGCTCGGACATCGATTCCCATTTCACAGTGTGTGGAGCAATTGCCACAAGATATGCATTGCCCTCCATTGGTTGTGATCTTGAAACGGGACTTGAACCGCTGAACGATTCCAAGATATGCTGCCAAAGGACAACCAAATCGACACCAAACTCTATTTCCCATGAAAGGATAGAATCCTGTGCCTACAACTCCGGCAAAAACGGACCCAATGGCAAAACCGTAATACGAATGTAGCTGGTTCGTGACATTTCCCAAAAAGCTGAATCCAGAAAAGTAGTTAGCGATAGTAACTGCAGTCATTACTACGGCTAAAACAAGAACACTGTGAATGATCACTCGCTCATATTTCCAGGCTTTAAGTGACTTGTCGGAAAGCTGCCTATAGGGATCGCCAAGTGTCTCTGCCAAACCTCCACAACCACAAACCCAAGAGCAATACCATCTTTTCCCAAAGAAATAAGTGAAAACAGGTACTCCGATGATAATCAATAAGATCCCCCAAATCAACATAAACATCCCTAATCCACCTGAACTGAGAAAAGTATCAATCTGATAATCGTAGAAAAAATCGTAATCAAGTGGCCAGATATTTTTGAAATCGAAATACGGCTGATTCAGCAAAACCAATATTTCCGGAATCAGAAACGCAAAAGCAGTCTGAAAAAACATGACTGAGGCGGTGCGGAGTTGTTGATATTTATTGCCTCGATACTTGCGAAACATACGGATTCCCATCACAATAATCGCAAGCGTATAGATCAGTCCATACAAAAACCATTGACTGGCGGGATTGCCGGAAAGCATCTCACTGATTGGGTTGACCATCCATACCAGATTAACTATAAATGCCGGATACCAATACAAAATGATGTAAAACAAAATCAAAAACGACCCAGTCAGCATTCCCAACCACCCTTTTCCCTTCATAGAAGAATGGAAAATTCCATTGTTTTTGATTCCTTCTGGTTCTCCTGAATGACTGGGAAGGTTGTAAAGTAATCCACCCAAAGCAGCCAATCCGATCGATAAAACCAAGAAAAGCCAAGGGTTTTCGGTTACCGGACTGGATACTGCCGCTTTAGCTAAAGCAAATCTATAATCATCCCAAATCACCTGATCCCAAAGTGCCTGATCTTTGAGATGATCGTTGTAGGCATTGAAGTTTTCGCCAAAAGCAGCCAGAAAAGAGAAGTTGGAGATGTAAGTCTCTCCATACATTGGAGAAAGGATTTCAGCCATTTTCTCCTGATGAATTTCTTTGGTATTTGCTCTTACCAAGGCTTCATTAATAGAATAGCTCCCAAGAAAAGGAATCAGAATAAAAGCTCCCAAACCGATCAGGAAGAGTACAAGTCCTGTTTTTTGAATCAACTTCATATCCTTGCTCCGAATAGTTTTTGAATAAATGATTTTTTGGAAATGCTGAAATCACCTCCGAATTGGTTCTTATATGCCTTTTGAATCTCTATGTAAAATGGCTCAAAAAACTCAGGATCAAAATTTGCTTTTTCAAGATTAGCAATCACTTTAGATGCCTCCCATTTCTGATCAATAGCTTTGTCAAAAAACTCATGTCTCAGCCTGAATCCAAAGTTATTGACTCCCAATATGATACCTGACTTATCCATCAGCATCCGGAATCCCACC
The DNA here is from genome assembly GCA_046597285.1 of Algoriphagus sp. Classification (GTDB taxonomy): domain Bacteria; phylum Bacteroidota; class Bacteroidia; order Cytophagales; family Cyclobacteriaceae; genus Algoriphagus. The sequence continues at coordinate 21,392 of JBKJKX010000027.1, read as the reverse complement.
TTTCCTCTAGAATGCTCCCAATAAAATGATTGGATCTTTTCCGAATCCCAGGTCGAAGGCACTGTTCCGTAAGTTTGATATTCGATGTCAAGAAATTTGGCTGAATTAAACCAGACTCCGGGTTGGTATTGAAGCATTTTCCCTACAAGATTATGGGCAAGTGTTTCTCCATGCATTCGGCCTGTGTACCAAACCTGTTCGATAGGTCTGCGGTCAGATGCCGGGGCCTGATAAAATTCGGCGCAATCTCCGATGGCAAATACATTCGGGATATTGGTTTGGAAACTCAAATCAACTTTGACTCCTCGATTCACATTTAATTCTGTATTTCTCAAAAAATCAATATTGGGTGTCACTCCTGCTGTCAATCCTACAAATTGGCAAGGAATCTCCTCTCCTGATTTAGTTCTAATCGCTTTTACCCTTCCTTTAGAATCGCTGATAATTTCTTGCAATTCGGTTTCTAATCTAAGGTCGATGTGATGCTCCTTGATATGTCTACCTACTAAGAGGGATTCTTCTTTAGGAAGGATATTATCCCAAAAACCAATTTCCCTGACAAGAAAAGTAATCTGGATTTTCTTATAGGCCAGCATCTCAGCCATCTCTATTCCAATCAATCCTCCTCCAACAATCACCGCTCTTTGTACTCCTTCTTTGGTCGATTCTTCCATGAGTTCAAGATCCTGTTTGGAATACAAACCCTGCACTCCCTTAAGATCTTGACCCGGCCATCCAAACTTATTTGGTTTGGAACCGGAAGCGATCACTAGGTCATCGTAGCCAAATTTTTCCCCGGTTTTGAATTCGAGATTTTTACCTTGAAAATCGACTTTTTCAACCCAGCCTTCTTTGAGCTCAATTCGGTTTTTCTCCCAAAACCAATTCTCATATGGCTGAATATGTTCGAATTTCATATGCCCCATGTACACATACATAAGAGCGGTACGGGAGAAAAAATAGGTTGATTCCCCTGAAATTACGGTGATTTTAACCTGATCATCAAGTTTTCGGAGATGTCTGGCGCATGTGATTCCGGCGATGCCATTCCCAATAATTACGACGTGACGATTAGAGCTCATTGAAAAGAATATTTAATTGGAAAATGGAATTTACCAATTCCCCGGTCTTTTTCAGGCTATTCGTTTAGATTCCAGCTATAATCAAGATGAGAAATTTTGGCTGTAGATTTGATTTTCACTTTGCTATACAAATTTAGAAAATCAATCAGGCTTCCCTTTTTCGTAAAGTCACCCTTGAACCAAGAGAAAATCGAAGAAACCTGAGCATTTTCAGCCGTTACTTTGTTTCTGGAAGGATCATTGATAAATCCTCTGGCTACTTTGTCGAGTTGAGATTCTAGTTTCGAAGCCATAAAGGCCTCATTCAGCAAAGGAGGGCAGGAAACAGAAGCGCAATTAACCGCAAAATGTATCCTAGGTTCTTCAAATTCCTTTCTAAGAATGGAATGCTCAATCTCGTCCAAACTGAATTCTACCCCTCCAATTTTGAAGAATTTATAATGCCAGACATCTTTTATCAAAGGGATTTTAAGTTGTGGGCCCAAATCTCGGATACTTTTTACAGGGTAATTATCTACAATCAATTTGACAGTGAAAGCATTGTACGCATTGATCCAATAAGCAAGTTGTTCTTGTTTTGACCATGTTTTACGGTCAGGGGCATTTTCACTGATAAGCTTGAGATATTGCTCGAGTTTGGCTTTTTCTTTTATGAATCCTTTGTAATCCACAATTCCGGATGGCCTCACATTTGCCTTGAGTAATTGGTCCCATGCTTGGTGACTAGGAGGAGTCGTGCCTGCCATTCCGGGAACCGAACTTTGGCAGGAGAAAATAGTAAAAAGCAAAAATGAGAATAATAGTGACCTTAAGAATTTCATGGTAAGTTGGTTTTGGTTTGATTTACGTACGAATTCAAAAATAGGATGTACAGAATCAGGCAAATGTCAGTTGGAAGACTATTTGAATATCAATCAATATACTTTCTCTCCCGAGGTCAGCCAAATGCCCCACAAGCGGCTATAGGTATGAACCTTATTAGTAGGCAAACTATGGCTAAAGAGAGGCTGACTTTCATTTGACCATTGAATGATTCCACCATAAAGGTTATAAACTCTCACAAATCCAGCCTCTCGTAATTTTTTACCAATATCCTGTGATCTGGCACCGACAGTACAATAGACTAAAACAGGTTGATTTTTGTCCAAATCTTTAACATTTTCCAAGGTAAAAGTATCATATCCGACCCACATTGCGCCTTGTAAATGACTGACTTCGAATTCTTCTTTTTCCCGGGTATCCAACACCTGATAGTTCTTCAGGTCGCTTATTTGGCCGGGTCTTACAGTTGGGAATTCTTCATCATAAAGCCCTTTCAAAAGAGTTTTGTATGCCATTGACTGAGCCTGTGCTTCCCCAAAAAATAAAAACGGCGAAATTATTACACCGACCAGAAAGGCAACGTAAAATCTGATTTTGATTTCCATGACAATCTAACCAAAAATGAAAGGCTCCGGTTCGAATCAGGCGTAGAAATCAGATAATCGAGCTAATCCTCTCTTATCTTTCACAATGATTTTCTTTCCTTCCAAGTCGATCAGATTATCCTTTTTGAATTCAGATAGCAATCGAATCACCGATTCGGTGGCTGTCCCAACCATTCCGGCGATTTCTTCCCTGCTAAGAACCAAATCAATTCTTTGACTTTCTCCCCCTTCAATGCCATAAGAACTTGCAAGCTGAAGCAAAACGTATGCAAGTCGCTCACGAATACTTTTCTGAGTTGCATCGGTTAGCTTTTCTTCCATCACTCCGATTTCATGGCTTAAGGCTTTGGTTATTCTTTTAAAAAATGGAGTGTTGTTGAAAAGAGTACTTAGAAATGATTCTTTGGGGATAAAGCAAATTTTTGCATCCTCAATAATCATAGCGGAATTGGTGTAATTCTCTTCCCCCAATAAGGCTGAGTAGCCCAGGAAATCTCCTTTTTGGGATAGATGAAGGATTTGTTCTTTTCCATTCGAAGCTGTTTTGTAAACTTTTACAACCCCGCTATTAATGCAGAAAATCCCCAGTGGCTTTGTTCCTTCATAGTACAGAATCTGACCTTTTTTATGAGATATCAAATTTTTATGATCTGAAATGGTGCATACCTGAGCCTCAGACAAATCCGACAGCAAGGAAAATTTTCTGCTTGAACAAAGTTCACAGGGAGTATTCGTTGAATGATTACTAGACATAGTTCAGTTAAAATACTTTGTAAGCTAAAAAAAGACTGACATATATCATCCAAATAATATTACAATTCATCCAAATAATGTCATTATTTCGGTGGTACCGGGAAGTCTTTTACTTGATCAAAATTATGATTTAGATCGTTCCAAGATAAGCTTATATGTTGAATCCCATTTGAAAGAATCAAAAATTTGGTTTGAAGCTGTTTATTGTAAAGGCAAGCCTGTTCAACCGTCTTTTGAGTCAACTTGATCTGAGGAGCCTTGCATTCGATCAATAAGTAAGGATTTCCTTCTTTATCCCAAACTACCAAATCTGTACGCTTTTGTAATTGATTGTACTTCAATCCTTTTTCAAGTGCTAAAAGTCCTTTAGGGAAATTCAGGTTTTGGGTAAGAAATGAGATCCAATGCTGTCTTACCCATTCTTCGGGGGTAAGGGAAAGGTGTTTTTTTCTCAGAGCATCAAAAATGAACATTTTTCCATCTTTCTCCTGAAGTTTAGGCTCGATTGGAGGAAGGTTGAGTGATGGCAATTGAATCAGTCCCTGATCGGAATTCATGATTCAAAGATGTGGAAATAATGATGGATTAAGAAGTCAAAAAATGATCAAATCATTGGAATTTAGGCCAAGTCCAAATAAGGGATAAGTTTTCTAACCCATTCTTCTTTGAATATCCTGATTTTCAGCAAATCCTCAACGGCCTGAAAATTTCCATGCTGATTGCGATAAGCCACAATTACTTTGGCCTCACCGTAGGTAACATACGGGTGAGAAGAAATCTCCTCAACGGTGCTTTGATTCAGTTTGATTTTCCTGAATATTAGAGGATTGAATTCAAAAAATTCCCACATCAATTCAATCGTCTCAGGCTTAATTCCATATACTTCACTCAATTGATAAATACTGTGGAACCCTCCAAGATTCTCCCTGTATTTAATAATCCTGCCAGCAGATCCGGGTCCTATTCCGGGAACAATTTGAAGGACAATAGAGTCAGCCTCTGAAAAAGGAATTCGCTGAATATTATCAAGTTGCTTGTCGAGTGCTGATTTCTTGACAGTGTCTTGCGGATTAAAAAGTGGGCCGGGCGATTTTACCAGAACCACACCGGCTTTTTCCATGCTATCTATTTGAAAAATAAATTTCTCATGAAAACCTTGTGAATTGAAAGCTTTGATCTGCCTGATAAAGGTTGGGCCTATCACCAACAATCCCAAAAAAGGAAGCAAAAGAAGAAATCCGCGTGATTCTTTCCTCGAAAAACCGAGGTAGGACTTAAGCCAATAAAAAAGTTTACTCGTCATAAAAAAATCTGTTGGAGATAAAAACAATCAATAACTTATAAGTTAATAATAATAGTAAAGAAAATCCAAATTTCTAATATTTGGAGGAGAATTCAGCTTTGCTATTTAGATATATTCTAAATTGAAATAATGAAAGGTAAAATGGACTCTTCGAGCACCAATGTCTGTTAAATTTGCAAGTCAAGACTCGGAACGATGCATAATAAGTTTAGAGCAATAAGTTTATCACACAAAACAGCTCCAGTACAAATCAGAGAACTCATTTCAATTGATGAGAAGGAAACTCATAGCATTTTATTGAAGCTGGGAGAGTTTTTTAGCTTGTATGATGTGTTGATTTTATCTACCTGTAACCGTACTGAAATTTATTATAGCCATGATCTCGACTTAAGTACGGAGATCATCAAATTGATTGGCTTGGAAAAAGGCCTTTCTGATATGGTTAATTATCTTGAATATTTTCAGATTTTCAACGACGACCGTGCTGCTATATCTCATTTATTCAAAGTTTCCATCGGTTTGGAAGCACAGGTTGTGGGAGATATACAAATCTCAAATCAAGTAAAAAGATCTTATCAAGCATCTGTGGATTTAGACATGGCAGGACCATTTCTTCACCGCTTGATGCATACGGTTTTTTTCACAAGCAAGAGAATCGTTCAAGAAACTTCATTCCGAGATGGGGCAGCATCGCTTTCTTATGCTACCATTGAGTTGATAGACAGTCTTACTTCCAATACCTTCCAGCCTAGGATTCTTTTGATCGGTGTGGGTGAAATAGGTGAAGATGTAGCTAAAAATATGGTTCACCTGCCTGATGCAAAAGTAAAAATAACGAATCGCACCTTGGCAAAATCTGAAGAGATTGGAGCTGAACTTGGGTTTGAGGTAGTGCCCTTTGAAAATGTTTTTGAAGCAATGGAAGAAGCTGATGTTATTGTTAGCTCGATTCTGAAGTCGGAGCCTTTTATTACGAAAGACCTTGTCAAGAAATTCAAGATCCAGAGTTATAAATTGCTAGTTGACCTTTCTGTTCCGAGGAGTATAGAAACATCCGTTGAGGATGTAGCTGGAGTGATCCTTTACAACGTCGATAATATTCGCAGTAAAGCAACCGATGCTCTTGAAAAGAGAATGGCTTCCATCCCAAAAGTAGAAGAGATTATCTCCGAAAGCATTGAGGAATTCTACAGTTGGAAAAAGGAAATGATGGTTTCACCTACTATCAACAAGTTGAAGCAATCGCTAGAGCTAATAAGACAGGAAGAACTTGCCCGCTTCCTCAAAAACGCGGACGTTAAAGAGTATGCAATAATCGACCGGATTACCAAAAGCATGATGCAAAAAGTCCTCAAAGTACCAGTTGTCCAACTCCGAGCTGCCTGTAAAAGGGATCAGGCGGAGGAAATGATCGAAATTATCTCAGATCTATTTGATCTCGATAAAATCAAGACTGAAAAATAATCAAAACTTTATTTTTGAATTAATGACCAAAGGATTGTTGAAATTCTTTGGTCATTTATCTTTAAGCCAATTCTGAAATCACCCATTTGATGAATAAAAAATATAGCCTTTCTATTTGCCTTATCAGCAGCATTTATTTTTCCACTCCTTCTCAGGCTCAAACTTGGGAAGTCTACAATGAACAACTGCAACTTCAATCAAGGTTAATTTATGATCATATTGAATTCTTAAGCGAAACTGTAAGGATAGGAATAAAGGGAAATGAACATTACCTGCTTTCCAAAGACCTAAAGCCAGCTGTGGTACTTCAGGGGAATTTCGTTTACCAATACCTTGAACCGTGGATTTTGGTAAAAGGAGAAAATGGAATCGGAGCATATCATGAATATGGTCAACTCGTTCTTCCTTTGGAATACGACGAAATCCAAACCTTTTATAACTTTTTGCTGGCCAAAAAAGGTGACAATTATTGGCTTTTCGAAAGAGGAAATGGAAAAACCACTCCCTTGGGACAGTTCGATGAAGCAAAAATAACCCGCACAGGAATGATTATTACTCGCCGGGGAAGTGATTATTTTTTACCTCTATCGAAAAATCCAACCAAGCCATATGATCTGCTAGAGGAAAACCAAGGTGAAATAATTCTAGCAAAAGAAAGTACAGGATTTGGATTAATTAACAGAGAAGGAGACTATGTGTTAAATCCAGTAATTGAGCGTTTAGAACACACAAAGGGGGATTTTTTTTATGGATTTGATGAAAGGCAATATTTGCTGATCGAGGCAAACGACCTTCAGTCAAGTATTCGATACAATTCATTTCATGAAATCACATTTCAAAATGGGTTAATGCTTGAATACATTCATGGCAAACTACGACGGGTAATGGAAGAAGACGGAATCTTGTTGGATGCGGTGGGTATCGAGGAGGTGAAAATGATAGGGAATGATTTATACAATGTCCGGTTTAGAGATGGTAAACTGGGGCTTCTTGGAAAGTCAGGTTGGCTTGTCCAGCCTATGGATGCTGTAGATCAAATTGATTTTGGAACAAGTGGCCTTTTCCCAGCAAAAGCAAAAGGAACAGTAGGCTTTGTAAATACCAATGGTAATTGGGTCATTCCTGCTCAATTTTCGGAAGCTTCCGGATTCGCGGAAAACCTAGCCTCTTATCGAAATACGCTCAATTGGGGATTGATAAATTCATCAGGACAAATCATTTCTACTCCTCAGTGGGAAGAAATCAAACCCTTTGTAAGAGGGATTTCAATTGCTAAGAATTCAGGCAAGTTTTTTCTCATCAACTCTTTAGGGAGCATAATAAATTCGGAAGGATTCGATAATATTTTCCGGACTACTGATGATTATTTTTTGGTGGAAAAAACCGGAAAAACGGGATTGCTTGACCCAACCGGAAAGGAATTGTTGCCAACGGATTTTGATTTTATACGGCGAGAAAAGAAGGATTTTCTTGTTGTAATCAAAGAAGGATTGACAGGGGTCTTAAATGAAGCTGGCGAAGTTCTTTTGCCTTTGGCGTATCAGGAAATACTTGTTGATTGGGCCAACGTCCAAATTCTGACTAAGAATTTATATGAACCGGTGATAGTTGAGGAAATTATTCCAACCGGGAAAAGAAATAAAAAAAGGGCTTAAGCCCTTTTTTTATTTCTTTTCATTTTTTCCTTTTCCCGAATCCTTCGAATCAATTTCGGAGCCCGCAATGGAATCTCTCATCGAGGTATCCGATTTGATATTTTCCATTTTATAGTAATCCATAATTCCCAGATTTCCTGATCTGAAAGCCTCTGCAATTGCCTTTGGAATTTCAGCTTCTGCCTCGATTACTTTAGCTCTCATTTCTACATTTCGAGCTCTCATTTCCTGCTCTAGTGCCACTGCCATCGCTCTTCTTTCTTCAGCTCTCGCTTCAGCTATTTTCAAATCTGCAGATGCCTGATCTATCTGAAGTTTCGCACCGATGTTCGATCCCACATCTATGTCTGCGATATCAATAGAAAGGATTTCAAATGCTGTGCCCGCATCCAATCCTCTCGATAAAACTAGTTTTGAGATTTTGTCAGGATTTGCCAATACAATTTTATGGTTTGCTGAGGAACCAATTGAGGTCACAATTCCCTCACCTACTCTGGCGAGAATAGTTTCTTCACCTGCCCCGCCTACCAATTGAGCAATATTCGCACGTACAGTTACTCTTGCTTTCGCAATCAATTGAATACCATCAGCGGCCACTGCAGCGACATTCGGAGTATTAATCACTTTTGGGTTTACGGAAATCTGAACCGCTTCGAAGACATCTCTTCCTGCCAAATCAATTGCTGTCGCTTGTTTAAAAGTTAGGTTGATATTGGCCTTATCTGCAGAAATAAGCGCTCTGATGACATTTTGCACATTACCTCCAGCCAAAAAGTGAGTTTCCAAATCATTTGTGGTGAGATCAAGTCCTGCTTTTGTTGCAGTGATGAGCGAATTGACAATTACACTTGGTGGCACTTTTCTAATTCTCATTCCTACCAATTCAAGAAGTCCAACTTTAACATTGGAAAATTGGGCGGTAATCCAAAGACTGACCGGGACGAAATATAAAAAGGTGAAGAGAAGAACTATCCCTGCCAAAGCAGCGACCAAAACGAACATTGAATTAGATGGATCCATATTATTTGACTAGTATTTTATTGTTTTCAATTTTAATGATTTGCACCTCTGATTCCACAGGAATAAATCCCTGCTCTGATTTAACTTCAAAAATAATCTCTCCAAACATAGCTTTGCCGATAGGCTTAATGTCTGAAACTGCTTTACCAACCATCCCTTCTTCCAGTCCGATTGTCCTTCCGTCAAAAGCACCACCTATCATAGTAGATTTAAGGGAAAATTTATTCCAAACCCCAGACCTAAATCCATAGACGATAGCAGCAAAGTTGATTGTCACAGCTACAGCAGTAATCCAGGAAGCAGTGGCCTGATCGTAACTCACGAAAGCATAAAAAAAACCAACAATACTTACTATTAATCCAAATATTCCAACTACGGTAGTACCTGGAATTAGAATTATCTCGGCCAAAAGGAGAATAAGTCCAATAAGAAGAAGGCTTGATAAAATTAATATCGTCATTCCGATTAAGTAAAATATAAGATCCCTAAAATACGAGAATCATTGGTAAGGCTAGGGTAAAAGAAATAAAAAACCCGGCTTGACCGGGTTTTTAAATTTAATATGCTTTTGCAAAAAAGACTCTTCCCTGAGAAGGTTCGCCCGTGTATACACAGGAGCCACTTTCTTCTTTCCTGAATAAAGGAATACAGCGGATGGTTGCTTTGGTTAGTTCTTTAATTTTTTCTTCGGTTTCTGGATTTCCATCCCAATGAGCAGAAATAAATCCTCCTTTTCCATCCAAAACTTCTTTAAACTCATCCCATGAATTGACCTCAGTGGTCATTTCAGATCTGAAATTGAAAGCTTTTGAATAAATCCCTTCCTGAATTTCATCCAGCAACCTAGCGATTTTTTCAGAAATTGGAATAGACTGAAGTTCGAATTGTTGCTTAGTAAGATTATCTCTTCTCGCGATTTCGACAGTGCCATTTTCAAGGTCTCTTTGTCCAATCGCAATTCTGACTGGCACACCCTTTAATTCATACTCTGCGAATTTCCAACCTGGCTTTTGAGTATCCCGATTGTCGTATTTTACGGAAATTCCAGCTTTTCTAAGTTCTGCCATTATTTCTCTTGCTTTCACAGACACTGCTTCCAACTCAGCCTCTCCTCGATAAATCGGCACAATTACGACTTGGAAAGGAGCAAGCTTTGGGGGTAAAACCAAACCGTTATCGTCTGAGTGAGCCATGATCAAAGCACCCATCAAACGAGTGCTTACACCCCATGAAGTGCCCCATACATATTCCAAACCTCCTTCTTTTGTTGCAAATTTCACATCAAATGCTTTCGCAAAATTCTGCCCAAGGAAATGAGAAGTTCCGGCTTGAAGTGCTTTGCCATCTTGCATCATTGCTTCGATGCAGAATGTTTCATCGGCTCCAGCAAATCTTTCATTTGCAGTTTTCATGCCTTTCACCACAGGTAATGCCATAAATTCTTCCGCAAATTGAGCATAGATATTCATCATTTGTATGGTCTCGTCCATTGCTTCTTTTGAAGTAGCATGTGCGGTATGACCCTCTTGCCACAAGAATTCAGTCGTTCTTAAAAACAATCTGGTCCTCATTTCCCATCTCACCACATTGGCCCATTGATTGACCAGAAGCGGCAAATCTCTATAGGATTGAATCCAATTTTTATAAGTACTCCAAATTACCGTTTCAGAAGTTGGGCGTACAATCAGCTCTTCTTCAAGTTTTGCATCTGGATCAACAATAATTCCTGATCCATCTTCGGCATTTTTCAGTCGATAATGAGTTACAACAGCACATTCTTTTGCAAAACCGGCGACATGGCTCGCCTCTTTACTTAGGAAGGATTTTGGAATGAAAAGTGGGAAATAGGCATTTACATGACCAGTTTCTTTAAACATGCGATCGAGCTCTGCCTGCATTTTTTCCCAAATTGAATATCCGTAAGGTTTGATAACCATACAGCCTCTCACGGCCGAGTTTTCTGCCAAATCGGCTCTTTTTACTAGCTCATTATACCAGAGTGAATAATCTTCACTCCTCTTAGGTAAACCTTTACTCATTATGGGTTGATTGGAATATGAATTGTACTTAATTTTACTAAATTTAAGAGGGCAAATATAAACCAAAAAGTATAACCCTTCACCTCTTGGCTCGTATAAGAGATTAACTATTCCACCTTCACCTATGAAGAATTTAAAAGTAATAACTACTTCCTTTATCCTTTCTTCCCTCGCTTTGGCCTCCTGCACATCAAGTAAGGTCGCCTCAACTGCGAATCAAGATAATTTGTATTTTATGGCTTCAGATGCCCGAGTAGCTACTGAGTTTGCCGTACAAAATAACAAACCTGAATCATTTAAGAATCTTGCATCCGAAAATACGGACACGTATACACAAGAGAACTTTAGCTCCAGAAATGTTAATCCTGACTACATAGCAAAATATCAGACAGAAGCATTGGTACAGGAAGAAGGTACGGTCTATTTTGACGAGACTGGTGAGGATGATTCCGACCAAAATATCAATGTTTATAATAATTACTACTCTAACGGGTCCGGAATAAATAATGGCTTTAATTCCGCTATTTCATTTGGTCTCGGATTAGGATTTGGAGGTTATGGAATGGGAGGATTTTACAATCCTTTCTTTGGCTTTGGCCCAAGTTTGAATATGAATATTGGATTTGGATGGGGCTCGCCTTTTAGGGGCATGGGATGGGGTTCACCTTTTATGGGTATGGGCTGGGGCTCACCTTTTGGTATGGGATATGGATTGGGTTATCCGATGTCTGGGTTTGGTTATCCAATGCATGGTTTTGGCTTTCCTGGTTATGGTTATCCTGGCTATGGAAACCCTATCTACGTTCTTCCAGGTGGTGAATATGGTGATCGAAAAGTATCTGTAGGTGCGAGACCAACCAGAGGCGCTACGTTAGGGGGAGCTGGTTACGGAGGAGGTGCAAATTCAACTGCATTACCAAGTACGGCAAGAGCTCAAGCACGTAATGATGCTATGAATAGCAGCTCTACCAACAGGAGAGTGGTTTCTTCTGGCGAAAACTCAAGAACTTCTTCTAGGGATTTCAGTACTTCTCAAAATGATTATTATTCCAATTCAAGATCAAGAGTGTCTACTGGTAACACAAGAAATGTAAACTCTCCGATAGTTGACAGAGGAGTCACAACAAGATCAAGAAGTGCGATGCCCACATCACGACCTTCTGCAATTGGAGGCGGTACTAATAGCAGAAGTACGGGTGGAACCATCAATACTCCAAGCAGATCTACATCTTCTCCTAGTTATAATAGAAGCTCAAGTCCATCCTATAACAGGTCTACTGTTCCATCTTACAATCAAAGATCAACTAATCCTACTTACAACAGAAGTACAGTACCAAGTAGAACACGAGATAACTCACCAGAGTATAGCGCTCCTAGCAGAAGCAGCTCGAGTCCAAGTTTCAGTGCTCCTAGTAGAAGTTCTGGAGGAAGCATGGGCGGTTCCTCAGGAGGCAGCGTCTCCGGAGGAACCAGAACAGGAAGGGGGAATTAATTCCCCTTTTTTTTTGCCAAACATAGTCTACACAAATTCAACTCTTTTACCGTTTATACTTTAACTAAACAAACACTAAATGAGGCTATCAATTCTGATTTTCTCCATTTGCATTATTTCGGGGTCTTCTGTTTTTGCTCAAAGTGGATATTTTGAAGATGCATATAGATTTAGTAATATAATCCCCTCAGGATCTGCTCGGATCATGGGTGTAGGTGGTACCCAATGGTCTTTGGGAGGTGATGTTTCCAATATTGCTGGAAATCCAGCCGGGCTCGGTTTCTTCCGTAACTCAGAAGCTAGCGTCACATTAGGATATACTGATTGGGGAGTTCAAACACAGTTCTTGGGACAATCAAAATCCTATAACACCACTAATTTTGCAGTACCAAACTTAAGTTACGTCATCGCAAAACCAAAAGGCGATTACGAAAGTGGAGCATTTAAGGGAGGCTCATTTGGTATTGGTATTCAACGAATCGCTAATTTCAATACTGAATTCGGGTATTTTTCAGATGAGGTAGGAACCTCCTCAATTCTGGATTTTTATCTTCAGGATTCTTTCGGAGTGCCTGAAACTCAAATTGAGGGATATGGACTTACCGGTTTGGCTTATCTCACTTACCAGATTAATCCGGTTGCAGTGGATGAAAATGGAAATGAGATCGCCAATCCTGATACGTACGATTCATTTGTTGTAGGATTACCATTTCAAGATGAAAATGTTACTCAGGAAGGAAGTGCTAATCAATTTACTTTAAGTTATGGGGCAAATTTCAATCATAAATTATTTCTTGGAGGATCAGTAGGAATACGAACTTTTGATTTTACTTCCAGCAAAATTTACAATGAGGAATTTGTTGACGAACCTTTGGCAAATAGTTCATTGACAGAAAACCTTTTTATTAATGGAGGCGGTGTAAATATCAATTTGGGTGTAATCTATAAGCCTATCGAAACTGTCAACCTTGGTTTTACTTTTCAATCGCCCACTTGGTACGGCGTGAATGAGGAATATGATGCAAGTGTAGTTGCTGATTACAATAATTATTATTTCGAAGAAGAAGATATTACTTTGGGTCGCGAAGAAGCCGTCACTGACCGTATTTTAAGTGCATATAACCTCAATACACCATTGAAAATCGGCGGTGGGATTACCTACTTTTTAGGTAAAAGTGGATTTATTTCAGCAGATGTTGATTGGGTAGATTATACTCAAGCAAATCTTAACTCGAATGATTTTGATGAAGGACCTGACAATCAGGCTATCAAAAGCGTTTATACGAGTGCATTAAACTACCGTTTTGGAGCAGAATACAAGATCAATACATTTAGACTAAGGGGAGGTTACTCCTTTTTCGGAGATCCATATTCCAATTCAAATTACGATCGAAGCACTCAACAAATTAGCGGAGGTGTAGGTATGAAATTCAACAAGTTTACCATTGATTTTGCAGTTGTCAATCGCAAGTTCAACTCACTTTATACCAGTTACCAAGTAATTGATTCGGATGGAAACAATTTTGGTCCTTTAACTGAGATTGAAAACAATATTCTTAACGGAGTCTTGACTTTAGGCTTTAGCTTTTAAGTAAGCTTATCAATTCAGAAACTAACAACTCAGCGGAGAAGTCTTCACCGCTGAGTTTTATTTTTGCCTGATTGTAAAAATACTCACGTTGGGCGAGCAGGCTCTTTAACTTTAGTGTAATCTCACCTTGATCTAGACCTTGAAACATCGGTCGATTATAAACTTTTGATGCACCTAACCGACCGGAAATTTCTTGTAAAGGAACGTCCAAATAAACAGAAACCGCTTTTTCATTAATCAGATCCATATTATCATTGAAACAGGGGCACCCTCCACCTGATGCTAAAATGAAGGGTTCCTCTTTTTTCAAAGTCACTTCGAGAGTTTCAGTTTCCCAAGCCCTGAATTTCCCCTCCCCATAATGTGAGAAAATCTCAGGAATCTTCATTTGATATCGTTCCTCGATCAGGTGATCAAGATCAAAATAAGGAAGGTTTAAAGTTGCCGCAAGACTCCTTCCAAAAGTACTTTTCCCTGAACCTGGTAATCCGACTAAGACAACTTTAAGATTTTTGCTCATTTAATTAAGAAGTCCAATACCTCCCCTGCTTCCGGAATATTATTATGGTGGTATTTAGCCAACACTACCCCGTCTTTCAAAATCATAATCCCGGGATTAGAGCGCATAATAGTTTTGACAACTGTCGCGTCAGCTTGCAATCCTGCTATTTTCCAGTTGTGCTCAGCCAAGTATGCTCCAATTTCTTCCTGTGTGGCAGCTCCAACAAAAACTACAGCTACAGGATATTCATGAAGCGTGCTCACCAAAGCGTTTAAATCTTCTTGATTATCCTCGTTTAATTTGCTCATATTACTGGAAAATATAATGAGCTTATTTCCAGTAAATAACGCTTCTGATTGATCACCTTCTTCATTCCAAACAGAGAAATCGGATATCTTTGGTAATGCATCCGGATTTTTAAGAACCATCTCCACAAACTCAAGACTCTCATCTTGAGGATATTGATCGAATGACATCAATTCTGTGCCTTTTTTCATAACATAAGTATATTGGAGGGGAGCTGAAGGCTGCATGTCTTGCGGTATGTTTACTCCTACTTTATACGCTCTGAAATCAATAAATGGCAAATTTTGGATGGCAGTAATTGCAATAGCTAGGGAGGTTATTAAGACCACCCAGACGGAAATCTGCTTCCAATAAGCTGAAGTTTTCGGGAGATCGACCTGAAAAAGAAACAGAATCGAAATGAAAACCAACAGAATCAAATCTTTGTAAAAAGACTCCCAAGGGGTCAATTTGATAGCATCTCCAAAGCAACCACAGTCGGTTACTTTATTGAAATAAGCGGAATAGAATGTCAGGAATGTGAAAAACAAAATCATTAAGGCCAAAGACCATACTGTAAGCCTGCTTTTAACTCCCAGAATCAGCATAACTCCCAAAATTATTTCGATTACGACCAGAAATACCGCCAGATAGAGTGCATAGGGTTTCAGATAATAAAAGAATCCGGCGATATCATTAGAAAACACATCAAAATACTCTTCAAGTTTGATTGCTGTTCCAACAGGATCATTGACCTTAATCAGGCCTGAGAAAATAAATAATCCGCCTACCAGAAAACGAAGCGTCCAAAGTAATCCTTCTTTAATCATTTGATTTCATTTTGATCATACAAAAAACAGCATAATTGATCATATCCTGGTAATTAGCTTCGATTCCTTCAGACACAAGAGTTTTGCCCAAATTATCCTCAATTTGCTTCACACGCAAAAGTTTCATCAGGATAATATCAGTGATTGAGCTAACCCTCATTTCTCTCCAAGCTTCTCCATAGTCGTGGTTTTTCTGCTCCAAAAGTCCTTTCGTATTTCCGACCCACTTATCGTAAACGGGCTCTAATTCCTCAAAAGGAATCTCCAGTCTCTGATCTTTTTCAAAGCTAATTTGAAGTAATGCAATCAGGCAATAATTGATTATTCCGATAAACTCATCAACGATCGGGTCATTTACTTTTTGGCTTCCTTTTTCCTGAATGGACCGTACTCTCTGAGCCTTGATGAAAATCTGATCGGTGATAGAAGGAAGTCGAAGAATCCTCCATGCGGTACCATAATCGCGGATTTTCTTACGAAAAAGTTCTTTACAACGGTTAATAACTTGCGTATATTCGGTACTAGTCTGCGTTTCCAAAGTTTACTTGTTTAATGATTCCTGCATCGAATCCATCTTCTGAAATCGAAGATAAATTATTTCCCCTAAAATATACACTCCAAATCAAAGGACGGTTAGTTTGTCTGGATAGACCCCAAATTATGGGTATATTGAATCTAACCCCCGACTCGTTTTTTGGAGGAAGCAGGATTCTGACATCAAAAACTGAGGTGATCGAAAGGGTCACCAAAATGGTATCGGATGGCGCTGATATTATAGATCTTGGCGGCTACAGTACTAGACCTGGAGCTGCTGAAGTTTCAACCGAAGAGGAAATTAGTAGAGTAGTACCTGCCGTGGAATGGATAGCAGAAGCCTTTCCTTCAGTATTGATTTCGATTGATACATTTCGATCCAAAGTTGCTGAAGCTGCCGTAAATAATGGGGCTCATTTGGTCAATGATATCTCAGCCGGAAGTCTTGACAATAAGATGTTGGAAACAGTCGGAAAACTTGATATCCCTTATATAGCAATGCATATGCGGGGAAATCCACAAACAATGCAGAAAGAAACCAACTATTCCGATATATTAGTTGAGATACTAAACTATTTCGCTGATAAAACGGCTCTTTGTAGAAAGTTTGGCATCAAAGATGTAATTATCGATCCAGGCTTTGGATTTGCAAAAACCGTTGAACAAAATTATTGGCTACTCCGAAATCTGAAATATTTTCAGACTTTATCACTCCCGATTTTAGTAGGGGTTTCTCGTAAGTCAATGATATGCAAGACACTCGGGATTAGTTCTGAGGAGGCATTGAACGGAACTACCGCACTTCATATGTATGCTTTGACAAACGGTGCAAACATCCTGAGAGTACACGACGTAAAAGAGGCTAAAGAAACTTTAACATTATACCAACAACTATACCCTTGAGCTTACTATTTAAAATAGGTTTTTTAGAAATCTCCATCGTCAATATGATTGATATTGCGTTGGTGGCCGCCCTATTATACCAAGTATATAAGCTTTTGAAAGGCAGTGTTGCAATTAAGATTTTCCTCGGATTCCTTTCTATTTATCTGATTTATCTATTGGTAAGAGCAATCCGGATGGAATTGCTTTCAGCTATTTTGGGTCAGTTTATGGGTGTAGGGGTGATTGCAGCTATCATCATATTTGCTCCGGAAATCAGGAAGTTTTTATTGCTCATCGGCAGATCTTCTTTCCTGTCAGATGATAATGTATGGAAGGATCTTTTTTTCTTTTGGCGAAAAAAAGAAAACTCAGCTTTCAACATCAGTCCTATTATCGACGCTTCCAAAATGCTTGCAGGAAGCAATACTGGAGCTTTAATTGTCATTTCCAGCAGCACGGGATTGAAGTTTTATGCAGAAAGCGGAGATCTTTTGGATGCAGAACTTTCAAAGCGGCTTCTGATTTCCATCTTTAATAAATATAGCCCACTACACGATGGCGCGGTGATCATTCACAAGGGCCGTATTAAAGCTGCACGTTGTATCCTTCCTGTTACAGAGCGCGAAGTTCCAGCCCAATTTGGTCTTAGACATCGTGCAGGTATCGGAATGTCAGAAACGACTGATGCTTTGATTTTGATTATTTCAGAGGAAACAGGACAAATTTCCATGGCAAAAAATGGTAAGATTCTTCATAATATGTCATTCCAGGAAGTAAGGGAAACTATTAATGACTACCTGAATAACGAGGATGTTGACAGCAGATTTGAGGACATTGAAGAATACGAAACCAAAAAGAAACGTAAACTGGCAATGACAAGTAAGACTTAATTTGTCAATAGGCTAAATTCAACCGTTCGTAAAAATAACTTCAACAATTTTTGATCAAAAAAACCGACAAGATTCTCACTTGCCGGTTTTTTTAAGCCTATTAATTATTTGAATTCAGTTATTTTATCACACCAAGTCCTTTCCCTACCTCAATAAAGGCAGCAATAGCTGTATCAAGGTGAGCTCGGCTATGACCTGCTGAGATTTGAACCCGAATTCTTGCTTGGCCTTTTGGCACTACAGGATAATAGAATCCAATTACATAGATTCCTTTTTCAAGCAACCTTTCAGACATCTTCTGAGAAAGCACTGCATCGTAAAGCATGACCGGAACGATAGGATGCTCACCTGGCTTCATATCAAAACCGGCCTCAGTCATCTTAGCTCGGAAATATTTGGTATTCTCTTCGAGTTTGTCTCTTAGTCCTGTTGACTCAGAAAGCAAATCAAAAACCTCAATCGATGCTCCTGTGATAGATGGAGCCAAGGTATTTGAAAACAAATAAGGTCTTGATCGCTGACGAAGCAGTTCAATAATTTCTTTTTTGCCTGACGTAAATCCTCCGGAAGCTCCGCCTAATGCTTTTCCAAGAGTACCTGTGATGATGTCAATTTTGCCCATCACACCTCTATGTTCATGAACTCCACGGCCGGTCTTTCCTATAAATCCTGTTGAGTGACATTCGTCCGACATAATCAAGGCTTCGTATTTTTCTGCCAGTTCAACTATCTTGTCCAACTGGGCGATCGTCCCATCCATGGAGAAAACTCCATCCGTCACGATGATCTTTTGTTGAGCTCCTTTTGCTATCGCATCTTTCAGTTGAGTCTCAAGATCTTCCATATTATTGTGCTCGTATCGGAAACGCATAGCTTTGCAAAGACGAACCCCGTCTATGATGGAGGCATGATTTAAAGCATCCGAAATGATCGCATCTTCTGCACCAAAAAGCGGCTCAAAAACACCACCATTTGCATCAAAAGCTGCTGCATACAAGATAGTGTCTTCAGTTCCCAGGAATTCAGAAATCTTCGTCTCAAGAGTTTTGTGAATATCCTGGGTTCCGCAGATGAATCTCACTGAGGACATTCCAAATCCATGAGAATCAATCGCAGCTTTTGCAGCTTCCAAAATTCTTGGAAGTGAGGATAATCCGAGGTAATTATTGGCGCAAAAGTTTAATACTTTTTGGCCTCCGGCAATGGTAATTTCAGCCGATTGAGGAGAAGTGATGATTCGCTCTCTCTTAAAAAGCCCTGCTTCTTCGATGGACTTTAACTCTTGTTGCAACTTGGTCTTAAACTGATCGTACATTGGATTTTTAGTCAATTATTAAAGGTCTTTTTTAGTCCGTCCCGCTGATCAAAAATCCGTTTCGGATAGGTGATTTTTACTATTTTTGCGGAACCAAACCCAAATATAAACAAAAACCCCCGCCTGTTTCGGGGCTTTTTTGAAAGACTAAATCATGGAAAAAATCCTCGTAATCGGAGCAGCCGGACAGCTGGGTTCCGAACTTACCAAATCTTTGAGCGACCTTTTCGGTGGTGACCAAGTCATCGCTACTGACTTACAGGAATCCGCAAGTGTCAAATTTGACTACTGTAGATTTGAAGTCCTTGATGTGATGAACAAAGAGGCATTGAAGGACTTGGTGAAAGAGGAAAAAGTAAGTCAGATCTATCATCTTGCCGCGGTACTTTCAGCAACAGGTGAAAAGAACCCACTTTTTGCATGGCACCTGAACATGGAAAGTCTGCTCCATGTGCTGGAATTGGCTAAAGAATTCAAGCTCGATAAAGTGTATTGGCCATCTTCCATTGCTGTTTTTGGACCAAATACCCCAAAAGTAAATACGCCTCAATATTGCGTCAAAGAGCCGAATACGATTTATGGCATATCGAAACAAGCCGGAGAACGATGGTGCGAATATTATTTTCAAAAGTATCATGTAGACGTTCGAAGCCTTCGCTATCCCGGACTGATCGGATACAAATCGTTGCCTGGCGGCGGCACCACTGATTATGCGGTTGATATTTATCACAAGGCTTTGGCCGGGGAGAAATTCAATTGCTTCCTGAGAGAAGATAGCTATTTACCGATGATGTACATGCCGGATGCAATCAAGTCCACGCTTGATCTGATGAGTGCTCCGCGCGAAAGCATAAAAATAAGGTCCAGTTACAATCTTTCGGCGATGAGCTTTTCTCCCAAAGAAATATATCAGAGTATCCTAAAGCATCTCCCAGACTTTCAGATCGAGTACAATCCAGACTTCCGCCAAGCCATCGCCGACAGCTGGCCTGACAGCATTGACGATAGCTGCGCAAAAGCTGATTGGGGATGGAAACCAGATTTTGACCTCGAACGGATGACTGTAGATATCCTCAAAAATCTTCCGGATTATTACCCACAGAAAAAATCATAATGAACAGCCCCGACTCAAAAAATTCAGTTGGGGCTTTTTTTATCCTTTTATTATTCGCTTCCCTCCTATTCTGACTTCCATAGTATTCTGAAATTGGCTATTTTGCCATCAATCATTTCGCTATGAATAGGTATCGCATCGCATTCTTTCTTTCAATCGCTCTGGCGTTAGCCATCATTGGTTTCTTGGTTTTTGGAGAAGAAAAACAAGTGGACTTCAGTACCCAGATCAAACCCATCCTCAACAAGAATTGTATAACCTGCCACGGAGGTGTGAAAAAGAACGGCGGATTCAGCGTTCTTTTCGAAGAAGAAGCCTTTGCAATCACCGAATCCGGACATGCAGCCATAATTCCCGGCGATCCGAATGGAAGTGAATTGATCAGAAGACTGACTGAATCTGATCCTGAACTTCGAATGCCTTACCAGCGAACTCCTTTATCAGAAGAGGAAATCGAGCTGATGAAAACCTGGATAAAGCAAGGTGCCAAATGGGGAAAACACTGGGCATATGAACCTGTAAAAGAACCACAGATCATAACAAAAATAACCGCCGGAATTGACCCTGGAAAAAATTCATTGACTGAATCAAGGATTGATTTTTTTGTCAGTGATAAGCTCAGGGAATTAAATCTTTCTCTTTCATCGGAAGAAGAAAAAATGAAAGTGCTCCGAAGAGCAGCCTTGGATATCACAGGATTGCCTCCTGAAAAAGAGCTGATCACCGATTATCAATCCGGAAAACTCACCTACGAACAAGCAATTGACCAACTGCTTGCTTCACCCACATATGGGGAAAAATGGGCAACCTGGTGGCTTGATCTGGCTCGATACGCTGACACCAAAGGCTACGAACGCGACGTCTCGCGAACCATGTGGCCTTTTCGTGATTGGGTGATTCGGGCTTTCAATGAAGACAAGCCTTTCGATCAGTTCACGATTGAGCAACTCGCAGGCGATCTTTTGCCAAACCCCTCTCAGGATCAAATGATTGCAACTGCCTTTCATCGAAACACCATGAATAATGATGAAGGCGGAACGCAAGATGAAGAGTTTCGAGTGGCTGCAGTGCTGGATCGGGTGAATACGACGTATGAAGTTTGGCAAAGCACCACCATGGCTTGTGTGCAATGTCACAGCCATCCTTACGACCCGATTCGACACGAAGAATTCTATCAGTCCGCCGCATTTTTCAACAATTCCCGGGACGAA
>JBKJKX010000090.1:0-34107 GCA_046597285.1 Algoriphagus sp. | reverse complement strand
CAAATTATCGCAAGCTTAAAGCCTATCCTAGTCAACCTAAAATCAAAAACCCAGTCCAATTGGGATTCTGGATTGGGTTTTATAGCTTCAGCTGCCTGAGTTTTTCAGCAGACCCTACTTATTAACCAGAATAATCTTCTGAAAAGAGGCTTAATTTTTTAAATTAATTTTTTTTGACTTTTTCAAGATTTTCTTTGTTTTTTAGTTTGGGATTGAAAAGGCCAACTTCCGACCTTTACGATGGTTGTCTTAAGACAGATTATTCCGAAAGAGGAACGAGAAAGAATCTCTTCGAAGGTCATTTCCTGATTTAATTGACAGTCAATTTGTGATTTGCGAGGTTTTGAGAAGTTTTTGACACTTAAATTTCATTTGCCTATTAATAGTAAAAGCCTCGATTCCATCTGATTCGAGGCTTTTTACACTATTTCAAAATCAAGTTTCTAATCCTTCTTCTTTGGCGCCAAGAAAGGAATTTTTTGATCGATCAAGGCTTTTTGTAGCGCTTCTGATGATTTCATGACTTCAGCAGTTTCTTTCATCAGTGTATCATATTTCTTAAGCATGTCCCCAGCGTAAGCTTTTTGACCATCAGTAACCGGAGGTTCCTGATTGGCAATTGTTCCGTAGATATGTGCCAATTCCGCATCCAATTGATTTGGGAAATTAATGACATCCTGAAAGGTTTTCTGATTGGGCTGAATCAGTTTTGCCTCCACGGCATCGATTGACTTGATCAGCTCATCCGCTTGTTTATTCCAATCTGCATATTCTTCCTTGGACACTCGGCCTTGGATGTCTTTCACTTGAGCCCGAAGTGAGCGAAGCTCATCGGCAGTAGTTCGGGTTTTGACCAAGGCTTCTTGGATTGGCATCAATGCATCGTATTGCGCTTGATAATCCGCTTGGCTGGCAGACCATCGAGGATCGGCTTTTACTTCCAAATCCTTAGTAATCGTCTGATCTCCGTAAGTCAACTTTACGGTATATTTCCCCGGTATCACTCGAGTTGGTGACACGCCGATTCCTGAGAAAACTCCCTCGACGGATACGAAATTCGTCAATCCTAAATCCCAATGCAGACGGTTTGTTCCGGTTTTCTTTTTGATCGTGTCCTGTTTTGCATCTTTGTCAGTGGAGAACGTTCGAAGTGTTTTCCCATTGGCATCCAAAATCTCCGCAGTCAGGTTCACCGAATCCACATCGTTTTTCAGATAATAAAGAATCGAAAAACCTTGGTATGGATTCTGCCCCATTTCTGTACTTGGAGTTCTAAAAGCTAAATCACGGATCGCAGCTTCAGGCTTGTAAACATAGAAATCTGAATTTTTGGAAGCCGAAAGCTCATAAATCGGATTCAAATCATCCATCACCCAAAATGCTCGACCTTGGGTAGCAACGATCATATCATTGTCCTGAATCATCAGATCCGTAATAGGTACAATCGGCAAATTCTGCTGGAATTTCTCCCACAGCTGACCACCATTGAAAGAGACATATAATCCTGTTTCGGTTCCTGCGTAAAGCAGATCTTTTTGATTTGGATCCTCGCGAACGACCCGAACATGCGCTTCCGAAGCGATGCCATTTATCAGACGAGTCCAGCTTTTCCCATAATCAGCCGATTTGAAAATATGAGGGGTGAAGTCATTGTACTTGTAGCTATTGAAAGCCACATAAACCGTAGCCGGATCGTGAGGAGACACTTCGATCTGATTTACCATTCCATCAGGCGTATTCGGAATCGTAATATTTTTCCAACTTTTTCCTCCGTCTTGAGTCACGTGAAGCAGCCCATCATCTGCTCCTGCATACAATACCTCTGGGGTAAATGGCGATTCTGCCAAGTAATAAATCGTGTGGAAAACTTCACCTCCAGCACCTTCATTGGTGATTGGTCCACCGCCAGCAATCAAATGTGTGGTATCATTTTTTGTCAAATCGGGAGAAATCTCCTCCCAGCTAATGCCTCGATTAGTCGTCTTCAAAATCACATTTCCAGCATGATAGATCACACTGCGATCATGGATGGATGAGATGATTGGCGCATTCCAATTAAATCTGTATTTGACATCGCGTGGATTAGAAGCCAAACCCTGATACGGATAAGCCATCACGTCTTTTTCCAGCTTAGTACTCGCGTTCCATTCGGTGATGATTCCTTGGTAGCAACCAGAATAGATATAAATCGGGTTTTCAGGATCGAAAGCGGAATAGGCCGATTCACAACCTCCAACCGGATAAAATTCCTCCCAACCAATTCCTCCTCCATTAGCTCGAGAGGCTACTGAAACAGATGAATTGTCCTGCTGACCGCCATAGATGCGGTAAGGGAATTGCTGATCGACATTCACTCGATAAAACTGAGCAGTAGGCTGATTGTCCTGTCGGGACCAATTTACACCACGATCAATCGTCACATTTGCTCCACCATCATTCGCATTGACCATGAATTTCGGTTGCTCGGGATTGATCCAAAGCTGATGATTGTCGCCATGACGCGTCCGCATATTGGTAAAAGTTTTACCGCCATCGGTAGACTCTACCAAAGGTGCATTCATGATATACACTGTCTCTGACTCCGTTGGATGTGCCAAAATATGCATGTAATACCAAGATCTTGCTCGAAGCAAGCGATCTGGATTGACTAGTTTCCAATTCTTTCCAGCATCATCTGAGCGATAAAGACCACCATCTTCGGCTTCGATGATCGCCCAGACGATTTCAGAATTTGCTCTAGAAACAGAAACTCCGATTTTACCCATCGTTTCTTTTGGAAGTCCTTCAGAAAGCTTCTGCCAAGTTTTCCCCGTATCCACAGATTTGTAGATCCCCGAACCTAGACCTCCACTTTGCACCTGCCAAGGAAAACGTCGATGATCCCAATAGGCGGCGTAAACGATCCGTGGATTAGTCATGTCCATGCTCAGGTCAGAGACACCCGAGTTTTCATCCACAAAATGAACTTTGGTCCAATTAGTCCCTCCATCTTCCGAGCGGTAAATGCCGCGATCGCTCGTGGCTCCATAAGGGCTTCCTTGCCCACCTACTATCAGCACATCCGAATTAGTTGGATGAACCACGATTTTTGAGATCTGCCGGATTTTTTCCAGGCCAATATTCGACCAGGTTTTGCCGGCATCGGTGGACTTATAAACTCCATCTCCATGGGAAGTCATCACCCCACGAACAGGAGCTTCGCCCATGCCGATATAGATCACATTTGGATCAGATTCGGACACTGTAATCGCTCCCACTGAAGCTGTATTGAAGAAGCCATCGGAGATATTTTTCCAGCTTTCGCCGGCATTAGTAGTCTTCCAAACTCCACCCGTAGCGCCCATGTAATAGGTCATCGGATCTTGCACTACTCCTGCAATAGCAGTGGCTCTACCTCCCCTGAATGGTCCAACAAGTCGGAATTCCATTGCGTTGTAAAGGGAAGTGTCGTAGGTGGATTTTGGGGAGAGATCAGTATTTTTCTTGTTTTTCTGCGAAAGGGCAGGAAAGGTGAAAAGGCATAGTGCTAGCATGGCTAAGCTGCCTTTCAAAAGTAATTTCATACGATTGGGTTGACGGTTGAATCGGAATTTAGGGAAATGGTGGGGAAAAAGCTATTTGAATTTTCAAATGGAAATAGGACCTTATTTTCAAATTATCTATGGGTATTAGGATAGCATTTCATGTTTCATCAAACATAAGAACCAAGGATTGCCACAAGTATGAGTTTCATACCCAACCCCGAATAGATCCAAAAAACTATCAACTTTAAGGTACCTATAATCAAGGCACTAACCATTCCCCTTCCCAATTCTCCTGTTTTTTTAAGAAATTGATCCTCAGGTGATTTAATCCATCCAATTGCAATCCTTCAATGGATTGCGGAATAAATTCGAGTACTGCAAAAAATCGGGAGTCCATCTCCTCCGGCCATTCAAAGGCCTGCTCAGGAGTTTTGATTTTGCTTCCCGGTGCCCGAATAGAATTGTAAGCTTTTTGAGCGTCGCCCTGTACTTGAGACCAATAGGCTGAAGTCAAACTGTCTTGATGATGAATAATGGCTTTGGCTTGGATCTGTAGCTGAACACGCTGTTTGGGGTTATAGAAATGCAGTGAAACCAAAGGGCTAGCTAGCATTTCTTGGACTTTCACACTTCGGAAATCAGTATAGACCAAGCAGTTTAATTGCTCGTCCACTTTACGAAGCACCACTGTACGGACTTCTGGAAAGTCTTTCCCATTTGTTCCCAAATTTATATACCGAAAAGGATGCTTGGAATCCAGAGCCCCTCGGTGAAGTTCATGAACTACCATTTGCCAGATTTCGGCTGGCTTATTTTCGCGGGTAAATAACATTATTGTTCGATGGAATTAGCTTCAAAATACATGATTTCTCCTTCTTCCAGTTCCACTTGGATCTGAATCGGGTTGCAGCAGACCTCACAATCTTCTATGTATTCTTGGCGCCTTACCGATGGATCAACCAACATGGAAATTTCTTCAAAGCAATGCGGACATTGGAAAAAGTGCTCTATCATAAAGGGATTTTATTACCTAACTAAAATAAAGGAATGCGGTTTGGAAATAATGTCATTGACTGATTTTAGCTAAATTCCGTCAGTTCATTGACTCAATTAGCGTTAATTCCGTCAGTTACTTTTGTAGATCACATCCTCAACTGAACAAAAAACCCTCGAGATCTTTAAGATCTCAAGGGTTTCATTATTTCGGCGAAGCCTTCTCTCGCCGGAAGGCTTATTTCGCGAAGCTTAGCTTGGTACAGCCGTATTTTAGCGCAGCCGTATCTCACTCAAAGCCTATTTTACTATTTCGACGTCTTCACCTACATTCTTAAAATACACCTGCTTATCAGCATCCAAATCCACCAATACCGCAGAATCATTTTTGATGTAGCCGGAAAGGATCTGCTTGGAAAGCTCATTCAGCACTAATCGCTGCATTGTTCGCTTCAGCGGTCGGGCTCCAAAGTTTGCATCAAAGCCAACCTCTCCCAAGTAATCCAAGACCTCTTTAGTAGCCTCGATTTCGATATTTGCTTCAGATAATCGCTTCTGAATTTCTCTCCATTGAATATCTACGATCTTTCGGATCACATCTTTACCCAACGGTTCAAACATAATCGTCTCATCAATCCGGTTTAGAAATTCAGGTCTTACTGACTTTTTCAGCAAATCATACACTTCGGCTTTAGTCTTCTCCAGAATTTCTTTTCTATTCCAATCTTCCATCTCCCCAAATCGCTCCTGAATCAAGTGAGAACCGATATTGGTCGTCAGAATGATGATCGTATTCTTGAAGTTGGCGATTCGTCCTTTGTTATCGGTCAATCGACCATCGTCAAGTACCTGCAAGAGAATGTTGAATACATCCGGATGGGCTTTTTCGATCTCATCTAAAAGGACCACAGAGTAAGGCCTTCTCCGCACCGCTTCGGTCAGTTGTCCACCTTCATCATACCCCACATAGCCTGGAGGCGCTCCTATCAAACGACTGACTGAATGGCGCTCCTGGTATTCGGACATATCAATTCGGACCATGGCATTTTCATCATTGAAGAGGTATTCTGCTAAGGCTTTTGCCAGCTCCGTCTTACCCACTCCGGTAGTACCCATAAAGATAAAGCTGCCAATCGGTCGTTTGGGATCTTGTAAACCTGCTCGACTTCTGCGTACGGCATCGGAGAGGGCTGTGATCGCTTCTCGCTGACCAGCCACTCTTCGACCCAATTCCTCTTCGAGATGAAGCAATTTTTCCCGCTCTGATTGGATCATCTTATTCATCGGAATTCCTGTCCACTTGGACACTACCGCTGCGATATCTTCCTGATCCACTTCTTCTTTGAGCAAAGGTGAACCTGCTTGCATCTGGGCCAACTGAGATTTGAAAGAATCTAATTTCTTCTCAGCTTCTAAAATCTTTCCATATCGGATTTCGGCAACTTTACCAAAGTCTCCAGCACGCTCAGCTTGCTCTGCTTCTATTTTGAGTTTTTCTATTGCTTCCTTTTCGCGTTGAATCCCCATGATCACCGCCTTTTCACTTTCCCATTTGGCTTTTACTGCATCTCTCTTTTCTGAAAGCTCAGCGATATCTTTGCTCAAGACGGTTTCTTTATCCTTATTCTTTTCTCTTCGAATAGCCTCGCGCTCAATCTCCAACTGCATGATTCGACGATTCATCTCATCCAATTCCTGAGGTAGTGAATCGATCTCCATTCGCAATTTGGCTGCTGCCTCATCCATCAAGTCAATCGCCTTATCTGGTAAGAATCGATCTGAAATGTAGCGTTGTGAAAGCTCAACAGCCGCGATTACTGCGTCGTCTTTGATTCGAACTCCGTGGTGGAGCTCGTATTTATCCTTGATCCCTCGAAGGATAGAAATCGCATCTGCGGCATCTGGCTCATCCACAATAACAGTTTGGAATCTTCGCTCTAATGCTTTGTCTTTTTCGATGTATTTCTGATATTCTTTTAGGGTAGTTGCACCGATTGCATGAAGTTCACCACGAGCCAAAGCCGGTTTCAGCAAGTTGGCAGCATCCATCGCACCTTCTCCTCCACCTCCAGCACCGATCAAGGTGTGGATTTCATCTATGAAAAGAATGATTTCACCTTCTGCATCGGTTACTTCTTTGATTACCGCCTTCAATCGTTCTTCGAATTCTCCCTTGTATTTTGCTCCTGCGATGAGCAGCCCCATGTCAAGGGAAATCAAAGTTTTAGATTTCAGATTTTCAGGCACATCCCCAGAAACGATCCGCTGCGCAAGCCCCTCTACAATGGCGGTTTTACCAACTCCTGGCTCACCGAGGAGGATAGGGTTATTTTTTGTTCTTCGCGCTAAAATCTGAAGCACCCTTCGTATCTCCTCATCTCTTCCGATGACCGGGTCGATTTTCCCCTTTTTAGCCATCTCATTTAGGTTTTTGGAGTATTTCTCCAGCGCTTGGTATTTACTTTCTGCGTTTTGATCAGTCACTTTATTTCCTTTTCTAAGTTCTTTGATTGCCTCGATCAGTGATTTTTCATTCAATCCCTGATCTTTTAACAATTGCGCAGTGGAATCTGACCCGGCTAAAATCGCCAGAATCAAATGCTCGATCGCAACAAATTCATCACCGAAAGTCTTTAAATAATCTTTGGCTTTCGTGAGTACCTGATTGGCCTGATTGGAGAGGTAAGGTTGCTGGCCTCCACTAACTTTGGGAAGTCTTGCCAGTTGCTCATCCAGTTTTTGGGAAATGAGCTGGGAGTTCGTTCCTAATTTTTTGAATAGGAAACCGGTTACATTTTCGTCCTCAGTAAGTATTCCTTTCAGCAAATGAGCCGGTTCAATATTGGGTTGCCCAGCTGCCGAAGCTAACTCCATAGCCTTTTGGATCGCTTCCTGAGATTTAATAGTGAATTGGTTAAAGTCCATGTATGATCAAGTTGTAAGGTATCAATGTTGTGATGTTGAAAGGTTGGATTTGAGTCGAATTACAAATCAAATGCTCTCGTTCCATTGAGTTATCAAAAGAACATCCAATTGTTTTTTTTCAGCCAGAATGGCTTAAAACACTGAGATTACCCTATAAATTCGGATTTTTTGACAGTGAAAGCTCACTATTTAAGAGCAACAGCTTAAAGCATGCTTTCAAGTATGAGTAGTAAAAAATCTTGAAGTCGCAAAATGCGACCTCAAGTTGGGGAGGTCGCCGAACTTTACCTTATGTATTTACCGAGCAAGGAGTAGCGATGCTCTCCTCAGTCCTCAACAGCCCACGGGCAATCCAAGTAAACATCTCCATCATTCGGATTTTTGTCAAGATCAGAGAATGGGCTTTGAATTACTCAGAATTACAGGAGAAAATCCAAGCACTGCAAGATGCTGAATCCAACCAAAATCAGCACATCAATCATATCTATCAAATGATCGAGGAACTATTAAAACCAGCTATTGAAAAGCGTCCTGAAATAGGTTTTAGAACCAAAGGATAAATTTGGAAGCCCTCATTAACAACTTAATGTCAGGTTTTAGCGGGCGAGCACAATCTCCTTTTTTATTCCCTTCAGTCCCAACTCAATCTGTAGTTTTGGATTTTCTTTTTGAAGTGAGTCGCCCAATTCCTGCGTGACTTTCGTATTCCAAACATAAATCCGTTGAAGATTTTTCTGAACAGAAAGCATCTTAATTCCCGCATCACTGACTTGCGTCGAATGAAGAAGTATCGCCTCCAGATATTCCAAGCCTTTTAAATGCGAAAGTCCCAAATTCGAAATAGAAGTATTATTCAGGTTTAATCGAGTGAGCATTAAAAATTCACTCAAGGGAGCAAGCCATTCATCTTTTACACCGGAGTTACTCAAATCAAGCCAAGTAATCTGATTTTTCACAGAAAGTAATGCGTTGACTTTTTCAGCCGATAGGCTATCCTTTGCCGCTACTTCGAGAAAATTATTTCCCTCAGAAAGTGGTGTCACCCTAAATCCCAGGCTTCTTAACTTTTGTAGTTCCTCAGAACTCACGGGATCAACCTGCACTTTTTCATATATCGATTTTCGCTCAGTTACCAGTTCGTATTCCGATTGAAGAATCAATTTCAATTCTTCAGGAATACGCTCATCTGTCACTTTCATGTCAAAAGGCATCCCCTCTTGAATCCAAAATTTCAATAACATGGTTTCTGAGTAGGACATTTGCCGTCCTTTTGGGGGCATAAATTTTCGACTGGATGGATCCATACTTATCCGCTTGAAAAGCTCACTACTCAATGGTGACCCGGACTGCAAAACGGCGCCATTTTCTCCTCCTTCTAAAAGTCCTTCATGTGTTGTCAGTAAAAAATCACCTTTTCTTGTCTCTTCATTATGACAGCTGCCGCATTTTTGAATTAAAACTTGATCTAGGATATGACCAAAAAGCAAGACAGAATCGGGCTCAGTCGGAAATTCAAATCGAGACTCTTTTTCAGAGTCATTACTATTCGCTAATTCTTGTAAAAATTCTGGTGCGTACGCAAAAAGATAATTTTCGCCATGTGTCAGATTCCCTCCAAGATGTCCAGTAATTCCGATCAAAATAACCAGAACACCAATAACCCAACCCAAACTTCGATTATTCTCACCATGTTGATTTTCTTGGACTGGGCTAGTGGTTGATTGTCTTGGGGTATTAACTGATTTTCTCTTGCTAAAAATGCCTTTGATCCAGAGCCAAGAACCTGAAGAAAAAATAGCTACAGTAATTCCCATCCATTGATGCCAAAACAAAGTGTCTTCAGGATATCCTCCCTCATCAGATAGCAACCAACCCAATATTACCGAAGCAATGGCGCTCAAGGCACCAAGCAACAGCATGAGTGGCAATGGGCGATGCAGTGAGTCATTTTTGGTAATCCTTGAAATACCGTACAGGATGGCTGCAAGTACTAAAAAACCTATTGGTAGATGGACCGCTAGTGAGTGAAATCGACCTAAAAATAGCGAGGAGTCGGCTTGCAAAAGTAAATGCATAGGTTAGTGTTTGCTCTTCTTAAAGTTAACATTTGTATCTTAAAATCCTTGGATTCAATCCATTCATTTACATACAACTATACCAAAAAATGAAAGCTTCAGGCTCTTTAATATTCTTTATAATTTTTTTCTTTTTTAGCTCTTGCCAAAGTGAAAAGGAAAGTCAAAGTGCTATTGACGAATATCTATGGGAGGACCAATCTGAAAAGTACTTACCCAAGACTGAAGAATGGACCAATCGAGTAGAAATTGCTGATATCAACGGAGATAATTTGGTTGATTTAATTTTTGCCAATGGAGGGGATTATTCCGAACCTGGCGCCTTAGAAGCGAGTAGAATATTCATAAATCAAGGGCCGGAAAAGCAATTCCTTGAAGTAACTGACTCGGTTTTCGGAATATCAAAATTTTATGCGCGAGTGATCAAAATCCGCGACTTGAATGAAGATGGGTTTCCTGATATTTTTATTGGCACAACATTTCAAAACCAAAGTGAGCTTTACTTAGGATCAGGAAAAGGGGGTTTTGAACGAGTAACTGAAACTCACCTCCCCGCTTTATTAGCAAGTGTTGGAGATGTGGAATTTGGCGACGTGGATAATGATGGAGATTTGGATATCACCTTTTCAGATTGGGGAGCTGGCTCAAATATGACAAATAGCGGAGGGCTTACCCGCCTTTGGCTAAATGATGGCAAAGCAAATTTTACTGATGTCACGGCTGCACAAATGCCCGAAATATTAATTCAATTTTCGTGGGACTTGGAGTTTTTTGATTTCGATAATGACTTTGATCTGGACATTGCAGTGTCTTGCAAAATGTGTGGAACAAGTCGAATTTATGTAAATGACGGCCTTGGGAAATTCACTAATATGCGACTGGTTCCAGCCTATGCAAACAATTATGAATTTGAACCAATGGATGTAAATAAGGATGGATTCCTAGATCTCATCACGGTCAACGATGGACATATTATAGATCAAAAATCATGGTCGAGGATCGAGCACATTTTCCTTAACGATAGTGCAAAAGGGTTTATTGATGCTACTATGGAACTTTGGCCGCTATCTGAAAATATAGGTGAGGATGATAATAATGTGGTTTTTCTAGATTTTGATTCTGACGGAGACCCAGACTTTTTATTGAGCTCGCTCACAGGGGAGGACAGATTACTAGTCAATGACGGCTATGGGAAATTTGCACTTCGTCAATCGATCATGTCCGGAGAACCTACTCCACATACACTCTCTTTGATGCTCAGTGACATTAATGGCGACAGGAAAATAGATCTAATTATGGGTCAAGGAGAAGGTGAGAAAGTTATTGAAGAGCGAATTTTCATTGGAACCGGGATCGCAACAGATACCGCTGCACCCAAAATCTCTCATTCACAAATCATCGAAGAAGGTAATGGAGTTTATGAAATCAAAGCAAGAATCCACGATAACAAAAGCCCAAACATGCCGCAAGATTGGAATTCTGTGGAAGTGATTTCTGGTGGAGTAGCTATACCTATGAAATGGTATGGCGAAAATCTCTGGAAGTGCACTTTAAAAAGTGAAAACGAATCCCGCAAATGGGAAATCTGCGCAACCGACGCAGCTGGAAACAAAGGTTGCAAAGAGTTGACGATGAATTGAGCTACTTTCTTAGCTCAGGATTCCTTTGACTACATGACCTTCCACGTCGGTCAATCTAAATCTTCTACCTTGAAATTTATAGGTCAGTCGCTCATGATCCAGTCCCATCAAATGAAGCAAAGTCGCATTGAGATCATGCACATGTACCGGGTTTTCAACTACATGATATCCAAAATCGTCTGTGCGCCCGTAAGTCAATCCTTTTTTGACTCCAGCTCCAGCTAAAAGCATCGTGTATGCATCTGGATGATGGTCACGCCCAAAATTATCCTTTGTCAACTGACCTTGAGAGAAGCAGGTTCTCCCGAATTCACCACCCCAAACTACCAGCGTATCTTCCAAAAGTCCGCGTTGCTTCAGATCCATGATCAATGCCGCACTTGCCTTGTCTGTCTCTTTTGCTCTCTTTTCAATACTCTTAGGCAAGTCGCCGTGATGATCCCATCCACCATGGTAGACTTGGATGAATTTCACTCCTCGCTCTGCTAGTCTTCGAGCTAAAAGGCAATTGCTGGCGAAAGTGCCTGGTTTTTTACTATCCTCTCCATACTGCTCATAGATGTAATCAGGCTCTCCTTTAGTATCCACAACTTCTGGAACAGAGGTCTGCATTCTGAAAGCCATTTCGTATTGCGCCATTTTGGCTTTGATGGAAGGATCTTCCCAAAAATCAAACGCTCCCTCTTGCATCTTTTTCAAGTAATCCAATTGCTCTCTTCGAGCAGCTTCAGTTACTCCCGGAGGGTTTGTCAAAAACAAAACTGGATCCTTTCCCCCTCTGAACCGAACACCTTGATGCTCGGCCGGTAGAAATGCACTGGAATATAATCCGGAGAATCCACCTTCAAGACCTTCAGTTTTCAAGACGATAAAAGCTGGCAAATTCTCATTGTCAGATCCCAGACCGTAGCTGATCCAAGAACCAAAAGAAGGTCTCCCCGGAAGCTCAGATCCGGTATTGGTAAACATTTGTGCAGGTTCATGCTGAACCGAAGCAGTATGCATAGACTGGATTTTGCAAATCTCATCAGTGATTTTGGACATATTTGGCATCAAATCACTCATCCACATCCCACTTTTTCCATTTTGCTTAAAGCCAAAAGGCGATCCTACCATTGGAAGGGAATTCTGGGCAGCCACCGTCCCAGTTACCCGATCCCCTAGAATGCTTGAAGGGAGATTTTGCCCATTTCGTTTGATCAGTTGAGGTTTATAATCAAAAAGATCCAGCTGAGAGGGTGCTCCATTCATGTAGAGATAGATTATCCGTTTCGCTTTAGGAACAAAATGAGGTCCTCCCTCAGTGGCAAAAAGTGAAGTAGGGTTCAGTAAAGATGCGACTGATACCGCTCCGATCCCAAGAGAGGTTTTAGTCAAAAACTCTCTCCTAGTCAGAGGTGTATGAATATGATTGTGTCCCATAATTACCTTTTCATGTAGGTTTCATCAAAATTTAAAATCGAATTAGCGACCACTGTCATGGCTGCTGTTTGGGTCTTATCCAACTTCATATCTCTTGGAAGCTCTCCAACTGCCAATAAGGAATCTGCCAAGGAAGGATTTTCTTTAAAATGCATGTAGGCACTTTCATAATGTGCTCGAAGTGTAGAAAGCAAAGCTGGACTTGGAGTAACCCCAGTCGATAAACGAAAACTTAAAGTCAATCGCTCATCAAGCGAATCTTTCTCTCGCATCACACGTTCGGACATCGATCTGGATGCTTCCACAAATTGAGGGTCATTGAGAAGATTGAGCGCTTGCAATGGCGTATTGGTATTCACTCGTCGGGTGATACAGATTTCTCGATTTCCGGCATCAAAAGTCACCATAAAAGGAGATGGTGAAAATCTCCTCGCAAAGGTGTACATGCTTCTTCTATGTAGATTAGCTGCAGAATCTTGTCTATAGGTATGTAGCTTGAAAGAGAAATCTCCTAGCTCATCCCAAAGCCCTTCAGGTTGGTACGGCTTCACACTTGGCCCTCCTACTTTTTGTTCCAAAATACCACTTGAAGCCAAGGCATTGTCGCGGATAAATTCTGCGGGCAATCGATAACTACTCGATCTTGAATAGTACTTATTATCCTGATCAGCCTCGTATTTTTCTTGATTTGCAAAAGAAGATTGCTTGTAAGTTGCTGACATGACCATCAGCTTTAACATTTTTCTCAAGTCCCAATTACTTTCCATAAACTCCGCAGCAAGCCAATCCAATAGCTCGGGATGAGTAGGCAGGTCTCCCTGAATTCCAAAATCGCCTGAACTTTTCACGATTCCTGTCCCAAAAATCATTTGCCAATACCGATTAATAATGACCCGAGATGGCAAGGGGTTTTCCTTGTTGGTGAGCCACATCGCGAGTCCCATTCGGTTCTTAGGATAATCCTTCGGATAGGGCAAAATATTCTCAGGCGTACTTGTTTCTACCTCTTCCTCATATTGATTGTAAAGTCCTCTGCTCAATAAATAGGTTGGTCTAGGCTGTGGCATATCTTCCATCACCATCACTTCTCGCACACCACCCATTAGCGAAGTCTTTGCTTTTCTCAGCAGCCTAAGTTCATTTCGGAGGTCTATCACTTGCTTATCTTTTGCTGTAAGATATTGCTTGATGGAAGAATTAGGAACCTTATTTGGATCAAAACCACCCAATGACGCCATCTCTCTTGGTGACAATTCCCGATCAAATAATTGAACTTCATCAATCATACCTTTGTAAATACCTGGATCGAAAGTGAACAACCGGTAGCTTTTCCCCAACCTCAATGGTAGCGTATCCAGCTTGGCCGTATATTCATGGATAGGAAGAATACTTCGAGTTAGTTTGTCGGAAAGTGGTTTTGATTCTTGCTTTTCTCCATTGATATAAAGAGAAACCCCGGCTGCCTTGCCGCTTCCATCATAGCTAAACCCAATTTGTGACCAAGCATCTTCTGGAACCTTGACTTCAGTGACCACTTCTAAATAATCATCTGGAAGTCGATGAATTAAGCGAAGAGAAACATGATTGGAAGAATCTAAGATCATTTCCCAACCTCTGTAAAAGCCTAAAAAATTATTACTGTTGCCAATGATATTCTTTAGGTGCCTTGTCTCCTCTTTTTTCGGATTGACCCAGACACTCGTACTGAAACTCTCGTATTGATCAAAAAACCCGGTTTTGATTAAACTGACATAATCATAGTCATCATCGAATGCCAGTGCTTTACCGATTTTCCCTTCTACTAACTCGACTCCAAGGGTGGCTTCTGATTTTTTATTCTTGTCCAGAATGAGGACTTCTTCGAATTCAACTTTCTTTTTTGCAACCTTCTTTAAAGAATCAATTTTAGCTTTTTCCTTCGCAGATTTTGTCTTGTATTCTTCAGCTTGTTCTTCTGCAAAAGGATTAAACTTTTTCTTTATCCGCTTTATTTTCTCATATGAATCAAAAGAATAGGATCCAATTTCATTCTTGATTGAGTTACCCTGGTTGATTCCTCCGAGGTAATCTTTGATTTCTATAGCTTGAAGCTTTTTAAGTTCCAGCTCTTTTTCAGAAATCAATTGGTCTAAAGAATCCAACCTGATTTTATCTTTTTCTTCAAAAAGCAACACGGTCGGCGCTCGGTTCAAATCCGTGGGACCTAATCCATATTCATCAATACTGTTGAAAAATGCAGATAGCTGGAAGAAATTCTTTTGGCTGATCGCATCAAATTTATGATCGTGACAGCGAGCACAACCGATCGTCAAGCCTAGAAAAGCAGTGCCGGTAGTAGCCGTTCGCTCTGCCACATATTCCACGCGATATTCTTCTTGTATGGAACCAGCAGAAGCTTCCATCGGATTCAACCTGTAGAAAGCAGTAGCTAGTTTATCCTCTGTGGAAGCATTTGGAAGTAAATCTCCAGCTACTTGCTTGGTAATAAAATCACTGTACAACATATTCTTCTTAAAGGCCCGAATCACCCAATCGCGATAAGGCCACATTTCGCGGTAACCGTCAAATGACACTCCATGAGAATCAGCATAGCGGGCCACATCCAACCATTCCATAGTCAATCGCTCGGCATTTTCTTGTGAAGAGAGTAATCTATCGACCACTTTCTCATAGGCATTTGGAGATTTATCCTTCAAAAAACTATCGATCTGCTTGATTGTCGGTGGGAGCCCAGTCAAATCTAAGGTAACCCTTCTCAAGAGTCGCTCTTTGTCTGCAATTGGGTTAGGAACAAGATCTTGTCTAATTAATTCTGATTGAATAAAATTATCAATAGGATTATTTCTTTCCCACTCTTCGCTTATTTCTGGCACCTCAGGTTTTTCAACCTTCATAAATGACCAATGAGGTTTCCAGTTTGATCCTTGTTCGATCCATTTTACGATAATCGCAATTTCATTAGGCGTAAGAGTCAAATTAGACTCTGGAGGAGGCATCACAATCGCAATATCATCGCTTATCAATCGGTGAAAAACTTCGCTTTTTCTAATACTCCCTTTTACAAAAGCGTAATTCCCAGAAGAAAGCTTAGAAAACGCTTCTTCTTCACTATCTAGTCTTAAACCCGCTTTCCTTGACCCCTCATCCGGGCCGTGGCAAGCATAGCATCGATCTGCAAGAATGGGTTTGACATGAAAATTATAATCTACCACATCCGGTAACTGCTCATAAGCCTCAGCAACAGGCTCTGGCAAGGATGGGTTACACCCAACCAGAAATAATCCGAAAACAAAAGCACCAAAACCTCGAAAACCTTTTAACAGCGACTTGAATTGCATGAGTATTATTTTTAAAAAATAAAACCAATATAAATAATAAAATTGTGTTTTTCTTGGGTGTGATAATTTGAGATACTCCTGGGTTCTTGTTGGTTTTCAATTTATTGGGTACAATTCAAAATAAACATCAATTTTTAAATTGTACTTCAAGAAGATTTAAAAAACCAAAAAAAAGAAAACCCCTTGCCTAGAAAAGCAAGGGGCAAACTTTATGAATTAAAAAGCTCAATTACTTCTGAGCAGCAGCATAATTCTCCACCGCTTTCCAAACCCGAAACACATTTTTGTAGCAAATCTTTTCGACATCTTCTTTTGAAAAGCCTCTCGTGAGTAGCTCTGCAATCAAATTAGGATACATTGACACATCTTTTAATCCTGTTGGCAAGGAATCTCCTACGCCATCAAAATCTGAACCTAAGCCCACATAATCAATTCCAACCAAATTTCTCACATGATCAATATGATCTGCTACACGCTGCACGGAAGGGAAAGGATTGTTTGCCGCAGCATACGCTTCAGCATAAGCAACAAAAGCCGAATCGGTTCTACCTAGGTTATTTTCTGCCATGTAGTTTACCAAATGCACTCTTACTTTACCTGAACCGGCAGCATAAGCGGAGTCAATAAAAGTCCCCCCGAAATTGATCATCATCACGCCACCATTTTTAGCCATCGCCTGGATGAGCTCGTCACTCATATTCCGCTCAAAATCCGGGGTAAACTTCCGCACCGATGAGTGAGAAGCAATAATCGGAACTTTGGTAATTGCCAAAGCATCCCGAAAAGTATCGTCTGACACATGGGAAAGATCTACCATGATTCCCACACGATTCATCTCTTTCACGACTTGTCCTCCAAATTCGCTCAGTCCCTGATGAGTACCGGTAGTATCATAACTTGCATCTCCGATCAGGTTGTCAGTGCCATGCGTCAGCGTGATGTAGCGAATTCCTCTCTCATGGAAATATGCCACATTCGCCAGATCGTCCTCGATTCCCGCACCATTTTCCATTCCCATCGGGAGTGAAATCAGTCCTTTGGCAAAGTTGGCTTCGACATCGGCAGGGCTATAGGCCATCGCAAATTTATCCGGAAAAGTAGTGGCCAATCTTTCTGTCATCAAGATCAGAGAGTCCGCCAAAGCCTTGGAAGCTCCTGGTATTTGCTGATTAATGGCGGGAATGTAGATTGACATAAATGGCGCGTCTAGTCCACCTTCTTTTGCTCTTGGAAAATCAAAATTGCCGTCCGGAGTCCGAACCGAAACATCCAAAATCTCCCTTTGAAGAGTAAATCCGCCCACTTTCATTCGGTAAGGCAAATCCACATGGCCATCAACCATGATCGTGCTTTGGGCGATTTCAGTAGCAGCTTTCAGCCGCTCTTCATCAGTCATTTTAGTGTAATCGATTACTTCTTCTTTGGGCTGACAGGCAAAAGCCGCTGCGCCGATAAGCATAAAAAGAAAAGTTTTTTTCATGAGAATGGTGGTTTTGAAAAGGCAATTTAATTGCTTTCCGAAGGAGGAATGTAAATAATCCATAAACGGCCGGATAAACAAAATAACTTCATTTTTGGGAGCAATTTTCAGCCTGATTTCCGAAGATTCGCCTGAGAATGCGTAAATTTCGTGACCCAACCGACAACTTATGAAACGTTTTTTGATTCCCTTATTTGCCCTTTCTCTGCTTTGGGCTTGCTCGCCCGGTGGAAACTTAGAAGTTCAAATTGCTCCCGAGCTTGAGTCTGAACTGAAAGATGGCCGTCTTCTTCTGATTTTCTCAACTGACAGTACCGCTGAACCAAGATTTGGAATCAGTGATAATGTGGGAACAAATCAGGTTTTCGGGATGGATTTTGAAAATTTCGAAGCTGGGAAACCATTGATTTTAGATACGGAAAGCTTTGGCTACCCAATTGAAAAACTTGAAGATCTGGAGGAGCGGAAATATTATGTTCAAGCATTTATCCAAAAACATGATACGTTTACCCGTAAAGATGGCCATACTGTCAAACTCCCAATGGATCAGGGCGAAGGTAGACAGTGGGCACGTGCTCCAAAAAACATTTACTCCAATCCTCAGCCTGTTTCCTGGAAAATGGGTCAGAAACTTGATCTGACTATTGATCAGATCATACCGGAGATAAAAACTCCCGAAGACACAAAATACGTAAAGCATATCAAACTCAAATCAGAGAAACTTTCGGCATTTTGGGGAAAGGATATGTACTTGGGAGCGCATGTTCTTTTGCCGGAAGGCTTCGAAGAAAACCCAACTCAATACTATCCGCTAATGGTTTTTCACGGACATTTTCCTTCAGATTTTGGGGCATTCAGGATGATTCCTCCCGATGGGGAACTGAGTGAAGAAGATTACAGCGCAAGATTTGGAATCTATGGATATGAAAAAATGCAGCAGCAAGAAGCCTTTGATTTCTATCAAAAGTGGACTTCTGATGATTTCAAACGCTTTATCATTATAGAAATTCAGCATGCCAATCCTTTCTACGACGATAGTTATGCCGTAAACTCGGAAAATCTCGGACCATACGGAGATGCAATCCAATATGAATTAATTCCCGAGATCGAGAAGCAATTCCGAGGAATCGGCGAAGGCTGGGCAAGATTTCTTTATGGTGGTTCTACCGGTGGATGGGAAGCTTTGGCAGCCCAAGTTTTTTATCCTGAAGAATACAATGGTTGCTTTGCAGCCTGCCCTGATCCGATAGATTTCCGGGCTTTCACGACTGTGAATATCTACGATGACAAAAATGCCTACTTCAAAGTGGGGGAATTCCGCAAGACTTTACGTCCCGGACACCGCAATTATCTGGGTCATGTGGATGCCATGGTTCGGGATATGAATCATCGCGAGCTTGCTATTGGAGGAACCAAAACCCGCTCCGGTGACCAATTTGATATCTGGCAGGCGGTCTATTCCCCAGTCGGGGAAGATGGATATCCAAAACCCATCTGGCACAAATACAGTGGGGAAATTGACAAAGAAGTTGCCGCGTACTGGAAAGAAAATTACGACTTGCGCCACATCATGGAGCGAGATTGGGCGACTTTGGGCCCAAAACTGGAGGGGAAAGTGAGAATTTATTGTGGGGACATGGATAACTATTATCTCAACAATGCTGTTTATTTGACTGAAGATTTTCTGGAGCAAACTCAGAACCCCTATTACAATGGTGAGGTCGCATACGGCGACCGCGCTGAGCATTGCTGGAACGGAGATCCGACTTTGCCAAACTATGTCACCCGACTGAGATACAACACGATGTATCTGAACGAAATCGAAAACAGACTTAAGGAGACAGCACCTGAAGAATTTAACCAACAAAACTGGACATTAACCAAAAATTAAAAACTATGAAAAACACAATGAAACTTGGCTTGCTGGGACTATCTGCAACTTTGCTATTTGCACAATGCGGACCTCCAAAAACAGAAGAAACAACCGAAGAAATGACGATGGTTGAAGAAACCAAAACACCCTCGCTGACCATGCTTTGGGAAACTGCAGATTCTTTGCCTACCAACGAATCTGTACTTTTTGACGAAAGCACCGGCACCATTTACGTGTCAAACATCGGAGGTCAGGATCCTCAGGCAAAAGACGGTAAAGGATCAATTGGCACCATCGACAAGAGCGGGAAAATCGTGAATGCCGCTTGGGTTAAAGGACTGAATTCTCCGAAAGGAATGGGAATTGCGAATGGAAAACTCTATGTCACAGACGTTAATGAGCTGGTAGAAATCGATATCGCCACCGCAAAAGTGAGCAAGAAATATCCTGTTGCAGGCGCTCAGTTCCTCAACGATCTGGCCACTCATGGGGGAAAAGTGTACTTCACTGACATGAATACCGGCAAAGTTCACTTATTGGACGCAGGTGTGGTAAGCACGATTTCCGAAGGCAATGAGAAAATCAACGGTATTGCAGTAGCAACTGATGGGACTATCTACGGACTGGATGCTTCCGGTTTGAAAAAATGGAATGCTGACGGAACATCCACAATTGTAAACGCCAACATTACCGGTGGTGATGGATTGGTAATTCTGGGTGATGGCAATTTCATCGCTTCAAGATGGCCAGGCGAGATTTGGTTTGCCAATGATTCCACTCAGACTCTAATGCTGGATACCAAAGCTGCAGAATCAAACACTGCTGATATCGGATATATTCCTGCTGAAAAAATCGTTTTGGTTCCTACTTTCTTCAAAAATAAAGTTGCAGCTTACAAGCTGGATTATTAATCCTGACATTCAACCAAAAGTGAAAAGCCTCCTTTCGGAGGCTTTTTCCATTTCAGGGATTTCACCGAATCTCTAAAAATCATCAACAATTTTCCCGGTCCCAATCGACCAAAGGATTCTTCAAACGCAGTAAAATCCAAAGTAGACTTTTACCATTTCCGAAGGAAAATCCTGCAAAATCTCAGGCGAATCGGGAAACAATTATCAGCGTAAGTCCGGCGATAAACGCAACAAACATCCAAAGCACAAGGGCATTTGTTCCCTTTGGTGCATCCTTAAATTCTTTCCAGATGAAAACACCCCAAGCCGCCGCTACCATCGTCGCACCTTGCCCCAAACCGTATGAAATCGCAAACCCCGCCTTTTCTCCAGCGATCACACTGGGCAACATTCCAAGACACCAAATCGCCCCGCCGAGCAAACCGATAAGATGGAGTTTGGGTGAACCTATTTTGAAATAGTCAGAATAGCTGACAGGTTTTCCCTGAAAGGGTTTGAACATAAAAAATGTGTTCCAGAGAAAATTGGAAACGAAAATTCCAATGG
This sequence comes from Algoriphagus sp., assembly GCA_046597285.1. Lineage (GTDB taxonomy): Bacteria > Bacteroidota > Bacteroidia > Cytophagales > Cyclobacteriaceae > Algoriphagus. The sequence goes on along the minus strand of JBKJKX010000090.1, from coordinate 13,380 downwards.
AGAAAATGAAAACCGCCGAATAGGGAGTCATCAAACCTTCCTCAGGTTGAGAAAAATCACCCGAAATCGAAGCTGCAACAAAGCGGTAGAAAAAGCCCATTAAAAGTCCACCGGTTATAGATAGAAGAATTCCTTTGGCCGGAGTTTGAGCTTTTCCTTTGGAAAGTTTACGGTAAGCGAGGGCATCAAGTATGATCGCTACCACGACCAATCCAACTCCCAAAAATAGAATGATCGGATCGCCCACAGGTACCGCCATGTAATTAACTACCACGCCCAATACTAGTGCAATTCCGATTCCGACGGGAAAAGCAACAGCCATCCCAGCGATATCAATCGCAGCAACAATGAGAAGATTTGCCAGATTGAAAATCACTCCACCCAAAAAAGCTGAGCCGATTGCTTCTGAATCAGCTTGCATCAAATCATCTATAAACGCTCTGCCCTCGGAACCGGTACTGCCGAGGGTTAATCCGAAAATCAGAGAAAGCAGGATAATTCCCAAAGAATAATCCCAGTAAAACAGCGGAAAAGGCCAGATTTTGGAAGAAAGCTTTTGGGTATTGGCCCAAGAACCCCAGCAGATCATTGTGATTACACAAAGGAAAACAGCCAAAGAATACGTTTCAGGGATAAACATGCTCGAGAAGATTAGATGGGTTTAATTTCGCTTCGGTAAGGTTGGGAGCTTTGGGCACCCATTCGTGTGACTGAAATGGCTGCAGCTTGATTGGCAAATTTTATGGCAGTTTTGATTTCCATTCCTTCAGCAAGTGCGACTGTCAATGCACCGTTGAAAGTATCCCCTGCAGCAGTCGTGTCTACGGCATGCACTTTATTCGAAGGAATAAGAATTTCTTCCTCATCAGAAAGCAAGAATGCACCTTTGGCACCCAAGGTGACAATTACCATTTTTGCTCCTTTTTGCATAAGAATTTTGGCAGCTTTTGCACCAGTTAGCTCGTCAGTGACTTTGACTCCAGTTAATAATTCAGCCTCGTTTTCGTTGGGAGTGATGATGAATAGTTTGCTGATAAGTTCGTCCGAAAGTGGCTGGGCCGGAGCAGGATTCAAGATTATCGGGACATTCGAAGCAAAAGCTTTATCGACTAAAGCTGAAACTGCCTCGAGTGGTATTTCTAATTGGACAAGTACAAAAGAAGCGTTTTCAATCAGTTCAGAAACGTCGTCTATATCTGATTTTGTAAATGTTCCATTGGCACCTGAGGCGACTGAAATACAATTTTCTCCAGAATCTTCTACCATAATCAGCGCAACTCCAGAATAAGAATCCGGTTCGGTGATGATGTATGAGACATCTATTCCTTCTTTTTTGAATCCATCTAAGGCTGCTTTCCCCAAGGCATCGTTTCCGACTTTAGCCAGAAAAATCACGTCTCCTCCCAGCTTGGCTGCTGCGACGGCTTGATTAGCTCCTTTGCCTCCGGCAAAAGAAAAAAACTGACCCCCAAGTACAGTCTCACCGGGCAAAGGCAAATGAGAGGACTTGACCACCATGTCTGTATTACTACTACCCACAACTAGGATTTTTGACATTATTCCACCGTTTTGGTGTAAGTGATCAACTTGTCGAGACCGAGGTAAACTTTCTCGTGCGGATTGGTTACGGTAAGTTCCAGTGTATGCTTTCCGGGTGGCAACTCATACTGAAAAAACAATTCATGAGCACGAGTGATGAAATTAAGTGGCAGTTTCATCTGCTTTTTCAATTCCCCATCGATTTTGAAATCTACCATCGGGGAGTAATTATCCAGTGTCTGCTCCGGAGTCTCGAGTGCATAAGATGAATCAAAATCTGTATGTCTTGCACGGCCATTAAGAACTACCCCGACTCCTTCAAACTCAAAAGTCGTGATTTGAGAATCATTAAATCCTATTTTCTGATTGATGTCTTGCTGAGTATTCAGCTGATATCCTGGAAAACTCTGCTCGAGTGGAGCCGCAACGGGAGTTTGAAGTTTAATTTTTACTTCATTCTCGGTCACTTCCCCTCCATTCTCAGCGATGAGTTGAAGAGCATGTTTAAAGCTGATTTCGTATACTTTATTGAGAGAAGTACTGGTAAATTTGAAATCCATGTTTTCAATTTCGCTCAGGCCTTGCTTCCAATACTCGGGAATGGCATCATAGCCATAAACAGTTCCCAAAATTGCCGCCGCAGTACCTGGATTACAATCAGAATCCTGTCCAGCACGGGTGGATATTTCAAGTGTTTTATTGAAATATCCCTCTCCGTACAATAATCCTAAGACGACATACGCAGAATTCAACTTGGCGTCAATGTTAAAATCCTTAAAAGCCCCATCCGGACAACCGATTTCTTCCCCCCACTTGGCTTCAATGAGTTCCCAATTCTTTTTCCAATCAGTCGGATATTCTTTATGCCACTGAATTACGTCAGCAATGCATTGGTAAAAAGTACTTTCAGTGGGCACGAGAGAAAGTCCTTTGTTCACAATTGTCGGGATATCCGACTCAACAAATGCAAAAGTATACATTCCTGCCACGAATACTCCGCCGTAATACCCGTCCCCATAATTCATGATATGGCCAACCCGATCGCAAATCTCCAAGGCAGTGTTGGGCATCCCGGGAGCCATAATTCCTGCAAAATCTGCCTCAATCTGAAAATCAATGTCATTCGCATGAGGGTTGTTCATCCAATGCCCTGATTCCGGCGGAGCCATTCCGTTCAGCACATTGTATCGGCCTTGTTGGTTTGCGTGCCAAAGCCAATAGCCCGCTTCGGCATAAGCTTTCGCATGGGAAGCGGCAGGTGCATTGATTCCTTCGCGCTCCATGACCTCGACAAAAGTGAGATCCATGTATATATCATCATACAATCCCGGAATTCTCGTCATCCAGTGATTCATTGTGGTATCAGTCCAAACAATCTCAACAGAATCCGGAATCATCCGCTTCAGGTATTTAAATTCTGTGGGTCCACCATACGTCACTCCAATAGTTTGGGCAGCCCAACCGCCTTTGAGCTTGTTCTGAAGGGATTCTTTTGTGAGGGTGAAAAACTGAGAATCGGTTTTGGATCCATTACCTGTACAAGCAGATAAAGCCAAGATTCCTATTGAAAAAACAATAATTAGAAAATTTTTCATTATTTAAGATCTATTTAATAAGAATATTAATTGGTAAAAACGAATTCTATTTAAGAAGGAATTTTAAAAATTCAAACCTATTTTAAAATTGAATCTCATTGGTTAAAAAAGCTTCCTTTGGAATTAAAATTAATGTACAGCCGTTTATAACTTTACAAGTGTCTGAAATCAGGTTTTGTAAATCAGATTATGGATTTTTGTTCGTAATTTTGATTAACATCGGTCCCGATTCTGTGTTAATTAGTCAAAATGTGTAGTACGGTTAATTCCGTTTCATCATTTTCAATTCACAATAAAAACTCAAAATGAAAAATTCAAAACCTATAGATTACGAGTTGGAGAAAAATATTGAAGTAATCTCTCAACTCGATGGATTTGTAGATAATGCTGTTGACACCATTTTGGTCGATCCCGATAAATGTTGGCAGCCGTCAGACTTCCTCCCGGACTTTGGAAATCCAGATATTCATGATGAAATCAAGCTTCTCCAAAAAAGAGCGGAAGGTATTCCAGACACGGTATTGACTTCTTTGATCGGTAATATGATCACTGAGGAGGCTTTGCCAAGCTATCAAACCTATTTCAATTTGCTGGAGGGGATTAATCCTGAGCGAAATCTTCTCTCTCCAAGTGGCTGGGTTAGATGGTCAAAAACGTGGACGGCAGAGGAAAACAGACACGGTGACCTACTCAACAAATACCTTTACATGACAGGTAGAGTGGATATGAAAGCCGTCGAGCAGACGATTCATAGACTTTTGATGAATGGATTTGACCCAAATTCTGGGGGTGATCCTTATCAAGCGATTGTCTACACCTCCTTCCAGGAAAGAGCCACTAAAATCTCCCATGTGAATACCGGAAAACTAGCTGAGATCGCCGGGGATTCAATTCTTGGAAGAATCTGTAAGCAAATAGCCGGTGACGAAGCTAGACACGAAAAGGCCTACAAGTCTTTTATGTCTAGAATCTTCGAAATCGACCCAAGCGGAGCAATTATCGCCTTTGAGAAACTAATGCGAAAGCAAATTGTAATGCCTGCGGTTATGATGGGAGAAGGAGGATCAAACCCTTCTTTATTCACGCAGTTCTCTGAGGTGACTCAGAAAGTTGGGATTTATACCAGCTGGGATTACGCCAGAATCATCGAACACTTGGTCAGCCTTTGGAAAATCGAAGCACTTACCGGCTTGGACGCAGCGGCATCAAAAGCTCAAGATTACCTGGTAAAACTCTCCGATCGATACATGAGAGTAGCTGATCGAATGAAGGCACCAGATGAAGTAAAACTTGCCTGGTTGAAATAATATATCATACTAAATATCCTCAAAGTCCTTCCCGAAAGAGAAGGACTTTTTTTATGGCCATCAGCTTGGTTTCTGCAGGATAATCAGGAAATTGGAAAAAATCAACACCCTCATGAACTACCTGATTGGATTTGTATTTCTTGCATTTAGCTTATTTTCCAAACCTTATTTTTCTGTTGATCCTCCCAAGATCAATCAGGATCGTCTTTATTCAAGTGTAATGAAGCTATCAACTTTTGGAAAAAATTCAGCCGGAGGATCAGATCGGGTAGCTTATAGTAAACATGACATTGAAGCCCGAGTCTATGTCAAAGAACTGATGAAAAATGCCGGAATGGAAATTTCGGTAGATTTTGCAGGAAATATCATTGGAAAGAAAGTCGGCAAAATCCCGGGATTGAAGCCTATCGTTTTTGGATCCCACATTGATGAGGTTCCAAATGGCGGAGATTATGATGGCCCCGTTGGATCGCTTGGAGCTATAGAAGTAATTCAAACGCTACATGAAAATGGAATCGTAACAGATCATCCGCTTGAAGTCATCATTTTCACCAATGAAGAAGGCGGAGTCATCGGCAGCCGAGCGTTGGCAGGACAACTTTCTCCAGAAGCTCTAAAAACAGTGAGTTCGAGCGGACTCACGCAGGCTGAAGGGATCAAAGTTTTAGGCGGAGATCCAGCTAGAATTTTAGAAGTAAAACGTAATCCAGGAGATCTTGCTGCATTTTTGGAGCTTCATATTGAGCAGGGAGCAAACTTGGATCTTGAAAAACTCAATATCGGAGTAGTGGAAGGAATCGTCGCAATCGAATGGTGGGAGTTTACTTACAAAGGATTCGCAAACCACGCAGGAACCACTCCTATGAATATGAGAAAAGATCCTATGCTTCCCGCTGCCAGATTGGTTTTGGCGATCAATGAAATTGTGACATCCCACGAAGGCGCTCAAGTAGGAACAGTCGGGAAGATTCAAGCTTTTCCTGGTGCCGGAAATGTAATTCCGGGAGAAGTGAAACTCAACCTAGAATTGAGAGATCTATCGTCGGAAAAAATTTGGTCTATTTACCGGGAAATTGAAGCCAAGGCAAAACTTCTGGCTTCGGAAAGTCAAACAGAAGTGAGCATCATTCATCGGGAAGTGGCTAGTAAACCAGCGTTGGCCGATCCAAGAATTCAAAAAGAAATAGAAAATGCTGCAAAATCTTTAGGTTTTTCCTTTAAATATCTGCCGAGCGGAGCAGGTCATGATGCTCAGGAAATGGCCAGACTGGCGCCAATGGGAATGATTTTCGTCCCAAGCAAAGACGGAATCAGCCATGCACCAAAAGAATATTCATCCCCCGAAGATATTGCCAATGGAGCCAACGTATTACTTCAGACAATTCTTTCTTTGGATAAATCTCTGAAGTAGGGATTAAATTCTGCCAAGACCACGGTAACCAGTCAGATAGTTCTCGGATGAGAGCGCTTGTCAAGAAAATTGGTATCCAAAAACTCAATCCCAATTTCAGGTTTTCGAACTTATTTATATTGATTACCATTTTAATGTCTATACATCAAAGTTACTTTTATGCGCAAAATCAAGAAAGTCCATAAAGCAGAATACAGACCAATCGCAGACTTGGTGACTTATAGCCCGATGCCGACTAGGAATCTTTAGCAGATTGATCCTTTTATCTTTTTGAATCATCACGGGTTCCAAACTTACCCAAAATACAATCAGGGTTTGCCTTTTGGTCCTCATCCGCACCGCGGAATGGAAACAGTGACTTTCATTCTCGAAGGTGATATCCTGCACAAAGACTCATCCGGTCATGAATCGGTCATGGGTCCGGGCGGACTGCAATACATGACTGCCGGTCGCGGATTGATCCATGAGGAAGTGAGCAGTTCCGAATTCAAAAGAAACGGAGGAGATCTGGAGATTTTGCAGCTTTGGCTGAATCTGCCTGCAAAGAAAAAGATGACAGATCCAAACTATGTCGGATTGCAGAAAGAGGATATTCCTACGTTTGTATTTGATGAAGGAAAAGTGAAAGTTCAGCAACTTTTCGGAGAATGGAATGGTGTCAAAGGCGCATTCAAAGAAACATTTCCGTTGACGATGAGTACCATTTATCTCCAAAAGGGAGGAAAGTTTGAAAAGTCAATTGCAGCTGACGAGAATATCTTTTTCTACATTATCAGAGGAGAGCTAATGGTAAATGGAGTTGAAGTTCCATTTCGAAATTTGGTAGAATTCACCAATGAATCAGGAGAAATTGCCATCGAAGCGCTAGACGATTCCATCCTTATTCTGGGACACGCACTTCCATTCAATGAGCCGATGGTGGCCCAAGGCCCATTTGTAATGAATACCCATCAAGAGATCCAAGAGGCTTACCGAGATTATCAGGCGGGGAAATTCGGAAGCTGGAATCAATAAGTGTCGAAAGAAAAACATATCAGGAATCCATGATATCCTGAGAGATCAATCGATAGATCTCCGCAAGCTGCTCATTGTAACTTAGGAATTGATGGTGGTCTTCCAGCGTCTCAAAATCTTCACGAATTGCAGGTCCGGTTTGTGCATTTTTCGCTCCGATTTGAAGGCTTTTTGAAATAGTCTCAATGATCAAAGGCTTGATCATTTCAAAATCAACTCCCTGTCTTCGCATAATTTCCTCTGCAATCCGGATCATATGATTGGAAAAATTGCTTGCAAAAACTGCAGCTACATGGATAGCCTGACGGTCTTTTGATCTCACAATATAGATCTGGGGTGAAAGACTTTTTGCAAGCTTTTTCAGCTTTTGCAAAGTTTCTTCATCCTCCGATTCAAGTAGAAATGGAACATCTTCGAAGTCAAGTTTGCGATCTTTGGTAAAAGACTGTAAGGGATAAAAAATACCGGTAAAACTCGCCGAACTATATCCCAAAATATCTAAAGGCTGGGTTCCTGAAGTATGAATCAAAATACTCCCCTCTGGTAAAATCACTTCATCTGCTAGTTCCGGAATTGCTGAATCCTTTACCGCAAGAATAAAAATCTCAGCTTTACTATCGGAAAAATCCAGATCATCTTTTGGTTCTGCTGAATACAAACGCTCGGTGATAGTCTGGGCTTTTTTGATTTCCCTAGCATATACCTCTGTTACTTCGTGCCCGGCATTCTCCAGTGCCGGTGCCAAATGCCAGGCAACATTCCCGGCCCCCAAAATGGCTATTTTAAACTTCATTGCTGAATTAACCCAATTTTTGCTGAAAATAAAAAAGCCATCCGAATCTCTTCGAATGGCTTTTCTTGAAGGCTATCTTATATTTATATATGCAGCGCTCTGTTGTCTGTGGCTGCCAAACAAGCTTCTTTGAATGCCTCCGTGTAAGTCGGGTGTGCATGAGACATTCTGGCTATATCTTCTGCTGAAGCTCGGTACTCCATTGCCACAACTGCCTCAGCAATCATATCAGCAGTTCGAGGACCAATCATATGTACTCCTAGGATCTCGTCTGTTGCAGCATCAGCAAGCACTTTCACCAATCCATCGGTATCCATGGAGGCACGTGCACGACCGGAAGCCATAAACGGAAACTTCCCGGTTTTATATTTTATACCTTTTTCTTTCAATTGCTCCTCGGTGTAACCAACTGCCGCAACTTCCGGCCAAGTATAAACTACACCCGGAATAAGTAGGTAATTGATATGTGGCTTTTGGCCAGCAATCGTTTCCGCTACAAAAACTCCTTCCTCCTCGGCTTTGTGAGCAAGCATGGCACCTTTCACCACATCACCAATAGCATAAATATGAGGGACTGATGTTTGAAGATGATCATTGACCTCAACCATTCCTCTTTCGGTAATTTTTACTCCGGCTGCTTCTGCATTTAACCCATCGGTATAAGCCTTGCGTCCAATAGAAACTAAAACGTAGTCGCCTTTAAGCTCCACGATTTCACCTTTTCCATTTTCAGCTTTGACGATGACTTCAGTTCCTTTGTTTTCCACTTCCACCACTTTGTGTTTCAGGTAGAATTCAAAGCCAATTTTCTTGAGCGACTTTTGCAATTCCTTACCCATTGTGCGATCCATGGTAGGAATCAAAGAATCCATAAATTCAACCACAGAAACCTTCGATCCCATCCTGCCATAAACTGAACCAAGCTCCATCCCGATCACACCACCGCCAATTACGATCAGATGCTTTGGAATTTCCTTCATTTTCAAAGCCTCAGTGGAGGTGATAATTCTGTCTTTGTCGAGCTTTATAAAAGGAAGGGAAGCCGGCTTAGAACCGGTAGCAATGATGATATTCTTTCCCTGAATGTCAGCAGAAGTACCATCATCTTTGGTCACTTTTACCGTGTGGGCATCTACAAATGAGCCTAATCCCTGATGAACATCTATTTTGTTTTTCTTCATCAGAAATTGGATCCCATCCACATTCTGCTTGACCACATCATCTTTTCGAGCGATCATTTGAGGAAGATCAACTTTCAAATTATCAAGCTTGATTCCGTGGGTTTCAAAAGTATGAGCAGCATTATGAAAATGCTCTGAAGAATCTAAAAGTGCTTTCGAAGGAATACAGCCTACATTGAGGCAAGTTCCACCTAAAGTTGGGTATTTCTCAATAATGGCAGTTTTCATCCCGAGCTGTGCAGCTCTGATAGCTGCTACATATCCACCCGGCCCAGAACCGATTACTATTATGTCGTACATTTTTTTAGAATTTAGAGTCTAGAACCATGAGTCAAGACTTGTTAAAAATACAGCAGATGCTACTCTTCCCGCCGTAAATCGTATTTCTTAGATCGTAAATAACTTAAACTCCAAACAACAATCTTGTCGGATCTTCCAGCAATTGCTTCACTCTCACCAGAAAGCTTACTGATTCACGGCCATCGATGATTCGGTGATCGTAAGAAAGAGCCAGATACATCATTGGGAGAATTTTCACCTCACTATTGACAGCCATTGGTCTTTCGACAATGTTGTGCATTCCTAAAATCGCGGATTGAGGAGCGTTAATGATCGGTGTAGACATCATGGATCCAAACACACCACCATTTGTAAGAGTGAACGTTCCGCCAGTCATCTCTTCGATCGATAATTTATTGTCTCTTGCTTTTCCGGCAAGTCTTACGATTTCTTTTTCAATCTGATCAAATGACATTGCCTCGGCATTTCTTACCACAGGAACTACCAATCCTTTTGGCGCAGATACTGCAATTGATATATCACAGTAATCATTGAAAATGATCTCGTTTCCGTCAATTTTTGCATTCACAGAAGGCCATTCCTGGAGCGCTACGCAAACAGCTTTGGTAAAGAAGGACATAAAGCCCAATCCTACTCCGTGCTTTTCTTTGAATTGATCTTTGAATTTGGATCTCATGTCCATGATAGGCTTCATATTTACCTCATTGAAGGTAGTCAACATGGCTGTCTCATTTTTTACAGCAACTAAGCGACGAGAAACCGTCTTTCTCAAAGAAGACATTTTTTCTCTTCTCTCATTTCTTTCTCCAGGCACACTAACTTTTGCTGGTTCAACAGCTTTAGCCGCAGGGGCAGGAGTTGGTAATTCAGCTGGTTTCTGAGCACTCATTGCATCTTCCTTAGTTATCCTTCCATCTTTTCCGGAACCGGAAACTAACGTGGGAGATACACCTTTTTCTGCCAAAATTTTAGAAGCTGCCGGTGAAGCGTGTCCCGAAGCATAGGTTTCATTACCTGAAGTTGTTGCTGCTGCTACCGGAACTTCAGCTTGAGGCACAGATGAGGAACCTGCAGAAGGGCCGTCGCTGACCTCAATTTTACAAATCAAACCTCCTATTTCAAGTGTATCACCTTCTTTAGCTACGTGGCGCAAAATACCTGTCGCCTCGGCCGGTAATTCAAAAGTTGCTTTATCGGAGTCTACCTCTGCAATGATCTCATCAAGCTTTACAAAATCGCCGTCCTTCTTAAGCCAATTAGCCAACGTAACCTCAGTGATAGATTCGCCGACAGTTGGAACAATCATTGTTTTTACCTCGCCGGTTTTTCCAGTCGAGGAGGAATCTACAGAAGCTGGTTTTGGAGTTGACATAGGGGCTGGAGTTGTTGAAGACGATTCAGATACTGACGTTGAAGATTCCTCGATCTCACAGATTACTGCGCCGATTTCGAGGGTATCACCTTCCTGAGCTTTGATTCGAAGTGTTCCTGCAGCTTCGGCAGGAAGCTCAAAAGTGGCTTTATCAGACTCAAGTTCACACAATATTTCATCCATTTGAACTTGATCTCCATCTTTTTTGAACCATTGTCCAACGGTCACTTCGGTGATCGACTCGCCCACTGCAGGCACTTTGATTTCTTTGCTCATAGGTTAATATTTTTCTTTTCCCTTCGGAAAAACAGAAACAAAATAAAATAAGTGATAGGTATTCTCTTTCCTTGAAAAGAGAATTAACGATTGTTAAAGTTTTAAAGCTTTGGAAACAATTCCTTTTTGCTCTTCCACGTGAACTTTGTTGTAGCCCGTGGCTGGAGAGGCGCTTGGTTTCCTTGCGATGAGTTCCATCGGAATTTCCTTATACAGAAGTCTCAGAAGGTAATTCCAATACCCCATATTTTCCGGCTCTTCCTGGACCCAAACGATCTCAGCTTTTGGATAATTTGCCAAAACCTCTAGCATCTGTTTTTTAGGAAGGGGGTGAAGTTGCTCTAAGCGAACGATCGCAACATTTTTTACTTTTTCCTTTTCACGGGCTTCTTCAAGATCATAATATATTTTGCCCGAGCAAAGAACTACTCTTTCAACGTTTTTAGCCTCAACAATTACGTCAGGAAGAACTTCTCTGAATCTGCCACTGGTGAATTCCGTCAAAGGAGAAATTACTTTTGGATGTCTCAAAAGTGATTTGGGAGACATGACTATGCAAGGCTTTCTAAATTCCCAAGCTTGCTGTCTTCTCAGTAAATGGAAGAAATTTGACGGCTCTGTAATATTAGCAACCACCATATTATATTCAGCAGAAAGTTGCAGGAATCTCTCCGGACGGGCATTTGAGTGCTCGGGTCCCTGACCTTCATATCCATGGGGAAGAAGCATCACAAGTCCATTCATTCTCTGCCATTTGGATTCACCGGAAGAAATGAACTGGTCAATCATGGTTTGAGCTCCGTTGGCGAAGTCTCCAAACTGAGCTTCCCAAATCGTGAGCGAATTAGGATTTGCCAATCCATATCCATATTCGAATCCCAAAACTGCGTATTCTGAAAGAAGCGAATTGTAAATTTGAAAGTGACCTTTTGCACCTTTCATCTCTTTCAATGAATTGTAGGGTTCATTCGTGTTTGCATCATGAATGACAGCATGACGGTGAGAGAATGTTCCTCTTTGCACATCCTGGCCTGTGAGTCTTACTGTTTTACCATCTAAGACCAATGATCCGTAAGCTAGCAGTTCGGCAGAAGCCCAATTGAGTTCTTTGGTTTGGAAGAACATATCCTTCCGTTGCTTCATCTGCGCTTCGATCTGCTTAATTGGTTTAAATCCTTTTGGAACAAAAGTCAAAGCCTCTGCTACCTTTTCAACTACCGCTAACTCAATCCCTGTCTCCGGAGATTGATCAAAGTCTTCTGGAGTAGATCGTCTTAAAGATGCCCACACTGTTTCAAACTTAGTAGCTTGATACGGTAATGGCTTTTCTTTGACCATGTTCAGACGATCCTGTAGGAGCTGTCTAAATTCTTCATCCATTTGAGATGCGATTTTTGCATCGATATCACCACGTTCCGTAAGTTTCTTTACATAGATTTCTCTTGGATTTGGGTGTTTTGAAATGATGTTATAAAGTTCTGGCTGAGTGAATTTTGGCTCATCAGATTCATTGTGACCGTGTCTTCTGTAGCAGACCATGTCAACAAAAATATCTTTACTGAATTTCTGTCTGAATTCGGCAGCAAGTCTAGCCGCAAAGACTACAGCTTCTGCATTATCACCATTCACGTGAATGACAGGGGCGTCAATGACTTTGGCCACATCCGTGCAATAAATAGAGGTACGCGCATCATCAAAGTCAGTCGTAAATCCTACCTGATTATTGATCACGAAATGGATTGTTCCTCCTGTATTATATCCTTTCAGACCGGCCATTTGAGTCACCTCATAGACGATCCCCTGCCCTGCAACTGCTGCATCTCCATGAATCAAAATAGGAAGCGCTTTTTTCGCATCTCCTTTATGTTGCGTATCTATTTTAGCCCTGATGAATCCTTCAACAACAGGATTTACAGCCTCAAGGTGCGAAGGATTTGGAGCAAGTTTGAGGTGGACTTTCTTTTGTGCCGGAGTTACGATATCACTGGAATAACCCATGTGATATTTTACATCTCCATCTCCCATCGTAAGATCTGGCTTCGCAGTTCCTTCAAACTCAGAGAATATTTGCTCATAGGTCTTACCCATGATATTGGCTAAGACATTCAAGCGACCTCGGTGGGCCATTCCGATCATTACTTCCTCAACACCTAAATTGGCTGAAGTATTGATGAGCGCATCCAAAAATGGAATAGTCGTTTCTCCGCCTTCCAGGGAAAACCTTTTTTGACCGAGATACTTTGTATGAAGGAAGTTTTCGAAAACTACGGCTTGATTCAGTTTAAAAAGGATTCTTTTCTTCTCGTCCACTGATAGACTAAAAGCAAGCGCTTCTTCTTCAACTTTAGTTTTGAACCAATCCAGCATCTCAACATCTCTGATGTAGAGATATTCGAAGCCCATCGGTCCTTCGTATATAGTCTTCAAGGCATCGATAATACCCGAAAGCTTAGCCGCCCCTATTCCAATTTCATTTCCTGCCTGGAATTCAACATTCATGTCTTCAAGGCCTAAACCAAAATGTTCAGGATCGATCATGGCCTTTCGGTCCCGTCTTTCCCTTACAGGATTGGTCTTGGATCTCAAATGCGC
>JBKJKX010000041.1:0-3599 GCA_046597285.1 Algoriphagus sp. | reverse complement strand
ACTTTAAACTCAATATCGACCAGGGCATTGCCCATACCGGTCACGTCGTATTTTTTCATTTTTTCTAGAATTGGAAAATTTTAAAATTGAAAGATTGGAAAATTTGGGTCAAAGGTTGAGATTACTTCGACATTCGATATTCCTTAAATTGGAAGGAGATAAAGTAGTTCGGATTGCTATTTCGAAATTGAGCTCTGATTTCTATGGTTCGGTCTTCCGTCTTCGGTCTCCTGTCTCAAATTTACATCCGACATCGGTCATCAGGCATCCGAAATCACTCAAATATCGGATGTCTCTCAAACGGCTTTTCCCGATCAAATAAGTACCGATAGGTATGATGCGTTTTGTAAACGTCAGCCAAAAGCTGTTCGCACACCCGCATCATTTTTGGGTTGAAATCCCCGACCCAGTTCATTTCGATAGTCTTGTATTGGAAATCGCTTTTTCCGCTCATTTTGTCGTATTCCACCACCATGGCACTCTCCACTCCTTTGGCCTGATGGTCTGGCACCACGCCAAAGACCAAGCCGAGCATTTTATCGGGTGGAGAAAAGGTCTTGTACCAAAGAAATTTCAGTTTACCAATCAAGTCCATCTTCCCGTTTACATGTTTGAAAATCTGGTTGATCTCCGGGATCTGTATAAACATGGAAACGGGCTCTCCCTTGTAAAACCCAAAGTAAATAAGCTTGGGATCAATGATTGGCTGCATTTTGGCAAACATCATCTGAGCCTCCTTCAGCGCAAGCGACTTTCCCAAATGCCTCGCCCAAGCTTTATTATAAACTGTAATGAAATACTCAGGAGCTTTTTCTTTTAACTCCTTGCCTTTGATGTAGCGAAATTGATAATCTGGGTTTGCTAAAATCACATTAGCTCGGCCGATCAATTTATGATCAAAGCCTACATTCTGCACATTCCTTGCGTAAGTGAACTGCTTGAAATAAAGCTGAAAACCGTAATCCTCGAAGAATGTCTGATAGTAGCCAAAATTCCATGGCATGTTATAGATCGGCTCAGCAAAACCATCGACCAGCAAACCCCACCACTTATCCCGCTCACCAAAGTTGATCGGGCCGTCCATAGCTTCCATTCCTTCACTTTCCAGCCAAGCTTTTGCGGTATCGAAAAGTAAAAAAGCTGCTTTCTGATCATCAATGCATTCAAAGAAACCTAACCCACCCGTTGGTTGCTTTTCCTTCATTTTGGGATTGACGAAAGCTGCGATTCGGCCAATTGTTTGAACATGATCATCTTGTAAAAGCCAACGTTTGGATTTTGCCCCGTTCCGGAAAAGCTTGTTGGTTTCAGGATGAAAAAGTCCTTCGATATCTGCGTCAAGAGGCCTGATCCAGTTCTTTTCGTTTTTATACAAGCTTACAGCCATCTCAATAAACTCTTTCTGATGTGCTGGCGTGGTGACTTCGATCAATATCATTCGGGTGATTTTAGACCGCTAAATTAGGGAGATAGGGGGAAAGGACAAAAAAGGAGTTGTCCTGCTTCTCCAGAAGCTGGACGAAACATGACATGATGCTGCTTCTAGAGAAGCTGTCCTATACCGAGACCTGTTGTGCTGCTTCTCCAGAAGCTGCACTAATCAGCAAACCTTTTCTTTGTTCTCACTTCTCCAAAAGCTGTACTATACCGAGGCCTGTTGTGCTGCTTCTCTAGAAGCTGCACTAATCAGCAAACCTTTTCTTTGTTCTCGCTTCTCCAGAAGCCGCACATTTTTAATACAATTCAATTTTCACCAACCCCTTTCTCCCAGCATAATCCCGTGCTGAACTGAAAAGATACTCTTCTGGCTCTTCAACGATCATCGCCTCCACAGGATTTTGATGGATGTTATTAAGTTTCTGTTCGAAGAAATGATTTGACTCTATAGCAACAGCATGTAACCCATCAATCCAAAACTTATAATTTGTTATTCTGATTTGACTAGCCCCCTTATCCTTAAAAGCCTTCAACATCCAGGATGATCTCGATTCAATGGCCTCCACTTCAAGACTGGCTAAAATCTTCCTTGCAGTGAATTTTTTGAAATCCTGGATGGTATCACTTAGACGAAAAGCCTCCTTGGATCTACACAAAAGATGAAGATGATTACTCATTAAGCACCAAGAAAAAATCTCTAAGCCCTTTCTTTCAACACAAAAATTCAAGCTATCGACAATTTCTAGTTTGTATTCTTTTCTGGTAAAAACATCTATCCAATCAACAATAGTCAAGGTTAAAAAGTAAACTGAGTTTTGATCTGAAACTTGGAACGGCCTCCTAAAAATTAGTTTTAAAAGTCTTTAAAATGCTGCATCTAAATCAGATGCAGATCTGATAAATTAAAAACTGTTGAAATGCTGCTTCTGGAGAAGCAGCATAACCGAAGTGCGTTGTCCTGCTTCTCCAGAAGCAAGACTTAATCGTAAAGCTTTCAATGCGGCTTCTGGAGAAGCAACATAACCGTTAACCACTCAATCCACCACCGTCGCGTACAAATCAAACTCCGTCGCTTCGAAAACTTTGGCTTGGAGGAAGTCACCGACACGGCAATAAAATTTAGAAGCATCGATCAGTACTTCGTTGTCCACCTCAATCGAATCAAACTCAGTTCGACCGACGAAGTGTCCGCTTTCTTTTTTATCAATCAGCACTTTATAGGTATTCCCGATTTTCTCCTGATTCAGGTCGTAGCTGATTTGCTCCTGCACTTCCATCAAATGATTTGCCCGCTCCTGCTTTTCTTCCTGCGAAAGCAAATCTTCCATACCAAAGGCATGGGTATTTTCCTCGTGCGAATACGTGAACACACCCAATCGCTCAAATTTCATCCGCTCCACAAAGTCCACCATTTCCTGGTATTCCTTTTCTCCTTCTCCTGGATGGCCGGCAATCAGCGTCGTTCGGATCGCAATCTCAGGGATCATCTCCCGAATGCTGTGAATCAGTTCTTCCTGTTTTTCGCGGGTCGTTCCTCTCCGCATTGCTTTCAAAACATCTGTTGATCCGTGCTGAAGGGGAATGTCTAGGTACTTGCAGATATTCGGACGCTCTTTCATCACCTTGATCACATCCATCGGGAAGCCCGTCGGATAAGCATAATGCAGACGAATCCAATCAATTCCCTCCACATCTGAAAGTCGTCTCATGAGTTCGGCAAGGTTTCTTTTTTTATAAATATCCAATCCGTAATAGGTCAAGTCCTGCGCGATCAGAAGCAATTCTTTGGTTCCACCGGCAGCTTTATGCTGCGCTTCTTTCACCAATTCCTCAATAGGTCGGGAGATATGTCCGCCCCGCATCAATGGAATCGCACAGAAGGAGCAAGGTCGATCACAACCTTCGGAAATCTTCATGTAAGCATAGTGTGCCGAGTGCGTGAGCAATCGCTCACCAACCAACTCATGCTTGTAGTCTGCTTTGAATTTCTTCAAGATCGCGGGCAAATCCCGAGTTCCAAAAAATGCATCGACCTGAGGAATTTCCTTTTCCAGATCGTCTTTGTAGCGCTGCGAAAGACAACCCGTCACATATACTTTGTCCACCAAACCCTGTTCTTTTGCCTCCACATACTGAAGGATCGTGTCAATCGACTCCTGCTT
>JBKJKX010000121.1:0-6849 GCA_046597285.1 Algoriphagus sp. | reverse complement strand
AACAATACCATACGAGGCGTCCACACAGCGCTAGCCGCAATTTTTGAAGAAGGCCAGTATGCAGACAAAGTCATAGAACGAACGCTGAAATCCAATCCAAAATGGGGGGTTCGTGATCGCTCTTTCATTGCAGAAACGACCTACGAAATGGTGCGCTGGTGGAGATTGATTAATTTCCTAAGCCCGTCAAAAGATTACTATGATCTTTTTGGAACTTACTGGTTGATGCAGGGACGCAGCCTTCCACCTTGGGAGGAATTTGAGCGAATCAATCCTGATAAAGTCAAAGGCAAATACGACAAACTCGAAGATCCGGCCATGCTGGAATCTGTTCCTGATTGGCTTTTTAATTTGGGCAAAAAGGAATTGGGAGAAAAGTGGGAAGCAGAAATCCACAGCCTGAATCAGGAAGCTCAGGTGGTTTTGCGGGTAAATACGCTGAAAACCACACGTGAGCAGCTCAAAAACACGCTCGCTGCAGACAATATCACCACGCACGTCATGAAAGGATATCCTGATGCGCTGATTCTGGACGAGCGCCAAAACGTCTTCAGACATCCCTCTTTCAAAGCAGGATTATTTGAGGTTCAGGATGCATCCTCTCAACTTGTGGCAGCAGCATTGGCAGTGGAACCCGGAATGCGCGTAATCGATGCTTGTGCCGGTGCCGGTGGAAAAGCACTTCATTTGGCTGCTTTGATGGAAAACAAAGGAAAAATCCTCTGCATGGATGTGGAAGACTGGAAGCTTCAGCAGACAAAACTAAGAGCAAGAAGAGACGGAGTTTCCATCATCGAACCTAAAGTGATCGAAGGTTCCAAAACCATCAAACGACTCAAAGAATCAGCGGATCGTTTGCTGTTGGACGTCCCTTGTTCAGGTTTGGGAGTACTTCGGAGAAATCCGGATACCAAATGGAAACTCAGTCCTGAATCCATTGAGAAAGTCCAGAAAACGCAGCAAGAAATTCTTCAATCTTATCCATCCATGCTCAAGCCGGGAGGACAGATGGTCTATGCCACTTGCAGTATTTTACCTTCGGAAAATGAAGATCAAATCAAAAAATTCCTGGAAAGTGAAGTTGGAAAAGACTTTGAATTGATAGAGGATAATAAAGTTCTTGCCCAAGAGAGCGGTTTCGACGGATTTTACATCGCACGACTGAAAAAGAAAGAGGCTGTTAAGTAGAATTAATACCTATCAGATTTAAATCAGAAACTTATTTTCTAGATTCATGAGATAAAAACACTTCTCATGGATCAGGAAATTATTTTTTCAATTGCCAATTCGCTCGCTCTGGCCTGTTGGATTTTACTTTTTGTCTTTTTTCAAAAGCGCTGGGTATATCAATTACTTTTTTCAGGAGTATTTGTCTCAATGGCTATTGTCTATGTGATTTTCATAATCAAAGGTTTGGGCGGAGATTCGCAGGGAGGATTTGATTCCCTAGCCAATGTGAAATTACTTTTCACAAACGATGAAGCCGTTTTAGCGGGCTGGATTCATTACCTCGTTTTTGATTTGTTCGTCGGGATGTGGATCTGTCAAGACGCTGCTAAAACGGGAATTAATCGGTGGTTTTTACTTCCCTGTTTACTTTTGACGTTCATGATGGGACCCGCGGGATTGTTACTTTACATTATTATCCGGGTGATTTATCTGCGAAAATTTCCTCAAGATCCCTATGCTGGCAACTTCGTATTATGAGTTAGAGAGGAGAAATCCTCTTTTGGCAAAAGCCGGAGCGATTGGTTTCGCACTTGCACTTGTGATGGCTTGCCTTTCTTTTTTTGATGAGCGCCAATTGCTTGGAGTCAGCGTTTGGCACAAACCCATCAAGTTTTTCATTTCTGTCAGTATCTATTTTTGGACTATGGGATGGTTGATGGAAAACCTCAACCAACCAAAAAAAGTATCCCGTGTCAGTTTTTTAATTTTTTTATTGCTCACAGGTGAATTGATCATCATCACATTCCAGGCTTCGCGAGGCGAGCTATCTCATTACAACATTAGCAGCTACTTCAATTCTGCTATATTCCAACTCATGGGAATCATGATCTTCCTCAATTCTGTGGTGGCAGCTTGGGTTTTATTTCTGTTCATGAAAGTCAAAACACTTCCAAGAGGCTATTTACTTTCCATTCAAATTGGATTGATCATCTTTTTAATGGCTGGCTTTGAGGGATTTTTTATGGCGGGTCGGCTTGGTCACACCATCGGAGCTCCGGATGGGCAAGAGGGATTATTCTTTTTGGGTTGGGCAAAAGCATATGGAGATCTGCGGGTTTTTCATTTTTTAGGATTGCATTCTCTTCAAGTATTGTCCTTAATAGGATGGTATTTATTCAGAAATCAACCGGGGAAAATTGTAATTATCGGTGTGATCTACTTCATTTTGAGCAGTGGCGCTCTTTGTATGGCCTTGCAGGGAAAGGGCATGTTGTGGTAATACAGGTGATCACTTTCAGGTTTAATCTGAATAAGAATCTTTTTGAGGCAACTTTTCGATATAATTTTTCCGGGTACTGGTTTGGCATTGGATTTTGTATGTAACTTTGACGGGCAAATAGGGTTACCTACAACCAATATTTGCTCATGAATCGAAATTCCGATAAGTTCCTTTACGAAGCTCTCACCTACGATGACGTGCTTCTGGTGCCAGGGTATTCTGAAGTTCTTCCCCGAGACACCAATACCTCCACCCAACTCACCAAAAAAATCAGGCTAAACATTCCTTTGGTTTCCGCTGCAATGGACACGGTGACCGAAGCTGAATTGGCAATTTCCATTGCCTTGGAAGGCGGGCTCGGATTCATTCACAAGAATATGTCAATCGCGGAGCAAGCTGCACAAGTTAGGAAGGTGAAGCGTTCTCAGGCAGGGATGATATTGGATCCAATCACACTTCATATCGATTCCAGAGTCCGTGATGCGGAAGCTATTATGCGTGAGTTCAATATCGGTGGCATTCCGGTTGTTGATGAGAACAAAGTATTGAAAGGCATTATCACCAATCGTGACCTGAGATTCATCAAGGATCAAAACAGACTGATTCGAGAAATCATGACCAAGGAAAACCTGATCACGGCAAAATCCGGAATCTCTCTTGCCCAGGCAGAAGATATCCTCCAAGAATATAAAATCGAAAAACTTCCGATTGTAGACGACGAGTACAAACTCACAGGCTTGATCACCTATAAAGACATTCTGAAAAGAAGAGACAAACCAAATGCCTGCAAAGATGAGCACGGAAGACTTCGTGTTGGAGCAGCAATAGGTGTGACGGCCGACATTGTAGAACGAGTGGAAGCATTAATCAATGCCGGAGTGGACGTTGTTTCCATCGATACCGCTCACGGCCATTCAAAAGGTGTAATTGATACTTGCAGAAGAATCAAAACTACATTTCCGGATCTGGAAGTGATTGTTGGAAATATCGCAACCCCGGAAGCTGCGATCGCTTTGGCCGATGCAGGAGCTGATGCGGTGAAAGTTGGTGTTGGTCCGGGGTCTATTTGTACCACTAGAGTAATTGCAGGAGTGGGCGTACCGCAACTTTCGGCTATTTTCGAATGTGCTGAATCTTTGAAAGATCGTGGAGTACCTGTGATTGCCGATGGAGGAGTCCGTTATTCAGGAGATCTGGTCAAAGCAATTGCTGCAGGCGCAAGCTCCATTATGATCGGCTCTTTGCTTGCAGGGACAGAAGAAGCTCCAGGTGAAATGATCATTTTCGAAGGAAGAAAGTTCAAATCTTACCGAGGCATGGGTTCTCTAGAAGCCATGGAATCAGGTTCGAAAGACCGATACTTTCAGGACGCTGAAGAAAATATCAAAAAACTCGTTCCGGAAGGAATAGTGGGCCGGGTGCCTTTCAAAGGTCTGGTCTCTGAAGTATTGTATCAATTGGTGGGCGGACTGCAGGCAGGGATGGGATACTGCGGAACACCAACTATCGCGGACCTTCAGAAAAACGGAAAATTCGTAAAAATCACTGCTGCCGGAATGAAGGAATCTCACCCCCACGACGTAAGCGTGACACGAGAAGCTCCCAATTACAGCACGAAGTAATAATCAAAAAAATCGACTCAGCGCCGATTTTTTTTTGTTTAAGAATATAAGACTGACTAGCTATTCACCTCAAAACTTACATCCCATTCTTCAGCAACTTTCACCAATTGCAGAAAATCCTTGTGAAATGGATTGATCAATAAGTTATGTTCGGTTGGATAACTCTTAATGGGAATTCTGCAGGATGGTACTTTCAAAACCGGGGATATCATTCCTTTTGCCCAGACTGTCCCAAATTCCTGAGTGGAGCGAGGATGAGGTCTGTTTTTCCAGTCAGCTGGCAGTTGGCTCGCATCTAGTTCAGGGATTTCTCCATCGATTTCCAGGGAAATCAATTTCCAGGAACTTTGGGTGACAACGGGACCCTTGATACTAAGCAGCTCAAGGAAATTCAATGAACTGACGCTGCAGGCATAAATCATCGGAGTACCGAATTGATTCCAGCGACCCGGCGACATTCCGTAGCCCAATCCACTTCTGCCAGACAATGCTTCAATCAGCCTGAAATACCGCATTGATCAGAGAATATTCCCCCAGGAAATCGCCTCTAGCGCCTGATCAACCAACTCAATCCCGTAAGGATTCTTGAGGATAATTGAAGGCTTTTGCTGACCCAGTGATAAATTGGGAGTGTGCAACCATTCTGAAAGCAGGGCCTCAGAACCAAATATCCGAATGCCTTTGGCGATTATCTGATCCATCTCGAGCAGGTTTTTGGTGAGTATTTTGGTAAGCTTTCGATCTTCTTTTTTCCATCTGAAAAGAGTGCTGGGATCTACTTCTAGCAGGTCTGCAATATCAGACTGGGTATATTCCAAGAAATCAAATAAGATGGAAGTCTCTTTGAAATCGAGTGAATTGCCGTAAACCTCCACGGGCTCACTGACTACTGCAGGAGAGTCCCTGAAAAAATAATAGGGTATTCGACCGGTCTCTAAAATCTGATCATTGGACTCTCCAAATGAAATCTTCCAGGTATGTGTCATATCGCAATCAATTAATCCCCACTAAATTACATTCTTTTTTCTGATTTGCAATATTCAATTCCTTTATTTGCAATAATAATTTTTGACTGAATATTTTGGTAAAATTTGGATGAAGTGGAATGATCAATCCTGGATAACTATTCCTTTCCCAAGAGCTTTTTAATCTCATAATCCTGCAAATGAGCATTGAGCCATCCGCCTTCCATTGCTGCTGCGTATTTTTTGTAAAAGTTAATTGCCGGTTCATTCCAGTCCAGAACTTGCCACATCATTCCGGTACATTTCGCTTCAAGAGACTTTGCCATGACCTGATCAAAAAGCAGTTTTCCGGCACCATTTCCACGCTCCGACTCAGTGACTACAATATCCTCGAGGTACAATCTTTTTCCCTTCCACGTGCTGTATCGATAATAATAGACTGCGATTCCGATGATTTCGCTCGTGCTCTTTTTCGCACAGACATAAAATCCATAGACCGGATTGCGACCAAAACCATCCTCTTTCATCAGGTCAAGATTATTGGTTACTTGCTCGGGAGCTTTTTCATACAAGGCCAATTCCTTAATCAGTTCCAATACGCTTGGGAGATCTTCAATTTTTCCTTCTCTTAATGAATACATAGTCAAATTTGTAAATATGTGTAATTTGGTTTTCCCTTTTGCGAAGGGCTAAATTTAGTCAAATCCATTTAAGAATGTTTTTAGCGATAGAAGCCGGCAATTCAAATGTAGTCTTTGCCCTATTTAATAAGAAAAGCGGCAAATGGACCAATCAATTCCGGTTGGAAACTAATACTCCAAAATTGATTTCTCAACTCGGTAAAAAAGTGCCTTTGTACTTCCTGGAACATGGGATTCATACTTCAGACATCGAGGCAATTGGTTTCAGCTCCGTAGTACCTGAAATCAACTCAATTATCCAGCAGTTTTGCCAAGGCTATTTTGGGATTGAAGCGTATACCATTTCTCCAAAAAGCTATGATTCACTTCCCATCAAATCGCTCCGGCCTGATGAAATCGGCACCGATCTGATGTGCAATGTGATGGCCGCATATTCTAAATATTTGAAACCGGTGATTGTCGTAGATTTTGGGACGGCTTTGACATTTACGGCAGTGAATTCCAAGGGGGAAATCCTGGGAGTAAACATCGTTCCCGGACTGAAAACGGCAATAAAATCCCTTTTTACCAATACTTCCAAACTTCCTGAAGTCAAACTGGAACTTCCCGAATCAGCTTTGGGAAAAGACACGATTCACGCTATTCAAGCGGGAATTCTCTACGGCTATTCCGGTTTGGTCAAGGGATTGATTGAGACAATTATAGCAGAAACCAAGCTTGACTTTACGATTGTGGCAACCGGAGGATTATCAGCAATCCTCACTCCCTTGAAAGATACTTTTGATGAAATCGACCGAAATTTGACGCTTGAAGGATTGAGGCTGATAACGGAGGCTAATAGT
Source organism: Algoriphagus sp. (assembly GCA_046597285.1). Classification (GTDB taxonomy): domain Bacteria; phylum Bacteroidota; class Bacteroidia; order Cytophagales; family Cyclobacteriaceae; genus Algoriphagus. The sequence goes on along the minus strand of JBKJKX010000121.1, from coordinate 330 downwards.
TAAAGCACCTCGCACCGCAATACCAAATTCGGATTCGGGCAATTCGGTCTGTAATACTCCAAATCCTTTTTCGCAGCCACTCCGGGATAATCACCAACTTTCTCCTGCAAATCCAGCATCAACTGGAAATGCAAATGCGGAGGCCAATCCCCATTCTCCGGAAAAGAACCAACATGACACAATAAATCTCCGGCTTTGACTTCCTTCCCAATTTCCAGTTCCTCCAAGTCCGAAAGAAAAAGGTGGCCGTACAACGAAAAAAGCGGACTTCCTCCCACTTCATGCTCCACGATGATCGTAGCCCCATAATTGCCAAAACCGGCATTATCC
>JBKJKX010000097.1:0-4164 GCA_046597285.1 Algoriphagus sp. | reverse complement strand
ATAAATAAAACACCTAGTCCGAAAATGAATAGCAAAATTTTCATAGGGTAGAATTTACATACAGGCAAACATTCCTAAAGTCGCTGCACCAGATATTATCAACCCAGTAGCCTCTCCAGTGCTTATATACATGCCTAATCCAGTAAAAAACACAGTACTTAGCACGGCGAGATCTTCAAAACTGCAACCCCCGGTCACCATTTCCATTTTTTCAATACTTAATTCTTCCATGTTTTTGTTGGTTAAATTTGTTTAATTGATTAAGAATAAACTAATCTAAATATAGACCACTGCAATTTCCTTGCAGTCAGTCTGGTTTTTTTGAAAAAATGTAAGATTTTTTTTCTTTGCAGTAGCACACATCTTTATTCAATGCCAAACCCAAATCATCCAAGAGATTATAGATCATTCGTTCTTTCAGTCCTAGCTTACCTGCAAGATCCCTCGGACTCCCCGTCCTCTCCTCTTCAATCAGCTCAATAAGCAGCTTCGTCCGTTCGTAGTATTTTAGTCCTCCCATGGTCTTACTGATTTGGTTGTAGGATTTTGTTGTAGGATTTGATTGATTGCTCGAGAATAGTCGTTCTCACTTTGCATCAGGGCCTCGTGCGTACCGGATTGCGAGATTTGGAAGTCTTTAAGCAGTAAAATCCGATCTGCACGGGCGGCAAGGGTAGGTTGATGCGTGATCATCAGCAGGCCAGCTTGTTGCTTTTGAAGGAAGTTTCTGATCAAGCTGATCAGCTGCTCCTCCAGCTCCCAATCCATGGCAGCTGTAGCCTCATCCAGAATCAATAGCTGAGGTTCTCTCACCAGTGCACGCACGATCCCGACCAGCTGACGCTGTCCACCGGAGAGATTGCGTCCATCTTCTCCACAAAGCGTCATTGCGCCCTGAGGCAAGCCCTGAAAAAGATTCCAAAGTCCCATAGACTCTCCGACTTTTGCGATTCGCTGTTGTTCTTTGGGATCGCTACTTAGGACTATATTATCGAAGACAGTAGAATTGAAGATTTTTTCCTTTTGATTGACTACGCCCAATGCTTTTCGCCAAATCTTGACCGAAGTATGCCGGGCGTCTTGTCCTTTCCATCGGATCGCTCCTGACTCTGGATCATAAAACCGCTGAATCAAATCCACCAAGGTACTCTTGCCTTTTCCCACTGGGGCGAAAAGTGCCAAATGCGCTCCAGGCTCCAGTTGAAAACTTAGCCCCTTCAAAATCTGAGTTCGCCCCGGATACCGAAAGCTCACCTGATCCATTTCCAATAGTGGGCTGTCTGCTTTGAAGTCATTGTTTTCTCCTGATTCCTGATCTGACTCTACCTCCAAGCCTGCAATCTCAAAAAGTCGATCAAAGGCTACTTTGGCTTCCTGAAATTGAATATTCGCTACCACCAAACCAGCTACCGCCGGGACAATCGTACTCCCCACCGACACCAAAGCCATCAACTCGCCAAGTAGCAATTCTCCCTGAAAAATCAAATACACACCCGCCCCCAAAAGTAAACTGAGAAATACGGCTACGATCAACTGTGTCCAAAAGGAAAAATTATTCCCGATGATCGCCAAGTCATAACCTTTGCCTTGATACATGCCATAGACTTGCTCGATACGTTGCTGATATTCTTGCTCTTTCCCATAGGATCTCAGTACATGCATACCGGTTAGGCTATCCACATATTGGGTTTCATTCAGCGCGTGTGCTGCCATTACCTCCTTTTGCTTAGCCAAGATTGGTGCATGATATTTCCAACCAGCAATCAAGAAAAAAAACACGCCTAGCAAACATATAAAACCAATCAACGAAGACTGATAGAACACAAATCCAAGGGAAACGATCACCACGAGGATGTTGATAATAACCGTCCCGGTAATCAAGGAGACGGTATTTCGGATTCTCAACGAATCATTCATCCGAGCGATAAGGTCTCCGGTGCTGTAGCCTCGAAAGTAACTCATCGGCAATCTCAAAATCCGCTCGATAAAGGAAGAAACAATCCGAACATTCAAGTCTCTACCCTGCCTAGCCATAAATACGCCTTGGATATAACCCAAGATCGCTCGGAAACTCAGAAGAAAGCCTAGCGCAATGACTCCCAGTATTGCTTTTTCGTATGCTTGATTGGGCAGGAAATCATCAATCAAGCGCTGGGAAAATATTGCCGTAGAAAGTCCAGTTCCCGCCATCAGGCTACCAATTACCGTGGCTACGATTAAGATTGGGATATCTTCTGCGATTAGGGAAACAAACCAGCGCTTTTTGGATTGGGCTACATTAGAATTTCTTTGAAGATCCTCCGTTGGTTGAAGTCGAAGGAGAATGCCAGATTTCCACTGTGCAGTCAACTCGGATTCCTCCAGTGCCAAAATACCTACGCCAGGATCGCTGACCCAATGCTTCCCTTCGGCCAACCCAAAATAAACCAGGTAATGTTGTCTATTATAACCCTGAACCACATGGAGAATCGCAGGGCCTTCGAGCTCAACCAAATGTTTAAACTCCGCCTCAAATCCTTTGGCTTCATAGCCTATCTTTTGGGCAGCTTGAATAAGTCCTAGTAAGGTGGTTCCGCTTTGGGAAGTGCCACTAATGTCCCGCAGCTTTTCCTGAGAAAATTCTGCTCCATAGTATTTGGAGATCGTACAGAGACAAGCCAAGCCACAGGCATAATCCCCCAGCTGAGCTACGTGATGTTTCTTTATTTTTTTAGGAGAAAATTTAATAGTTTTTCTCCATTTTCAAGCTGCTCAAGAATCAAATCTACCTTAACCGACCCGGTGTAATTCCCAAGCAGACTCCCTTCAGGATCATAGATAAATAAGGCCGGAACGCCTTTGACCCCAAAGTGTCCGGCTACTTTCATCTCCGAGTCAATCAAAAAGTGAACAGATTCACGATTGGAAATCCCGAGTTCTTGGATAAAGCCCGCTACCTCCTCAGGCGGCTGTACCGTCACAAAAATCAAACGATACGAATCAAATTCACTTATCCGTTTGGCAATGGAGTTTAATTCCAATTGGCAGACCTCGCAGGTGGAGTTGAAATAGACTAAAAGGCTCGCCTTGTTGGCTACAATTTCTTCCAAATTCACTAGAGTTCCAGCTAAGTTTGGAATAGCAAAATCTGGAAAGGTCTGGATTTGAGATTGAATTAAGGCGTTTTGCTGTTCTTTCTTTTGGAAAGAAAAACCAAGATAGATAACCGCTGAGATCAGCAGCAGGGAAAGAACGAGTAGGATTATTTTTCGCATAGTTTAAAAAAAATTAGGTGAAATTGAGAGTCAAAAAGAGAATTAAAACCAGCCAAAAACCCAAGGCGAAGGAATAGGAGCTTAGCACAACCTTAGCACTTTGACCCATATCCACCTCAATCTCCTGATGAAAAAAGAACACCAGCAGAAAGCAGTATGCAAACTCAAACAGATTGACCAGTTGCAGCGGATAGATAAATAGACTGTTCAGTTCATTAAGGTCGAACAAACTCAAAACGGACAAAGGATAAAAGACTGAAAATTCTTCATAAGAAAAGTCCCCGGCTGAGACTACTACTATTTTCACCAATCCTGCTATGACCAAGATGCTCTCGGCAAACACTGCTACTTTGAACATTCTGATCAATTTGATGCCTTGATGAAGATTTGCGAAAAACAATCCTGCGTAAAGCACCAAAGCAATCAACCAGCACTTAATCACAAGAATAAGAAAAGTAAAGAGGACACTAAACTTATTCCAATAGCGCATATTCTCCAGCGTATCGAGCAAGACGTTTTCCGGAATTTCGATTTCAGTTTGCTTCGCAATCGCATTGACGAACATTCCCTCCACGTCAAGCAAATGGTAGGAGATGAAAAATAATCCAAGGGAATACAAGCCTAATAGTAAAAGTGGTTTCATTCAAGACTAGGTTAAAAATTCAACTAATTTACTCTGAGCTAATAACTAACTCAAACTTCAAAAATCCAAATTCCTAAAAATCAGCACCAACAAGGCAAAATACTAAAAACCTAATTTTGCAGTAGATAAAACTACCCCCCCCTTAATTACTTAGGGTCTGCTTAGAAAATAAAAATCAGGCTGTTGGGTACTAATAAGGGATAATTTTTTGAATTTAAGGGAAGACAAGTGCAAGGAACTATGCAAAAGACTTCCAAAAGGCGTGCA
>JBKJKX010000013.1:0-47532 GCA_046597285.1 Algoriphagus sp. | reverse complement strand
CTCCAGATTCCGGATTTGAGACATTTCACCTTTTTCTACCATCGCCTGATACCAGGCCAATTGACCCTGAGTCTGAGCCCAAGCCTGCTCAGGAGAATGCCAACCCGGAAGCGGATTTTCCGGAGCTACATATCGGCCGATCTGGGTGGCTACCACCAATCCGATGTTTCCTTTCCGAAGTTCGGGAATTGAGACAGTTGCATTGCCACGATCAGGCTTGTCGGTCATTCCTTTTTCACGGGCATTTATTTCTGAAACAGGACGAGTCAAATCTCGATTCCACTCCAAAGCATTCATGCTCAAATCAAGGTGTGCGTCTACTGTCATCATGGTTTAGAAGCTTTGGATGATAAAAACAGTTGGGATTTTGTGAAGGTCAATTGGAAGTGATTTCCATTCATTGGCGGTTTTGGTGAGGACCATCTCGTCAGAACCGGTAATATTTTTGGCGATGCAAAGCTTGGTGTTGGGTGAAAGTGTGCTCAACAAGTCCTCTAAAAGCTGATTATTTCGAAAAGGCGTTTCCATGAAAATCTGCGCCCGCTTTTCCCGAATTGACTCGGCCTCCAGTTTTTTGATGGCTACAGATCGATCTTTTCTGTCGATAGGCAAGTAACCATGAAACGCAAATGACTGGCCTGAAAAACCCGAACCCATCAAAGCCAAAAACATAGAACTTGGCCCGGAAAGCGGGACGACCTGAATCCCTTTTAAATGTGCATACGCCACAGCCAAGGCTCCTGGATCTGCAATTCCCGGGCAACCTGCTTCGGAGATTACCCCGATATCTGCACCATTCATGAGCGGCTGCATTAGGCGGTTGATGGATTCAGGAGGCGTTCCTTTATCCAATATTTCCATGTGGACTTCCTCGAGATTGACATCCAACTTTAAGCTGGAGATATACCGTCTGGCGGATCGGAGATTTTCGACCAAGAATATTTTGGTATGAGCGATTACTTCTTTGACTTGTGGACTGATGACGTATTGCGCCGTGTTTTCAGCCAAGACATTGGGAATCAGGAAGAGCTTTCCTTTGGCCATAGATAAAGTGGATTGATACAAATGCTGCGGGAACCGAAAGTTAAAATTTAATAACCAAATTCAGTACCTTAAAACCATTATTGACCCATCAAGCTTCTTGAAAATGAAAACAACTCTTTCTTTATTTCTTGCCTGCATCATTACAGTTTGTTCCGCTCATGCACAACAGATGAAAGCCCTGGTCGGCGGAACCCTGATCGATGGCTTTGGAGGAACACCCATTCAAAACTCAGTTATTCTGATTCAGAATGACCGAATTGCCGCCGTGGGGCAAGTTGGGACTCTGGCAATTCCTGCCGGGGCGGAGATCATTTCCACCGAGGGAATGAGTGTTTTGCCCGGACTTTGGGATATGCACGTTCACCTGATGCTCAATGGTCACAGCGATTATACCCATTGGGACAGCACCTATATTGATGTGTTTGAATCGGTGATCATGCCGTCTTCCGCACATCAGTTGTTGTTGGCAGGTATTACAAGCGCCAGAGATTTGGGTGCGCCTTTGGAAGCCAGCATCAACGTGCGGGATAGAATCAACCGAGGAGAAATTCCCGGACCGACGATTTATGTTTCTGGCCCTTTTATCCAAAAAGCTCCTTATCCCAATACCGAGGAATTCCGGTGGGGAGTAAACGGTGCCGCTGATGCCCGGGCAAAAGTTAAGAAACTTGTCGATGCCGGAGTGGATGTGATCAAGCTAATCGATCAGGATCAGATGACTTTGGAGGAAGCACAGGCTGTGGTGGATGAAGCGCATAAATACGGTAAAATGGTCGTGGGCCATTCTCACCGACCTGATGAAATACGCATCGGTATCAAAATCGGGGTGGACAATTTCGAGCATACGGGTTTGAGTTCAGCTCCGGAATATCCCGAGGATATTATGCTTTTGCTGAAGGAAAGGGCTGCCAAAATGAACATCGGACCTCTTTTCTGGACGCCAACCGTGGAGGGACTTTACAATTACGAATACGTAAGAAATAATCCTGAAAAACTGGATGATCCTTCTTGGCATTTGGGTTTGCCTGACTCCATCGTTCGGGATATCCGGGCTTCACTTCGGTTTCCGGGAAGGATGTCCTATTTCCAATTGACTCCTGTGAGAAAGCCAACCTTAGACCGCAAATTTGCGCAGCTCAAAGAGAGCGGAGTGGTGATGCTCATCGGTACAGATAGTGGAATTCCGATGAAATTCCATAGCCAAAGTACCTGGAACGAACTCGAAGCTTGGGTCAATCACTTTGGAATGGACCCACTCTTGACGATCAAAGCTGCTACTTATTGGCCGGCTGTGGCTATGAAAGTGGATAAAGATTACGGGACGATATCCGAAGGAAAATATGCCGATATCATCGCTGTCCGTGGAGATGTGCTTCGCTATATCAACTTATTACAGGATGTGGATATGGTGATAAAGCATGGGAAAAGGGTGAAGTGAGTCTCAGTATGCAGTGAGCAGTTGCTGTGACCAGAAGGCTAAAAGATAAAGAGGAAGTTTGAGAGCAGAAGTCTGAAACTTTGAAGTAAAAATTTGAACTGTCGCAAATTTTGGGACAGTTCGAATTCTTACCCAAAAACCTCCTCATCTCCACTACTACCGAAGGGGATGTTCGGCTAAAAAAGTAATCGATTAAGCTTTAATTCCCTTTATTAATCGAATTGATAATTACTAAAATCATCAAATCTTTTTCTTCAGGTTTGCTTAATGCAACCATGAGTGTGATAGCTGCCAAGGCATTATTAGCCACTTTAGGATTTCCTTTCGAATCGATTAAATAGTTGTTTTTGGCCAAATACCAGATAAATAGCCAAGCGGCGATCCGCTTGTTCCCATCTGTGAAGGAATGGTTTTTCACCACGAAGTAGAGTAAATGAGCAGCTTTTTCTTCTATGCTTGGATAAAGATCTTTTCCGTCAAAGGTCTGATTGATTGCCGAGATGGAGCTTTTGAAAGACTCGTCTTTTTCGTTTCCAAAAAGTGTCGAACCTCCAAACTTAATGCGAAGCTCTTCTATGGCCGACTTGGCTTCATGATAAGAAATCTGAAATATAAGATTGCGCTCGACCTCACCCAATTCCAAATTCTGCCGATCATAGCCATCCAGGATATCCAAACCCGAAGCATAATCAGATAAAACGTCGATGATTTCTCTGACTTGAGACTTAGAGAATTCCTCTGAAAGTGCTGCCTTGCGGATAAGGTTAAAAGATTGCTGAAGTTGTGAAAGCCTTTGTTGATTTACCGCATATCCTTTAACCAGATAATCTTTCAATCGTTGAGTGGCCCATTTTCTAAACTCCACTCCGACTGGTGATTTCACCCGATATCCCACAGAAATTAATACATCAAGATTATAGGCAGAAATCATTCTGCTTACCTCTCTTTCCCCTTCGATCTGAACTTGGCGGAATTTCCGCCAAGTTGAACCTTGATCCAATTCACCTTCTTTGTAAATATTACGAATGTGTTCACCAATGGTTCTTCTTGCTTTACCAAACAACTCGGTTAATTGCTGTTCAGTAACCCAAACAGTATCATGCTCTCCATCTAAAATGACTTCAAATTCAGTTCCTGCTTGGGAGGATTTGAATATGACTAGTTCATTGGATGTAAAATCAGACTTATGCATAAAGACAAGTTACTCGATATTGAGAAAAATTTTGTTCTAACTATTAGTCATTAACACTGCTGGAAAAAATTCTCCTCATGTCTTCTACACCGTGTGTTCCTGTTCTGCATTGAAAGCGGTTTTTTGCTTTACATGGAAGAATTTTCAGATTGTAAGTGTAACCATCAAAACAGCTGCTTGATCCCCGAACCGATAAAAGCAGTCAAGGGCACGCTGTGTCTGATTCTAAATTTTTCCCAAGCAGTACTTTCATTTGCCAGAAACGCAAGGACTGATTCTGGAGGAACATTTTTGAATAGATGGGCAAAGATCTCCCGACCGCCGATTTTTTTACTTAACAACACATCAAGTAAGGTGCGATCATACCAATCGTACTTCCGATCCTCAAAAGTCTTGGTCAGGGCAGGAGATCGTCCTTCCTTCAGGCTGGATATAAGATCATCCAAGTGCTTTTGGACAAAATAAAACGTGTATCCAGTGCTCACCTTGGTAAACCCTCCCGCGGTTCCCAGGTTGATAATTCGCTTTTCCGCTCCAATACTCCGATCAAATCGAGCTAAGGACATGGGGATAATCCCAAATTCTTCATGGGAGATTTCGAAATTTTCGATCTGTAGCTTCTCCTTAATATACTTTCTGAGTTCCACTTCGTATTCCTCCCGATCTAATACCTTTTCACTGAATAGGGTGTATTCTACCAGCGCTTCTTGCGGAGTGGTGGGAAGCATATACATAAAAGAAGTCCCATGCTTTTGATCCAACGTGAAGTCCATTAGGGTAGCTTCTTTTGGGTTAAAGATTGGTTGCGCCACCTTGATTTTCCAACCTAGAAAATGTTGGAGCAATGAGTTTGTGGGTGAGATCTCAGGATAAAATAGATTGGTGGAGTTGAATATGTATTCTCCGTCAAATGAATTTGAGTCGGTTTGAACGACTCCGCGACTTCCTTCGGTGTAGATCTTTTGGATGTTTTCTGTGTGAAAGATGACGTTTGGATTTCTAGCTGCTCCATTCAACACATATCGATAGAAATCATCACCCAAAATCATCTTATAGCGATAGGATTTCATCTGAAAATTCTTTGAAAACTTCGGAGTAAAAAAATTCAAAGTACTCCAACTGTAATGAACTATCGACTCAAAGGCTCCTTCGCCTTTTTCCCAAAAGCACCAAGTCCGATCGTTTTTGGTCTTTTGCTCCCCATCGATCACCAGAATCTTTTTTCCGGAAAATTGATGGTCCTGGACTAATCGATGTAGCAGACTAAGGCCTGCCATGCCCGATCCTGCAATGATGTAGTCAAAAGATTTGATCATGAAATTTGAATTTTAAGTGCCTTTTTGAAAATTACTGAAGAAACCTCTTCAACTCCTCGACTACGGCATGCGGTTGTTCGGCGTGAAGCCAATGCCCTGCATCCGCGATAAATTCCAATTCGTAGTTTGGAAAAAATCGCTCCATGTCAGCTATGTCTTTTTGCTGAATATAGTTGGAATTTGCTCCGGCGAGGAAAAGGGTTGGACCTTCGTATTTTCCGCCATCTGGAAGTGCCTCGCCTACATTTTCAATGTTTTGGGTGATGACAGGAAGGTTTATTTTCCAGGCAAATCCTTCAGCATCCCGACCCAGACTTTTCAATAAAAACTGTCGGATGCCCGGCTCAGTGATATAGGTTGCCAAGGTATCGTCCGCTTCTTTTCTTGAAAGGATAGTGTTCAAATTAAGGGAATTCAATCCTTCCAAAATGGACTCATGATGAACCGGGTAATACCGAGGTGCGATATCCGCCACAATCAGCTTTTCTACCCGTTCAGGATATTTAAGGGCAAAGTTCATCACTGTCTTTCCCCCCATGGAATGGCCCATAAGAAAAACTTTCTCAAGTCCTTCGTCATCCAGCAATTCCTTCAGATCTTCCACCATTACCTCATAATTCCACACATCGTGATGGGGGGAATCGCCGTGATTTCGCTGGTCTACGAGGTACATGCTAAATTCCTTGTCCAGTTCGCGGGCAATGCTAAACCAGTTATCCGCCGAGCCAAACAGTCCATGCAGGATGACGAGCGGAGGGCCGATACCGATTTTTTTATAGTTTAATTTCATTTTGATTTACGCGTTACGAAGTCCGAAATACGAGGCTTCACGATTTATTTATTCCCGGGAACTTACGACGATGTTAGATTTTTATAAACTTTACAACCTTACAACCATTAAATTTTCCAACAGGCTACAGCTAACGGAAAGTGGCGATTCGAAACTCTGAATTGTCTTAATGGATAAGTCTATCAAAAAATTGAATTTTAGTATGTTTCAAACCTTATTTAAGACTTTCGGCTTTTGTATATCGTTTCTAATTTTTAAGCGCAGCTGCGAGGCTTTTTAGCTTTGCTGGAATTTTGTTAAGTGGTAAAACAAAATCAACACAGCCTTCTTCCTGAGCGCTGAGAGGCATATTGTTAACTTCGGCAGACATATCCTGAGCAAAGATTTTTCCTCCGTTTGCCTTGATATGCTTGCAGCCAACTGTGCCATCTCCATCATATCCGGAAAGGATAATGCCGACAGCACGCGTACCCATTGCATTTGCCAGTGAAATGAAAAATAAATCTACTTGTTTGTTCCTACCAGAGCGAGGGGAGAATACTTTGAAGTTATAGTTATCTATAGCGAGGTCTGCGTCCGGAGGAATTACGTAAACATGGTTCGCAAGAACCGGCATTGCCTCAGAAGCCACGATTACTGACATTTTTGTGTGCCTCTGTAGTATTTCAGCTAACAGACTATGGGCGTCGGGATTCATGTGAGAAATAATGACAAACGACATACCAGTGTAAGGAGGCAGTGCATCCAGCAGAACCTTATAGGCATTAAGCGCACCGGCTGAGCCACCAATACCTACAATAAATAGAGGGTGAACTGTTTTCATTGATTGTTATATATCTTTTTCATTCTCCGAAGCATTTTTATCAAACCCCTTTTTCTTATTGGTGCTTAATTTGGTTTCACTATCATTTGGCATCAATAATATTCCATCATCACTCATAAAAAATGTATGAACATCGCTATCATGGTTAGTGCCACGAGACTTAACAATGAATACTTCACGGGTACGTTTTCTACCCTCATCTTCTTCAACCATTCTCACAACCATCCAGGTGTCAATAAGAGATGAAACACCAATTTCGCCACTCGTATTACTTTGAAAGTTTGCAGAAACAAGGCTTGTAAAAAACGTAGTAATACCCCTTGATTTAAAGAGATCTATCATGCGGGTAATCATAGATGTAACCTCACGGTGTTCCCCTTCTCCAATAAGGCTTGTGAGTGGATCTACCACCACAGCTTTTGGTTTAAAACTATCAACCAGCTTGTAAACATTCAGTAAGTGCATCTCCAAACCAAGAAAGGAAGGTCGGAGCGCCACAATCTTTAATAATCCTTTTTCCACCCAGGGCGTAAAATCAAAACCGATAGAACTCATGTTTTGAATCAGCTGCCCTGCCGATTCTTCATAAGAGAAGAAAAGACACCGTTCCCCACGTTTACAGGTTGCCAATGCAAATGCCCCCGCAAAACTTGTTTTTCCGCAGCCTGCTGTGCCCGAAGCTAATATTGTGCTGCCTTTGGTGTAACCTTTACCCCGTTTAAATAATTTGTCTAAGGATGGAATGCCTGTAGAAACTTTCTTGCCTGTGCCCGGTTGTTCAAGCCCTGCTGACGTGATAGGAATTACTGAAAGTCCTTCATCATCTATAACAAATGGATATTCGCTTGTACCGTGACTTGACCCCCGATATTTAATAACACGAATTCTACGGGTGGCAATTTGGTCTCTCACTCTGTTATCTAATACAATGATGCAATCGGAGATGTACTCCTCAAGGCCATGACGCGTATATGAATGGTTTAGTCCCGGCTCGCCTGTAACAATCGCCGTTACCTGTTTTTCTTTCAGCCATCGGAAAAGTCTTTTAATCTCTAAGCGAAGAATGCCAAGATCTGTAATACCTGCAAAAAGAGATTCAAGAGAATCTAAAACAACACGTTTGGCACCGATAGAATCAATGGCATCTTCCAAACGAACGAATATTCCCTCCAAATTAAAGTCGGTCTCCTGGATGTCTTTGCGCTCTAAAATAACATGTTCTAGTACAATCATTTTCTTCGAAACAAGGCCTGGCAAATCCATTTTGAGGGAGGCCACGTCTTTATAAAGTTCCTCCTTTGTTTCTTCAAATGACATCAGAATTCCCGGTTCGTTGTAATCTGTGACACCTTTAATTAGAAAATCAATTCCAAAAAGTGTTTTCCCGGAGCCGGCATTTCCAGAAACTAAAGTGATTCCATATTTCGGAAGCCCGCCTTCGGTAATTTCGTCAAAACCCTTGATCCCGGTAGGACATTTGAGTAATTGAAGATGCTTTTGTGTAGTTTTTTCGGGTTGTTTTTTCATATGATGGCTCTGTATTTTATTAAAATTCAGCCTTTCCAGAAAAACAACAAACTTGGGTTTTTCGACTTTTTTGGTAGGGGAGGGAGCATCAATTTCATATTTAGAAATCTGTCTTCAGTTAACGTTAACGAGAGGTTAACCTTTATGTTTAAGGGGATTTCTACTGATAATTTTTCAATCTGAATCCGCTAAATTTATTCATGCTGTCAATTTTGCTGGTTTGTCCATTGTTTTAAGATCGATTAATATTTCCTTATTGTCACAGCATGACCTCTAAATTTCAATTTAATCCTACAAATCAGGCTGTCGACTGTCGTCCGTTGACCAAGTGATCAAATCTCCAATTGCCTCCTGTACATCTGAATCGTATTTTCCAATCCATAATACAGTGCATCGCAGATCAGCGCGTGACCAATCGATACTTCATCCAAGAAGGGAATGTGCTGCTTTAAAAAAGCCAGGTTGTGTAAATCAAGATCATGTCCCGCATTGAGGCCCAAGCCTAGTTCTTTGGCCAAATAAGAAACTTCTACGTAGGATTTGACAGCGGCTTCCCGATTTTTAGGATAATGGGTTGCGTAGGGTTCGGTATACAATTCCACCCGATCAGTTCCTGTGAGTTTGGCTGATTCGAAGTATTTGGTCTCCGGATTGATGAAAATAGAAACTCGGGTTCCGATTTCGTGAAGTTCTGCAACGATGTCTTTCAACATACTTTGGTGCGCGATGGTATCCCAACCTGTGCTGGAGGTGATTGCATCCGGCGGATCAGGTACGAGCGTGGCCTGGGCAGGCTTTACTTCCCGGATCAATTGCATAAACCGCTGATCAGGATAGCCTTCGATGTTGAATTCGGTCGTCACCACTTTCGCCAGATCCATCACATCCTGGTATCGGATATGGCGCTCGTCCGGTCTCGGGTGAACGGTGATCCCTTGCGCTCCAAATCGCTCAGCATCCAATGCAACTTTGACTAGGTTCGGATTATTGCCGCCACGGGCATTTCGAAGGGTGGCGATCTTATTAATATTTACACTCAGTTTAGTCATATCCGGGGCGAAAAAGGTATTTTTGTCCGATTAATAAAGTGGTAACACAAACTTAGAAGGAATGGCTTTAAAGCAGAACATAGAAAGCGAAATTAAATCGGCGATGCTGGCAAAAGACAAAATTCGCCTGACCGCCTTGAGATCAATCAAATCCCTGATTTTATTGGAGGAAACCAAAAGCGGAGCAAAAGCTGAAATCACAGAAGAGGATGAATTGAAGCTTTTGACCAAATCAGCCAAGCAAAGAAGAGACTCCGCTGATATTTTTCAGCAACAAGGAAGATTTGATTTGTATGAAATTGAAATGGCCGAGTTGAAAATCATCCAGGAGTTTTTGCCGGAGGCATATTCTGACGAAGAACTTACTGAAGCTATAAAAGCAATCATCACAGAAACAGGCGCTGTCGGTCCAAAAGACATGGGTAAAGTAATGGGTGCTGCGAGCAAGCAATTGGCCGGAAAAGCGGATGGAAAAGCCATTTCAGAAAAAGTGAAGGCTCTTTTGAACAGCTAAGTTGAATCCGGTTGACATAGTAATATTGATCGTATTGGTCCTGGGAGCCTATGAAGGATTCAAGAAAGGATTCCTTCTTGGGCTCATTGGGTTGGTTGGCTTTGTGGTCGCAGTGATCCTCGGATTTTATTTTATGGATTCCATGACCGATTGGCTCAAAGACAATGTCACGGAGATCAATATGGCCTATCCGATTGTCGCATTTTTGATCATATTTTTTATAAGTGTGCTGTTGATCCAATCGATCGGATGGATTTTAAAACAAGTGATGAATCTGATTTTATTGGGCTCAGTTGACAGCCTTGCAGGCTCACTTTTAGGGATCGTAAAAGCCGCATTTTTCATCAGCTTGTTCATCTGGTTTGGGAAGGAATTTGATCTCGATTTGCCCAAGCAGTGGGAAAAAGATTCAGAAATGCTCGATTTTATCGAACCAATGGCTCCTGCAGTGATTGATGCCGTTGAGCCATTTTTTCCAAAAGTAGGAGGTACAAAAAAGAAACTGGAAGATCTGGTAAAGGAGTTGAAAGATGCTGTTGCTGATTGACAATTTCGATTCATTCAGTCATATTCTTGCAGACCTGATCAAGCAAACCGGAGAGAAATTGCATGTAGTTCGAAATGACGTTTCTCTGGATGAGTTAGCGCAAATTGATTTCTATGGGTTGATCCTTTCGCCCGGACCTGGAAGACCTGAGAGTTCCGGAAATTTGATGCAGATCTTTGAAAGGTATTATGCCAAAGTTCCTGTATTGGGAGTTTGTCTTGGTCATCAAGCAATTGGAGAATTTTTCGGAGCGAAGTTGGTTAAAAGTCCGATTCCGGTTCATGGGAAAGTCTTTCCTGTCAAAAAAACTAAGCCACATTTTTTCACCGATTCGCTGCCTGATCAGTTCAATGTAACACGTTATCATTCTCTGCAACTGGAGGATTTGCCTGATTCTCTGGAAGTAATTTTAGAAACTGAAAACGGGGAAATCATGGCCATGGCTCATAAAGAATTGCCGATTTTGGGAATCCAATATCACCCGGAAGCTCATTTGACTGAGTATGGATTGGAGCTTGTGAAGGAGTGGGTTTTGAGGAGCGTCAGATAATTTTACCCTCCTACCAGGGATAATATCCGATAATTTTACTAGTCGACTAGGGAGAATATCTGATAATACTACTACAATCGATAAACAACTATCAAGCCTGCAGAATATTAGCTCTTCCCAGAAATTTATCCAGTTGTGGTATACTCAACTTTGCCACTAGAATAATTAGATATTGAGAAACTCTTGAAAATGCTGAACTCTAGTTTGCTTCGGTCATCCATCATCGGTCATCCAGCCATTTTTGTAAACCTTACCTCAAATCAATTACCTCAATCCCGGGATACTGTTTCACATCAAATGCGAAATAAGAGTCCGCTAGACTTGACTGGGCTTTGAGATTTTTAAATGTATAAGCAAAAACGCCGCCTTGACCGTCAAACATTTCCCAACCAAGCAAATCCTTGGTGGTTTTGTCGATCATTAAACGTACTTTTTGGAAGGGGGCATTCGCTTTTTCCGCGACTAATTCCACCACTTGAGAGGCTTTTCCCTGAAATGTCTTATCAGCCAAAAGCTTGTAAGTGAATCCTGTCTCATACATGCGGAAGATGTTTGAAGGAGTCAATTCTCCTTCCATCTGGGTTACATCATTGATAGTAACTTCTTTGTAGGTATCAGTTTGAATAAAAGTCCAGACAGTTTTCCCGTTGTTGAAAATCTCTTGATCCGGAAGTTTGAGTCGGTATTGGTTTCCTTTCACAGCAATGTCGCCGGTCTGACGATCGCCTGAACCGCTGCCGTCCTGATAAGTAAAATCAAAATTTGCAGTAAAGCCTTTCATGCTTTGGAACTTTTGACTCATGCCATCAAGCACTACTTTGGCTTTGAGATCTCTTTGCGCAGCTGCATCTGCAACGAAGAAAATGGAGAGAAAAATGGTAAAAACCAGGGCTAATTTTTTCATGAAAGGTTGGCCGCCGGAACTTCTGAGCAGTCTTTACAAACTATTCAATAACCGTTCCAAACTAGCCTCATCTTGTACCAGAACCTCTCTGGCTTTTGATCCTTCGAAAGAACCTACGATACCCGCTGCTTCTAATTGATCAACGATTCGGCCTGCCCGATTGTACCCAAGTTTTAATTTCCGCTGGATCAAAGAAGTGCTTCCCTGCTGATGCATCACGATCAACCTTGCAGCTTCATCAAAAAGAGGATCCCTGTCTGAAAGATCAACGCTTGAAAGCGAACCTTCACCATCTTCACCGACAAATTCAGGAAGCAAATATGCGTCTGAATAACCCTTTTGAGCGCCAATCCAATCGCAGATAGCCTCTACTTCCGGGGTATCTAAAAATGCGCACTGGATTCGGGTCATTTCGGAGCCATGAGAAAGCAACATGTCTCCCATTCCAATCAGTTGATCCGCTCCTCCGGCGTCCAGGATGGTTCGACTGTCGATTTTCGAAGTAACCTTGAACGATAATCTAGCCGGAAAATTCGCTTTGATTGTTCCTGTAATTACGTTGACAGAAGGTCGCTGAGTCGCCACAACGAGGTGAATTCCAATAGCACGTGCAAGCTGAGCAAGTCGTGCAATCGGAGTTTCGATTTCTTTTCCTGCAGTCAACATCAAGTCCGCCAACTCATCAATAACAAGTACGATGTAAGGCATGAAATAATGGCCTTTATCCGGGTTTAGCTTTCGGGCGATGAACTTTGCATTGTATTCTTTCAGGTTTCTTGCGCCTGCATCTTTCAGCAAATTGTACCGGTTATCCATCTCAATACAGAGAGAATTGAGGGTATGGATTACCTTTTTGGTATCTGTGATAATAGCCTCTTCAGAGCCCGGAAGTTTCGCAAGAAAATGTCTTTCGATCTTGTTAAAGAGGGTTAATTCCACTTTTTTGGGATCAACCAAGACAAACTTCAGCTGCGAAGGATGTTTTTTGTAAATCAACGAAGCCAGGATCATATTTAATCCCACAGACTTTCCTTGTCCGGTCGCACCTGCCATCAAAAGGTGCGGCATTTTCGCCAGATCGGCCACGTATACTTCATTGGAAATAGTCTTGCCCAGCACGATTGGAAGATCCTTGTCTGACTTGAGAAATTTCTCAGTTCCCAGCACAGATCGTGCAGGTACGAGTTCGCGATTTTTGTTTGGAACCTCAATTCCAATAGTTCCTTTTCCCGGGATTGGTGCAATGATACGAATACCCAAAGCCGCCAAACTCAGCGCAATATCGTCTTCGAGGTTTTTGATTTTAGAGATTTTCACTCCTGGATCTGGCACGATCTCGTACAGCGTCACCGTCGGTCCAATGGTCGCTTTGATCTCCTGAATTCCTATTTTGAAATTGACGAGTGTCTCAACAATCTTATTCTTATTTTCTTCCAGCTCCTGACGCGATACGGTTACTTTCTGCACATCGTATTCATTCAGTAAGTCCAGAGTCGGATATTTGTATTTTGGCAAATCTAACGTCGGATCGTATGGATCTAGGTTTTCCACTTCTTCGGCGGTCTTTTCACCAACTGGTTTGGTCACCGAAAAATTCTTTCCCACTTGTTCGGATTCCTCTTCGATCTCATCCAAAAGATTGATTTGAGGTACTTCAAACAGGTCATCTTCTTCAAGCTCCTCTTTCTCCATCATTAGATCGCCTTCTTTTTTGACAAACCAATCTGTACCGTCATCCTCAAATTCTTCCTCTTCCTCAAGAAGAGCTTCTTCATCGATTGGTGATTCATCAGTTCCTTTTTTTCCAAAAGGATTTTTGGGAGCAGCAGCGGCTTTTACTTCTGGTTCATCCTCAATAGCCGAGAGACTTGCCGCGAACCACCGTAATTCATTAATGTCAAAAAAGAAAATCACGAAAACCAAAAGAGAACCGGCAAGCAGGATAAATGTTCCCCAGCTTAAAAAATCGGCTGAAAGCTTTGCAAGCTCATATCCAAAACCTCCGGAAAGAAAGCTCCAAAAAGAATAACCTTCGATTAGAATCACCACATAGCCAGTGAGTAATCCCAGCCAAAAAGTAAAAAACAAAGCAAAAGTGGTGTATCTGGTCAGAGAAACTAGCGAAAGTTTAAATGCCCATTTAAATCCAAGTAGGAAAATAAAGGGAGGAAACAGAAATGCTGCAATCCCAAACCAACGAAAAATCATCCAATGAGAAGCTTGCGCTCCTAGGTAACCCAGCCAATTTTGAGATTCTCTGGCAGAGTCCCGGATTGCCTGATCAGGATTGTTCATGACCAGACTTTGGTCGGCAGGTCCGTTTAATAGGTAGCTGATGAACGCAATAAAGAGAAAAATGGAAACTGAAATCAGCAAGATTCCAAGTGTCAGAACAATTTTTGGGCTACTAACACTCCCAATGGAAAAACCAGGACCTTTAGGTTCGGAGGCTTGCTTTTTGGTGTTTTCGGCTTTCTTACGAAAAGTGTTGGTCTTGGGCGTAGTAGTGGCCATGTATGAGATTCAAATCCGAATTTAAGATAAGCGTAAAGGGTGAAGAAAGGCAAATTACCTCGAAAAATAAGCCAATAATCCCTTTTTGATTTTCTTGATTAACCCTGGTCCCTCATAAATCATGCCCGAGTAAACCTGAATCAGGCTTGCTCCGGCTTCGAGCTTCTCGATCGCATCATCAGGCGAGAATATTCCCCCGACACCTACGATAGGAAATGCTCCTTTGGACTTCTGGTGCAGGTATCGGATTACTTCGGTGCTTCTTTTGGCAAGGACTTTTCCGCTGAGGCCGCCGGCACCCATTGCTTCCACTTCTGCTTTCGAAGTGCTCAGCTGCGAACGATCTATGGTCGTATTGGTCGCAATTACTCCGGCAATTCCGGTTTCCTTTACAATCTCAACGATGTCATCCAGCTGCCCGTCAGTCAGGTCAGGAGCGATCTTCAACAAGATTGGTTTCGGATTTGGCTTCAGATCGTTTGCCGATTTTACAGCTTGCAAAAGTTGCATCAAAGGTTCTTTTTCCTGCAAATCCCGAAGATTTGGCGTATTTGGAGAACTCACATTTACCACAAAATAATCTACATATGGATGCAAGGCTTCTAGGCAAAATAGGTAATCATCTACAGCATTTTCGTTGGGAGTAGCTTTGTTTTTGCCAATGTTTCCACCGACGATCACGCTGGATTTACGTTTTTTCAAGCGCTCCACAGCTTCCAGGACGCCTCCGTTGTTGAAGCCCATTCGATTGATCAGGGCCTCGTCCTGTGGAAGTCTGAAAAGTCTGGGCAAAGGATTGCCTTCCTGAGGTTTTGGGGTCAGCGTTCCGATCTCAATAAAACCAAAACCCAGCATAGCCATTTCGTCAATCAACTTTGCATCTTTGTCAAACCCAGCAGCTAATCCCACCGAATTCTTGAATTTCAACCCGAAAACCTTTCTCTCCAGCTTTGGATCCTCGAAACCGTAAATTGATTTCACCACCGAACTTACAATGGGAAGATTGAAAGTAAATTTTGTCAGGTCAAAAGTAAAATGGTGAGCGTCCTCAGGCTTCTTTAGGAAAAACAGAGGTTTCAGGATGGATTTATACACGGGCGATTGGTTCTTTTTGGTGCCCAAAGTTAGGGATTGAAAGATTGAAAATCCTGAAGATTGAAAAATTGGTTTTGGCCTGGTTTAATGATTAATAGTCGAAACTAGTATCGGGATTGATAAGTCCTTCTTTCGTAATGATTAGCAGCCGCAATCTTTCACCATAAAACTGATTCCCTTTCCAGTTGCTACTCTGATAGCCTTACTGACGGTGCCGAAATTCCAGTAGTCAATTCCCCCCTCTTTCTCAGGGACGCCTATTTCGTTGATTTCGGTAATCACCGTATTGTCCGAGACGATCTCACCGGTGGCAGTTTCGATAAGCGCCACCCGGAGAGTTGCAGATATTTCCAAAGGTTCGCGGTATTCCTGATGAATTGCCTTGACTTCCTCGGGTCTCTTATAATCCCAACCATCTGTATCTTTTGTTTCACCGAGGGAGATTCCGATTAGGTATGGATAACCCAGAGTTGAATTTACTTTGGCCCGCTGGGTGGAGTCACTCAGATCTTTGATACCTGCGGAAAGTAATTCGTAGTCAATTCGATCATATAGCTCTGCTTTTGTAAAACCCTGATCTCTCAAGGTGGTCAGAATCTGACTTTCCAGTTGATTTTGCTCTGCAACACTCAACCGCTGAAAGCTTGGATCCCACGCCAAAGGAAGTAGCAAGACCCCTTCTGATTTACTGAGACAAATTTTGCAGGAAAAGCGGGTGTAAACTTTGGAACTGGTACAGGAAGCAAACAGTAAAGCACAAAAAAGAAGAACCAGTAAATTTTTCATGGAAAGGTTAAACTTTCTAACCTCGATTCGCTTCACTTTGAGTTAAATGCGTGGACCATTTACTGAGCAATCCGATGATTGCGACGATTAAGAAAACAATTGCCAAACCGAGAATGTAGTCGGAATTGGGGTTGTCATTTATTTTGAAATATCCGCCAAGTATCGCTCCCCAAAAACTCATCACCAAAAGCCAAATCATCAATTTCCTTCTCTTATACATTCTATATCTGTTTAAAAATTAATTGTTGCAAGATCGAAGTTATTGTCTAAAAAACAATTAGTTAAAATATTTCAGAATTTGGAAATTTAAAAACCCTCCATCCTAAATCATAGATCTTTTTCACTTCCTAGGATGAAAATCCGTCAGCACCTGCCTCAAATAATCGCGATCCAAATGCGTATAAATCTCAGTTGTAGTGATGCTTTCGTGGCCAAGCATTTCTTGCACGGCGCGCAAATCCGCACCACCTTCAATCAGATGTGTGGCAAAAGAATGTCTGAACGTGTGAGGGCTGATGTTTTTTTCGATTCCTGCTTGCTCAGCTGTTTTCTTGATGATCAGAAAAATCATCACCCGGGTTAGCTTTTTCCCCCGGCGATTAAGAAAGACAAATTCCTCGTGACCTTTTGCAGGAGTTTGATGTACCCGCACTTCTTCTTCATAAATCCGAAGATATTTCAGCGCGTCTTTTCCGATTGGGACAAGCCGTTCTTTATTGCCTTTTCCAATCACTCTGAGAAAACCTATATCCGAGAAGATTTGTCCTTTCTTCAATTCAGTCAGTTCCGATACCCGCAATCCCGAACTGTAAAGCATTTCCAAAATGGCTCTGTTGCGATGTCCTTCTGATTCCCCGAGAGGAATTGCCTCAAGCATTTTCTCGATTTCAGCGAAACTGAGCGTGTCGGGGAGTTTTCTTCCTAGTTTCGGCGCTTCCAAGAGCTGAGCGGGATCTTCGGTAAGCTTGTCTTCATACATCAGAAACTTGTAAAAAGCCTTGATGCCTGAGATGACTCTTGCTTGCGTGTAGTCTGAGATTTCAAGTTGGGCGAGGTCATTGGTGAATTTTCGCAAATGCTCCAATTCGAGTTCGAGAGGTGATTTTTCAGGGAAGTGAATTTCTGTGTAATTCCCCAGTTTCTCCACATCGCTCGTGTATGCCTCAATGGAGTTTTCGCTCAGAGAGCGCTCCAACTTGAGGTGATGGCGAAATTGGCGAAGGTAAGTTTCCCAAGTTTTAGTCATTCAATAATAGACAAATTAGGTTGAGGGAAAGGAGAAGATTGATAGATTTTCATGAGAAGCAATCATGTCAAAATCTCTATCCTGATGCCAAATTGGGATCTTATGTTTGATTGCATACCAAGCAATTAAGCAATCATGACTTTTGCGGATAGTAACTCCTTTTTGCCTCAAGTTAGAATAGATTTGAGCTGCGCCAATTGAAGCTTCGTAAGGTTCTGATGTTAGGCGAGTCAAGCTAGATAATTTTTCAGAAAGAAGAAGAAAGTTCTTTTGATCTTTCGTTCCCTGCAAAATCTCCTGATAAATAGGAGGACAAATGGCAATCCGATCCTCATTAATTAATGAATAAAGCTTTTCAGCGATAGCCGACGTTGGGTTATTAAAGAAGGATATCCAGATAGAGGTGTCAGGAAGAATATACATTCCTAGATTTCTCTCATTTCGTCAAGATTTCCTTCCCAGGTTATTTTACCCCGGAGTTCAGCTAATTCCTGAAGTTTAATTTTTCGAAGAAATTCCCTAAGAGCCTTATCCACCACTTCCTTTTTGGTTTTAAGCTTAGTCTTATCAAGAATTTCTTCCATCAATTCCTCGTTGATTTCAATGTTGGTTCTCATTGCCATACTATTTATACACCAAATTACTAAAAAATATACACAAAGATTTTGCTTAAATGAGAATCCTTTTCAAATTTTCAAAACCATCCAATCTTCCACTTTTTAAAACCTATTTCCTTTTAACTTTAACTCCGAATTAAATCAAGTCTATTTTGAAAATCCAGCTAATCAACGGTCCTAATCTGAATCTTTTGGGAAAAAGAGAACCTGAAGTCTATGGCAGCACTTCTTTCGAAGAATATTTCGAAACGCTAAAGACGACTTTTCCTGACCTGGAACTTCATTACTACCAAAGCAATGTGGAGGGAGAACTCATCAACAAGATCCACGAAGTTGGTTTTTCATACGATGCGATTTTGCTCAATGCGGGAGGCTATACCCATACATCGGTTGCGATTTCAGACGCAATTGCCGGGGTGACCACCCCGACGTTGGAAGTTCATATCTCGAATATTTACAAGCGGGAAGAATTCCGTCATAAAAGCATCATTTCCAAATCTTGTGTCGGTATGATTTCCGGACTTGGCCTGAAAGGCTACGAGTTGGGCATCCGCTATTTCCTATAACACTCAAAAACCTATGATCACCTTTGCTCCCGGACCTTCCAAGGTCTACGATTCACTTCCTATTTATTTGAATGATGCGTATCAGGAAGGTATTCTGAGCGCCAATCACCGAAGTTCAGCTTTTATGAAATTGTATCAGGAAACTGAGCAACTCATGCGCACCAAGCTCCACATGCCGGATGATTACAAATTGCTCTTTACCTCAAGCGCGACTGAGAATTGGGAGATCATCTCCCAGTCGATCGTAGAGCATGCGAGTTTTCATATTTATTCAGGCTCCTTCGGAAAGAAATGGATTGAGTATGCAAAACATATTTTACCGGCAAGTGTCGGGTTGAAAATAGAAGCAAATCAATCAATAGATGTTTCTTCTCTACAAATCGGAGAGGAGTTTGACTTGATTGCCATCACCCAAAATGAAACGGCAAACGCCTCTCAGGTACCCATGTCGGTGATTGAAGCGATCAAGGCCCAATTTCCTGAGAAGATGATCGCGGTGGACACGACCTCTTCCATGGGCGGAATTGAGCTCGATTTCAGCCTTGCGGATATCTGGTATGCGTCTGTGCAGAAATGCTTTGGCATGCCTGCAGGGTTGGGAATCTTGATTCTTTCTCCAAAAGCCATTGAGAAATCTGTGCAAAAAGGAGAGCGAGGCCGGTATAATAGTCTGAGCTTTATGCTCGAAAATGCGAATGGCTACCAAACGCACTATACGCCAAACGTACTGGGGATCTATTTGCTAAATCGGGTACTGAAAGATATTCCCATGATTCAGGAGATTGATTCGAAGTTGCGAAGCAGAATGAGCCAATTGGAAAACTGCATCGCTCAGACTAAAACGCTTCGAATGCTGGTAGACAATGCAGAGACAAGAAGTACAACTGTGATGGGGATTGCAGGACTGGAAGAACTGATCACTCAGGTGAAGAAGGATGCTGAGAAAGTTGGAATGCAGATGGGAGGAGGATATGGACCTTTGAAACCAACCTCTTTTCGAATCGCTAATTTCCCTGCAATCACCGACGAAGAGTTTGATGCATTGATTGAGTTTTTGAAAAAATACTAGAAAATAAGTGGTCTGAAAGCTGAAGTTTGGGAACTTCGAACCTCAGCTTTCTGACTTCCTACTTTTGTCAATCTGAAAACACTTACTTTTGCGGCATGGTTGATTTCAAGCAAATCCTTTCCGTTTCCCTTATTCTGTTTTCCGTGATCGATATTCTCGGTTCTATCCCGATTGTCATCAATCTTCGAAAAAAAGTCGGTCATATAAAATCAGAAAGAGCAACTCTTGCTGCAGGAGTTTTGATGATTGCTTTCTTGTTTGTAGGGGAATCCATTTTAAAACTTTTCGGAATCGGAGTGGAGGATTTTGCAATAGCGGGAGCTCTGATCATTTTTGCTTTGGGTGCTGAGATGATCCTTGGGATCGAACTTTTCAAGCCTGACCCAGAAGCTACAAGCAGTGCTTCCATCGTACCAATTGCATTTCCATTAATTGCCGGTGCAGGTACACTTACTACTATTTTGACTTTGAAAGCAGAGTTTGAGCAAGTCAACATTGCAATAGGAATTCTGCTGAATCTTGTGTTTGTCTATGCTGTCCTGAAAAGTACATCTTGGCTGGAGAACAAACTTGGAAAGACAGGTTTGGATGTCCTGAGAAGGATTTTCGGTATTATCCTGCTTTCGATTGCCGTGAAGATCTTCAAGACAAATGCATTTCCGATCGGCGTTGATTCCGGTATCTAACCATCTTCTCTCCCACTTTTTTCTTTTATTTGACCAATGATTACCATTTTCACAGATGGCGCTTCAAGAGGCAATCCCGGTCCGGGAGGCTATGGCGCTGTTCTCAAATTCAACAGCCACCGCAAAGAGCTTTCCGAAGGTTTTCGCTTGACGACCAATAATCGTATGGAGCTTTCGGGAGTCATCCGTGCACTTCAGGAATTGAAGATGACCGGGATTCCAGTTACGATTTACTCCGATAGTAAATATGTGGTCGATGCGATAGAGAAAGGTTGGCTTTGGGGCTGGCAGAAAAAAGGATTCAAAGACAAGAAAAATCCTGATCTATGGCTTCGCTACATTCCACTTCATCTGAAGTATAAGCCGAAGTTTATTTGGGTAAAAGGTCACGCGGGACATCCCGAAAATGAGCGATGCGATGTTCTCGCTGTGCAAGCGGCGATGCAGCCTAATTTGCCGGCAGATGCGGGATACGAGAGTTCGATTTAGGGTTGGCGAAAATGTAAGAAGTGAGTAGTATGACTAGATACTACTTACGACTTACTACTAACAAATTTTACAAAAATGACTCCATCGTTACCAAAGGAACTTCCTTCTGATTTGCTTCTAGTAATGGATGATGTTCCCTCGTCGGGTATTGCCAGCCATCCTCCCCAAGTTCCCAAAGTAGCGGCGCAAGATTCTGAACAGCCGCTTT
The DNA here is from genome assembly GCA_046597285.1 of Algoriphagus sp. Classification (GTDB taxonomy): domain Bacteria; phylum Bacteroidota; class Bacteroidia; order Cytophagales; family Cyclobacteriaceae; genus Algoriphagus. The sequence goes on along the minus strand of JBKJKX010000013.1, from coordinate 26,562 downwards.
GCATCCCTGCACGATAGCCCCCATTTTTCCTGTTTGCTTGGAAAGCGCCGCCTCGTTCTCTATTTCAAAAGGTCCTGAAAACCCTTTTTCTTTCAAGATTCCCACAAAAGCTCTCCAATCCATTGAATCTCCTAAACCAAAACCTGGCAGCGTCGCTTCGTATAGATGCCTGTCCCATGGATTTTTGCTAGAATTGATTCCGAGTTTCTCCGCCCATTCGGGTCGGATCTGCTGCATGGGATACATACTTCCCCAGAAAGGATCCGGAATATTTCTGGTGGATTTCACATGTATCCTCCTCAACCGGCTAATATCTGTGTTTTTGATCACTTCCACAGGATCGGTGTGTTGCCAGACATCGTGAGAAGGATCGTAGATTTCTCCGTGATTTTTCTCCGGGATGAGTTCGTACATCAGCTTTCTGGCGGCGAGTACCCCAGTCAGATTATTATACGTTCCGGTAAATCCGGAGCTTCGCCAGCCTTCCATCGGGCAGTTTTCATAGATTACTGTCACGCCTAAGTCTGCTGCATAGCGAATGATAGGTGTGAAAATACGTTGGTATTCGAGTAGGTTTTTTTCAAATCCGCCTTCCTCATTTCCAAGTTCATGATTGTAACCGACAAAAGTTCCGACTTTCACGTCGTTTAAATCTCCACCGAGAAAATGCGCCATCCGGATCAGGCGAAGCAGGTGGTTTTGGTTTTTGATCCGATGAATGGGATCTCCTCCGATCAGGTTTTCGAAGGCACCTATAGATAATCGAAGTTTGGCTCCGTTGAATTTTTCGATCAGCAGTTTGGCTTCCTCCGGACCAAAATTCTCATAATCCAGATGAGTCGCCACAAAATCATCCCGTGTCCCATCTTTTCTGAAGACACATAGATCCAGTCCTTGCACGTCGATTTCTATTGCTTTTTGAATAGTTTGATCAAGGTTGAGCTGATCAAAAGCTGAAGTCATAATCCAGATGGGATTGGCCATGGTGATGGGGTTTTTGCTAATTTAAAAATTGAACTGGATTTGGGAAAACCTCCTCCTTCCTTCTTTTTACCACAGAGTCACACAGAGAAATATGGTTTAAGATGTATTATATTTTTTTTATGATCTTATATAAAACCTTCCCTTAATCGACTCTTTTGAGAACACAGAGTAAAAAGCTAAAGCTTTTTTTAAACGTTATGCCTCTTGATACCTAGTACTTGGTAGATATTCCGTCATCCATTTCATACCACATACCCGAATGAGACTCCTCGTTCCTTGGAGTTACGTATCCAGCATCGGTCATCTGTCACTCCCAACTTCCCACTTCCTGACTTCCAACCTCCCACTTTTATCCCTCCGAATATCGCCTTCTGATCTCTACTTTCTGCTTTTGTCTTTCCCAAAGAGCCCTTGCCAAATCTGTCGCAACCTGATCAGGTTTTGCTCCGTGGAGGATTTTTTTCAGTTGATTTTCTCCTAAATCGATTCGGTAGCAAATCTGTAATAATCGTTCAAAATCCCTGTTCAAGAGTTGGCTGATGGCTTTGGAAAGGAATCGAATGGCTAATTCCTCGTCAAAACCTTCCTTGATTTCGGGTAGCGTGAAGTCTTTGGCGAGGAGGTAAAAAGTATCAGTGAGCGGCGATTTTTCCATGATCAAAGATAAAAAAAGCCCGAAAAATCGGGCTTTGGATTATTCTTCAGTTTTTGTTTCCTGAGTTTCCTCAAGGACTTCAGGAGCCTGAGAACGGACAATTTTATACCAGGAAACCAATTTTTTGATATCAGAAGTATATACTCTGCCCTCGTCCACAGTTGGAAGCACATGCTTCATGAATGCTTTCAGTTCTGTGTCATCAGGATTTGCGTCTAATCCTAAATCACCATTGAACTCAGCTTCGATTTTTTTCATAACAGACTCCAAAGGCTCAGCGCCTTCTTCGGTCAGGGTGTAGATAGATATATCTCCGAGGATGGAAACGCGCTGCGCCATTCCGGCTACCAGTTTGGTTTTCTTCTCGTCCAGACTTTCGAGGATTACACCTGTTCTGGATGGTTTCAATATTCTATACAATCCGGGCTTACCGGATACTGTGGCTAGGTCTTTGAAATTCATGGATTATAATTTTTCAGGATGCAAATATAGAATTTCGGGTCAATAGATTTCCCCTGATTCGTATTCCTTGATCAACTCTTCGATAAACTTGACCAATTCTACCTTGCCCGTTTCGCTTTCTGCTGATGTGACGAAGTAATCAGGCTCTTCTTCGAAGATTTCTTTTGTCTTGGCCAGAAAGGCTTTCACGTTTTGATCGGTCTTTCCTTTTGATTGTTTATCAGCTTTGGTGAACACAATTACCAAAGGCACTCCCTCCGTACCGCACCAAGACAAGAACTCAAGATCAATCCCCTGGGGCTCAAGCCGACTGTCAATCAGGATAAAAACCCCGCAAAGATTTTCTCTCTTGGTTAAATAGGTGCTGATCATGGCCTCCCAACCATCTTTTACTTTCTTGTTGACTTTGGCAAAACCATAACCCGGTAAATCAACCATGTACCAGCGGTCATCAATGAAAAAATGATTGATTAGCTGAGTCTTTCCAGGTTTGGCGGAGGTTTTCGCAAGGTCTTTGGTTCCTGTAATCATATTGATCAGGGAGCTTTTTCCCACATTGGATCTGCCGATAAAAGCGATCTCGGCACGATCGGGTTTGGGACACTTTCCCGGATTATTATTACTGATTACGAAAGTTGCTTTCTGGATCATAAACTTTGATTTCCTGACAAAAGTACAATAATCCCTCAGTATGCATTAGGAATCGTCTTATGGCTTGATTTTGGGTGCCTCAGGATTCTATTCCAAATGCATTCTGTTGGGGATTGAAGGCAACAATTTTCGATTACTCGGGTTTCTTCAGTAATATTGCGCCTTCAAAAATTGATTTCAAATGTCCGTTGTTCCTTACAAAGATAAGCTAGACCCCAAAAAAGCTCAGGTAGCTGAGATGTTCAACAATATCAGTCATCGCTATGATTTGCTAAATCATGTGTTGAGCTTGGGGATTGACATTATCTGGAGAAAGAAGGCGATCAAACTTTTGAAAAAAGATCAGCCCAGATTAATTCTCGATATTGCGACCGGAACAGGCGATTTTGCAATTGAAGCTTTGGCACTGAATCCTGATAAGATCATTGGGGTGGATATTTCCGAAGGAATGATTGCCGAAGGTATAAAGAAGATGAAAAAGCGCGGGCTTGAGGATAAAATCGACCTTCAGATGGGAGATTCCGAAGGCTTACTTTTTGAAGATAATAAGTTTGATGCGGTCATCGTTTCCTTTGGAGTAAGAAATTTTGAAAATCTCGAAAAAGGTTTGGCGGATATGTATCGGGTTTTGAAGCCTGGCGGAAAGACTGTTATTGTGGAGTTTTCAAAGCCAAAGGCTTTTCCGATTAAACAGGCATACGCTTTGTATTCCAACTACATTCTGCCTCAAATAGGCAAACTCGTGTCAAATGACAATTCTGCCTATACTTATCTGCCGGAATCTGTTCAGGCCTTCCCTGACGGAGAAGATTTTCTTGCAGTTTTGAAAAAAGTCGGTTTTACCAGCACCTTATGCAAACCTCTCACATTTGGAATCAGCTCGATCTACGTAGGCACAAAATAGCCGTCGCTACAATTCTGATTTGTTTTCTTTCTGTTTCATCTTTTGCTCAGGGGCTATTTGGCCTCAACAGCAATTCAGGTTCTGATGATAAACTCGTGTCTTATGGGTTTTTTCTTGCTGCGCACACCAATACCTATCGATTGAAGTACTCGGATGCTTTTTTTGATCAGGCTAATACGACGACTAACAAAGTAGCATCGATTTATACTCAGTTTTCGCCTGGGTTTTCATTGGGGTTTGTCGGGATGCTTCGGTTAGATGATCAGCTTCATTTACTTTTTACACCGAAAGTGGGTTTTTACGAATATAAAACCGAAGTAAATTTCTTTGGAGAAATTCCGACAAATCTGCCTGGTGCTGGAAATACAAATAATGAGCTAATTGTAAATGCTCCAACTATAATTACATCGGAAGCAACAATGGTGGAGTTACCACTATTATTCAAATATCGCTCTCAGCGATTCAATAATACCCGAATGTATTTTATCGGAGGAGCAAGCTATCAATTCCGAACTAAAAGCCAAGAAGAAGCAAACTTAGATGAATTGGTGACGACTGGAAGGGATCTTACACTTGAAATGGGCATGGGCTTCGAGATTTATTTTAAATACTTTAAGTTCGCTCCGGAAATCCGCTTTTCACATGGTCTGAATAACCTCTATCAGGCTGAAAATACAATTCCTCAAATTAGGGATGCCATCTCTTCAATCAAGACTAAGTCAATTACGATCTATTTAAATTTTCAGTAAGAAAATTTGAAATCGATCTGTTTCTGACTTTGGTTCTTCCAAAATCCTCCCTCACCTTTTTCTTAAATCAGTTATCTTTCTCACATGGAAAAGAAAATTGCTTTGGTCACCGGAGCTACTTCGGGAATTGGCCGTGCCTCTGCTATCACTTTGGCCAAAATGGGCTTTCATATTATCGCTACCGGCAGACGATCTGATCGGCTGGAAGAATTAAAATCAGAAATTCCCGGGGGAATTGATTTTCTGCCACTGATTTTTGATGTAAGAGATCGCGAAATAGTGGCGGAAATCCTCGGAAACCTTCCTGAAGACTGGAAAAAAGTAGATGTGCTTCTCAACAATGCAGGGAATGCGCATGGCATGGATCCGATTCAATCAGGAAATATGGATGATTGGGATGCCATGATGGACATCAATGTAAAAGGCTTGTTATACGTCTCGAAAGCAATTATTCCAGGAATGTGCGAACGTAAATCCGGGATGATTATTAATATTGGATCGATTGCCGGAAAGGAAGTTTACCCAAACGGTAATGTTTATTGCGGATCGAAGCATGCCGTGGATGCGATCACCAAAGGGATGCGAATTGACCTGAATCCGTTTGGAATCAGGGTGATTGCCATTCATCCGGGATTAGTAGAGACTGAGTTTTCTTTGGTAAGATTCAAAGGTGATTCGGCACGAGCCGAGACGATTTATCAGGGATACGAGCCACTTGTCGCTCAGGACATTGCGGATATTATAGAATTTGCAGTAAATCGTCCAGCTCATGTGGTTTTGGCAGATATTCTAGTCTTGCCAACAGCACAAGGATCTGCTGCTTTAGTTAAAAAAGACCTAAAATAATCCGTGAAAAATATACGTTATTTTCTGGCATTGGCAGGGCTTTCATTAGCTTGTACTTCTGATAAAGGTGATGGAACTGTGATTGAGCCGAATGAGAAAGCAGCGAAAGACAGCTTAGAGGTTTCCCAAACTGTTGAGTTGACGGAATTGGAACAAACATTGAAAAATCAGGGATTGGTTAACCTGGAAGAAATTATCCCAGGACTGAAGGTTGAGTTGATGTATTCGACCACAAATAACTTCTTCGGACAGGATGTTTATGGAGATTTGACTCACGCTTATTTGCAGCCGGAAGTAGCAGATCGGTTGAAAAAAGCTCAAGAAATGCTCCAAAATGAATATCCGAATCTGGGTTTATTAATTTATGATGGCGTTCGTCCTCTTAGTGTTCAGCAGATTCTTTGGGATAATCTGGATAAGCCAGACAGTATCAAACCTCTTTATGTGGCTGATCCAAAAGTCGGGAGTTTACATAATTTCGGAGTGGCAGTTGATCTGACGATCTATGACATTGAAGCGGGAAGACTGATAGACATGGGAACAAGCTATGATTTCTTTGGCTATGAAGCCTATCCTGAAAGAGAATTGGAAATGATGGCAGAAGGCAAAATCACTCGCGCCCAAGTTGCTAATAGGGAGATTCTCCGAAAAGTAATGAAGGCTGCCGGATTTACAGGAATCGGCTCAGAATGGTGGCATTTCAATGCTTTCTCCAGAAAAGAAGCCGGAGAGAAGTTTGAAATAGTGAAGTGATTTCGGATATATGATTTCGGATATATGATTTCGGATATATTTTGATTTTGGAAGTGCTTTAAAATAACTCAATAACCAATAACTCAAAACCATTAACCAATAACCCAAAACTATGAATCTCAAACCCACCCTAATTACGCTTGGTTTGCTTCTAAGCGTCGTTTTCATCGCTCCGGCTCAGCAATTCAAAGCTCTTGTTTTCAGCAAGACCGCAGGCTTCCGTCATCAATCCATACCTGATGGCGTTGTCGCACTTAAGAAAATGGGAGAAACCCATGTTTTTGATGTGTATACCACAGAAGATGCGAGAGCTTTTACAGATGAAAATCTGGCAAAATATGATGTTGTCATCCTGATGAGTACTACCGGTACCATCTTTAATGACGAGCAAAAGGCAGCGTTTCAGAAGTTTGTACAAAGTGGAAAAGGAGTGGTAGGTATTCACTCCGCAACTGATACAGAGTACGAATGGCCTTGGTACAATCAGATGATCGGAGCCTATTTCTTGGCTCATCCAAAGCAGCAAACTGTCAGACTAAAGGTTTTGGATAAAACGCACCCTGCTACATTCCATTTGCCTGATACTTGGCTTTGGACAGACGAATTGTACGAATTCAAAAATATCAACCCTAATATCAAAGTTCTGATCAACGCGGATGAGACCAGCTACACAGTTTCAAAAGGAAACGGTCCAAATCACCCGATGGCTTGGTATCACGAGTTTGAAGGAGGTAGATCTTTTTACACAGCTTTGGGTCACGTAGAAAGTGCCTTTCACGATCCGGATTTTCTGAAGCACGTGTATGGCGGTATTTGGTGGGCAGCTAAAGGCTATCCGTTAAAATAATCCGGAATTTTCCGAAATCAGGAACTTATAGCCCTGATTTCGGTTTCTAAACAAAAATCAAGAATCCCATGCTGAAAGCCCAAGCAAGACCTGTCCACCTCTACATGGAGGCAAATCCTAACCCAAACTCATTGAAGTTTGTGGCCAATTTCATGTTGGCAGACGATGGAGTAAGTTTTGATTATCCAGATTTAGAAAGTGCGGAAAACAGTCAATTGGCCAAAGAGCTCTTCAATTTTGCAGCGGTTCAACGAGTTTTTATAGCGTCAAATTTTGTCACAGTTACCAAAACTGAGGACATTGAATGGTCAGAAATCCAAACGATCATCCGCGATCATATCAGGCAATATCTTGAGTCCGGACAAGCTGCTGTTAAGGTAAGTTTTGAAAAAGATCCGCTTTTCGATGAGAATGATTCGGAAATAGTGAAGAAAATCAAAGGCATTCTGGATGAGTACATTCGGCCTGCAGTAGAGCAAGATGGCGGAGCTATTGTTTTCCATTCTTTTGAGGATGGAATTGTAAAAGTTCTCCTTCAGGGGTCTTGTTCAGGTTGTCCGTCTAGTACTGTCACGTTGAAAGCAGGAATTCAAAATCTTCTTACCCGTATGCTTCCTGAGGTAAAGGAAGTTCAGGCAGAGGGAATCTAATCAAGTTATTTGCCCCATGGGAAAAAGAGATTGGTCTTGGGCGATTCTGGGAATCCTAGCGCTTGTAGTCCGCCATTTTGCTATTCAAAACCCCGAGGCTACAGATAATATTTATTCAAGAACATTCTTTCCTGGAATTCGGAATTTGATTGATTTGACGCTGGGAAATTTGCCATTTCCCAGCGTTTACCTTTTCATACTCCTCCTACTACTGATTTTTGGATTTTATTTTCTGAAGTTAAGCAGGAGAGTAGGATGGAGAGAAAGAGTATTTTATACCTTCAAAGCGCTCGCAAATGGTCTTGGAGCATTAATATTTTTTTTCCTGATTCTTTGGGGATTCAACTATCATCGAACGCCCATCTTTCAACAGCTCGGCCTCAAACCCAAAGCACTCGATTTGGTAGAATTGAAAGAAGAAATCCGAATAACTCAGAGATTGGTTCTTCAAAACAGAGGATTAATTACTCAGGACACGACGGCCATAACAGAAATTCTTTCCTACCCTGAACTGGAGAATCTGGTACGAGGTAACATGGGCGAGAACCTGGAAATCCTGGGACTGAACTTTACCGGAAAGCCTAGGACCAAAAAGTTTCCGCCAGCAGGATTTATGAGGAAAATGGGTATTTTGGGTATTTACTTTCCTTTTACTGGCGAAAGCTACATTGATCCGACATTGCATCCATTGGAACAGCCTTTCACCATCGCACACGAAATGGCGCATAGCTATGGAGTGACGAATGAGGGGGAGGCGAATTTTATTGCTTGGGTTATTTGTAGCAATAGCGATGATCCTTTGTTGCGGTACTCAGCGCAGCTTAGGTTATTAATGTATCAGTTTCGGGATTTTTACCGGATGGCTCCAGATGAATATAAAGCATATGTAAAGACCCTTGACCGGGGGATTGTCAATGATTTGATATCCCTTCAGAAAGCTGCCGAATCTGTCAAGCCTTTTTCTCTTGAGCTAAGTCGTAAATCCAATGACCTGTTCCTCAAATCACAAGGCGTAAAAGCAGGAGTGAACAGCTATCAACAACTTCCTATGTTGGCATTTGCCTGGAGGGCCAGGATGAAGGGAGATTTATAATTGAGAAATTGCTGGGATTACCCAGATATTAACCCTGAATGATTTTCTTACGATTACCTACCCAAACACCGAGGATTACAGCCGCTATTCCGAGGTAATGTCCAAAAAGCAGCACTTCCCCATCCAACACGCCCCAAAAAATCGCAACAACAGGAATCAGATAGGTAACTGAGCTGGCGAAAATAGGGGAGGCCGTTTTCACCATGATATTAAAAAGAATCAGGGCAATGGCGGTGCCCATCACGCCCAGTAAAGTCACATATCCAAGGGCTCTCAATGCACCTTCTTGGGTTACAAGTTTGTAAGAGAATTCTGTACCGGCCATGAGATAGATCAAAGCGAGCGGTAATACCATCAAAAGAGAGATGGCAGTGATTTCGATGGATTTGAGTAAAACGAAGCGAGATTTGATGAGATGCAGGTTGAAGCCGTAGCAAATACATGCTAAAATCACGAAAAAGGCATATCCATTTATGCCGGTAAATGAATTAAGCCCTGAGCCTTCCTTCAGCGTGATCAAGACCAATACTCCAATAAAGGCAATTAACAATCCGAAGGCGTTTCTTCTAGTGATCTTTGAGCGGAAAAAAAGCGCTCCGATAATCACTACAAACAGGGGTGTCAACGCATTCAAAACTCCGGTTAACGAACTGCTAAGTCTTGTTTGGGCAGTAGGAAAGAGGAATGCCGGAATGAAACTTCCCAAAAGCCCAACTAAAATAAGATTTTGAGCCTGCTCACTTGTCAGCTTTTTGATGCGAGGAAGGGAAAGCGGAAGAAGGAAAGTCGCTGCCGCCACGATTCGATAGGCGCCGACCTCACCGGGAGAAAATACTTCAAGTCCCCGTTTAATCAAGATAAAAGAACTTCCCCAGATAAGAGCTAGTACTAGCAGCAGTCCCCAGTTTTTAAGGTTGCTGTGATTGGTGGTTGGTGTCATTTGCCGGCAAGAGGAAAACCTTTTCCGCTGCAAAAGAAGCAATTCTCCCGCAGTTTTAGCACAAAAAAATCAGACCCAAAAATATTTATTGGGAATTAGATAGTTGCTGAACTTATGTGGCCATTTTTATTCAATCGATTCACTCAGAAAGGCAAAAAAAGAGCAACTTCCAAATCAGGAAAGTTGCTCTTTTTAGATGAAAGTTTTAAGATCCAATCGAATCTTTAAAACTCATAATCGGCATAGACTTCTGACACCTGATTCAGGATCTCACAGACATGCTCATACGTTTCAGCCGTAACCATTTCGGTTCTGAACGTTTTAAAATTCGGCATTCCACGGAAATAACTGGTGTAATGACGTCTCATTTCCAGGATTCCCTGCTTTTCACCTTTCCATTCCACAGAGAAATCAAGGTGCTTTTTTGAAACAGCGATTCTTTCATCCAAATCGGGAGAAGGAAGTTTTTCACCGGTTGCGAGGTATCGTTTGATTTCGTTAAAAATCCACGGATAACCAATCGAGGCACGCCCAATCATCATCCCATCGACGTTGTATTTGTTTTTGTATTCCAGTGCTTTTTCGGGAGAATCGATATCTCCATTTCCGAATACAGGGATATGTAGTCTCGGATTGTCTTTGACAAGGTTTAGATAGCTCCAATCAGCTTCGCCCTTGTACATTTGCTGACGCGTACGTGCATGTATACTAATGGCTTGGATTCCGATATCCTGAAGTCTTTCTGCGACTTCCACGATTCTGATTGTGTTTTGATCCCAGCCTAATCGGGTTTTAACTGTCACTGGAATGTTTACTCGCTTGACGATTTCCGCAGTCATTGATACCATTTTGTCAATATCTAGCAGGATTCCAGCGCCGGCACCTTTGCAGGCTACCTTGTGAACCGGACAACCGTAGTTGATATCCAAAATATCCGGGCCAGCTTCTTCAGCGATTGCGGCTGCTTGTCTCATGGATTCGATCTCGTTTCCGAAAATCTGAATTCCAATGGGTTTTTCGTAATCGAAAATATCCAGCTTTTGAATACTTTTTGCGGCATCACGTATCAATCCCTCGGAACTGATAAATTCTGTGTACATAAGATCCGCACCATTTTGCTTGCATACTGCCCGGAATGGCGGATCGCTCACGTCTTCCATGGGTGCCAAAAGCAATGGGAACTCGCCTAACTCCAACTTTCCTATTTTTACCACTTCTGTATTCTAAAATTGCGCGTAAATTTACCTCAAATATGGAGATTTACGAAACCGAATCAGAAATAGCCAAACGAAAGAGCTGGCTTTTATCACTAATAGTCATAGTTTTAGTCACTTTAGGAGTTCTGGTTATGTTGCAGGGTGCTGCTTTGGCCATCGTCCCCAGCCTTTTTAATATCAGTCTCGAAGACATTGTTGGTCTAATGAGCGGGGACTATGACGTCCCAAATGGCAGGATGGCAATGTTTCTTGTACAGGGGATCGGCTCAGGAATTGGATTTTGGCTGGCTGCCTGGTTAATTTCACAAAAGATTGATAAAGCAAATCTTCGATGGGGTATTCAATTTTCGAGATTTAATTTAAAAGGTGGATCTGTAGTAGTAGTTATTACATTTGGAGCCATGCTTTTCAATGCATTTCTGGTTTATTTCAATAATCAGCTTGTCTTGCCCGAATTCATGTCGGAGACGGAAATCTGGATGAAAGAGATGGAGCAGCAATTGATGGAGCTGACGATGTACCTAACAGATTTCCAAACGATTCCCGAGCTTTTGATGGGCATATTGGTGATCGGTGTATTGGCCGGAATAGGTGAGGAGATGTTTTTCAGGGGAGTGATTCAGCCTAAAATGCATTATTATACAGGTTCTGTTCATTGGGGAATCTGGATTACAGCCATTATTTTCTCTGCCATCCATGTCCAGTTCTATGGGTTCTTGCCACGCGTGTTTTTAGGGGCAGTTTTTGGGTATCTATATGTATATTCTGGAAGCATAGTCTATCCTATTTTGGCACATATTTTCAATAATTCATTTACAGTGATCATGGTTTACCTTGCCAATCAGGGCATGATTGACTTTGATCTTGAATCTACTGATGAGGTTTCATATCCGGTTGCAATTTTGGGTTTGTTGGTTCTTGTGGCAGGAATCTTTTACTTTAAAAAAATGAATTTGAAGCGGGATGGAGAATTGGGTTAAGGTTTTTGAGGATTATATGCAGATCCGAGCCGAAATAGTGAGAGGAGTCCTTATAGAAAACGAAATCCAAGCCGTGGTGCTCAATAAAAAAGATACGGCATATCAAATGTTCGGAAGCCATCAGGTTTTAGTGAAGCGAGAAGACGCTATTCAAGCCACCAAATTAATCCAAAATGCAATCACGTTTTAATATAAACAACTACAGCAATCTGGGCCAAAGAGCAATCACTGGCTTGATTGGTGGCTTGATAGTGGTGGTGGGAAGTATTTATTCAGATTGGACCTACTTTTTGATTTTTGCCTGCATTCTGGGCTTTTCACAGATGGAATTCTATAAACTGACTGGTTTGGATGGGATGCTTCCACTTCGAAGCTTCGGGACATTTTTAGGAGTAATGATCTTCACCCTCACCTTTTTGATAGAAAAAGAGCAATTTCCAAATGAATATCTCTACCTGATTTTCCCGATTGTTTCCCTGACTTTTTTCATCAAGCTCTACAAGAAAACGGATAAAAAACCTTTTACAGGTGTAGCATTCACCTATTTGGGAATTTTCTACGTTGCGGTTCCTTTCTCACTTTTGAATCTGGCAGTATTTTCCGTAGACCAGGTATATCATTATGAAATTCTGATCGGTTGTCTGCTGATCCTATGGGCCAGTGATACGGGAGCCTACTTCGCTGGAACTAGATTTGGGAAGACAAAATTGTTTGAGCGGGTTTCTCCAAAAAAATCCTGGGAAGGGTTTTTGGGAGGTGCTTTTTCCGCAATTGCTGTGGCATTTGTGATAGCTAGGTTCTTCCATACCATTGAAGATTGGAAATGGTTAGTGATAGCCGGAATCATCATTATTGCGGGGACTTACGGAGATCTGATCGAGTCACTTTTCAAGCGGTCAATCGAGATAAAAGACTCAGGTCAGGGGCTTCCGGGCCATGGTGGTTTTATGGACCGTTTTGACGGATTGCTATTATCGGCGCCATTTATAACCGCCTTTTTGAAAATCTTCTAATTCTCCCCCGGGGAAACTGAAAATCTGATTAATATTGCAGAGCATTTCACAAAACAAATTAAGACCCGAATATGGCATACATTGAACCGGCTCCCATAGTAGATAAAGAGAATCCATTGGAGTCAATGATGGAAAGATTCAACATCGCAGCGGAGAAGCTTGGACTCTCTGAAGAGGTGTACAACGTGTTGAAAAATCCAGCAAAACAAGTTATCGTATCACTACCGATTACCATGGATAATGGTAAGATCAAAGTGTTTGAAGGAATTCGTGTAATTCACTCTAATATTTTAGGCCCCGCAAAAGGAGGGATACGTTTTGCTCCGGATGTAAACATTGATGAGGTAAGGGCACTCGCTGCTTGGATGACCTGGAAATGTGCAGTGGTGGATATTCCTTACGGTGGAGGAAAAGGCGGAGTCAGATGCAATCCTCGGGAAATGTCCAAAGGTGAAATCGAGCGTTTAGTTCGTGCTTACACACTAGCACTAATCGATGTATTTGGACCTGACAAAGATATTCCCGCTCCCGATATGGGAACAGGTCCAAGAGAAATGGCCTGGTTGATGGACGAATATTCCAAAGCACACGGGATGACAGTCAACGCTGTCGTCACAGGAAAGCCATTGGTGCTCGGAGGATCTTTGGGAAGAACAGAAGCTACCGGTCGCGGTGTGATGGTGACCGCCTTAGCGGCCATGCAAAAATTAAAAATCAACCCTTTTCAGGCGACTTGCGCAGTTCAGGGTTTTGGAAATGTAGGCTCTTGGGCGGCTTTGCTTTTGGAAGAAAGAGGATTAAAGATTGTGGGCATTTCTGATCACACTGGAGCTTTCTACAACGAAAAAGGAATAAATATTCAAGAAGCGATTCAATTCAGAGATTCAAATAATGGAATTCTACAGGGATTTACCGGTGGAGAAAAACTTGCAGATGCAGGAGACTTATTGACCTTGGAAGTAGATGTTTTGGTTCCGGCAGCAGTTGAGGACGTAATTACGATCCACAATGTGGACAAGATCAAAGCTAAACTAATAGTAGAAGGAGCCAATGGCCCAACTTCCGCAAGGGCAGACGCCATCATCAATCAAAAGGGAATTATGGCCGTACCGGATATCCTTGCCAATGCAGGAGGAGTGACAGTATCCTACTTCGAATGGGTGCAAAATAGATTGGGTTATAAATGGACAGCTGATCGTGTGAACAGACGGTCAGACAGAATCATGAAAGATGCCTTTAATAACGTCTATGCTACGTCACTGAAATACGAAGTTCCATTGAGAATTGCAGCTTATATCGTTGCAATTGACAAAGTTGCCAAGACATATAACTACAGAGGAGGCTTCTAAGGGGACTCAATCAAAAGATTATTTTATCTTTAGGGCGCAGGAGATATCTTGCTCCTTTTAGTTTTACACATATGACGATACACAAAGAAGGACGGGTACTATTGTTTTGGCTGTTGATTATTCTGGCCGTTTCAAATTACCTGATATATTATTTCTTGCCTGAAGAGCGACTTCTAATCAATGTAAGTCTGTTGTCAAGCTTGATCATATACTTTATAATCTTACAGTTTTTTCGCAACCCCGTTTTTCCTTTGCCTAATGAAGAAGGGCTTGTGTTTGCGCCTGCAGATGGGAAAGTGGTCGTGATCGAGGAGACTTTCGAGGATGAATATTTGAAAGAAAAGAGAAGGCAAATATCAATTTTTATGTCACCTATCAATGTGCACGTGAATCGATCTCCGATTAAGGGAGTGGTTGAGTTTTTTCAATACCATCCAGGAAAATACCTCGTAGCCTGGCATCCTAAGTCAAGCACTGAAAACGAGCGAACTACAATGGTTATAAAAAATGCTAAAGGTACTCGGCTACTCGTGAGGCAAATAGCTGGAGCTGTGGCACGAAGAATCAAATGGTATGTGAAGGTCGGTTCAAAACTTGAACAAGGCGGAGAATTTGGATTTATCAAATTCGGATCTCGAGTGGACATCTATCTCCCTCTCGACGCTGAAATTTTGGTAAGTCTTGATCAGGTAACCAAAGGTGCAAGAACGCCAATAGCGAGACTTAAATCTTAATTGGTAGGTGAAAGTTTCTTAAATTTTGCATTCTGTTTGTAAGCCCAAAAACCTACACCTAGACATACCCAAAAAAGAATTAAGCTAACCCATTCAAACGTCCTTCTCTCCCCAACTTTTTCTCCGAGTTGTTTTTCTCGATCTGCCACTGCCCTTTTCAGTGCTTGCACATCTTGCTCCAGCTTGAGAGTTATCGATTTATAATCTTCTTTTTCTTGAGAAATTGAGGTATTCTCTATGGCGCCACTCAATCTTAGCTCATCCATAATCAAGTTATCTTTTACAATGATTCTCGCCAGCCATTCATTGGATTCAATCATGTCTTTCTTGGTCCGGTTACCAAAAATTCCGGATTTTTTGCTTTCGGAGCCTTTCCATTGTGCATGCAGGGCATCTCTCTCCTGAACCATCATTTCTAATTTCGCCTGTGCTAACACCACAGAGGAGGAGATAAAAAAGAGAAAGAGGAAAAGACTTTTCATATTTGGAGGTTTTTTCACTGTTTTTATCAAAGCTTGTGCCTTATTTTTTCCAGGCTCTGGTCATTTCTTTTTTGCCCAAAGGACCAGGCAAAATTTCTACCTCGAGCTCAAGCTCTTTCAAGTCGCGTCTCAACTTACCAACTGCACAATAGGTGGCAAACAAAGCTCCCGGATTCATTACTTCGACGACTTTATTTAACAGTTGTTTTTTCCAGATTTCAGGTTGTTTTTTCGGAGCGAATGCGTCAAAGAATACTACGTCTGAAGGGTAAAGTTGAACATTCTCAAGTGTGACATTTTCCTTTTTCATATTGAAATATTCTGACAGGATTACTCCCTCATTCCAAGGAGAGTCATGCAATGCCTTAAAATACTTATGGTAATGCCAAATGGAATGGTCTTGTTCGATGTAATTAAGGCGGGAATAAATTTCCTCAGAAAGGGGAAATGGTTCGATGGTATGATAAAGAACCGGGATTTGATTTTGTTCGGCCCAGACCAGCGTCAGCCAAGCATTCAACCCAGTTCCAAAGCCAACTTCAAAAATTCGTAACGGCTTCTTTCCTGGATTCCTCATCAGCCAAGAATCCAATCCATAGATCATGTAAACATGAATACTTTCCCGGAAAGCTCCATGAAAACTATGGTAGGTTTCTTTTAGCTCTTCATGATAGATCGAATGGGAGCCATCATCAGTCGTGATGATTCTTAATTTATCGCTCATATTTTATGGATTAACGCAACGCAATAAGCTGAGATTCCTTCTTCTCTTCCTACAAACCCGAGCTTTTCTGTAGTGGTAGCTTTGATGGATATGTCGCCTTCTTGCACATTCATAACAGATGCCAGACAGGTTTTCATAGCTGGAATATGAGGGTTAACTTTTGGTTTCTGCAGGCAAATGGTGGTATCGAGATTTCCGATTTCGTATCCGGCTTCTCGAATTAGCACCATCACTTCCCTGAGCAGGATTTTACTGTCAATTCCTTTGAATTTTGGGTCGGTGTCAGAAAAATGATACCCGATGTCTCTCAAATTGGATGCGCCAAGTAGGGCATCACAAATGACGTGAATCAATACATCTGCATCGGAATGGCCGACAGCGCCATATTCATAGTCTAGTTTGATACCTCCCAGCCAAAATTCGTAACCTTCCTGAAGCTGATGGACATCGTAGCCAAAACCTATTCTGAAATTATTCATGAAGTAATTGATTGATAGTAAAGAACAGAGGCATTGTCTTGTCGTAGTATTTGATTTGCCCAGGTCATGACACCTTCTGTTTCAAGTTTTGATTTAGTTTCGAATTCTGACCAGTACAAATCAGGGCTTCCCAAGTTCGCTGCGAAAGCCAGATTCATTACCCGATTCAATAATTGGATAGATTCATAAGTCTTCATTGCTTCACCCTGGTTCTTGATTTTCTGGAGAGATTCGGGCGCGATTTCCATCTTGAGAAAATCATTGATAACTTCGTCCAGCGCATTTTCTGCATTTTCTGCGGAGATTCCCTGTTCCATTTTTCCAGAGAAAACCATTAAACCCGGATCATTAGATCCCAATATGTATGCGCCAACTGAGGCGAAAAGCTTCCCGTTTTTTACCAATCGCTGCTCCAGAATGGAGGATTTTCCGAAGCCCAAAAGATCACTGGCCAAATCTGATTCCAGGTATCCGGGTTTTCCTTTTGCAGGCATTTTAAATGCTTTATATAGTGCATCGGTTGGAACTTTAGCCTGAAAGTTCTTTACTTTCTTTGTCAGTTGCGGATCGTCCTGCGGAATGATTGATTTTAAAATTTGTTGACTTGGAATTGGCTCAAACCATTTTTTGGCTAGTCGTTCTACTTCCAAGGGTGTTACGTCTCCTCCCACCACCAGAATCGCATTGTCCGGGGTGTAGTGAGTTTGGTAAAAGTCCCACACATCTTCACGCGTGTAGCCGACAATGTCCCCCAGATTTTGGCCGATTGTGGGCCATCGGTAGGGATGTTTCTCAAAAGCTAAATCCCGAAAATGATGCCATACGTCACCATAAGGTTGATTTAAATAGCGTTGTTTGTATTCTTCGGTTACTACTTTTCGCTGGGTTTCAATGGTTTTTTCGCTCAGTGTAAGTTGGAGCATCCGATCAGATTCCAGCCAAAATGCCGTTTCTATATTAGATGCGGGCAGGGTGATGTAGTAATTGGTAATGTCCGAACTCGTAAAAGCATTGCATGATCCGCCAACGCGCTCCAATTCCCGATCGAAAACAGGGACATTTGCAGAGCTTCCAAACATCAAATGCTCAAAAAAATGAGCCAATCCCGTTTTTCCGGGAATTTCGTTCTTAGATCCGACTTTGTAAAGCAGATTTACGACGGCCATTTTGCTGCTGTGATCCTCGTGAAGGATCACTTCCAGGCCGTTATTCAGGTAAAATTTATGATAAGGGAGCATGGATTTCTTTACGTGCAAAGCTAAGATATTCACTGAATATCGGATTTCTGTTCAATTTTTTTAAAGCGGCGTTGAGTGCTTATTGTTTCGACCTTGTTCTGTGTGGATACGAATATCCATTGGTGGAAGTGATCCTGTTTTTTTGCAAAAAAAACCGAACTTTGATTTGATTGGCTAAGTTAGCTCGCCAAAATATACATCGCCTTATTTCCACATGAAAAAACACTGCGTAGAACTCAATCAAACCGGTCAATTTTCACAATTTTTTCTTGACTACCTGAATGAAAAGGAGCAATTGAAGCCGTTTTACTCACATTCTCCGAAAATAGAAAGTTTCAAAGAAGCCATTCAGGCCAAGAACTTTTCAGATGAAAAACGAAGCAGTTTAGTGATTGCTCTTAGAAATCAATATCAGGGGCTGGAGCTTGGTGAGTATGCAGAGGCCAATATTACCAGTTTGAAAAATAAAAAAACATTCACAGTGACGACCGGTCATCAATTGAATCTCTTCACCGGACCACTTTATTTTATTTATAAAATTGTCTCAACAATCAATCTTGCCAGAAAGCTAAAGAGTGCCTATTCTGAGTTTCATTTTGTGCCTGTGTATTGGATGGCATCCGAGGATCATGATTTTGATGAAATCAATTATTTCAAACTGGACGGGAAAAAATACCAATGGAAAAGTAATCAGACAGGTGCAGTAGGTGATTTCGAATTGGATGAAAGCTTCAAGGCATTTCTAAAAATTGTTTCTTTCGCCCCTGATTTTTTCAAAGAAGCCTATTCAAGTTCTAAAACGCTTGCAGAGGCGGTTAGAAAGTATGTCCACTTCCTTTTTTCAAAAGAAGGACTTTTGATTTTGGATGGGAATGACCCGGAATTGAGGCGATCATTCAGTAAAGTGATTTTGGAAGATCTGATTGAACATACTCCATTCAATAAAAGCACTGAATCCAGCAAAAGCCTTTCCGCACACGGGTACAAGAGCCAAATTTTTCCGAGGGAAATAAATCTATTTTATCTGATCAAAGGACTAAGGGAACGAATAGAGAAGACGGAAAATGGGTATGCCGTTTTGAATACGGATTTGAGATTTTCCGAATCGGAAATCAGGGATTTGGTCGAAAATCATCCGGAGAGATTTAGTCCGAATGTAGTTCTTAGACCACTTTACCAGGAAATAATCCTTCCGAATTTAGCATATCTGGGAGGTCCGGCTGAGGTTATTTACTGGTTGCAACTGAAAGGAATATTCGAGCATTTTGAGGTTCCTTTTCCGGTATTGCTGCCTAGGAATTTTGCATTGCTTCTAGACAAAAAGATTCAGAAGAAGATTGAACAGATAGGATGGAGTTTGACAGATATTTTTCGAGATTTTGAAACCTGGAAAAGACAATTCGTGCTGGCCGAATCGAGTATGGATATTAAACTTGAAAAGCAGAAGGAAACGTTAGCTTCCATTTTTGACCGGACCGGAGAAGAAGCTGCTGACTTGGAGCCAAGCTTGAAGAATGCATTTGAGGCTGGGAAAGTCCGTTCCTTAAAAATCCTGGAACAGATGAGCGTCAAGTTGCGGAAAGCGGAGGAAACTAGGCTGAAGGTTCATCTTGAGCGGGGTGCAGTAATTAAGGATTATACGCTTCCGGGAGGAATTCCTCAGGAGCGAGTGGTGAATATGATGCAGTTTTATTTAGATAATCCCGAATTGATCGAAGAGTTGCTTGATTGTTTTGATCCTCTTGACTTCCGAATGATGATGTTGGAGCTATGAAATTGAGTATTGCGAGCATTTCACACCTTGATTACAATACATTCGAGATTTCTCCCGATCGCTCTAGGGGGTGGTAATAAAAAATCCAAATCTATCCAAATGAAAGAAGATAAGGCCAGACTCCGAGCAATTTACAAATCAAGAAGAGCTCAATTGACATCTGTAGAAAAGATGAGGTTTTCGTTTGAGATCCTCGAACAGTTTAAGATTTGGCTTTCCACACAAAAGAATTTAACACATTTTCATTTATTCCTGCCTATCCAAAAAGAGAAAGAGGTAGACACCTTTATTATAAAGGAGTATTTGGAAGAAAAAAAAAAACAAGTTTTCACCTCTCAGATTAAATCAAACAGTTTAGAAATGGACACTTTCCTTCTGAGTTCAAAGACTGTATTTAAAGAAAGTAAAATGGGTATTCCTGTTCCCATCGGTGCTGAAAAAGTAGATCCTCATGTAGTTGAGGTTATCTTAATTCCTCTTTTGGCATTTGACATTTTAGGAAATCGGCTTGGGTATGGAAAAGGATATTATGATTCATTCTTATCTGGTCTAGCCGGGGGAGTAATCAAAGTTGGATTGAGTTATTTTTTGCCAGAAGAAAGAATTCCTTTTGAAGCGCACGATATACCTTTGGATTATTGTATTACTCCATCGAAAATATTTACATTTTAGAATAAGTATCAACCGTCACAATAATCCATGAGTAGATCCCTACAAATTTTTACACTATTTCTATTACTAATAATAGGATTTAGTATTTCAGCCAAAGCCCAAATAGGGGAATACAACACGATGATAGGTTTCAGAGCTGGAACGAGTGTGGGAGGTTCAGTCAAGCAATTTATTGCCCCCCAAGGTGCTGTTGAATTGATGGTCTATAACAGATGGCAAGGATGGGTGACGGCTTTGCTTTATGAACACCATATGGATATCAGAGAATTCAGAGGATTGGAGTGGTACTTTGGCGGAGGAGCTCATTACGGTGTTTGGAAAAAAGGGAAAGGATTTCCGCCTTGGACCGATAATAGGAACCAGGATTGGACTGCTTATGGGGTGGACTTGATTGTCGGGCTGGACTATAATATTAACAATTCCAACTTTTATATTGCGTTCGACTGGAAACCAGCATATAATTTTCAGGACTTTACTAGGCTTTGGGAAGATGAAGCAGCCTTTACCCTGAGATATGCATTTTAATTTTATTGAATTAAAGAAAAATGAAACCGATTTTTAGCGTTTTTGCAACAAAAGGATTCAAAAAGTAAAAAAATGAGCCCATAAAATTTATTTTATGGGTTTTTTGTTTTTTTAAATCTGCCTTTTTAAATTTTATTAGAATATTATTTTGAAAAAATTAAAAATAAATATATAATGTTCTTTTTAGGATCAAAAAAGGAATATTTTATTCTACAAAATTTTTTATTGCCTAATAATAATTTTTTTTCAAATTCAGAATCCGGCTTCTCTACAGAATAATGTTTTGTTAATGTTAAAAAAAATCGACTTTTCGGTTAAATTTTGTTAATACAGGTAGTGTAACCAAATAATCACTGCTTGAGCCCGCTTACACAAAATTTTAACCGTTGATTTCCAAAATGTCACTTAAATATTATAAAATGATAAATACAATAAATAATATGATCTAAAAAAATTATAAAATAGATTTAAACAATAAAAAATATGAAATAAACAATACATTGATTATTGAGATAGCATTTTGAAATTCAATACAAAGAGATTTTATTTACAGATCAACTAAACTAAATACCTTATGAGAAAAGCTTTACTCTTTGTTGTTGCGCTTTTCACCATGACCCTCAGTTATGAGGTATTGGCGCAACAGCGGGTAATTACCGGCAAGGTAATTTCCGACGAAGATGGACTAGGCTTGCCAGGTGCAACCGTCCTCGTAAAGGGTACGACAATGGGTACTACCACCGATTTGGATGGTAATTATTCTATTGGCGTGCCTGCGGGATCCGATGTCTTGATTTACTCTTTTGTGGGTCTTACGACTCTGGAAGAGGCAATCGGCAATCGGTCCGTCATTAATATCACCCTTTTAATGGATGCATCGCAGCTATCCGAAGTGGTAGTAACTGCGATCGGTATCGAAAGGGAGAAAAAAGCTCTGGGCTATGGTGTCACCACAGTGGATGACGAACAGCTCGCAAATCGTCCTGAGCAAGATGTTGCTCGCGTATTGCAAGGAAAAGTACCGGGTGTGAACATCACATCTACCAATGGTATGTCTGGATCTGGAACTAACATGGTAATCAGAGGTTATTCTTCTGCTACTGGTTCTAACCAGCCTTTGTTCATTGTAGATGGTGTACCGTTCAATACGAGTACAAACAACACAAATGGTTTCACAACTGGGGGTGCTGCTACTTCTTCGAGATTCTTGGACATCGATCCTAATAACATCGAATCAATGTCTGTATTGAAAGGTCTCTCTGCAACCGTCCTTTATGGTGATCAGGGAAGAAATGGTGTAATCTTGATTACTACAAAGTCAGGTGCTTCAAAAAGAAAAGCTGCTGAAGTAACCATTAACCAGTCGTTCTTCTCTAACAAGGCGGCTTCTTTGCCTACTTATGGTCAGATTTATGGTAATGGCTTTCAGCAAGGTAATGGTAACTTCTTCTCCAACTTTGGCGGTAGAATGGATATCGGATCGACAGTAAATCATCCTTATGCTATTTCTTCAGTTGCGTCTGTCAGAGAGGCATTCCCACAATTCTGGGTGGATGGTAAAGTAGGAGGTACGCCAATACAGTATGAATACAAAGCATACGAAGATCCTACCACTGCTTTCTTCCGGACTGGACTAGTAAAAAACACTTCTGTTCAGATCGCAGGTGGGTCAGATAAAACGGGCTACTCAGCGAGTTTTGGCTACACAGATGACGAAGGCTTTACCCCTGGTAACGAATTGAAAAAGTATAACTTCGGTTTGGGTATCAATTCAGCCATCACGGATAAGCTTTCTGTGAATTCATCTTTCACGTTCGCCATCACGGATTTGCTTTCACCACCGGTTAATGCTTCAAGCGGTTCAGGAAGTGCAATTCCATCTGTTTTTGGACACGTTTTATTCACACCTCGTTCGGTGGATTTGAAAAACTTGCCTTTCGAGGATCCAGTTACCAAGGCTTCTGTTTATTACAGAGGTGGTAATGACATCACTAACCCTAATTGGTTGGTGAAGAATTATGTAAACTCTTCTGATGTACAGCGTTTCTTCAACTCTACTTCACTAAACTACGACGTGACTGATAATTTCTCTATCACCTATCGTATCGGCTTAGATACTTACACAGAATTGCAAGAAACCAGATACAATAAAGGTGGAGCAACTACAAACCTCGCCACCAAAAATGGATATTACAAATCTGTCAATATCACAAATACTATCTGGAACCAGGATTTGGTTTTGAATTGGAAAAAAGAAATTTCTGATAAGTTAGGCATGAGTATATTGTTGGGTGGTAACTCCAGATATGATAATTATGCTCAGAATGGTATAGCTTCTCAGGGTCAATTGGCTTTCGGATTGTTCCGTCATACCAACTTCACTACTTCTGCCAGCAGAGATGCTTACAGTGGTGGAGCTTTGAACATAACAGAAGAAGAGAGAAGGATGGGTGTTTATGGTAACTTGACGTTAGATTACGCTGATTACTTGTTTTTGAACGTATCTGCAAGAAATGACTGGACTTCAACTGTTGAGAGAGAGAATAGAAGTATTCTTTATCCTGGAGCATCTGTTTCCTTCATCCCGACTACGGCGTTCGATTGGAATTCCTCTACGTTGAATGACCTTAAATTGAGATTAGGATTTGGTACTTCTGCAGGTTATCCTAGCCCTTACAGTACTCGAAATACACTAGCACAAACTGCAAGAGCATTTGAAAGAGGTGGTGCAGTGACTCAGACTCACTCAGTTTCCAACGTTTTGGGTAATCCAAATTTGAAGCCTGAGCTTCATCAGGAGCTCGAATTTGGAGTTGAAGCAGTAATGTTCAACAACAAATTGAGATTTGATCTTTCTCTGTATGAGAAAAATACAAAAGATTTGATCACCCAGTCTCCTATTGATCCGGCTACAGGTTTTACCTCAACAGCAATCAACATAGGAAAAATCCGAAACAGAGGAATTGAATTTCAAGCTACTGCAACTCCATTTGCAACTGCTTCAGGTTTCTCTTGGGAAACAACCGTGAACTTCGGTCTTTACAGATCTATTGTCATGGAATTGGGTGGTGGATTGGAAGAAATTGTTGTGGCAGGATACACAGACTTGGGTAACTTCGCTATTCCCGGTCAACCATTTAACGTGATCAAAGGTATTGGATTTGCAAGAGACGAGGCTACTGGTCAGCCGATCATCTTGTCAAATGGCCTTCAAAAGCCTTCTGCGGAACTTCAGATTATTGGAAATCCTAATCCGGCATGGACAGGATCATGGATCAATACATTCTCGTTCAAAGGATTCACACTTTCTGCCATGATGGAGTATAGACACAAAGGAGATATCTTCTCAAATACTGTGACTGCAACTCTTGCAAGAGGTGTGACCAAAGATCCTGTTGCTGATAGAGAGCTTACCTTCATCATGCCGGGCGTGAAAGAAGATGGAACTCCAAATGATCGCCAAATCACAGCAGCTGATTACTTCTTCTCGGGTTATCAGGGAGCTACTAACCTTCCAAACGTGTTTGACGGATCGATGGTACGTCTCCGTGAGGTATCTTTAGCGTATCAGGTGCCTTCTTCTTTGATGTCTAAGACTCCATTTAAGAGAGCTTCTGTTGCTTTGAGTGGTACTAACTTATGGTTCGTAGCCTTGAACTTCCCTCCAAACATGAACTATGATACAGATGTGTTAGGTACAGGTGTTGGTAACGGTTTAGGTTTCGACTTCGTAACAGGACCTAGCTCCAAAAGATTAGGTGGAACTGTAGTTCTTACATTCTAATCCCAAACTACTAAGACAATGAAAAGAAAATTATATAGTTTGATGATAGCTGCAAGTATGATATTTGCAACTTCATGCGACCTCGATTTACAGAATGATCCAAACGCAGTAACTGCTGCGACTGCATCTCCGGATTTCCTTCTGAACAGAATTCAGCTTGATTATCAGAGTTTTTGGGATGGTGCCGGTGATACAGGTGCGAGATTGACCCGACAACTAAATCAGGGAAGTGCTCAGTACGAAGGTGCATACACTATTACAGCTACGAATGGTCTATGGAATGATAGTTATGCCAATATTTTGGCAGATATCAAGTTCTTGCAGGAGTTAGCAACCCCGGCAAACCTTCAAAGACACTTAGGTATTTCAAAAACAATCAAAGCAATGGTGCTATTTCATCTCGTAGATTTTTACGGTGATGTTCCTTACAGCGAGGCATTGAATCCAAGTGAATTTAATCCAAAAATTGATGCTGGTGCTGAAGTTTATGCAGCTGGTTTGGTTGCATTGAATGAAGCAGATGCTCATTTTAAGGCTACTGTATCGGCTGGTTCACCAAATGATTATTACTTTGGAAGAAACTATACCAAGTGGATTCGTTTGGTAAATACGTTAAAGCTTAGATATCATTTGAATCTTAAGTTGGTGAAGGCTGCTGAATCGAAAGCAGCGATTACTGCTTTGGTTACTGAGAATAACTTCCTGAAAGCAGGAGATGATTTTGTTTTTAAATTTGGAACAACTAATGCCGATCCAGATTCAAGACATCCAAGTTTCTCTGGTTCTTACACTAACGGTGGAGGTGACTACATGTCAACTTATTTCATGTGGCATTTGACTGAGCAGAAGGGTTTTGATGATCCAAGAGCTCGTTATTATTTCTATCGTCAGGTAACTGCAAATCCTACTAATCCTGAGGAAATTGAATGTCTGACTCAGATTGCACCTCCACAGTACTTATCAGGTGGTTTCATTTATTGCTTGCCTGGCCAGAGAGGATATTGGGGTCGTGATCACCTCGACCCAGATGGAATCCCGCCAGATGGTTTGAAGAGAACTGTATGGGGTCTTTATCCTGCCGGAGGTCGATTTGACAACAATTCAGGTGCTCCTACTAACAATATAGCGCTTGGAGCAAAAGGTGAGGGTATTCATCCTATTATGTTATCAGCCTATGTTGACTTTATGTTAGCTGAAGCTGTGGAGACAATGGGGGTAGCAGGTAATACAAAAACACTTCTTCTTTCGGGAATCAAAAAGCAAATGGATTATGTGAGAGCATTCTCTGTTGCTTCTAGTGAAGGATCAATTGTTTCAGGATTCACTCCTGCTGCTGATTACACAAAGCTTGTTGATAATTATCTGGCTTATGTAGGGAAAGAGTTTGATGCTGCTCCTAAAAAGATGTTTATTGTTGGCCGTGAGTATTGGATTGCTCTTTTCGGTAACGGTGTTGAGTCTTACAACCTTTACAGACGAACAGGTCAGCCGGAGAGAATGCAACCTGGTCTGGAAACCAATGCAGGAACATTCCCGAGGTCGTTCTTCTATCCTAACGTTTACATGGTTACCAATACGAAGGCTGTTCAGAAAGCAGATCAAGCGGTAAAAGTATTCTGGGATACGAATCCTTCAGGAAATTCTTGGAACTACTAACCAACAAATCGAAATAATATGAAAATGTTAAAATATAGTTTTGGCTTATTGGCAGGTGCTTTGGTTTTCCTGAGTTCTTGTAGAGACTTTGTCGAGCCAAATATACCTTATGCAACGTTCGATACAGGTGCATACCTGAGAACGATTGCTCGTACAAGCACTACCTTCAACTTCTTTGACTTGGCAAACGCTAAATTTGCTTTAACTCTTGAAGCGGTGGATATTGAAGACGGCGCTACTGTGGAAACAGTTGAAATAAGAGTTCGTCACAGAAGATTGATTCCTGGTGTGGGTCTTAAGTATACTCCAACTGCAGATGTGTTGGTGAAAACGTTACAAAAAACTGATTTCGCTCCTAATGCAGATTCAAGATTTCTGAGAACATCTTTCGTGGTTACTTC
>JBKJKX010000125.1:0-24995 GCA_046597285.1 Algoriphagus sp. | reverse complement strand
GGTGCGCAGGCAGACATAGGGATACGGGGTGGTTCTTTCGAACAGACACTTATGCTTCTCAATGGCATCAAACTCAGCGACCCTCAGACGGGCCACCACATGATGAATATCCCGGTTCCTTTGATCAACATTGACCGGGTGGAAGTATTGAAAGGTCCGGCTTCCAGAATCTTTGGCCAGAATGCATATGCTGGCGCAATCAATATTATCACAGCTCTGAGCGACCAGAAATCACTCCGACTTCAGGGGTATGCGGGAGATTTCGGAATGAAAGGAATCAATTTTGCTGGCTCCCTTCCTGCCGGAAAGTACAAGCAAAACCTGGCAGTTTCGTATGATGATTCCAATGGTCACTGGTACAACTCTGACTACAAAGTCGCTAATATTTTTTACGAAGGAGGGATTGATCTGAACGAAAAGAATTCTCTTCGAGGCATGGTAGCCTACACAGATCGGACCTTTGGAGCGAATGGATTTTACGCCAGTACTTTCCCCGACCAATGGGAAAGCATCCAAACGACCTTAGCATCATTGAGTCATACGCTGAATCTGGAAAACTTTTACCTGAATACCCGGGGATATTGGAGAAGAAATGTAGATGAGTTCAGATTGAGGAGAAATGAGCCCGAATTCTTTCAGAATAATCATACCACCGATGTATTTGCTTTGGAGGCAAACGGGAATTTCAAGTCCTCTTTGGGTACAACAGGTTTTGGGATCGAAACCAGAAAAGAAGAAATCGAAAGCTCCAATCTGGGCAATCGAAATCGGACTTTGACTGGGATTTTTCTGGAGCAATTGATGAGTTTCGGAGATAAAATAGACCTGAGAGCCGGTCTTTATTCCAACTACTATTCTGAATATGGCTGGAAGCATTTTCCTGGAGTCGAGGTGGGGTTCCAAGTTTCGCCTTCGTTAAGACTTTACAGTGGCACTGGAATCAGTTACCGAATTCCTACATACACCGACCTTTATTACAAAGGCCCTACCAACATCGGAAACGACCAATTGATACCTGAGCAAGCTCAAAACTTTGAAATCGGAGCCAAATGGAACAAGTCTGGATTTAGGGCTGAGCTTGTTTATTTCAATCGAAACACAGAAAATCTGATCGAATGGACCCGACCAAACTCGAGTACCCCTTGGCAACCACAAAACTTTAACGAAGTAACTTTCAATGGAATCGAAGCCTCGCTTAACTACCGTGTCAATCCGACCGGGAAAAGTATTCAAGTGAAAGAGTTTTTGGTTTCATACAATTACATCAATACGAATCTGATAAGCCAGCCTGGCACAGAAACCCGATATGCACTTTCTGCTCTGAAAAACCAATTAATCGGAGGAGTTTTAGTTGCGGTGGGACCTAAGGTCGAATGGAATACCAAAATGAGATATCTGGAGCGTGAAAGTCAGGACCCTTATTTTGTTTTGGATATGCGAGTAGACTTCAACAGATTGGGTAAAGCAGGATTCTTTGCAGAAGCATCAAATATTACCAATACCGAATACATTGAAGCAGGAACGGTGCAGATGCCGGGAAGGTGGTTCCGGGCAGGCTTTATGCTGAATTTGGAGTAAAATCCATATACTACCCTAACAAAAAAAATCCCGAAGAATTTCGGCACTCAACTCCCACATTTAGCCCCGAAATCTTCGGGAGAACCTTCGACCCTTCTGTTGGAAACGGTATGATATGAACCCGCTATGAGTTCATGGAAGTTTTTACCTTTCCGTTGTTTTGATACCATGCGGGTATCTCAACTCCAAATAGGTCATTGCCTTGAAAGCATACTTCCTGTCCAGCAGGTTTCATCTGTTTCCACAATTGTTTTCTGCCCATTTTCTCTCGACAGCTAAAGGAAGCTTTGAAGTCAAACCTATCAGGAAGGTTCTTCCTCACCAAAGATACCCTTACGATCCGATAGCTATCGGATCCCATAGACAGGCTCGTTTGGGATTTGAACTCGATAGATAGAGAATGCGTGGCGCAAAAAATAAGGCAATCTTTTCAGACTGCCTTATTAGGGGGTTGATTGGTATAACTTATTTTGGTTTGTTAACCGTATTCATTTGTAAAGTTACTGCAGTTTGCGCCAACATTCTTCCGTTTATTGTTGCTCCTGTTTGCATATTGATTCCTGTTTGTCCAAGAATGTTTCCTTCAAAATGTGATGTTGTCCCGAAAGTTACAGCACCGGCTACTTGCCAGAAAATATTTTTTGCTTGAGCACCACCTTCTAAAGTAACTCTTACTGCTGAACTCATGTCCAGAGTTCCGGCAACCTGAAATATCCAAATATCGGTTGAACTTCCGGCAATTGTAATATCTGTTGGGATGTTAACTGCACTTGTCCATTTATACAAGCCAGGAAGAAGAGTTTCGCCACCAATAGTTCCGGCTCCTAAATTTAAATAATCAGGATTAGATCTTCCTGCTGCGTCAGTGTATGCAGTTTGCATATCACCAATAGCTGAAGTTAGCATAGTGGCACTTGTAGTTTTACATGCAGGACCTGCAGCATCTACTGAGAATACTGAACCTGTTACTTCTGTACAATCTACTACCATAGCAGCACCAGTGATTGGGCTAGTTCCTACATCTCCGGTAATTGAAGATTTATAAACACTTGTAATTCCTGATTTTGAAAGAATTACAAAGTCACCGGCAACGCCAAGATTTACCCTTTCCAACCCATTACTTTCTGAAATTCTAGCATTTGGTTTTGAATCTTTGGCAGCAGCTACTTCTGCAGTAAACGTTGAAACTTGTAATGAATCATCTAGATCATTTATACAACTTCCAAGACCAATTAAAACGAATAATAGCATTGCAGCTATCGGGATTATTTTATTTAGTTTCATTTTGATGATTTTTAAACTGTGACTTAGTTGTCCCAGATATTAATGAGGCAAAGGTAACTTCAGGGGGTTCTAAAAATTCATTTTTTTAGTTTGATTTAAAAAAGTAGTAGAACCCGTTAACCAATCTTTTTAAATCGTGTGTACATAAGACAATTTTTGTGCCAAATCCGATAACTGCTATTTAGAGAAAATCCCCCCTCCAAATTGATCCGAATGGCACTATTTTCTAGTGGAAATGCCTTTTCGGAGCGGAC
The DNA here is from genome assembly GCA_046597285.1 of Algoriphagus sp. GTDB lineage: Bacteria > Bacteroidota > Bacteroidia > Cytophagales > Cyclobacteriaceae > Algoriphagus. The sequence goes on along the minus strand of JBKJKX010000125.1, from coordinate 21,879 downwards.
TCAATTTTTTAAATTATCGCTTCCAAAATTCACTTTTTTATCAAATTATATCTATCTATCAGTATTTTAATTTTGTAAAATATTCCGTTTTGTTGGTTATACCACTCAGGGCCTGTCTCCTTAAGTCTGTTTTTGATTTCGTCCAGGTACATAGTTGTATCTCAGCCGGGTGACATAGTTTGGCAAAGTCGGATCTCCGTTCCAGCAATGCTCAGCGCGGTCGCTGTATGCGACTTTACCATTGTAATAGGGGCTCTGGGTTTGCTCCAGAAAATCTTCAGCTAAATAAAGAGTGTGATTTGAATCCTCGACTCTCCCGATTTAGTAAGGATGCTCTGAACCAGCTGAATTAAACTCCCGAAGGACTGACTTTAAATTTTCTAACCGCGTTCGATTAGAGTTTGATGTGGGAGTTGAGTTCCGAAAGCCTTCGGGAGAACCCCCGACCCTTCCATTTGAAACGAAATGATTTCAACCAGCTAGGTGTTCATGAATTAAAATCTGGAAAATTAATTTTGATTAGTGCCTCAACCCTAACTTTTGACTTCCAGGATTTAACTTCCGATTCTCGCAGATATGCCAAACTTTTTGTTTCGAAGGATTCCAAATATACCACCTCACAATCATCTGCTTGGGGGGTAAAATCCTTGTGATTGGAATTATGCTTCCTCAACCTTTCTTGGATAGCCTCACAGGTATGACCGATATAGAATTTATTTTTCGATCGAGAAAAAAGGATATAAAATGAACACTGCATAGGCTAAAAATAAAAAAAGCCCTAGAAAAATCTAAGGCTTTGATGTGGGAGTTGAGGGATTCGAACCCCCGACCCTCTGCTTGTAAGGCAGATGCTCTGAACCAGCTGAGCTAAACTCCCGTTGTGTTCCAAACGGATTGCAAAGGTAAATTCTATTTTCTTTTAACCAAATATTTTATTGACCAAAGGACCTAAGCTATTGAAAATGAGATCAAATATTTATTTAAAACTTATCTGCTTTCCATTAAGTGATCTTTGAAGTATTATTTCAATTGATAAACGGTCAGATATCAAACTTGATCCCTTGAGCCAATGGCAAAGTTGTAGAATAATTAATCGTATTCGTCTGTCTGCGCATGTAGGCTTTCCATGCATCCGAACCTGACTCGCGTCCTCCTCCGGTTTCTTTTTCTCCGCCGAAGGCTCCGCCAATCTCAGCTCCGGATGTTCCAATATTGACATTAGCTATTCCGCAATCCGACCCTGCTACCGAAAGAAATGCTTCCGCTTCTCTCATGTTCGTTGTCATAATTGCAGAGGAAAGTCCCTGAGGAACGCCATTATGTTTGGCTATCCCTTCCGCTAACGTATCATATTTAATCAAATATAAAATCGGTGCAAAAGTCTCGTGCTGTACAATTTCAAAATGATTCTCAGCCTCGAAAATGGCCGGTTTAACATAGCAGCCTGACTCAAATCCATCTCCAGTCAAAACTCCTCCTTCGACAACTGCTTTCCCCCCTTCTGATTTCACTTTATCAATTGCTGCCAAATACATGCTGACGGCATCCAGATCTATGACAGGACCAACGTGATTTTTCTCATCAAGAGGGTTTCCGATGACCAATTTGCTGTATGCCGATTTTAATCTTGATTTTACTTCTTCGTAAACTTTCTCCTGAATGATCAATCTTCTCGTACTGGTGCATCGCTGTCCGGCAGTACCCACAGCTCCAAAAAGTGCACCGCGGATAGCAATGTCCAAATCGCCATTTTCGGTGATGATGATAGCGTTATTTCCTCCTAATTCCAGTAATGATCTTCCCAACCTTCCTCCAACGGCTTGTCCTACCAATTTCCCCATTCGAGTGGATCCCGTGGCCGAAACCAATGGAACGCGACTATCGTGAGAGAGCATTTGGCCAACTTTATAATCCCCAATGATCAGCGAGGAGATTCCTTCCGGCATCCCATGTTTTTCAAATATTTTACCAACGATCAGCTGACAAGCAATTCCTGAAATTGGAGCTTTTTCTGAAGGCTTCCAAATGCAAACGTCTCCGCAAACCCAAGCCAAAGCTGCATTCCAGGACCAAACTGCAACCGGAAAATTGAAAGCGGAAATTATTCCTACTATTCCAAGGGGATGCCACTGTTCGTACATTCGATGTCCTGGACGCTCAGAATGCATCGTCAATCCATACAATTGTCTGGAAAGTCCGACTGCAAAATCACAGATATCAATCATTTCCTGAACTTCTCCAAGACCTTCCTGATACGATTTACCCATCTCATAGGAAACCAATTTACCGAGATCAGTTTTTACCTCCCTGAGGGCATTTCCTATTTCCCGTACAATTTCTCCTCGCTGTGGGGCAGGAACCATCCTCCATTTTTCAAATGCTATTTGAGCTTGGGATATGATGGATTCGTAGGTCTCAGAGTTCGTGTTTTGAACTTTTGCAATCAAACTTCCATCTGCGGGTGAAAAAGAAGAAAGAAATGATTGGCCTGAATCCAACCACTTTAGACCGGTTGATGAACCTAAATTTTCTAGCTCAATCCCAAGTCTAAGCATTGATTCACGAATTCCAAATTGATCTTTCATGGTGATTTTGAGGTGTAATTTCGATTGACCAAAGCTAAAAATTAATTCCTGAGTGAAGTCACGATCTGGCTATTTTAAACCTAAGCCCAACATATTAATGGGATTATATTTCACAAAATTCCTTTTAAACTTATCGCTGACCTCAAATTTGTAGACAACGTTAAGACGATAATTTCCTGTATTAACCGATTGATCCCAATCAAAATGATTAGCAAGATTCAGGTGTTTATAAACATAATTCACATTGACAGAAAATTTTCGGTTATTAAATCCTGCGTAACCTCGTGCTGAATAACCGGGAATTGCCTGCCATGTTCTAGTTCCTTTGTTCTCGTCCCATCTGGAATAACCAGCACCCAGATTCCCTATTAACACTCCGGTAAGAAAAAACCCTTTTCCAAATACTAGAGTGCCTATCAAACCGGCATTAGGGCCGAAATGGAGATAATCTGCTTTTTTAAAATTACTCGGGTAATTTTCCTCTACTGGAAAAATAACAGAATCACCTTCAATCCTAATCGTGTAGGCTTCAAATCCAATCAATGGAGAAAAGGCAGACCTCTTCTGGATGGAAGAATTATGCATGGCCGCATCAATTGATATTCGTTGTCCATTAAATACATAACTGGCCAGGAAGCCAAGTTTACGGACCTTCATGTCTTCCCTAAGATAAGAGGCATCTTTGCCCGAAAAATCAGAGATCGTGTAGCCATTATAAAACTGACCAAAGAGATCAATGATCCAGTGAGTAGGATAAAAATGACTTTGCAAATCCAGGTAGGAAGGAAAATCCTTCTGCCTGTCGGGGTTTAAAAAACCAAGGGGAACAGCGATGTTTAGGGTAAACTTCTGATAGGAAGCCCCAAGACCTACGTTCAATCCTGAATTAGGCATGTACCGTATTTTGCTGTCGGTAGAAGGATGATTTACTACGAAATCAGTGTACTTTTTTGAAAAATAAAATCGAGTCAAGAATTTGTCATGTTGTGAAAACACGTAACTCGTATCCATTTTCTCTTTCTGAGCAAATGATTGCACAATGCATCCAAAACTCAAACTAATAATCAGGAAAAAGCGGGAAATCATGGTGACAGAAGGGTTTGAACCTAAATTTGATTAAAATCCTGCCATAAAAAAATCCGAACCGCAGTTCGGATTTTTCTTAAAAGAAGTTGAGATCGAAAAATGACTCAGAATAAATGGAATATTTAAAAAATTGTTTTAGAGAAAAGTTGATGATTACCTTATTAAATCTATTGTTTTAATTTAATTAATCAAATTATTTATGGGATTTATTTCAAAATAACAACCTGATAACTAAGCGATTAAAAAAGCTTCCTAATCCAATTACACCCTATTTGAAAAAACCCAAAATCAGCAAAATTGCGAGGCATATGATCAATAAACCGGTATCAAAAAACTTAATTTCAATTGTAATTCCCTTCTTCCAACAGAAAAAATATCTCGAAGAAACTGTCAACTCGGCGTTAAGTTCCAACTACCAACCAAAAGAGATTATTTTAGTCAATGACGGATCTACAGACCAAACCGAGGAGATTGCAAAAAGACTGGCTAACAACCATCCTGAAATTAGACTAATCAGCCAATTAAACTCAGGCGTAAGCAGCGCTCGAAATAATGGAATAAAACATGCAAAGGGAAAGTACATTTTACCGTTAGATGGGGACGATTTGATCTCGGAAAATTATGTGCCTGATGCAATCAAAATCCTTGAGGAACAAGCCGAAGTAAAAGTTGTGTATTGCGAGGGAGTTAAGTTTGATGAAAATGGCCGGAAAACCTGGAATCTCAAACCATTCAGCCGAAATGCACTAGCGAGAGATAATATGATTTTTGTAGCGGGAGTTTATCGCAAATCTGATTGGGAAGCTTGCGAAGGTTATTCAGAAGACATGAAAATGGGAAGGGAAGACTGGGAATTTTGGATCAAAATGCTCAAAAATGGAGGGGAGGTTTTTAAACTCCCCTATGTTGGTTTTTTCTATAGAATGACTCCGGGAAGTAAACGAAAGAAAACGGGTACTAATCAAAAAAAACAAGAAAGAATCGCCTACTTAAATGCTAAACACATGGACTTTTTCGAGCGGGAGTTAAACGGACCATTGAGATTTCAGCGAACCTGGTCAAAACCCTACAATACAATTCTGAAATGGCTCGGAAAGCTTTAATCAGATTTTATCCATACCCTTCCAAAATTTCAGGAAATAATATTTCAGCGGATTGGTGTATTTCAATTGCTTCCAAGGTCTGCTTCCATGTGGGCGGTGCCAAACCGGTGAATTCATCACTACATAGTTTTCAAAACCTAGCTCAACGGCTTTTTTGGATATAAACGTGTCGTACCAATCTTTTGCCTCATCCAATCCCGTGAAATCAAACGCTTCCAAAAAATTTGAGGAAAATAACGTACAGCAAAAACTCAAACTTCGCTCTGTTTTGATCACAGATTCCTTGACCCCTTTAAACTTCAAATAAGGGAAATTTACCATTCCATTTTCATCAACTGTCACGGAACCTACAAGTCCCGATTGAGGGTGAGAATGAAGGAATTTCAATAGATCTCCAATCGTGTTGGGCTTTACGACCACATCCGATTCAATGACCAGAAAAGGTAATCCCGACTCTTTGGCCATCGTTTGAGCTATCTGGAGAACAAGTTTGTAATTAGGTGAAGGGTGTTCTGTGATGTCCTCCAAGTGAATCAGTTCATACCCAATTGAAGTTTTATTAGCTTCCAAAGCCACTTTGCTTTCCTCTGAACTAAAGTCATTAAAAATAATATATCGAACTTTCAAATCTGAACCAGCAATTGCTTTCGCAGTATCCAAAGTGGTTTCGATAGAATTTTTGACTGGGGTAATTACGATCACTTCGGCCATTTGTATTATTTTACCCAAAATTAACCCTTTCTAATATGTCGAAAAAATAACCCCCATTTTCATGAGGGTTATTCCTATTTTGATCCTTAGGCTAAATCGCCCAAGGAATTTTTCATTCTCTTCAATGCTTCTACAAGCTCTTCATCAGAAGCTGCGTAAGACAATCTGATACAGCTTGGAGCTCCAAATGCTGCGCCGGTTACCAAAGAAACGTGAGCTATATCCAGAAGATACAGGCAAAGATCGTCGGCATCTTTCACAGAATGGCCATGAGCTGATTTACCAAAGAAAGCGGTCACATCCGGGAAAAAGTAGAATGCTCCTTCAGGTACATGAGTCTTAATTCCTGGAATTTCTTTCAAAAGCCCCATCACCAATTCTCTTCTTCTAAAATACGCATCAGCCATTTCTTTGGAAGGACCTTGGTCTCCTGTGATTCCTGCTAATGCTGCACGCTGAGCGATACCAGTTCCGCCGGAAGTAAATTGACCCTGCATCTTTTCGCAAGCCTTTGCAATCTCCAAAGGAGCACAGATATAGCCTACTCGCCAGCCTGTCATTGCATATCCTTTTGAGAAACCGTTTACAGTGATTGTTCTCTCAAACATTCCAGGGAAAGATGCAATGCTATAATTTTTGCCCACGAAATTGATCAGCTCGTAAATTTCATCTGCGATCACCATCAGATTTTCATGCTTCAGCACGACCGTAGCGACGGCTTCCAACTCTTCCTTGCTAAAAACTGATCCTGTTGGATTGCATGGAGAAGAATAGATGATCGACTTTGTTTTTGGAGTGATAGCAGCCTCTAGTTGTGCAGCTGTAGCTTTGAAATTATTTTCAAGCGTACCTTCAATCAGCACAGGAATACCACCTGCCAATTTGATAATCTCCGCATACGACACCCAATAAGGCGAAAAGATCACCACCTCATCACCCTCATTGATCGTGCACATGAAAACATTGGCGATAGAATGTTTCGCACCTGTAGAAACTACAATGTTTTCAGCTTTTGCTTTTTCGATGCCATTCTCTTCTCTAAGCTTATTTGCAATCGCCTCTCTCAGATCCTGATAACCAGCTACAGGAGGATAGGAAAAGTATTTCCCCTCATCAATCGCTGCTTTAGCAGCCTCTTGAATATGCTTTGGAGTCTTGAAGTCAGGCTCGCCAAGGCTTAGGCTAATGATGTCAATTCCTTGAGATTTCAGTTCTCTTGCTTTTTTTGCCATCGCAAGAGTGGCTGATTCCTCCATATTGATTATTCGATCTGATAGAATAGAATTCATTTTTTCTTTGATTTTTTTACAAATTCCACAAAAATAGATAGAAGATATTAAAATCTATACAAACGATCTCATTTGATGGTGAAATGTTATTTTTGGGTAAAATACTTTGCAATAAATTCCGTTTTTTTGAGTGTATGAGTAGATTTTATTTAATCCTTCTTTTTTCTCTCTGCTTGACAAAAATCGCCTTTGCTCAAAAGGAAGATTCCGGCAAAGCAAAGAAGTCTGATCCGGATTCCTCCGGGGTGGTCAACTCAAGCCTGCTTCCAACCACTATGCCTTTGTTTCTCTTTGATGATGAAAAAGAAAAAGAGGAAAAAAAAGCTAAAAAGAAAAAGGCCAAGAAAAACATCTGGTTCGGTATCAAAACTCAAAAAGGCTACACCAAGAGGGAAATTCGTGGTCAGTCCTATTATGAGTATTTCAACTTTACCGACGCATCTCGCCAATTGGATCCCTATATCCGGGACGTTTATTGGTTTGATACCCAAGAGCGAACCATCAAAACAGAAGGTTACCAACCGGGCAAAGGATACTTGTTACATGGCCCTTATGAGCGGGTAATCAATGAGGAAGTGGTTGAAAGCGGGATGTTTTACTATGGCACCAAGCACAAAACATGGATGCTTTACGATGACAACACTATACTTCAAGATAAAAATCACTACAATGAGGGCTGGCCAAGAGAGTCAAGAATTACCTATTTTGATCAATCTTCTAACTCAATCGAGCAAATCATCCCAGTTCAATATGGATTGGAAGAAGGAAATTATTACCACTTCTACGGTGACCAGCAAATTGCAGTGACAGGGGAATACAGGTTTGGGGAAAAAGTTGGTCTTTGGACAGAATATTGGGATACAAAAAACACAGAGGCTATTCGGAAGCGGGAGGTTCAATATCAGGAAGAACCTTATACAAAAAATTTCCGCCCATACATCCGGGCTGAGTGGGATGAGGACGGAAATCTTCTTTACCGTAAAGAGAATTAATTACAACTTTTTAAACTTGAATTGTTGGCCTCCTACAGATGCCTCATACATGAGTCCTCCTTTGGTGCGGGTAAAAACTGCCACTCCATCCACATATTTGGCATCCATAGAAGCGCCGGAAGCTGCCGCTACTGCTGAAATCTGGGCTGCCATTTCTACTTTTTCATCCTTAAATCTTCCGAAGGACTCCTCGTCTTCAAAGAATACTACCTCGCTGTAAGTTTGTCCTCCTGCCTGAAAACCGATAGTCACTTGAGTCATTTTCGCAAACCCTATCATTTTTCCCTTTTCAAAGGCAACTCCATTTCCGAAAGCAGCACCAACACCAAGTCCTCCCTTTCCCACATTGGGCAGAATGATGTAACCATAAGCATCATTGAACAATTTTGCCATATCAGGATCATCCTTTACAAAATCCGCTTTGGCAGCCTCACTATCATTGATAATTTCCTGATCTTTTTTATCCTGCGCCTGAACCACCCACGCAAAAAGAGCTAAGAATAGCGTAATTGAAAACTTTTTCATAAGTCAAAATAGTTAGTTGTTCATTTCTAAAATCAATAAAATGCATCTTCAAATTGCTTGAAATTAAAATTTCCTGCACGGTCTTTATACACACCAATTATGTCAAACCGAATATCTTTTTGCCAGTCTTTTTCATAGACATAGTGATCTGCAGCTTTCACCACCAGTTTTTTCTTGACTCCATCCACAAACTCCTCCGCATAGCCAAATCCCGTCCCTGATCTGAATTTCACTTCTATAAAAATCACCATTCCCTTGTGCTTCATTACTAGATCAATTTCTGCATGTTGGTATCTGTAATTTTTGTCAAGGAGTTCATATCCTTTGCCCACCAGCCAATCGGCGGCAAGTTGCTCGGCAAGCTTACCGGATTCGTTATGTTCAGCCATCTTGATTATTTGTTTAATTTTGAAAAATTGAAGAACGGATTGTCCCTTTTTGGGGTTGAAAAGTAATTATCGGTGTAGAAATCAGATGAATGAAAATATTAATAAAAGAGTAGAATTCCGAGATCTTGGCCTGATTGATTATCAGAATGCCTGGAATTATCAGGAGAATCTTTTTGAAAATACAGTTGCCATCAAGATCCGCAATAGAAATCTTCCTGCTTCTGAGCAAAGCCCAACCCCTAATTACCTTCTTTTTGTAGAACATCCACACGTTTACACATTGGGGAAAAGTGGAAAACAAGAAAACCTCCTACTAGACGAATCTGGTCTGAGGGAGAAAAAAGCCACTTTTTACAAAATCAACCGTGGGGGCGATATCACGTATCATGGCCCCGGCCAATTGGTAGGGTATCCCATCTTGGATCTCGATAATTTCTTTACAGACATCCACAAGTATCTCAGGCTTTTGGAAGACGCTGTCATTCTGACTTTGGATGAATATGGAATAGAAGCGGGAAGAATTGATGGTTTAACAGGAGTTTGGCTCGATCCGATTCGACAGGTAAATCCTCGGAAAATCTGTGCTCTGGGAGTTAAGTCCAGCCGATGGGTGACCATGCATGGATTTGCTTTCAATATCAACTCGGATTTGAACTTCTTCGGCAATATCATCCCTTGCGGAATTGACGACAAAGCAGTTACTTCCTTACAAAAAGAACTGGGAAGAGAGATTCCAATGGAAGAAGTAAAAGAAAAAATGAAAAATCATTTGAGTGTGCTTTTTGAAATGGAATTGATTTAAGATGAAATCGAGCATGTCGAAGGCGACACACCCCGGGATGAATATAAACTATGCGAGATTCCATGTGACCAATAAAATACAATTATAAACACATGAAAAAAGACATCAAATTTCACCCGGTAACCGGCGTAAAACTTGCCATTGCAAAAGAGGAAACCCCGCATGGTCCCGAATGGTCAGTGTATATTATTAACCTCAATCTGATCGAATTGAATACGGTCATGATCACTTCAAAGGGCTATGGAGAATTGCGAGGCGAAAAAAAACAGACCTCAACACTCCGACACTTGATCAAAGAACTTGGGGCTCAATGTGTGGCCAAAGTCGAACCGTTAGATCCGGCTGTTTTTACTCTGAACAATGAATTTTGGGTTAGTTATTACATCCTGGACCAGATTTTTGATAAAAAGTTTATATTTACTCCGGGTAGTTTTGACCCGATTTTTATTCGAAATATTCCTGAGCTTGGCTTGGAGGGTATTTTACACGGCTAAATTCAAGCATATGGCAGATTTTTTAGACCAATTAGGCAGTATTCTTTTTTTAGACATTGAGACTGCCTCAGTTACCGAAAAATTTGAAGATCTTCCTGAAAGATTGCAGGAGGAATGGCTTCGCAAAGAAAGACTCATTCAATCCGACCAGAAAGACTTAGAACCGGGTTCACTTTACTTTGAAAAGGCGGGAATTCATGCAGAGTTTGGACAGGTAGTATGCGTCGGAGTAGGCTATTTCCAATGGAAAAAGAAAGAAAAAAAAATCATTTATCGAAGCAAAGTATTCGCTCATGAGGAAGAAAGGGAACTTCTTTTGGAGTTCAGCGCTTTGCTAAGTAAGAAAAAATGGAATCTCTGCGCGCATAATGGAAAGGAATTTGACTTTCCCTACCTCTGTAGAAGAATGCTTGTGCAGGGAATCTCACTTCCGGAACCACTTCAAATTTCAGGAAAAAAGCCCTGGGAAATCCGTCACCTAGACACCATGGAGCTTTGGAAATTTGGTGACTACAAGCATTACACCCGGCTGGAACTTTTAGCTTCGGTATTTGGCGTCCCATCTTCGAAAGACGATCTGGATGGCAGTCAGGTCAACACGACTTTCCACTTGGAAAAAGACATTGAAAAAATCAAAAAATACTGTCTCAGAGATGTGGAAGTTACTGCAAGAGTTTATCTAGCTATGAATCCTCAGCTCGATGAACTGGAAATAGAAGTGGCAACCCAGGAAGATTCAAGAAAAGATCCCAAAGATTAATGTCCATCAGAGATCATTTCTTTTTACATTGGACACAAGCAACAACCCTTACAAATGGGAAGAAAATCAGATAAAAAAACTAAGAGTACAAACAAGGGAGGTAACTCCAATGACTCAGCCAATTTGGCAAGACGCATCCTTCAATTTTTAGATGCTCACTTCGGAGAAGAGTTCAATTCCTCCCAAATAATCAAGAGACTTGAAATCCGCGATTCACTCAATAAAGGAGCAGTAGAACCTGTTCTATTTGAGCTGGTGGCCGCGGGATCAATTTCGAGAAGCCCCAGAAATTACTTCTCGTCCAATCAAGATCCCGGCTTCATAGAAGGCATCGTAGACAATGTCAATTCGAGGTTCGCGTTTATCAAGCCATTGGATCCTACCAAGGCCGATCAGGATATCCTCGTAAAAGAGGCAGACCTCAAGCAAGCCCTTGACGGAGATAAAGTTCGGGTCATGGTCTTTCCTGTCAAAGGAAAAACCGGAAGAACAGAAGGTAAGGTCCTCGAAATCCTCGAAAGAAATCGGGATGAATTCGTAGGTCGAGTGGAGATTTCTCCACGATTCGCCTTCGTGGTTCCCGATTTCAAAAAGATGCACAAGGATATCTTTGTACACAAAGGTGACCTGATGGGAGCCGAGCACAATGAAAAAGTAATCATCAAACTCACTGAATGGAGAGATGGAGACAAAAATCCGAGCGGAAAAGTAATTCGAGTTCTAGGAAAAGCCGGTCTACATGAAGTCGAGATTCACTCGATCATGGCGGAATTTGGACTTCCTTTCGAGTATCCAAAAGAGCCGGATGCAGAGGCTAATGAGATTTCGGAAAAGATCTCTGCGAAAGAAATTAAGAGCAGAAAAGACTTCAGAGATGTCATTACATTCACGATCGATCCTGCAGATGCGAAAGATTTTGATGATGCTATTTCTTACCGTGAACTTGAAAACGGAAACCTGGAAATAGGTGTACACATTGCAGATGTGACCCACTATGTGAGGCTACAAACAGCACTGGAAAAAGAAGCCCTAAATAGAGCTACTTCTGTTTACTTGGTGGATCGTACGATTCCAATGCTTCCGGAGCGACTCAGCAACGGCCTTTGTTCCCTTCGTCCAAATGAAGATAAACTTACTTTCGCTTGTGTGTTTGAAATGGATAGTGAAGCCAATGTACTTAAGCACTGGATTGGGCGTACGGTTATCCATTCCAACAGACGGTTTTCTTATGAAGAAGGTCAGGAGAATATCGACAATCAAGCAGGAGATTACTTTCAGGAATTGACTTTGCTAAATACGCTTGCTAAGAAAGTTCGAAAAAGAAGATTCGAGCATGGAGCTGTCAATTTTGAAACGGTGGAGGTCAAATTCGATTTGGATGAAAATGGAAAGCCGCTTGGACTGAAAGTAAAAGAGCGAAAAGACATTCACAAACTCATCGAGGAATTCATGCTGCTTGCAAACAAGTACGTGGCAGAATTTATTTTCAATAATGGAAAAGGTAAAGACACTTTCGTCTATCGAACTCACGATTCTCCGGATCTGGAAAAGCTGGAAATTTTCTCTGGTTTCGCAAGACGATTTGGCCATGAAATCTCAATAACCAGCGAGAAAAAAATCTCTTTGGCCCTCAATAAATTGATGGAAGAAATTCAGGGCAAACCTGAGCAAAATGTACTCGAGCAACTAGCTATTCGCAGCATGGCGAAAGCCAAATACACGACCGAACCTAAGGGTCATTTTGGACTTGCTTTTGCACACTATACTCACTTCACCTCTCCTATCAGAAGGTATCCGGACATGATGGTTCATCGCCTCCTGGATCATTACCTAGAAGGAGGAAAATCACCCGATGCGAAAGATTGGGAAGAAAAATGTCTTCACTCATCTGAGCGGGAAAAACGTGCAGCGGATGCTGAACGAGCTTCTATTAAGTACAAGCAGGTGGAATTCATGGCTTTGGCCGAGCAGAAAGATTACGATGGCATCGTAGCCGGTGTCACTGAGTGGGGAGTTTTTGTGGAAATCACCGAAACGAAGTGCGAGGGAATGATTCGCTTGCAGGACATGGATGACGATTACTACGATTTCGATCAGAAAAACATGCGTTTGATTGGGTCGAGAACAAAAAAAATGATCACTTTGGGAGACAAAGTGAAGGTTCGAGTGGTTAAGACCGATATCGACCGAAGAACAATAGATTTGCAATTTGCTGACAATGACGGAAAGAAGTCTCGCCCAAGGGCTTTTAGATAAACTGGAGAAATTCATCCAGGATCAAAAATTTGGAGAATCACCCCGAGAACTTTACGAGCCTATCACCTATATCATGAGCCTGGGAGGAAAAAGAATTCGTCCCCTGCTCAGTGTGATGGCTTATGGACTTTATCAGAATGATCCCAAAAAAATTCTCAGCCAGGCAACCGCCGTTGAGGTATTTCACAACTTCACTCTGATGCATGACGACATCATGGACCAAGCACCCTTGAGAAGAGGAAAGGCAACCGTCCATGAAAAGTGGAATCACAACATCGCTATTCTTTCAGGGGATGTCATGATGGTGAAGGCATATGATTTGTTGCTACCAACAGAAGCTGCATTGCTTCCTGAAGTCATTCGTCTATTCAATAAAACAGCGTCTGAGGTATGTGAGGGTCAGCAGTTTGATATGAATTTTGAAAGTGAAACACAAGTAACTGAAGAGTCATATCTGAATATGATCCGATTGAAAACCGCCGTTTTGCTCGGTTTTGCCTTGCAATTGGGAGGACTCTTAGCTGGGGCTAGCCGGGAAAATATTCAGAAATTATATGATTTCGGGGCAAATATTGGTGTAGGCTTTCAGCTGAAAGATGACCTTTTAGATGTATTTGCTGATCAAGCCAAATTTGGTAAACAGGTCGGAGGAGATATTATTTCAAATAAAAAAACGTTCCTGCTGATCAAGGCTTTAGAATTGGCAAAAGGGAAAAATGCTGAAGATCTTCAGTTTTGGCTTTCGAAGAAAGAATTTGACAAGGAAGAAAAAGTGAATGCAGTTAAGGCTATTTATGAAAATCTGGGAATCAAAACCCTGACGGAGGCTAAAATGAGCAGTTATTTTGAAGCAGGGTTCATGCAATTTGAATCTATCTCTTTCAACAATGAGAATTACTTCAATGAACTTCGGCAAATCACCGAAGACCTGATTCACCGCGAAAAATAAGCAATGAATTTATCGATTACAGTCATTCTGATCATCGTCACGGCGATCACAAGTATTTACGGATTTAATAATTCGGCCTTCTTAGAGCGCTGTTTATTTATTCCGTATCGAATCAAAAAGTACGGGCAGTGGGATCGGTTCATTACTTCGGGATTCATCCATAAGGATTACATGCACTTGCTCTTCAACATGTTTACCTTTTATTTCTTTGGGGGCGTGGTTGAGCAGTTGCTTGCGTATAAGTTTGGGATGATGATAGGGGGGATTCTATTTGTAGCATTCTATCTCCTGGCAATTATCATTGCTGACATCCCAACTTATTTGAAGAATCAGGACAAGAATTACTACCGGGCTTTGGGCGCTTCCGGAGGAACATCTGCCACGGTTTTCGCCAGTATAATTATTTTGCCTTTATCTGATATTTGTCTTTTCGCTATCATCTGCCTTCCCGGATTTATTCTTGGTGGACTTTTCCTGATCTATTCTTATTTCAAAGGGAAAAACCAGGACGACTCTATTAATCATGACGCTCACCTGTACGGGGCTATTTTTGGGATTATTTTTATCCTGATTATTTCCCCCGGAAGTGCAGGTATGTTTGTGGAGCAGATAAAGGATTTTAAGTTGTTCTAGGACAAACGACTAATTAGAACAAGACCTGCCAAGTTTCAAAACCTTGAATATTAGTCATAGATCCCAAGGAGGGTAAATTTTATTTTTTGATAATTTTTTCGAGCACATCTTTCAGTTGTTGTAATTCTTTTTCAGCCTCAGAAAGATTTCTAATGGGGGGGGGGGGGGGATAAATGGATGCCGTTATCGGATAATAATTTTAGGACATCCAATTCAAAAATTTCACCCATTTTGGCTAATTGAACAACTGAAGGTTTTGTTTTACTACTCTCAATATTAGAAAGTGTCTTTTGTGAAATACCTAAAAGTTCGGATACTTCATGCTGGCTTAGTCTTTTAGATTCTCTGGCTTTTTTCAAGTGATGGCCTATTTTCATGGGGTAAAAGATTAATTGGGTTAGTAAAAAGTTACTGAATGTTAGTAAATACGGTATAGTCTTTTAAAAACTTAATGCTCAAATTTATTTAACAATTTTAAACATCAAAATTTTAGTTGAATTTTTATTTAATTTTTAGTCAATGGATAACTGTCTCATAACATGCAAGAGAATACTGGAGTCGCTTAAAGTACCAATCACAGGAAAATTTCTAAAGGAGAAGATTCTTACCCATCCTCATTATCCCAGCTTATTGGCTATATCGGATACTCTGGAGGATTATGGAGTGGAGTCTATGGCAGCCAAACTTGGGCCTAATAGATTGGATGAAATACCTCTGCCGGGAATCGTCCAGGTATCGCTGACTGATGGCAGCTATTTTAATGTGATCACGGCTATTTCTGAAAATATGGTTTCCATATTTGATGAAAAAGGAAAGCAAAAGGATGTATCACGGCTGGATTTTCTTAAGAGCTGGACAGGAGTGAGTTTACTGGTGGAGGCCGAGGAAGGTGCAGCTGAACCGGGAATCGACCAAAAGATTCTCGATTATCGGATTATCCAAGGTGCTTCAGTGGTATGTGCCGTCAGCTTCTTGCTCTGGACAGGTTTTGGAATAGTTGAGCAGGAAGCTTCAGGACTGTACCTGCTCTATTTTATGATCAAGTTACTGGGATTGTCTGTCTCGGTTATCCTGATTTGGTACCAGCAAGATAAGGGCAATCCTACCCTTCAAAAGTTCTGCTCAGGAGGTAATCGGGTAGATTGTGATGAGGTGCTGAATTCCAAAGCCTTCCAATGGCTGGAAGGCAGAGTCAATCCAAGTCTGCTTGCATTCGCTTACTTTTTCTCTGGAATAGGTTTAATGTCTTTCTTAATACCCTCGCCTATAGCATTCTTAGCTTGGCTAAGTTTAGCGACTATTCCTGTGGTGATCTACTCCTTTTATTATCAGGCGATAGTTATTAAGAAATGGTGCAGGTTCTGCTTGTTGATCCAAGGAGTTCTTGTTTTGGAAGTTTTAGCAGTACTGGGTAGTGGATTTTGGTCAGTTGGATTGAATGCTCCCTCCGTTTTTTTATTTCTGTCTCTTTTCACTGGGGTGATTTTGGCCGGGATTCTGATCAAACCTATGCTGGGACAGAAGGATGAAATATATAAAGCTAAGAGAGATCTTGCTAAACTTAAGAGCAATAAGCAACTTTTTCAAGCAGCACTTTCACGATCCAGAAAGATGCTGGATGTACCTCAAGGTATCGGTATCATGAGGAAGAGTGAATTCTCTAAATACCAAATCATAAAAGTAAGCAATCCATTTTGTGGTCCCTGCTCCAAGATGCATCCTGTATTGGAGGAGCTTTTCGATAAGGGAAACATAGACCTTCAAATCCTATTCTCTACGAGTAGAGGTAATAAACGAAATGAAAAAACAGTACGTCATCTGATGGCATTGGCGGAGAAAGGTGATGATGGGCTTATTCGCAGAGCTTTGGACGACTGGCATGACCAAGAAGATAGGGATTATGAAGGATTTGCCGCTAAATACAAAATGAACGGTGAACTGGATCTTCAGACCGAGAAAATTGAAAATATGGAAGAATGGTGCCTTAAGGAGAATATTACTTATACTCCCACTTTGTTTATTAATGGTTATGAGCTGCCAAAAGAATATGGGGCGGAGGATTTGAAGTATTTATTGGATTAGCAGGTTATTCTTTGTTCTATTAAATTAGAATTTTTAAAATATTCAGTCGCGATGAATAGGCATATTTCCGGGTGTCTTTACTAGTCCGGTGAAATAGTAAATCTTTTAAAAATAAAAAAATCATGAAAAAATTAAAATTAGGAAAGTTGAAGCTCGCTTCCGAAGAGGTGCTTCAAAGAAGTCAATTATCAACGATATATGGAGGGAGTGGAGGAAAATGCCATACATTAAACTGTAAAGATGCGACGCAATTCGCTGGAAGGTCTGGAGAATGCCCCACAACTGGATGCACGGAAAATGGAGGGATTGATACATGTGTTGAGTATACTTGTTAACCATAATTATTCACTACCTGATGAGTTTTATCAGGTAGTGAATTTCTTTTATGTTCCATATTATAATAATGTAAAAATAATACATTGACAAAATGATTTACAAATTCATCCTTATAAAAGTAGAAAATATTTGGAAAGTTTTAATTCGATCAGGTTTAATCTACCTTTTTATTTTGAATTTCGCTTGTGGTAAGAGCCAAAATTTAAATTCTGAAGATAAGGAATCTTACTTCCTTGCTAAAATTGATTCTATTAGGGTTGATAGGGAGAATCCTGTAAGGATATTGGATTATAATCTGGATAAAAGCCAATTTTTAGCATATGATCAAGTAACTGACGAATTTCTACTGTTGAATAGTAAAGGGCATCTATTGAAATCTGTTTTTCGCATTGGAGAGGGGCCCAATGAATATAATTCTAGTTTGATCGCCGCCTCCTTTAATTATGAAGAAGGGGGTTATTTTGCCCTAAGTTCGACAGAGTTTTTATGGTATAATGAAGATTGGGAGGTTAGAGATAGAAAGAAATTTGCCTCTGAAAGAACAATCAAATTCTATGGAGGACCTAAAACAAAAGTGCCATATTATAGACTTTCTGAAAATGGATCACCATTTTTCTTTACTTCATTTTTCTCAGGAGTAAATACAAATATTGGAAGCAATGTGCCCGATGTTTTCTCAAAGTATTTAATTGAATTGTATAATCCTGAAATACAGGGATTGGACTGGGTATTTAAAAATGACCCTCAGCTACTTCCATCTTACGAGTTGGATGAAGGAAGTATGCAAAATCACCCGGTGCAAGTTTTTTGTATTGTTCATGAGTCAAAGTTTCTTTATCTGACATTTGAAAAATCAAATGAAATAGGCATTTATGATTTGGAATCGGATCTTAAATTGATAGAAAAAGTGCAGATTCAACACCAAAACTTTATTGCTAGTCAAAAATCAAAGAATAAAGCAGTAATTAACTTTAATTCTAATTTAATTGGTTTACTATATTTTGAAGGACTTTCAGAATCTGCAACCAATCTTCGAAAAACAGAAGACCCAGATTATTTTTCTTTTCAAGATCCTAATGTGTATAAAATTATTATCCTAAAGGATGGAATTCAGCTGCAGGAAATTCAATTTCCTTTATCTTGTGAGCCCCACTCGGAAATTATAGTCATAGGGGAAAATTTATTACTTCTTAAAAATAGTTATTTGGAAGATTCTGAGCCTGAGTACACAACTTACTCTGTGTTTGAATTGAAAAAAGAAGATTAAATATTTTCCCAAATAGTATTTGAATTGACAGAATATTAGTAAATCATATTTATGTATCTATAAAGGTATGACATTAGAGATTATAAATTTTAAAACTCCAAATTATCTTTTGAGCAAGGAAAAAATTCAAAAAAAATGTAATTAAATATAATAGATGGGAGTTGTACTGTTTGACACAAATAGTACTTCTAATTGTGAAACAGAAGATTAAGGGTTTCATCCAAGTAGTTTGATTAGTAGAAACAACTAGATATAATCAATAAAGTAAAATTAAAAATAGAAGACTAGGTTCATATCAAATATATTTACATTTTATCAATAGTTTAATATCATTTAATTCTTAATTGAAAAAACTCTTCGCTTTTTACAAGCA
Organism: Algoriphagus sp.; assembly: GCA_046597285.1. Classification (GTDB taxonomy): domain Bacteria; phylum Bacteroidota; class Bacteroidia; order Cytophagales; family Cyclobacteriaceae; genus Algoriphagus. The sequence continues at coordinate 3,247 of JBKJKX010000125.1, read as the reverse complement.
ACCTGATTCCAAAGACTGTGGCCCTACCTGTCTAAGAATAATTGCCAAGCACTATGGCAAGCTGATATCCCTGCAGGAAATCAGGAGCCTGTCAGAAACAACACGGTCAGGCAGCAATTTGCTCAAGCTGAGCGATCCAAGTATAATTTTTTCTGATTTGAATCGGTTTTTACGTGTTGAAAGATTAAATTAGCTTAGTAAAAAATTACTGAAAATTAGTAAATACGGTATAGGATTCGGTTTTTGCTTTACCCAAATTTATGCTAATCATTTACTGGTAGTTGTATCAAGTAAAGGTGATTTAAACCTCACCCGCCATGCGTTGTATGACTGGTACGGAGATGAGCAAAAGACGATATCATATTTGCTGCTAATTATCCGATGAATGGAGAACTTAGAATTCAGGAGGAGAAAACAGAGGATATGGATGATTGGTGTGAGAATGAAAATACCTCTTAAACACCGACCTTATTTATTAATTGATATCGCTTCCTAAGGAATATAGTGTTGAGGATTTAAAGTATATACTTGATTAATAAAGCTTTCGAAGATTTATAAATTAGGATAATATAATATTCAATCGCGATGAATGGGCACAAACTCCGGGTGTCCTTATCTGTCCGGAGAAAAAATTATCTTTAAAATCAAAAAAAATGAAAAAGTTAAGTTTAGGAAAATTGAAACTACTCTCTGAAGAAGTTCTTCAGCGGAGTCAGCTAGCCAACATTTATGGAGGTTATGATTATGAATGTTATTGCGGATTTGTAGGAGGTAGTGGTCAAAATGATCCTTTTACTGTATCTAGTTATACCTTAGGATCGGCCTTGCAGAGTGCTGGTAGTCAGTGTAATGGTATGGGAGCGACTTGCATCGGTGCTTGATTAATATCAATGATCTCAAGTGGGACGATCAAAAGTCCCACTTTTATAATAAAAATTATGATGGTTTTATTTCTTCCTTACTTATTGAGCATATTCAATTATCTTGTGGATCAAGAGATTGTGGTTAAACATATTTACCTTGATCGCATAAATGTTTCAAGTGTTGCTGATGATGTATTGATTTTTGATTTAAACAAGGATTATAGTAATATTAGACATTTGGTGATTAGTGGGAGTTTTTTTTATATATCTCCTGGCGAAGTGGATTATAAAGGATTTTCAATATCGGTAGCTAAATTGCATAAATCAGGATCTTTTATAGGGGAGATTTATAGGTCAAAAGACAAGAAATTGATCAAAAGTATGGCGTATTATCCTGAAAAAGGTATGTTGTTTGTGGCACATAATAATAAGATTTTATCTATAGATATTGATGAGGATAAAGTTGTTAAAGAAGTTGAAGTAGATAAGAGTATTTCAACAATAAAAATGTTCAATAACAAACTTTATGTAGCTGGATTTCAATATACTGGTGATTCAATAATTTACTATTTAGACACCTATGATCCGTTAAGTCTAAAATTGATTGAGACTAAAAAAGAAATGAAGTATGTGGTTGGCGAGAGCAAAGCTTTTAGAAATTCCTCACTTTCATTAAGTAATAATGAATTATTTGTTTCAATGGGTCAAGTTAACGAAATTTATTCCTCAATTGATGAGTTTAAAAAGCCAATTATAACTTTTAAAAATATTTACAAAAATAAGCCTGCTCTTGGGAATATAATATTTTCTTTAAATCAAGGAATAGCTGGGAAATTCGTTACCACTACTTTCAAATATTTAAATAATAATTATGTTTTCTTTTATGATTTGGAGACTGATAAGCAATACTTAAGTAGAAAAGGTGAAAATTCAGGGTTTTATGATGATGTGAAAAATTCTGGATTTTATGCACCCTTTCTTACCAACTCTAATGAATATATGTTTTCTTACAAAAAATATAACACAAATGACAATAAAATCTCGATTGTTTTGTTTAAAATTAAGTCTTAATTTATTATGTTTTTATTTTCTAAGTTGTTCCTCATCAAATGAAAAGGGGATTACCTCCTTCGATATTCCAAAGGAAGTTCAACCAAATTTTGCCCTATCAGAAATAGCTAAATCAGTTGAATATATCTCTCTAGAGACCAGTGATGAGTCATTTTTGAGTTTAATTCAAGAGGTAATATTTTTCAAGGATAAACTCTATGTGGTAGATTTCCCAGGGAAAATTCTTGTTTTTGACACAAATGGAAAGTTTCTTCATCAAATAGGGACAGAAGGAGAAGGACCTGGTGAATTTTTTAATCTTTCCTCGTTTGTTATCGACGAAAAATCAGAGCGACTGTATTTAGCTTCTGGTAGAAGGCTGATCACATATACATTGGACAATGAATACATTGTTGAGAAAAGCTTCCCATTTTTTATTGATTATGTGGAAATTATCGATAACGAGTTAGTCGTGATAGCGGGACAGGACGGTAAGAAAGTTGGGAGCAAATTTGTAAATCAACGTTCATTGTTTAAAGTTAGCCCTAAATTGGATGTTGTAGATTCAATTCCACTCCTTCATATCGAGATGAATGAAGAAGCAGGAGCGACTTTTCCATATAAAAACTATATTTCAAAGGTTGACGGAGATAATTTTATTTATACGCCTGTTCTTACCAATGAAAGCATTATTAGAGATACTTTATTTAAGATTGATAACGCATCGTTGATACCTGTGCTTAAACTAAATTTTGCCTCGCCATTATTCAATAAAGAAGGTAATAAATTGATTGTCATTAAGAATATTTTTATTTCTAAAAAATTTATTTTATGTGAATACAATAGAGAAGGGAGTAGTGCCTTTTATATAGGAAGTAGAGATACTGATTTTTCCATAAATTTAGATGAAGGTATTTTAATTGAGAATGAGGAGAACGTTGTATTAAGACCACTTGATTTGGAAAATGATCAATTCTATTTTATTAAGATGATTAGTTTTTCTAAAACTTCTGCGGAAGAGCTAAATCCTATTATAGGCATAGTTAAGTTATAATATATTTTATTTATTATTATTTCTGAGTATGTAAATTGTGTTAAAAATGTAAATTACTTTCCATTATGTATTTTTTAATTTTCTCACTAGATATATCATTCTCTTTTAATATATATTGATTGTATGTCCTTTTTTCCCTTCTACAAGCAACCAGATTCCAAAGACTGTGGTCCTACCTGCTTAAGGATTGTAGCTAAACACTATGGGAAGCTGATATCTCTACAGGAGATCAGGAGTATGTCTGAAACTACCAGATCTGGAAGCAACCTACTCAAGCTCA
>JBKJKX010000119.1:0-7477 GCA_046597285.1 Algoriphagus sp. | reverse complement strand
CATACCGGTCTCCCTTTAGAAACAAAGAATGAGAAGTACCAATCCGGAACGTAGCGGAAACGATTTTTCCAACCGGCAGCTCGTCTCTTCCAAGCAGTAATCCTTCGCCGGCAATTAACGCACTCACTTCAATCACATTGTCTCCAAGACTATAAGGAAGAAAAAAAGTTTGGGTCTCGGATTCTCGACCTAGAAGCTGTATTTCAATATCAACCCCTTCCACCTGAACAAAAACCGAGTCCCATCGGGCAGGAGCATCGATTAAAATTACATTCAAAAGTGCTGTAGGATTTGAATCTGCTGGCTCGCAACTCCAAAATGGGATCGAAAAAAGAAAAGCCAGAAAAAGGGTTGCGGTTTTTTTCACGGCTCAAATTTAGTTCAAAACTCATCAAAAAAGCATATCCAAATTGAAGAACAGAAAAGGTATAAAAAAAGCCGGTCGAGACCGGCTTAATCAAATATTATTTCAGCGTGAGCGTAAGAGGTGGAACTGTTGTCATTTTCCCGTTTACAACTACCACTGTTTCGACAGTTTTGGGGCTGTAAAGTTCATTTGGTGTAAAGGTCAAAGAATATGTACCATTTGTCAGGCCACCTATTTTAAAGTTTCCTGTGATATCGGCAAAAGTGTTGAACTCTTCACCATTGCGAGTAGCTGTCACTTTAATCACTTGAGCTGCCACGGGCATGACTTGTCCCATAATTCCAGAAGCTTGTTCCAAATAGGCTCTCAGAACTGGCTTCAAAATCAACTTTCCAGAAGCTCCGGCAGAAACGATTGACTTTGCTGCATCGAAATCTATAACGAGGTCATAGAAGTTTCCTCCTTCGATTACCTGATTCACTTTTATTTTCAGACCACTTTGTTGCGCACTTGGAGTGGTGAGATCAGATCGTTTTCCATTCACCACCACGTAATTGTCATCACCCAAAATGAGTCTAATCTGGTTAATTTTTCCCTCCGGAAAATCTTCAGTTCCCAGCAAAAGAGAATTGTCACCCGTCAAATCGAGTAAATTAACATAGTTGCTATTGGCTTCGAATGGGATTTCTTCCCATCCTGATTCGTCCGAATCATTTCCACTGTCTTCTCCATTTTTATCGACATTGACTTTGATGGACTCTACCTCGATCCATACTTCATCGTAATTAGCAGGTGCATCGACCATATAAAAACTAATTCTTGCTTCAGCTGAGCTCGGCTCATCGTCATTAGAACATGAGATGCCAACAAGCAATACTGCCATCAGCATTAAATAAGAAATAAATCCCTTCATAGTATTTTGGTTTAGATTCCAACCCTATGCTCAATCACCATGCCATTAACTCAAAGTTTCAAATTCGTTGGCATTTAATCTCCGCGGCTTCTTATTTTTGGGGATGATGAAATGGGAAAAGCTTTTAGCAAGGGGAAGATTTGGAGATGCCCCCGGGAATACCCCCACACAAGTGGTTCGAAGTGAATTTGAAGTGGATTATGATCGAATCATTTTTTCATCTCCTTTCCGAAACCTTCAGGACAAGACGCAGGTTTTCCCGCTTCCCGAGCATGCGTTTGTACACACCCGTTTAACTCATAGCCTGGAAGTGTCCAGTGTCGGCAGAACTCTGGGAAAAGCAGCCGGAGAAATCCTGCTAGAAAGGTATCCCCACCTTCATAAAACAGGGATTTCCTCTTATGAAATTGGTGGAATTGTAGCCGCAGCATCGCTCACTCATGACATTGGAAATCCCCCTTTTGGCCATGCCGGAGAAGAGGCTATCTCGGATTTTTTTAAATTTCACCCGGCTGGAAATTGTTGGGAGAGACATGTCAGACCTGAACATTGGTCTGACCTTTGCAACTTCGAGGGAAACGCTCAAGGATTCAGAATGCTGGTTTCCAAGCAGTTTGGACTGAAGTTAACCTATGCCACACTTGCAGCATTTACCAAATATCCTCGACCAAGCCTTATACCCCAGCGAGATATTGCACGCAAAAGCCAAAAAAAATACGGCTTTTTTATCAATCAATTGGCTGATTTTGAGTTGATGGGGGCTTTTTTGGGTTTGGAAAAGTCCAGTCCTGAATGCTGGCTTCGACATCCTCTGGCTTTCTTGGTAGAGGCAGCAGATGATATTTGCTACAGCATCATCGATTTGGAAGATGGTTGCACGCTGGGCTTGGTGAGTTTTGAAGAAACTGTCAAACTATTGGCCCCTATTTTAAAAGATAAATTCGACCCGGAAAAACTAAAAAAACCAAGGTCTGAATCTCAGAATCTAGGTACGCTAAGAGCTCTGGCAATTGGTGAATTGATTCGGGAAACGGTAGAAGTGTTCGCACAATATGAAGAGAGTATGTGCAAGGGACATTTCGATAAAGCCCTTACAGATATTATCCCATCTGCAAATGCTCTTCAGGAGATTTCTTCCGTTTCAGTTACTAAAATTTACCGATCAAAAGTCGTTTTGGAAAAAGAAGCAGCAGGCTTTCAAGTATTGGAAGGCCTACTTTCTGTTTTTTCGCAAGCGTTGTATCATCAATTTTATAATTCGGACCAATTCTCCGGTCAGGATAAAAGTATCTTGCGACTTCTACCTGAGGACTTTCCGCTAAAAGGATGGGGAGCGGAAGTCAATCCATATCCTATGCTTCGCTCACTTGTGGATTTCATCTCCGGAATGACTGATAAATATGCACTCAATCTTTATCGAAGAGTAAAAGGGATATCTTTCCCCGGTGTTTGACAAAATGGGAATTTGATTTGCATCACTTTAAGTCATCAATCATCCTTTGAGTGGTTGTGACCTAGCCCGGAAAAAATCGAATTGCACTTAAATTATTACCTTTATTCGACTTGTTGATTAAAAAATTATGATTCACTCCCGCATACTTATATCTGCATTTTTCCTTTTGCTGACAGCCTGCCATTCGGGCTCAGGCGAAAAGGAAATACGAACAGAAACCCCGATCCAAAAAGTTAATATTTCAGAAATTGAAGCTGGAATTAAGGCCTTTATTGCGAAGACCACTACCGAAAACGAAGGTTATTTCCCAGTAAAAGACGAGAATAACGACCTAAAAATGAAACTCGTCAGAGTTCATACAGAATACCTTTCCAACCTAGGACCGGACAGACATTTTGCATGCGTAGACTTGGTGGATGTGAGTGGAGATGTATATGACGTAGACTTCTTTATGAATGGCGAACCGGGAAATATGAATGTGACCGAAACTAAGGTTCATAAACTAAACGGGAAACCTTTCTATTCCTGGAAACAAAATAAAGAAGATAAAACCTGGTATCGCGTAGCTGTAGAAAAATCCTCCAATAATCTCCTCGGTGTAATCGAGGGAAAAGACTCTTTCGAATTTTTCTACACTGCAACTGTCCCTGAACTGACTCAATCTGCTAAAATGTGGATTCCAATTGCACAAACAGATCCTTTTCAGCAGGTAAAAATAGTTTCAATCACCGCGCCGGGAAAAAAGAAAACTCTAACCGAAAAGCTTTATAACAATTCAATCTTGTATCTGGAGCTAGGCCCAGAGGACAGTGGAGAAAAGGTTGAAATCATTTACCAAGTCGTGCGAACTGAAAAAGGTCCTTTCGAAGCAGATCAACCTAAACCTGAACTTTATCTGGCATCCAATATCCTGATGCCAATAGGCGGAAGATTTGAAGAAATCGCCAAAGAAGCAATCGGTAACAAACTCAACGATAGCAAACTCATACAGGCCAGAGCACTTTACGATTACATTATTGACAACATGCGCTACATGAAATTTGGGGATTTCGGACGCGGTGATTCAAATTATGCTTGCGATTCCAAAACCGGAAACTGCACCGAATTTCACTCATTCTTTATCTCACTTGCGAGGTCAGTTGGGATTCCAGCAAGATTCTCAATCGGTGCCTCTATCCCTTCGGAAAGAAATGAAGGAGGCATAGATGGGTATCATTGCTGGGCAGAATTCTACGCAGATGGCAAATGGTGGCCTGTAGATATCAGCGAAGCCAACAAATATTCCGCTTTGGCTACTTATTATTTTGGCCGCCATCCGGCAAACAGAATCGAACTAAGCAGGGGGCGCGATCTGATCGTGAGTCCTGGACCTGCTTCGGGACCAATCAATTTTTTAGCTTACCCGCTTCTGGAAATTGATGGGAAAGAAGTGAAAGCTCAATCAAGCTTTTCATTCACTCGCACAGGCACAGATTCTGAATAATCGGTCTGAAAAAGACAAAAGAAAAATCCTGGCAATTGGAAAAACTCACCAATCGCCAGGATTATTAATTTTTGCTCCTCTAACTTACTGAGCAGAAGTAGTATCAGTTGCTACAGTATCAGCAGCAGGATGCTCTGCTCCTTCGGCTGGATGCTCAGCTGCTGGCTCTTCCATAACTGCTTCTTCAGTTTCTTCCTCGGTAGTTTTGTTTCCACAGGAAGTCAACGTTCCAAAAGAAAGTGTTCCAAATACTAGCGTAGCTACTGCGTAAGACTTGATTGTGCTAAGGTTTTTCATGCTTGTTGATAAGTTTAGTGGTTAAATTCCTGACTTCATGACTTTAATTACGATGTGAATTTATAATAATTGAATGAAAACAAATCATTTATTGGATTATTTATCACGATAGGGCTTCTTTTTGAGCTTAATTCTAATTGAGTAAATACATTTTTTTTCATGATTTTCCTTTTTTCACTCACCGGACTTAAATATCCTATTCATCAGAACCCATTTTTCACCGGGCTTTGCCCAAGCTAATGGCTGTTGAAAACCCCACATCAAGGCTTCCCATTTGGCAATGATCGGATTAGCAGCGTCCATCACGGCTTTCTTTTCGATGGTAAAATCATCCTTTGTTTCCAAGATCATAAACATCCGATTTCCGGTTCGGAAGATCTCAATATTTAAAATTCCGCAGTCGATATCATGCTGAGTCACCTCCGGCCATGCGGCCATGGGAGCATGATGTTGTTCATAAACCCGGATTGATTCCGGATCATCGATCAGGTCAAGAGTGAGGCAAAAACGTTGCATTTAGCTGATGGTTTTATTGGGCTACTTAGAAATGGATAAATTATTGGATTACAGATGTAAGCTATCTAGCCTCTCTCTTTTACCGTGGCTAAAGTATTTTTTGAAAGAAAGAATCGTCTGTTTTGCAGCCGCTTCCGGATCAGGATAAGGAAAAGCCTCTGCGGAGACAAATCCTGAATACTCAATTTCTTTAAGTGCTGAGGCAATTCCTGCCATTTCAGTATGACCAAAACCCATCGGTCGGCGGTTGCTGTCTGCAAAATGCACATGACCTATATAGCTGCCAAAGTTGTAGATACTCTCAGCGATATTTGATTCTTCGATATTCATATGGAACAGATCGGCCAATAATTTCACGTTTTTGGTTTTTAATGTAGTGATAAATTTTGCCCCGGCTTCCAGAGTATTCAGCAAATTGGTTTCATATCGATTCAGGGGTTCGTAGATCAACGGAACGCCAAGTAACCCGGCATGATTTCCAAGTTGGTTCAGTCCATCAGCCAGCCAATTCATCACTTCGGCCCGATCCTTTCCCGGCAGGATGTTTCCTTGCATCGAACCAATAATTACAGGTGCTCCGAAAGTAGCTCCAAATGAAATCATCTCTGAAATAAATGAAACTGCTTTTTCCCGAATTACAGGATCAGAATCGGTAAGCGTAAGACCGTGGATAACTTTCCCCGCCCCGGTTCCAACGGCTGAAAGTTTCAATTCATATTTCTCCAAAAGCTCAAGCAATCTATCGGGTTCTATCGCGTCTGCTGAGTGTGTAAATAACTCCACCCCATCAAAGCCAAGCTCAGCAGCTTTGGCCATACCGGATTCCAAATCTTCCCAAAAAATCCAGGGGCCGGTCTTAATTTGTGGCACAAGAGCAATGGTAACGCTGGATCGGATCATCGATTTATCGGTCAAAGTCAATCATAATTTTGATAATTCCTTCTGCATTTTTTGCCCATGCGTCCATGGTTTTAGGACCTTCATCTATGGAAATGACTTTGCTGATCACATCCTCCACAGGAAACTTCCCGGTCTCCAAATAGCGGATTACTTCAGGAAAATCGGCGCTACCCACACAATTGCGGGAGCCCAAAATTTCAATCTCTTTTTGGACAAAAAGTGCTGTGTTGAATTCAACGGGAAGCTTTGCATACCCAATACAAACGACCCTACCCAAAAAGGCGACTTCGTCCACTGCAGAGCGATAGGTAACGGGACTTCCTACCGCTTCGATAATTACGTCAGGACCATCGCCGCCGGTGAGTTCCTGCAGAGTCTGATGCAAATCTTGTTTTGATGGATTGATCGTGTGGGCAACTCCAATCTTGCGGGCGATTGCGAGTTTGGAATCGTCCAGGTCGATGGCAATCACTTTTGCTCCACGATTCACTGCCGAAGCTACCGCTCCCAATCCTACGATTCCACAACCTATCACCGCAACTCGATCTTCCTTGGAAACTTTTCCCCTCGCTGCAGCATGGAAACCCACCGTCAAGGGTTCGGCAAGCGCCAATTCCCGAAGGGATAATTTCTCCGAAAGGAAAAGATCTTTCCAGGGAAGCGTAATGTATCGTGTCATTGCTCCGGGCCTGCGAACACCCATCGTTTTGTTCTCTTTGCATGCGTTTGGTCGACCTTTTCTGCAAGCGACGCATTTCCCACAATTGAGGTAGGGGTAAATGGTGGCCTTCATCCCTGGTTTGATAGTTTCCGGTACATCTTTACCTATCGTTTCGATTGTTCCTCCCACTTCATGTCCCAGAATATTAGGATATTCCTGAAGCGGGAACATCCCTTTGAATCCATTCAAATCTCCTCCACAAAAACCAACCATGCCGACTCTAAGCAGAACTTCACCACTTCCCGGAGTTGGTTTTTGAACTTCCCTAACTTCTGTTTTTCCTACTTCTGTTAAAAATAAGGCTTTCATTTGCTTCTATTTTTGGTCAATGGTCCACTTTCAAAACTCCGCCGCCACACGTTCCAAACTTTCAATTTCTCTTTTTCTTTTTCTTTACTAATTCCAGACTTTCCAATTCAAATGTTATTCTCTTCTCTTCCTTCAAACCACATCTGATTTTTAACGGGAGCGACAAGTGCTTCTATTTCTTCCAAAAGGCCTTCAGGAATCCTGAAATCCAATACACTGATATTTTGCTTTACCGTGGCAAGGTCGCACATCCCAACAATCGTGGTAGCAATATCCGGATGATCCATTGCATAGCGGATTGCGACATCGCTTAGTTTCACCCCATAGCTTTTGCAAAGTGCAAGCAATTTTGGCTGGGTGTCTTTTACGGGCTGAGGGGATCGATGCCAGCCAGGAAGAGATTGATCCGACAAAATCCGCTGAAGTAAGGGAGCAGCATTCATCAGCCCGAAACCCATTTCCTTCGAAAGTGGGACGAGTTCTGTGTTGATTTCGTCTTCCAGCAAATTGTAATGCGC
>JBKJKX010000082.1:0-10896 GCA_046597285.1 Algoriphagus sp. | reverse complement strand
CAGAGAAGTTAAGCCCTGCAGCACCGATGGTACTGGGGTTACACCCGGGAGAGTAGGTCGCCGCCACATTATTCAAACCCAGCACTCATACTGCTGGGTTTTTTGCTTTTATAGGGTCTTTAGATCTTTTTTCTCACCAAATTCCGAATTGCGAAAAATGATGTTTGAAGTGTTTAGCGTGAAACTTTTCCCATTCCGTATGGTTCAATTTGCCAAATCTCGGATGTGTAGGTTTTGAATCAGGATTTTCTGAAAAATATTGGTTGTAATATTCAAGGCTTCCAATAAGTTGATCAATGGAGGCGGATAGTGAATCGTTTTTTAAAGCTAGAAGTGTTCCTTCTAGGCCTGGAGCATTTATCCCTCTGGGAAATTCTATAAAAGAATTTAACAGTGTGTCTTTTTGAATCAATTGTCTTGCTGAAGGTTCAAACTCAGGAATTTTGATTCTGTCTGATGATAATTTCAATGTTAAGGTAAGATGCTCTATCATGTGTTGTGAACTCATTATACCGAATAACGGGGCACCTAATTCCGTTAGTTTATTCAGTTTTGATTTGATTAATTCTTTTTCCATTTGATTATGTTTTACCATTTAAGATAAAAAAAAGCGTTTGAAACTTTCAAACGCCATTAGCAATTTAACAAACTCTAAAATTTTAGCTCCCGCACATCTCACATCCAGCAGGATTATCGAGAGAGCATGCTATTGCATCTTGTTTTTCAGCTTTGACTACTTGTTCGGGGCTGACTTTTTCCACTTTTGGTTCAAAGGATGATTTATCTAACGTGAATTTTATAGCACTTGTAGCTGCCTGAGATCTTAGGTAATACATTCCGGTTTTCAATCCTTTTTTCCAAGCATAGAAATGCATGGATGTGAGCTTACCAAAGTTTGGATCTTGCATGAAAATATTCATACTCTGTGATTGGCAGATATAAGCCCCTCGATCAGCAGCCATGTCTATGATTACCTTTTGGGAAATCTCCCAAACGGTTTTATAAATATCTTTAATATGCTGAGGGATTCCCGGTACGATTTGAACAGAACCATTGGTAGAAATAAGTCTATTTCTCATGGAGTCAGTCCATAGACCTAGTTCAATCAGATCCTTCATCAAATGCTTATTGACAATGATGAATTCACCTGAAAGCGTTCTTCTTGTGTAGATATTGGAGGTATAAGGTTCAAAGCACTCGTTATTGCCAAGAATCTGAGAAGTGGAAGCTGTAGGCATTGGAGCCACTAGCAACGAGTTTCTCAATCCGAATTTTTTAACTTTCTCTTTTAATAACGCCCAATCCCAACGGTTTGATTTAGGAGTTACGTTCCACATGTCAAACTGAAAGATTCCCTGAGAAGCCGGACAGCCCTCATAAGTTTCGTAGGTTCCTTGAGTTTTAGCCAATTCCATGGATGTCTCCATAGCAGCGAAATAAATTGTCTCAAAAATATCCTCATTCAGACCTTTTGCTTCAGGAGAGTCAAATGGCATTCGAAGCATAATGAATGCATCTGCCAAGCCTTGTACACCTAATCCAATTGGTCTGTGACGGAAGTTTGATTTGCGAGCCTCTTCGATAGGATAGTAGTTTACATCAATGACCTTGTTAAGATTTTTGGTAGCTACTTTAGTGATATCGTAAAGCTTTTGGTGATCAAAGAAAACCTTACCATCTGGTCCTGTAGTTATGAACTTTGGCAATGCAAGGGATGCCAAATTACAAACAGCCACTTCATCCGGTGCAGTATATTCGATGATTTCTGTACACAAGTTTGAAGACTTGATGGTTCCCAAGTTTTTCTGATTTGACTTAGCATTTGCAGCATCCTTGTAAAGCATATAGGGAGTTCCGGTTTCAATCTGAGATTCCAAGATTTCGAACCAAAGCTCTTGAGCTTTGATCGTCTCACGTGCTTTTCCTTCCTTTTCGTATTTCTCGTACAGCCTTTCGAATTCTTCGCTATGGCAATCAGAAAGTCCTGGCGCCTCGTTCGGACAGAATAGTGACCAATCTTCATTTTGCTCCACTCGCTTCATAAATAGATCTGGAATCCACATAGCATAGAATAGATCTCTTGCACGCATTTCCTCTTTACCGTGGTTTCTCTTTAGCTCAAGGAAATCCTTTACGTCCGCATGCCATGGTTCGAGATAGATTGCAAAGCTTCCCTTTCTCTTTCCTCCCCCCTGATCGACATAGCGTGCTGTCATATCAAAGTTTCTAAGCATAGGCACTATCCCGTTGGAAACTCCATTTGTTCCTTTGATATACGAGCCCTTAGCTCTAACATGATGAATTGAAAGTCCAATACCACCAGCTGACTGCGAGATTTTTGCGCAATTCTTTAGCGTGTCATAAATGCCGTCAATGCTATCATCCTTCATGGTCAGAAGGAAGCAGGAAGACAATTGGGGTTTTGGAGTGCCAGCATTGAATAATGTAGGAGTGGCATGTGTAAACCACTTTTCCGAAAGGAGGTTATAGGTCTCAATTGCGGATTCGATGTCTTCCTTATGAATGCCTACAGCAACTCTCATCAGCATGTGTTGAGGTCTTTCTACAACTTTACCATCCAGTCGGATCAGATAACTCTTCTCAAGCGTTTTGTATCCAAAGTAATCATATCCGAAGTCTCTTTTATAATCGATGGTTTCGTCAAGTCTTGCTGCATTCTTTTTAACGATTCCGTAAACTTCCGGATCAATCAATGAAGCATTTCCTCCTGTTTTTGGATTGACATACGTGTAAAGTCTTTTCATTGTATTTGAGAAAGACTGACTCGTAGTTTTATGAAGATTCGAAATAGCGATTCTGGCAGCCAGGGTAGCATAGTCGGGGTGCTTCACGGTAAGTGAAGCACAAACTTCTGCAGCTAGGTTGTCAAGTTCTGTAGTACTTACCCCATCATAAAGGCCATCAATTACCTTTTTTGCCACTTCTATTGGCTGGATAAATTTAGGATCCAACTCATAACAAAGGTTTTCGATCCTTGCTGTGATTTTGTCGAATCTTACAGATTCTCGTCTTCCGTCTCTTTTAATTACTAACATATTCAGGTGATGTTTGGGGTGGTGGTAAAAGTGTTATTAAAAATCTTCGCCAATTGAGAATCTAGCAGATGATTCAGAAGCGTCTCCTGTTTTCATCACGCCTGCCTTCTGATAATCTCCAACTCTTTTTTCAAAAAAGTTAGTCTTGCCTTGAAGAGAAATCATATCCATAAAATCAAATGGATTGGTGCTATTCCAAACTTTCTCACAATCTAACTCATCCAAAAGTCTATCAGCCACAAACTCAATATATTGACACATCAGATCTGCATTCATACCGATCAAGCGGACTGGCAGAGCGTCTGTGACAAACTCCTTTTCGATCTCCACGGCATCCATTATGATCCTTCTTACCGTTTCTTTTGGTAAAGGATTAACCACATGTTTTGTGTACAAATGACAAGCAAAATCACAATGAAGTCCTTCGTCTCTGGAAATCAACTCATTTGAAAATGTAAGACCTGGCATTAATCCTCTTTTCTTCATCCAGAAAATGGAACAGAAAGAACCGGAGAAGAAGATACCTTCAACTGCAGCGAATGCGATAAGTCTTTCTTGGAAGTTTCCATTATCGATCCATCTTAATGCCCAATCAGCTTTTTTCTTAACGCACTCTATATGCTCCATGGCATTTAACAAGCGATCTCTTTCAACTGCATCTTTGATATAGGTATCAATCAGGAGACTATAAGTTTCTGAATGGATATTTTCCATTGCGATCTGAAACCCGTAGAAAAATTTAGCTTCTGTATATTGAACCTCTGACACGAAATGCTCCGCAAGATTTTCATTTACGATTCCATCGCTTGCGGCAAAGAATGCGAGCACATGTGATATGAAGTGTCGCTCTCCGTCACTTAGTGCCTTCCAATCTCTCAAATCTTGGCTTAAATCAATTTCCTCAGCCGTCCAAAAACTTGCCTCCGCTTTCTTATAATATTGCCAGATGTCGTTGTGCTGTATTGGAAATAATACAAATCGACTATTGTTTGCTACTAGAATTGGTTCTTGCTGCATCTTTCTCTCTCGTTTATTTTACTATTAATGGTAATGAAGGCATTTTGTTTATTAGTCAATCTGGGCTGGAGATAGCAAAGGCTGCCTTTTCAGAACAGCCTTTAAGCAAATATGTAAACCAAAACCGACAAATAAAACCCTTGAAGAGATACTTAAAGGAGATTTTTGACCAAAATTCAAATTTAAATAAAATACTATAATTCAGTTAATTACAGAGTCATCTCTTAAGCTTAGGATTAGTCATTTAGCCCTTTTTAAGGCCTCTGATATTTTTTAAGAAAGTTTGAAAAAAGTTTTTTTACCAAAATTCAAGATCAAATTGACTGATAGTCAGAAAAATTGATCTAATAATTTTGAGCTCAAGTAGCTGAAAATCAAGGTTAAATGAGTTTTTTTTAAAACTTCCCACTTCAATTCAATGAAAATCCAATTACTCCAAGCAGGCCATATCAGATACTTTTATGCTTGATTTTAAAAAGACTAGTTCAGAACCCCAGATTGCTATGAGATATTTCTTAACTCAGCTTTTTTGTTCAGTTCTTCTTGCCTATATTTGCACTCCGATTTCGACTAAGAATTCAAAATACTCATGTACGCAATTGTAAACATCGCTGGAAAGCAGTTCAAAGTAACAAAAGATCAGCACGTCTATGCTCCCAAGCTTGACGGTGAAGCTGGCGCTTCCGTGGAATTTGACCAAGTCTTGTTAGCGGAAGCTGACGGCTCTGTGTCTGTAGGAGCTCCTCTTCTAGCAGGAGCCAAGGTATCCGGGAAAATCCTGGATCATGTAAAAGGTGATAAAGTGATTGTCTTCAAAAAGAAGCGTAGAAAAGGCTACAAAAAGAAGAATGGTCACAGACAAGATTTCACCAAAGTTTTGATCGAAAATATATCACTCTAAGTTTTCTCTTTTAAGACGATAAACGAATAAAGCTATGGCACATAAGAAAGGCGTAGGTAGTTCCAGAAATGGTAGAGATTCACAATCCAAAAGATTGGGCGTGAAGAAGTTTGGTGGAGAGCAGGTTATTGCAGGTAACATCATTGTGAGACAAAGAGGTACCAAGCATCACCCAGGTGAAAATGTAGGTATTGGCAAAGATCACACTCTTTTTGCCTTGGGAAACGGTGTAGTTACCTTTAAGAAAAAATTTGATGGAAGATCTTATGTAAGTGTTCTACCTGCAGTAGTAGAAGCTTAATTAAAAATCACCAACAATAAAAAGCTCCTTCATTAGAAGGAGCTTTTTTTTTGCTCACCAGGTGATAAAAATACCACTAATCATTTTTTCGATTCAACTTTCAATCAGTTCCCCTAAATTCTATCTTGAAATACCACCAATCTAAAATTTATGAAAAAGCATTTGATGTTTTGGATAGCGGGAGTCTTCCTGAGCTTAACCTTACTTTCAGAAAATTTACACGCTCAGCAGGTCCCGGATTCTGCAGTCTATAATGCGATCCAATGGCGACTCATTGGCCCACATCGGGGAGGTCGGGCAGACGGAGTGACCGGAGTTCCCGGAAGTGATAAGTCTTATTATTTTGCATCAACTGGCGGTGGTGTTTGGAAAACACTCGATGCTGGCAAAACCTGGAAGTCTATTTCGGACGGTTTCTTTGGCGGATCGATAGGGGCTGTCTCTATATCAGAAAGTGATACATGTGTAGTCTATGCCGGTGGGGGAGAAAAAACGGTCAGAGGTAACGTATCCTTTGGCTATGGAGTTTGGAAAAGTGCCGATGCCGGTGAAACATGGGGGAGAGCAGGCCTGGATAAAAGTCGGTTTGTATCTAGACTTCGTATCCATCCAACAGATCCCAACACTCTTTATGCAGCGGTTTTGGGAGATATTTTTAAACCAGATACAAACAGAGGTGTTTTCAAGACTACCGATGGAGGTAAAAATTGGGAGAAAGTACTATTTGCAAGTGATATAGCAGGAGCGGTTGATTTGGCGATGGATCCTAAGAACCCCGAGATTCTGTATGCAACTACATGGGATCTTAAGCGAACTCCTTACAGTCTTGAAAGTGGCGGGCAAAGTTCAAAAATGTACAAAACTTCAGATGGAGGAAAAACGTGGGAGGATCTGACAACCAATGAAGGTTTTCCTAAAGGATTGCTCGGAATCATGGGAATTGCCGTTTCACCTCTGAATTCGAATCGCCTTTATGCAATAATTGAGAATGAAGAAGGTGGAGTTTACACATCATTAGATGCAGGAGAAACCTGGACCAGATCAAACGATAATAGAAATCTACGTCAGCGAGCTTGGTATTATTCCAGAATCTACGCCGATCCTCAAAATGAAGAAACAGTCTATGTCATGAATGTTGACTACCATAAGTCAACGGATGGTGGCAAGACATTCAAAAACTTCGCAGCCCCGCATGGGGATCATCATGATCTGTGGATAGATCCTAAAAACAATCAGCGAATGATCATTGCTGATGATGGAGGAGCTCAGGTTTCGGAAGATGGAGGAACAACCTGGTCTACTTATATGAATCAGCCGACTTCACAATTTTATCGAGTGACAACTGACAACAGTTTTCCTTATAGAATTTATGGAGCCCAACAGGATAACTCAACGGTGAGAATCCGCCATCGAAATGATGGAGGGGCGATCACTGAAAACGACTGGGAGCCTACAGCCGGAGGTGAAAGTGGCTGGATTGCACCAGATCCTTTGGACAATGACATTGTTTATGGAGGATCTTACGGTGGCTATTTGACTAAAGAAAATCACAGAACCGGTACTTCCAGATCTGTAAATGTCTATCCAAACAATCCAATGGGACATGGAGCAGAAGATATGAAATACCGTTTCCAATGGAATTTCCCGATTTTCTTTTCTCCTCATGATCCTAAAATGCTTTATACCACCAGCAATCAATTTCACAGATCTAATAATGGTGGCCAAAGCTGGGAAGTATTTTCTCCTGATTTGACCAGAAATGATCAGACAAAACTTGGCTCTTCAGGGGGCCCGATCACAAAGGATAACACATCCGTGGAATATTATGCGACGATTTTTACTGCAGCAGAATCTCCCGTAAAGAAAGGAGTGATCTGGGCAGGGTCTGATGATGGATTGGTTCATGTGACTCAGAACAATGGTACAAGCTGGCAAAATGTAACTCCCAAGGATATGCCCGAATGGTTGCAAATCAATAGTATCGAAGCCAGTCCTTTTGATCCGGCAGAAGCCTATTTTGCGGCGACAGGTTACAAGTCAGGTAATTTTGAACCCTACTTATATAAGACAAAAGATTACGGGAAAACCTGGACAAAAATTACCTCTGGAATCGATGCGGAGCATTTCACCCGGGTGCTTAGAGCCGATCCTGTTAAAAGAGGAATGCTTTATGCCGGAACCGAAACCGCTATTTATTATTCAAAGGACGACGGTGCTTCCTGGCATTCTTTCCAGTTGAATCTTCCTGTTGTTCCGATTACGGATTTGACAATCAAAGAAAATAACCTGATTGCAGCTACTCAGGGAAGGTCGTTCTGGATCATTGATGACTTGACGGTCTTGCATCAAGCCGAACCTGGAATTGAGAATAAAGCACTTCACCTGTTTAAGCCGCAGGATTCTTACCGAATCGATGGTGTAAAAAGAGAAAGTGCATTAGCAGGAACCAATCGTCCGGGAGGAGTTTTGGTTTATTTTTTCATGAAGGAAAAGGCAAAAGAAGAATTGAAAATCGAATTTTTGGATGAAAAAAGTCAGACCCTTAGAACCTTCTCTACCAAAGGTGTCAATGGCGATACTTTGAAAGTCAAGTCGGGAAGTAATGAATTTAACTGGAATTTGAGATTGGAGGATGCTGAAGGTTTTGAAGGATTGATCATGTGGTCGGCAAACCTTCGGGGACCAAAAGTGATTCCGGGTACATATAAAGTTCGGATGACTTTGGACGGAGTTGCTCAGGAGCAAAGCTTCAAAGTGCTTGCGGATCCAAGGTATGAATCTACTCAGGAAGAGCTTGCTTCTCAATTTAAATTCCTCGTGGGAGTGAAAGACAAACTCACGGAAACTCACAAGACCATCAAATTGATTCGCCAATACAGATCAGAAATGGATAGTCTGGAGACTAAGCCTGAGAATCTGGAAGTAATCCTTACAGAAATGGATGAGATTGAGAAAACACTCTACCAGACTCAAAACAAGAGTGGTCAGGATCCTTTGAACTACCCCATTAGACTGAATAATAAACTGGCACACTTAAGTTCAGTAGTGGGCAATGGAGATTACAAACCGACAGACCAAGCCGAGGAAGTGAAGGTTGAACTGGTTACTAAAATCGATGAGCAGCTGGTTCGATTTAAGAAATTAGAACAGACTCAGATTTCGAAGATTCTCAACATCGAGGAGATGCGAATGAAGCTCGAAATTAAAAAATAATCAAAAGGCCTTTGGAGAGTTCCGGAGGCCTTTTTTTCAAAAATTTTGAAAGCTTCAAGGAAATGGGGAAATGAATAGTTGCCTTTAAAACAAATTACTTACTCTGGATACATGCTATTTAATTCCTCGTAAGCACACTCACTAATATATTTAATTGCTTTATCCAAAAAATTCCTTCTCCACATTTCATTCCATAAGTGGATTGTAAATGTTTCTTCCGTAACAATATCCTCCAATGATTTAGTGATTAAATCTGGACAATTCCAATAATCCAGTGGACAAATAACTTCAGGATCCACCACATATTCCTCAAGTCCAAATTGCAAAACAGCTTGTGTAAGTAATCCGGGTCCTGTTTCCCCCCATTTTAATTCTTCTGAATTTTTGTTTAAAGCTACATTATAACAATACTCCAATACCGGAGAGTTTTCAGGTGCTTTCATAAAGCAGTTATTGACTTGTACTCCATTGTCAGGTATGCGTTCAGATGCAAATACATAATCTTCAGTTAGGAAAATTGGCCTTATACAAATAATGTCCAGATCACTCCAAAGCCCTCCTTTTTCTAAAAGAAGCTTATATCTGAATAAATTAGCGAACCCAGCATAGCTTCCATTATTTCTGTACTTAAAGATCTTTTCTTCGGGGAGAATCTTATTAGCATCATAGATAGTTACACCTTTTGGTACATCCTCAATATCCTCGTAAACATATAGATGAATTTCATGGGAATTAAATAGAAATGATCTTAAGCTTAACTTCTCCATTTTGGATAGCTTGTTTCCAACCCAAAGAGTTTGTATTGTGTTGTTTCTATTCATTTTTCTATTCATAAAGATTAAAAGAAAAAATATTTTACCTTAATAGTAATTTGAAATTTTAATGAATTTGAATAATGTGCCTAATTTTTAGTTTTCTATATTTTCTTTATTTCTTTCCACAATTCCTCCTTCGACATGGCCAAAGATCGGTTTAGTTCAGTCATTTTCCGACTGTCTTGGTTTGGACTATGGAAAGTGCTGTTCACTCCCCGCTCATGTGTAAGGTGATATAGAGCTCCTTCTATATGCTGATGCTTATGACCTAGTATTTTCCAGCGGTTCACCCGATCCCCATCTTCTCTCCCCCAGCCATAGAATCTTTCATTTTCCATTCCGGCATCTATATAGGTTTGCCGATGAGCCAGAAAAGCTCCTCCAACAGGGTTTGGATTGTACAATGCCTTCATTTTACCCTGGTGCATTTCGAGAATGCCAAGGTCTCGGGTCTGGATATAAAGATCCCGCAGCACTTCAGAAGTATCCAAAAATTTATCCTTGAACGGGGTGACAAAATCAACTTCTCTTTTTTTCAATAGCTTGACGGACTTGTTAAGTTGGTCCACGGGAATGATGATATCTGTGTCCCACACAATGATATACTCCGAGTCAACAGATTTAACCAATTGATTGATATACTTGGTCCGATGAAAGATAGTATCCATATCTTCGACAAAGACATAGTTTACCTCTTGGGGCAACAGCCTGTTCAGCAACCCTGTATTTCTTCCTGATGCCTCCAATACGCTTACCTGAGTATCAAAGTTAGCCTGTATATAATCAATACTGACCAAGGTATTTTCTAGGCGGTTGATCGAGTCAATTCGCAAGGGGATCAAAAAAGTAAAGTCCTGTAAGTTTATCTTTTCCATAGTATCATACTTTTACGATATCCGAATTTTCTCCTACTTTCAGGCTCTCCAATAAAGCCCAACCAATTCCTGACAACCCGGAAATCAGCCCGATGCTCTTCTTAAAAGGTCTGTAAAAATCAGCCTCTCCCCAGCACACTGCCTCATTGATTTTATGGAAAATAAACTCGCCTGACGGAATAAAATAATTTTGACCAGTTAATACTTCCAGCTTTTTTCCGATTAGCCCCAATCCGCATACCCCATCAAGGATGCAGATGTTCAGATTTTTACACTCCAATTTGTAGATCGCTTCCATGTCGATGGATCCCTTTAAAAAGGAAGCGTGTTTTCTTAAAGCGGGATGATCAATCTCCTTCAGCACCGATTCGATTCCAAGCAGCAGATACAATCTATTGCTATGTCGATAGGGGAGAAGTGAAAGCAATGTTGGAAGCAAGTAATCTAAAATTCGCTCTACCTTAATCGGGTTGACTTGCAGTCTTTTTGACTGTGCAAGCACGATCAGCACAAGAGGTAGATCCCAATAGATGTTGAATAATTGCGGTTCCCTGTCCTGTAGCTTTTCCTCTTCAATCAATTGTCCCAGTTGATTGATTAGTCCTGCTCCAAGGTTTTGAAAAATATAAATATTTGACTGATGGCCTGATTTCAACGAGCTCTCCAGGCGGTCAAGACAATAAAACAGGTACCCGATAATCCCATTCCTGAGATTCGC
>JBKJKX010000186.1:0-10605 GCA_046597285.1 Algoriphagus sp. | reverse complement strand
ATCACGAACCCCCCATTTTGGATTGGATTTCAGCGTTCGTTCTATGACTTTGTCTGCATACTGGCCTTCTTCAAAAATTGCGGCTAGCGCTGTGTGGACGCCTCGTATGGTATTGTTATGTAGCTTCATGGGTAATAAATTCTCAACAAAGGTAAGGGGAAATCCTGAGCTTCGCCCTTTTTGGAGTAAAAGGGCTTCTGGTCTAGTGCATTGCAATCCTTTTTGCCGGAGAAAGTAAGGCTGAGTACATTTGAAACAATCACAAAGCGATGCCAAATAACTATCAGGAACTTGTTCAGCATTGGGCGGCCGAGCTCAACCAATATTCCACCGCAGAGGCAGAGAATTTAGTCAATTGGCTGCTTGAGCATCATTTGGGCTTGAGGAGAGTGGATATGATGCATTTTTTGGAGGCAGAGGATTTGCCTGAAGCGCTCAAACTGGATTTTGAAAAACTGAAAGCCGGTGAACCCATCCAGTATATTTTGGGGAATGGCCCTTTCTACGGGAGGGAGTTTTTGGTCAATGAGTACACGCTGATTCCCAGAAATGAAACCGAAGAATTGGTCCATCTCATTATCAAAGAAAATCCACAAACTGGCCTGAAAATCCTGGATATCGGAACGGGAACGGGATGTATTCCGATCAGTTTGGCTTTGGAAATGAAATCTCCGGAAGTTTATGGTATTGACATTTCAGAACCAGCTTTGGCAGTGGCCCAGAAAAATGCAGACTTTTTAAAAGCCAATGTCACTTTCTTGACGTGTGATATTCTGAATGAGATGCCGAATGTACCTGAACTCGATATTTTGGTGAGTAATCCGCCTTACATTCCGGAAACAGACAAATCAGAAATGCACAGAAATGTCCTGGATTTTGAGCCGGAATTAGCACTTTTTGTTCCCGATCAGGATCCTCTACTTTTTTATAAAGTCATCGGAGAAAAAGGCAAGCAACTCTTAAAACCAGGAGGGAAACTCTATTTTGAGATTCATGAAAGATTCGGGGCCGAGATGGAGGAACTTCTGACCGACCTGGGATATAAAGAAGTCAAAGTGGTGAAGGATTTGAACGGGAAAGAGAGAATTGCCTCAGCCAGAAATTAAAGTTTAAAATTTACCTGACCATTTCCCCAATCCAAAACAGGCCGGGGGCTTTGATTTCGGTTGTTCCTTCAGGCACTTCAATCATGGTGGCGTACCTAATCGGAAGAATCAGATCGCCATACGAGTTTCGGATTTCCACAGGAAGTCCCTCTTTAGCATGAATATGAATGGTGCTTTCTGCAAACCATTTTTTGAAAATCCCTGAAGGAACGGGGTAATATTTCCAGTCCCCATCCATGATCGTCAGATCCATCAACTTTGTTTTCTCTTCTAGATCCAGCGCCGTTTGATGAGGAATTCCCACCAGATGAACTGCTTTGTGTTGACTTTCGATCAGATATTGAAGGCCAATGTCCAGGAAGTTTCCTTCATTCACGGTTAAAAATTTCAGAGGATATTGCTCCTGCAAAAGTTGGGGATTGGATTTCTGAAACTCGTCAGAGGCTAGAATCACATCGATTTTGATTCCCCAGCTTAAAACCTGATCCAACGCTACCTCGCTTACCAGCACAGTTGGCACCCATTCCAGCATCCCGGAAACCTGTTCAAAATTGAGCTCATCAGCATTCAGGATAAATACTGCCGGCTCTTGTTGATCTTTTACAAAATGGTGTGATGACATCAGCTCCAAAGTTTTCGGTAAAAATTCAAGGCATTTCCAAAGGCCAACTCTTTTAATTGATTCTTGTCCAGATCGGTTTCCAAATGATCCAGGATTGATGGGTACTTTGCTGAATTTTCTACCAAAGGAAAATAGAAAGGAATCCGACTCTTATCAGGGAAATTGCCGGTATAAAAGAAGTCAGCGCCAAAGCAGACAGACCCAGCGCCGATTGCGAATCCATGAAGCAGATGCTCGAAAAGTCTTTCCGGTACATCCGTATCCAAAAATGCACGAAGGAAATTGACTCCGATTATTCCTCCCCGGTGAGCGATTTCTTTGGCAAATTCATCTGTCAGATTGCGACGGTGATTCCAGATATACCGGAAATTGGAATGACTGGCGATCACCGGGATATTGAGCTTTTGCAGGTCAATATGATTCAAAATTCCTTCGGCCAGCAGGTCTGAAGTATGAGAAAGATCAATTGGGATTTGTTTTCCAGCCATGTAATCGAGCAGGTGCTTGCCGTCATCTTTCAGTCCGATCCCATCGGTATAGTTGCCTCCGCCAAAACGGTTTTCGGTATGATGAGTCAGACTGATGTAAGCGAACTTGCCTACCTGGTCCAGAAGTTTGTCAAATTGGGAGTGAATCTCATTCCAACCGGCGTTTTCATTTCCAAAACCGGCTGCATTCTCCACCGAAGCGATGATCCCGATTTGATTTTGTTTTTCCCAATTCTCCAGAAATTGCGGTCCGGCATAAGCCAAAACGTCCGTGTTTTCTTTCAAAAGGCTTTGAAAAATTGTAGCCTGTCTGCTGGCAAGAGTCGTGCTTTCCGGACGAACATCTGTATAAATGGCCATTACTTGCATTCGGACATTCCCTTTGGCAAGAAGTGGAACAGCGCAAGCGATTTGATCTGGAGCGAATGCACTTGCTCCCGGGACTGTTGCCAGATAAGAAAGCATATCGCAGTGCAGGTCAACAATCGGTAGATTCATGGTTTTTGGGATTTGGGGCAAAGTAAACCAAAAAAAGCCTCTGATTTTTAATACTTTTAGATCAGTTTCGGGTTAATGAATTCGAAGTAACTATTTTCAATCATCAACAGAAAACCAAAATAAAATGGCCGTAGCACAACCCTTTAATATCAAGAAGTGGATTGACGAAAACCGACATTTGCTGAAACCTCCGGTAGGTAATCAGCAAGTGTACAAAGGAAATGATGACTTCATTGTGATGGTCGTGGGCGGACCAAATTCTCGCAAGGATTATCACTACGACGAGGGAGAGGAGTTTTTCTATCAGTTAGAAGGCGATATAATCCTTAAAATCATTGAAGACGGAAAGCCGCGTGAGATTGAAATTAAAGAGGGAGAAATTTTCCTTTTGCCTCCAAGAGTTCCACATTCCCCTCGCCGGCCGGCCAATACGATTGGGCTGGTAATCGAGCGATATAGAAGAGCCGGAGAGAAAGATGGCCTGATTTGGCACTGCGAAAATTGTGGAAATAAACTCTACGAAGAGTACACTGAAATCAACGACATCGTGGGTCAGTTGCCTCCGATCATGGAGCGTTTCTGGTCTAATCCTGAAAACACCACTTGCAAAAAATGCGGGACGGTGATGGAGAAGTAAAAGTTGAAATGTGGTAAAGTTGGAAGGTTAAAAAGTTGAGGAATCCGATTTTACCCTTTTACCACCTTACGACCTTGCAACTGAAATACCCAAATATGAATTCGACAACCTTTCAATACACCGAAGCCTTTGCAAAAGAGATGGATCAAATGGACTCACTTGCACATTTCAGAGAGCGATTCCATTTCCCGAAGGTAAACGGACAAGAAGCAATTTATTTCTGCGGCAACTCGCTGGGTTTGCAGCCTAAGTCTGTCAAAGAATACATCGATCGCGAATTATCAAACTGGGCAAACCTGGCAGTTGATGGCCATTTTCAGGGAGAAGATGCCTGGTACCATGTTCGCAAAAAATCAAAGCCTGCACTTGCCGAACTCCTAGGAGCAGAAGAGCATGAAGTTGTAGCGATGAACAATCTGTCTGTGAATCTCCACCTGCTAATGGTTTCTTTTTATCAGCCGACTTCTGAGCGGTACAAGATTATCGTGGAGGCCGGAGCTTTTCCATCGGATCAATACATGCTGGAGACACAGATCAAATTTCATGGGTTGGATCCATTGGATGTTCTGATTGAATTAAAACCAAAACCGGGTGAGCTTACCTTGCGTACCGGGGATATTGTGGAGGAAATCCTGAAGCAGGGAGATTCTCTCGCGATGGTGAATATGGCCGGTTTGCAATATTATACCGGGCAGCTTTTTGATATGAAAGCAATTACGGAAGCAGCGCATTCAGTTGGAGCACTGGCAGGATTTGACTTGGCCCATGCTGCCGGAAACGTACCCCTTAGCCTTCACGATTGGGATGTGGATTTTGCAACCTGGTGCAGTTACAAATACATGAATTCTGGTCCGGGCAATATTTCCGGAATCTTTGTGCATGAGCGATTTGCGGAGCGTCCGGATTTGCCCCGATTTGCAGGCTGGTGGGGACATGATGAAGGCGAGCGATTTAAAATGGAGAAAGGTTTTGTGCCGATGTATGGAGCAGATGGCTGGCAATTGGCCAATTCCAATGTCTTGGCTTTGGCCGCGCATCAGGCTTCTCTGGATATTTTTCAGGAAGCTGGAATGGCAAATCTCAGGGTAAAAAGTGAAAAACTTACCGCATATCTTGAGTTCTTGATTCACCAAATCAGCGGAGAATCAGGGATTTTGGAAATAATTACTCCCAAAAATCCTGCGGAAAGAGGTTGTCAGTTATCTTTGCACATTCATCGTGGAGGCAAAGCTGTCTTCGATGAATGGTATAATCAAGGAGTAATAGGTGACTGGAGAAACCCGAACGTGATCCGACTTGCTCCGACACCCCTATATAACAGCTTCCTGGATGTGTTCCGATTTGCACAGATTTTGGAACATTCCCTGAAGAAATTCGCTTAAAAGGAAGCATGGGTTAATCTATCCAAATGAAGAAAAATGAAGTTACCATCCTAGGGGCCGGCTTGATCGGATCTCTGATGGCTATTTATCTCAAGCGTCAGGGACTTGAAGTGTCTGTTTATGACAAGCGTCCCGATAAACGCAAAAACCCCTACAATGAAGCAGGAAGATCCATCAATATGGCTTTAAGCCATAGAGGCTGGAAAAGTCTGGAGCAGGTAGGATTGAAAGAAAAAGTGAAGCCATTAGCGATTCCTATGTTCGGTCGAAAAGTTCACGATGAACATGGAGGAACAAAATTCATCCCTTACGGGAAAGCGGATCAGGCGATTTACTCCATTTCAAGAGTGAAATTCAATGAATTGCTGGTTGAAGAGGCAGAGCGATTAGGTGTCGTCATCAACTTTGACCACAAGTGTGTGGAAGTGGATTTTCAGAATCAGGAGTTAAAATTTGAATATCCCGAAGGAGAAAAGAAATTCGTAGCCCCTGTCATCATCGGTGCTGACGGAGCATATTCTACTTTGAGAATGGCGATGCAGAAGCAGATTCGCTTCAATTACAAACAAGAATATATTTCACACGGATACAAAGAACTTACGATCCCGGCGACTGCATCAGGTGAGTTTGCAATGGATCCAAATGCGCTGCACATCTGGCCAAGAGGAAAGTTTATGCTTATTGCGCTTCCCAATCCAGATAAATCATTTACCTGCACCTTATTCTTGCCATTCGAAGGGAATAAGGTTTGCTTTGAAAAGATCCAGGATGCAGCTGATTTGGAGAGTTTTTTTACCAATTATTTTGACGACGCGTATCAGTTGATGCCGGATTTGAAAACTGAGTTTTTCAAAAACAAGACCTCAGCTTTGATCAATGTCGAATGCTATCCATGGGTTCAGAACCAGAGCCTTTTGCTGGGAGATGCTTCACATGCGATGGTTCCTTTCTATGGGCAAGGCATGAATTGCGGTTTTGAAGATTGCTCGATTCTGAATGGACTTATTGACAAATTGGGCACAAATTCATGGAGCCTTGTTTTCGAAAAATTTCAGAAAAAGCGCAAGCCGGATACCGATGCGATCAGTCAGCTAGCGATGGAAAACTTCGTGGAAATGAGAGATTCAGTTGCCGATCCAAAGTTTTTTCTCAGAAAGAAAATCGAAGCTAGGCTTCACGAACTCTATCCAAATGACTGGATTCCGCTCTATACAATGGTGACTTTCACAGATATGAGTTATGCTGAAGCGTATGCTCAGGGTAAAATTCAGGATGTCGTGATGAATAAAGTAATGGCTGATCCGCTGATTACAGAAAACTGGAACAAACTCGATTACGAGGATATTATCAATAAAATGGAAACAGCAAAAGCGGTCTAACGATCGCTTTTTTTTTCGGTTTTCCGCTTTTATTTATGCCGAAACCAGCAGTCTTCCCGGTTGGTTTCATGTTCCTTAAAAACTGTATTGATCGGGAATCCGTGCAAGAGTTGGTTTTGGAATTGAGTTCTGATCAGGTAATTGAAAGCTCCCATATCACCGGTGAAGGCTAATTTGTTTTGTTGATTATAGCTTTTGTGAATTGTACAAAGGCGCTTTAAAAAATCCATCATCAAAGCTATTTTTCCTCCGATGATCCCACAGTTAAGTAAGGGTTCGTTTGAGAATTTCTCTTCGAATATCTCAAAATCAGGAATTTGAGAACGAAGATGAGCAGAGTGTTCTTTCATCCATTCATCCTCCAGAGATTTAGGTTCGTCCCCGCAAAAAATAACCTTCGGGTTTTCTAAATAATAGTCTTCCAAGAAAGGATTTCGGAGCATAACAACGTCTGAAATATCCGTAATAAATAGATCGGTTATCTTTTTGCCCGCCTTATTCAAAAAATCCAGATAAAGGAAATACCTGAATACATTCGGATTATACGAGCTGCTTGGCTGGGTTCGTATGAAAATAAGATGCTCGTTTTGATGCTTTTCACAGGTTTCATCTGAGAAACCATTATGAAAAATGATCCCTTGCAATCCTGCTTTTTGAATTGAGTCTGCCCAGGCTTTTACCAATTCAAAATCATCGGACTCCAGGGTCATGTTTCTATTTACGTCAAAAGCGCCAGTGATGAGGCAGGCCATGACGACTTGTTGCTTTAAGCCGAACGGAGTTTTCATCAAGAGTTTTGAAGCTGAGTATCTCTTTTAAGCGTGGAGCAGATACTAAAAGGATTATTTCGGTAGTAGATGTATGTGCGCAAATCCACCTTTTTTACTTTAAAAATTTTGGCAGCCTGTTCAAAAAAATGGGCATCAGCAGCGTATTTACTCTCAAATCCGATGGTTTCAAATACGTCTTTTTTCCCAAAGAGAGTCGCAAACAGAATGCAATCGTCCACATGGATCAACTGATCTAAATCTAACTTGTCCGGAACAAAATAATCTGCGTCCTCATCCACAATCGTATCGGTGGTGGAGGCAATCAAATCATAATTTCCCAATTCCTCCAGACATGCTCTCAAATGGTTAGACTTAAATTCATCATCTGCATCCAGGATTGCGATGTATTTTCCATTGCTGTTTAAGATGCCCCGGTTTATGGACAGAGATTGCCCGCGATTTCTATGTCTGATGTATATCACTTCGTGGACGATTTTTTCCACGTATTCCAGCAATTGAATATGAGTCTCGCTTTCACTGCCATCATCGATAATGATCAATTCAAAATCCTGAAAATCCTGAATCAAAACCGAATCTATGGCTCTTTTGACTAATTCAATTTCAGTGTTGTACACGGTCATCAGCACAGAAATTGCGACGCCACGTTCACTTTCAAAAACTTCCTCTTCAGCTTTCATTGTTCTTTGGAAATCTAATCCCCACAAGTAGTAAGAATTTTGAAGGGAATAAGTTCAAAACCTTTGATCATTTCCCTCTGCGTTCCGGATTTTTAAGTACAGAAGAGAAAAGTTTTTTTATTTAAAGTTCGATAACATCTCCAATCTCCGGTAAGATCGGTTTGATTTTAAATTTACTTTCGATGTAAAGCATCTTACTGAATATCCGCAATTTTAGAAATTCAAAAAGCAAATCTTAGAGATAAAAGCTGCTGAAATGATCGCTAATCGAACAGAGCCACTCCTAAGATTTTTTACAAAAGAAAGCGAACTGACTTTTATAAAAATGTGGGAATACGATGAAAATCAATGCATCATCCCCAAAATCTCATCCAGGTATTCCCTGTTATTTGAGAGCCTGGGTACTTTATGTTGCCCGCCAAGTTTGCCTTTTTTGCGAAGCCAAGATTGAAAAAGTCCCTTTGGGGCATTGTGGATTATGGGTGCAGTGAGTGCCAGATCCTTGTAGCGCTTTGCATCGTAATCGGAATTTATTTTCCTCAGACTTTGGTCAAGCAGTTCACTGAAACGGTTCATGTCTTTGGGTGCTTTGAGGAATTCGATCACCCATTCATGAGCTCCCTTTGATCCGGAAGTGTCAAAATAAACGGGAGCAGCGGTGAAGTTTGCAATGGTTGAACTTGTCTCCTTGCAGGCAATTTCAATTGCCTTTTCAGCATTTTCCACAATGACTTCTTCTCCGAAAGCATTGATAAAATGCCTGGTTCTTCCCGAAACATGGAATCGAAAAGGGTAGGTACTGGTGAACTTTACAGTGTCTCCAATTTTATATCTCCAGAGGCCTGCATTGGTACTGATGACCAAAGCATAGTTTTTCCCAATTTTTACATCTGCGAGAGAAATAGCCTGCGGATTTTCCTTGTCAAATTCCTCCATCGGGATAAACTCATAGAAAATACCATAATCAAGCAACAGTAAAAGTTCATCTGAATCCTTCTGATCCTGCAATCCAAAAAATCCCTCGGATGCATTATAGGTTTCCATGTAATGCATTTTATCGGAAGGAATCAATTCCTTAAATAGATTGCGGTAGGGGCCGAATGCGACGGCTCCATGGAAGAATACCTCCAGATTTGGCCAGACTTCCAAAATGTTTTTGGCCTTTTTGAGCTCAAGAATCTTTTGAATCAACACGATTGTCCAGGTAGGTACACCGGCAATGGAAGTGACATTCTCGTTCATGGTCTCCTTCGCCATTTTCTCGATTTTGGCTTCCCATTCACCCATCAATGCAGTCTCAAGGGATGGCGTCCGGATGAATTGTGCCCAAATGGGCAAGTTTTGCATGATCACTGCAGAAATATCCCCGGCTCTTGCGGTGCCTTCAGGATTGAGTGGATTGGTCTCTAGGGTTCCTCCTATGGTAAGACTTTTTCCTAAAAAAACTTTGGAATCAGGATAATTGGAAAGAAAGAGAGAGATCATATCTTTTCCTCCTTTGAAATGGCATTCCTCCAGACTTTCGGTGGTAACCGGGATGTATTTGCTTCGAGAGGATGTAGTCCCTGACGACTTGGAAAACCATTCGATATCCGTATTCCAAATCACATTCTGAGTTCCCTTCATCGTCTTGTCGATGTAAGGTTTCAGGCCTTCGTACTCGTTTATAGGCACTTGCTTGGCAAAATCCTCGTAGGTCTTGATCTTCGAAAAGTGGAATTCCTTTCCAAATTCGGTCTTTTTTCCAGCTTCAATCAGCTGGCGAAAGAGGGAGTCCTGAACGGCTATTGGGTTTTGTTTGAAATTTTCGATTTGGCCCAGGCGACTTTTAAAGAGCCAGGCCATGAAAGTATTCAGGACTTCCATTACTTAAAAACTTTCCGTTTTAATACAAAATTACTTCCTAGGTAGACTTTCCTTACTTGCTCATCGGCCGCAAGTTCCTCGGCGGAACCAGCCTTCAGAAGACGGCCTTCAAACATCAGATAAGCCCTGTCTGTAATTGAAAGGGTCTCGTTTACATTGTGATCCGTGATCAGAATTCCGATGTTTTTATCCTTAAGTTTGGCGACAATGGATTGAATTTCTTCCACAGCTATCGGGTCAACTCCTGCAAAGGGTTCGTCAAGCAAGACGAATTTTGGATCCACTGCTAACGCACGAGCAATTTCAGTTCTTCTTCTTTCACCTCCGGAAAGCACTATTCCCAGATTTTTGCGGACATGGGTCAGACTGAATTCTTCGAGAAGGCTTTCGACTTTTTCCTTCTGTTCTTTCTTTGGGATCTTGGTCATTTCCAGTACGGCCAGGATATTTTCTTCTACCGAAAGCTTTCGAAAAACGGAAGCTTCCTGGGCGAGATATCCAATGCCAAGTTGTGCGCGCTTGTACATCGGCAACCCGGTAATGTTATTGTCTTCCAAAAAAATCTTTCCTTCGTTAGGCTGAACCAAGCCCACGATCATGTAAAAAGAAGTTGTTTTTCCGGCGCCATTCGGCCCTAGGAGACCGACGATCTCACCTTGTTTTACTTCAACAGAAATATCATTGACCACACGGCGGCCTTTGTAGATTTTGACTAAGTGTTCGGCACGGAGAATCATATCAGTCAAATTTGATGTCTTTCACGTAAAGTTGCAAACTGGATTTGTCCCGGAAGAAATTTTCTCTCATTTCAGCCACAATATCAAAACGCATTTTGCCTCGAAGCATATTGATGGTGGTGAGATCCGGGTCTTTGGTTCGGTCTGCCATCCCAAACCCCAAGCAAATAGGAGTCGTCAATTGACCGTCCTGATTAATTTTGAAGCGCAAGTGTTTGTCTTTTAGAACTGTTACCTCTTCTGCAAACACATTTGAAATCCTGAAAACCGGCTCGGAATTCCCCGGTCCAAATGGAGCCATCTGCTTCAAAATGCTGTAAAACTTGTAATTGATTTGGTCCAAAAGCAACTCATCATCCACTTCAATCACTGGTTTTCGATGGATTTCTTCAATCCTGCTTTTTACGACTGCTTCGAATTTT
>JBKJKX010000096.1:0-52448 GCA_046597285.1 Algoriphagus sp. | reverse complement strand
CAAATTATCGCAAGCTTAAAGCCTATCCTAGTCAACCTAAAATCAAAAACCCAGTCCAATTGGGATTCTGGATTGGGTTTTATAGCTTCAGCTGCCTGAGTTTTTCAGCAGACCCTAATTAGAAAGCCTTTTCGAAATTTTCGGGAAGGTTTTTTTGTTTCTTTGCTCGAATTCCAAATATTTTAAGACCCATACTATTTCAAAGTATTAAACCGATTTTTAAGATTTTCACGTTTTTTTCCAAGGAATTATCTGATTTATAAACCAGATTTTTGATACGCAACAAAATCTTCTAAAGTATGGACAAAAAAACAGGGAGCTTTCAGTGAAGAAGCTCCCCAAGAGGGTCTATTATTAATCAAGTAAAACCATATAAACTTTGGCAAACAGTTCAGTTGATAAACTTTTATGAGCACCAAAATTTCTTAAACTTAGTAAAACATCTGATATAATCACAATTTCAGTAAAAATATCTTTCATTTTTTCAGATTTTCATTTGCTGATTTCGAAACATTTTCGGTCTCAACTTATATTCCGATATATTAGCAATTATGAAGTAGGTGATATTATTAAATCAGGTCATCAAAGAAACTTCCCGAATCTGAAACCCTCCGATTAGAAGATTTTGACGTGCAAAACCCCTTTGAAAACAGGAGAAGAGATTTTGTCACAAAACTGATACTAATCAGAACCTCTTCCTGCCTTTTTTAGCTATCTTCATCAGCAAACCCCAACTGATGAAAAAGTTTCTTTTATTCCTTGGAATCCTCTTTATAATCTACCTGGTCGGCATCAACACTGTCCCGCATTATATAGAGGCTGAGCGAAATCCCATCAAACTATCTGCACCATACGCAGTATCTACTGATGCTCAAGCTCTTTACGATCGATTGGATTTTATCTCTGACCTCCATTGTGATGCCTTGCTTTGGGGTCGGAGTCTGAATAAAAGAGGAGATCAGGGGCACGTGGATTTCCCAAGAATGAGAGAAGCTAATGTGGCTTTGGAGATGTTTACAATAGTCTCCAAATCTCCGGCCGGGCAAAATATGCAAAGCAATAGCGAGGATGCTTTTGACAACATCACACCTCTTACCATCGCCAAGGGGGAATCCCTCTTCAATTGGTTTAGTCTCATTAACCGTACGCTTTCTCAAGCTCAAGACTTATCTGATTTTGTAGAAAATGAACAGGGAAAAGCCATTTTCATCAAATCAAAAGCTGATCTGGAAAGATTAATTGAAGCCAGAAAAACCGACAAATCTGTAATTGGGACCATGCTTGGAATCGAAGGAGCACATGCGTTGGAAGGCAGAATAGAAAACTTTGATAGGGTATATGAAGCCGGAGTCAGAATGATCGGACCCACACACTTTTTCGATAATGAACTGGGTGGATCTGCCCACGGTGAAAATCTTGCCGGACTGAGTGATTTTGGCAAATCTGCAGTGACAAAAATGAACGAACTTGGAATTTTCATTGATTTAGCTCACTCCTCTCCTGCCATCGTAGATGATGTATTGAACCTAACGACAAAACCCGTCATGGTTTCTCATACCGGTGTTCGCGCCGTATTAGATTCTCAGAGGAATCTAAGCGATGACCAAATCAAAGACATAGCGAAAAATGAAGGGATTATCGGAATTGCATTTTTTGATATGGCAGTTGGCGAACCCGAGCTACCCAATATCATAGCTTCCATCAAACATATCCGTGACTTGGTCGGTATTCAATATGTAGCTTTGGGCTCAGATTACGATGGCTCTGTAGCGGTACCATTTGACATTACCGGACTTCCTTTGATCTTAGACGGTTTACTGAAAGTTGGCTTTACTGAAGAAGAAATACGGGCGGTTATGGGTGAAAATGTAAAAAACTTTTTCCTGAAAAATTTAAACTGAAAATGCACGAGAGACACATACACCAAGAATCCTCAAAATTTGGGAAACTACAGGAATATTTAAGAGAGTTTGTTTATGGAGGTATCGACGGAGCTGTAACCACCTTTGCGGTTGTGGCTGGTGGATTTGGGGCCAATCTCGAGCCTGGAATTCTGATCATACTCGGTTTTGCCAATTTGCTGGCTGATGGTTTTTCAATGTCAGTTGGCGCATTTCTCTCTGCTAAAAGTGAGCAGGATAACTTCACAAAGCATGAAAAAACCGAATATTGGGAAATTGAAAATCTCCCAGAAATAGAGCGAGAAGAAATTACGGATATCTACCGTGCTAAAGGATTCAAAGGAGAATTGCTCGAAAAAGTGGTGGACCAGATATGCTCAGATAAAGATCTATGGGTAGCTGAAATGATGAAAGATGAGCTCAACATGATGAGAGATGGTAAAAGTCCTTTTAAGATCGGATTTGCTACTTTGATTTCCTTTATTCTGGTGGGCTTTATCCCCTTAATGGTCTATTTATGGGATTTTTTCTTTCCAACGGATCTCAATATCTTTCTTTGGACAAGTATACTCACAGGAATAGCTTTTCTCATTGTAGGTTGGTTAAAAGGAGTAGTAAATCAAACATCTGCCCTAAGAAGTATTTCGGAAACGGTGGCTTTGGGGCTTTTGGCAGCAGTTGTTGCTTATTATGTAGGTGATCTTTTGGAAAGCTTTTTCATATAAAATATACTATGCAAACAATCGATGAAGTATTGAATCGCATGGACGAGATTGTAAGCGAGTGTCGAACCAAGCAATCCAGAATCGGGTATTTTGCCATCCTGTACAGGAAAGTAACAAGAAGGTTGAAAGAAGGGATTATTTCTGGAGAATTTGAAAACAACCTGCGAATGGAAAAGCTCGATGTTCTTTTTGCTAAACGTTTCATCGATGCTTATGACCTTTGGCGAGCTGGTCAGAAGCCTTCTCAAAGTTGGTTTTATGCTTTCGAAGCGAGTAAGACTAGTAACCATCTTGTCCTTCAGCATCTCTTTTTGGGTATCAATGCACACATCAATCTTGATTTGGGAATCTCTGCTTCTGAAACAATGTCGATGGAAAATATTGCCGGAATTCAAAGCGACTTCAATAAAATCAACGCGGTCTTGGCCGAATTGGTGGACGGGGTGAAATCAAATATCAACACTGTTTCACCGATTTTTGGTTGGCTGATGCCATTGGCAAAAGGTCGGGACGAAATGCTCCTCAATTTCAGTATCCAGCTCGCCAGAAACGGAGCCTGGAAATTTGCCGGAGAATATCATTCCACGTCTGATAAAACATTGATCCTCAAAGACCGTGACAAAAAGATTTCTGCCTTGGCAGCAAAGCTGACAAATCCTGGGAAATTCCTTTCCTCCATCACCAAAATCGTGGGGTTTGCCGAATGGAAATCAGTAAGCAACACAATGGATCAGCTGGATGTACTTGCAAAGAAAGTTTAAATCTTCCTCCTCCACTTTTCCTCAATCTCAGCGATTTCGGCTTCCGTCTGAGCTTTGTTTTTCTTATTAGTTTTCTCCTTGTTCAGATCCGTTGCATAGAAGTGAGTGTCCTGAAAATACCCAACTCTAGCTTCCGATTCGCCTTTTGCCTTCACCCATTTTTCCCCTTTAAAAAGCTTTACTTTATCCTCATATAGTTCCAGTAACTCATCATAAGGACCTCGCGGAGAAATCAATTTCACAAAAATCGGAGCTGTCTCAATCGATATAAAAAGCAGCATGATGAAAATATTGGCCAAAGACATCGCTGAACTTTCTTCCGTCAAAACTGAAAGCGCATCCATTCTGGCAGCAAGCCCGTCAAAACCTTCAATTCCCGGTTGCTGCTTTTCAAACTCAGCCTGACGCCACCCAATAAATTCTCTAATCTGAGCTTCCAGCGTATCGATTCTCACTTGATTTCTCATTCTAAGATCTTCCAAAGCCAATTGAGCCGCGTCCAACTGTTGCTCTTTCTTTTTTGCATTGGTCCCCAAACCCACAATTCCGCTGGTTCCGGAAGTTTTCTCACCAAACCTTTCCGCATCATAATCTTTCTGAACCTGATTTCTGAAAACTTCAGCGGTGATTACTTCTGACTTCAGTGTATCAATTTTTCCTTCAAGGTCCTGGATTTCAGGAAATCCTTTGGCAAGGTTTACCTTTGATTGAGTAATAAATTCAGTCTTTTTCTCATCAATCTTCCGGTTGATTTCTCGCTCAAACATCTTCAATTCAAGGGGCTTGGAAATCACCAAAGCCAGCAAAACCGCCAAAACCAAGCGAGGAATTGCCAGTTTCCACTCAGCCCATGCATTCTCTTTTTTCCGCATGCTGGATACGATGAACCTGTCCAGATTGAAGATCATCAACCCCCAAAGCATCCCAAAAAAGACCGCAGGCCACACGGACTGGAAGACAGTGAAGAGCGCATATCCTGCTGCCAATGCCGCCAATACTCCGGTGAAAAACACGGTTGCACCTATTCCTACATATTTATTAGACTCCGTAGGTGCACGCTTGAGCAGTGAGAAATTAGCTCCGCTGCAAAACCAGAAAAACTGAGTGAGATGCTGCATAATTGATTGATAGGATTAATCAATTTAGATAACGCTAAAACTTAACCAAAAAGATTTACATCCTTCCTGATCGCAGAGATTCTTAAAAATTTGTGATCAAATACCTCATTTCTGGGGCAGAATGTCTATTTACCATAATCCGTTTACTTTGATTCAGACCACTGAACATCTTTAAGTTTTGTCCGAACTGTACGGTAATGAGCATTGCATGAACGTTTTTGACCAGCCGTATAAATTGAAATCTAAGATTAGACAATCAGCCCAGTTTTAAGGCTGTCGTTTCCTATATTTAAGGTATGAAGACAACCAGATTCCTGTTATTTCTATTTCTCCAACTTTTCTTCTTCCAAGCTTCATTTGCTCAGCAAGTTCCATTTCAGGAAGAGGTCGATCGACTGACCGCAAGGATTG
The DNA here is from genome assembly GCA_046597285.1 of Algoriphagus sp. Classification (GTDB taxonomy): domain Bacteria; phylum Bacteroidota; class Bacteroidia; order Cytophagales; family Cyclobacteriaceae; genus Algoriphagus. The sequence continues at coordinate 47,532 of JBKJKX010000096.1, read as the reverse complement.
ACAGCATTGGTTGGAAAAAAGGAAGCATTGTTTTCACTGGAAGTTCCAGCATCCGAATGTGGAAAAATCTTCAGGAGGAATTTCCAAATGTCCCGATCATAAACACCGGTTTTGGTGGGTCCCAGGCTTCGGATTTGATCACACATTTAGATGCTTTGGTACTGAGATATGAACCTATCGCTGTCTTTATTTACGAAGGAGATAATGACGTGAATGCCGGAAAACGTCCGGCGGTAATTCTGAAGGATCTTCAGGAAATCTTCTATCAGCTAAATAACCAAATGGAGGGAATTTCAATCTATTTTATCGGAGCAAAACCAAGTCCAAGCCGCTGGCAATTAAAAACTGAATACTTAGCATTCAACAAGGCTTTGGAACATTATACCGAAGGAATGGTCAACGCAAATTATGTAAATGTCTGGAATCCTATGCTCGATGCAACAGGCAATCCAAGGCCCGAACTTTTCCTCGGGGATATGCTTCATATGAAGCCGGAAGGGTATGAAATCTGGAAAGAACAAGTAAATCATTCTTTAAAAGAGTGGGAAAAAGTCTATAAAAAATGAAAAATATCATCAATCTAGGAATTCAAATTGTTCCAAAAAGCAAAGGCCTTGACAGCTATTGGCTAGTAGATCAGGCAATTGAGGTCATCCAAAAATCCGGGGTAAAATATGTAGTTACACCGTTTGAAACTGTCATGGAAGGAACCCAAGATGAATTGATGTCGGTAGCCCGAGATGCCCAGCAAGCAGTATTGGACGCTGGAGCGGATGAAGTCTTAGTCTATTACCGCATGCAAATCCGAAAGGACAAGGATGTCAGCATCGAAGATAAAACAGGAAAATATCAAAACTAAAACTGATGAGAACAGGAAAGAAAGTCTCCATAGAAAGTCGTTGGATTAGAAATCAATTCGTGTCAAACGGAGAACATATGCGTCAGCTCAGACTAGAAGTGTAGAGGAAATATTGCATCTGATCAACCACCATCAATAAATCCATTTTTATAGAAAGATTAGCTTAAATAAACTGTTTGCCAATTTGACTAGTTGAAATGCAACGAAGACGACAATCCATCATTGGAGTTCTAACGTATTTGTTGAAGAATATATTTAAGATCATTTAATAAGACGAATTGAAACAGAAGCAGTCTTAATCATGTTTCAACAATTAAGAACATGACCAGAATTTCAGGTCAACTCAAATAAGGCAAAAAACTAAAATGAATCAACTAATTAAATTATTTGCAAGCATGCTAAGTTTACTCCTGGGCTTTTTAATTGCCTGCGGCAATGCCCCATCAGAATCAGAAGTTTCCCAATCTGAACAAGAAAAAATCAGTGAATACAAAGGACAAACTCAATTGGCAACTTTCGCAGGAGGCTGTTTTTGGTGTGTTGAAGCCCCGTTTGAAGGAATTGATGGGATAGTTGCTGTTGTTTCGGGATATTCCGGAGGAAAAGAAAAAAAACCGACTTACGGCGAAGTAAGTGCTGGCAAGACCTCTCATAAAGAATCTGTCCAAATCACCTTTGACCCTGAAATCATCAGCTATTCCGAATTGGTTGACATATTCTGGCAAACATATGATCCTACTGATGTTGGCGGTTCTTTTTTCGATAGAGGCTCTCAATACGAGTCAGCCATTTTCTTTCATGATTCAGGACAAAAAAAGGTTGCAGAAGATTCAAAAGCTACTTTGGATAAATCAGGAAAGTTTAACAAGCCTATCGCTACACCGGTTATCAAATACAGTAATTTCTACGCTGCGGAAGATTATCATCAGGATTATTACAAAAAGAATCCGACTGAATATTATTCTTACAGAAACGGATCTGGAAGAGATGCCTTTATAAAGGCGCATTGGCCGGAATTGAGTGAAAAGAAATATGTAAAAAAGTCAAAAGATGAGTTGAAGAAAACGTTAACTGAATTGCAATATGAAGTGACGATGGAAAACGCAACTGAATTTGCTTTCCAGAACGATTATAATGGTAATAAAGAGCATGGAATCTACGTAGACATCGTCTCAGGTGCGCCGCTCTTCAGTAGCAAAGATAAATATGAATCAGGATCTGGATGGCCAAGTTTCAGTAAACCAATAGATGCGAGAATTATAGACAAGCCAGTGGACAATGATTTAGGCATGACACGGGTAGAAGTAAGAAGCAAACTTGGAGAAAGCCATGTAGGACATGTGTTTTTCGATGGCCCAGCTCCTACAGGATTAAGATATTGTATGAATTCCGCTGCTCTGAAATTCATCCCGAAAGCGGAAATGGCGGCAGCAGGATACGAAGATTTTATTTGGTTGGTGGATTAATTTTTTTCTAAAAGGCTACTCAATCGGGTAGCCTTTTTTATTGAATTTTTCTAAAAGTAAGATTTATTCGAGGTCCTAAATTTTTTGATGTTTTGGGGATTTGGTGCTGCCAATAATGCTGACTGCTTCCGCTCATGATCAACAAACTACCGTGCTCTAATGGAATTTTTTGCTTTACATTTTTTTCGAAATAATGCCGTATCTGAAACTCTCTTGTTTCTCCGAAACTTAAGGACGCAATCGTAGGATTTGGGCCCAATACAGCTTCATTATCCCGGTGCCATCCCATCGAATCTCTTCCATCTCTATAGTAATTCAGCAATACATGTGTAAAGATTACCTGAGCTTTCCTCTCCACTTTAGTTTTAATCTCCATCAAAAAATCGGTCCATGGAAAAGCCTCCATCTCGATCCCTGAATAACCGTAAGGTTTATCAGGATTGCCATAGAGAGCAGTAAGTCTTGGCTGCATGATTGCTTTCCCAAAGAGTTTGATAGGCTCTTGCCTCCACATAATTTGGGTTTTAAGCTTTTCGAAAAATTGATCTGCTTCTACTTGAAGGAAGAATTCATCGAAATACCTTGTATCACCATCAAAAGGAAGAAGATTTCCAGAAGAATTTGGGAATAAGCTGGACTGCATAATTTCCTAACAGCTTGGGCTTTGAAATGGTTACAGTTTTTTTTTAAGTATCTGAATTTTCAATCTACCTATTTTTATCTTTGGGTAATTTAAATTTTGGATATGAAAAAAATTGCATGGATTTCAGTTTCGATCCTGATTTTACTCCTAGGAGTATTTTTTTGGTGGAAATTTTATTTCGTTTTCGGGGAAGGGGTGAAAGCCGGAAGCCTTAATTACTTCGTCAAGAAGGGCGTTTTATTTAAAACTTATGAGGGTCGGGTAGTTCAAGAAGGTTTTCAAAGTCCTACAGCAGGGGGATTGCAAAGTAATGAATTCCGCTTCAGCGTTATAAACGATGAAGTCGCCTTGGAACTAGAGAGATCCTCTGGGAAGCACGTTGAACTCCGGTATAAGGAGTACAACGGCATCCTTCCATGGAGAGGCACCAGCAACTTTGTGGTAACGGAGGTTCTTTCTTCCAATGAATCAGGCAAGTCTGACGGATCAGCCTTGCCGTATTCCAATTAATTAAGGTTTGCTCCAATAATCTACCACCATGACCTTATCCAAATGTGGACCCAAAAGGGCACCGAAAGCCTTGTGGGCAGGATGTGGTAGATAGGCTTCCCGTGCTGCATCTGAATGGAAAGTCAGTGTGAATGCATGAGTCAATCCCTGATTTAATCCTTCAGGGCTTGAGTTGGTTCCCCATTCGAAGCTCTCGATACCTTTTATTTTGTTTTTCAAATCTCTGAAAGCATCAACGACAGATTTAACATCTGATGGAGTTGAAGTCTCCTTGAAACTAAAAAACACAACATGCCTGAGGACAGAATCGGGGGAGACTTCCGTTACTTTTTCATCAATCATTACTTCTGTGGTTTGATTTTGTTTTTCCTGATTGCATGCAAGCATCAGGATAATTGGGAGAAAAAGGATTATTTTTTTCATATAAGAATAATTTGAGGTAAACTAAGAATAAAACTTGGCCTTTGCTTTAAGAATTAATCGATTTCTTAATTTCATAAAGCAAAAGAATTTTAACAAAATTACCAATTATGAAAGTTGCCTGTTTTAGTACAAAGTCATATGACAAGGAGAGTTTTGAGCGACTTTTACCCAAATATGAGCATGAGTTCATTTTCCTTGAAGCTAAATTAGATGAAAAGACTGTTTCTCTCGCAGAGGGTTGTGATGCTATATGTTCTTTTGTAAATGACCATGTGGAAGAAGCCGTTTTAAATAAATTAGCTAGATTGAAAATAAAAAAAATAGTATTGAGGTGTGCTGGTTATAATCAGGTTGACTTAAAAAAAGCAACTGAACTAGGGATAAGTATTTGTAGAGTTCCGGCTTATAGCCCGGAGGCTGTAGCGGAGCATGCAGTTGCATTACTTTTGACTCTCAGTCGCAAAACACATAAAGCTTATAATCGTGTTCGTGAAAATAACTTTTCACTTGAAGGACTGACGGGTTTCAACATAAATGGCAAAACGGTTGGCGTCATTGGAACCGGAGCAATCGGTTCGGCTTTTTGCCGGATAATGAAGGGGTTCGGATGCAAGATTCTGGCTTATGACCTGCATGAAAACGAAGAGCTGAAAAATTCAGGCGTTGTCTATGTTTCTTTTGAGAATCTTTTGAACCAAAGTAATATTATTTCACTTCATTGCCCCCTCACCCCGGCAACACAGCATCTAATCAATAGCAAAACAATTTCTTTAATGCAAGAAGGGGTTGTTTTGATCAATACAAGCCGTGGCGCTTTAATAGAAACAAAAGCTGTGATTAGGGGTTTAAAAAAGAAAAAAATTGGCAATCTCGGAATTGACGTATATGAGCAGGAAGAACACATTTTCTTTAGAAATCTTTCTGAAGAGATCCTGATGGATGAAGACATTGCAAGACTAATGACTTTCCCCAATGTATTAATTACAGGTCATCAGGCATTTCTTACGCAAGAAGCCTTGGCTCAAATTTCGAAGGTAACTTTGGAAAACTTGGATGAATTAAAAAAAGGAAATTCACTTTCCAACCAGGTGAAATGGGTAGAAGGAAATAAGTAAATTTTGATGAAATAAAAAATAAAGCCTGTAAATCAAAGATCTACAGGCTTTATTTTAAAATTTCTAGTTCGGTAAAACCGATTTGAAATTACTTTACAACTTTAACGTTTACTGCGTTAACGCCTTTTTTACCTTGTACAAGGTCATAAACAACGCGATCGTTTTCACGGATTTCGTGCACTAGTCCAGAGTGGTGTACGAATACATCTTCACTTGAGTCTGCTGGTGTAATGAAACCAAAACCTTTGGTTGTGTTAAAGAATTTTACTGTTCCTTCATTCATGATTACTAACTTTTAAATTTGGTGTTTTTATTAAATTTGTTTTGATAATTCGGAGTCACTGGTTTTTCCACATCAGGTGGAGTTTCGCTGATATTTCCAAACTCATCTACATAAGCCATCATATCTTCTAACTCTCCACTTTTAGGATTCTCTTTTCTTGTTAATTTCTTTTCAAGCTTGTCTTTTTGCTTCCTCTTTTTTAACTCTGCTTTTTGCTTCTTAATGAATGTGTTTTGATTTTTTGACATTTCGGCTATTTTAATTGACAAATGTAATGGCACGTCCAGTTTTCCCTGCACGACCGGTCCGGCCGATTCTGTGGATATAGCTATCCATAGACATTGGAAGCTGATAGTTGATCACATGGGTCACGTCAGCCACGTCTATACCTCTGGCTGCTACATCTGTAGCTACCAGCACTCTGGTTGTTCCGTTTTTGAACTCTTCAATAGTTTTATTTCGGAAGTTTTGGGACTTATTTCCATGAATAAGGCCAGATTTAATGCCAGTCTCATTCAATTTCTTACTCAATCTGTCAGCAAGTCTTTTCGTTTCAGTGAAAATAATCACTCGATCCATTGTTTTGTCCTTGAACAAACCAGCCAGCATCTCAAACTTATCTTTTCCTTCAGGTACTCGTATTGTTTCCTGTTCTACATTTTCACTTGTTGTTCCTCCTGAATTGATTTTCACAACAACAGGATTATCCAATAAGCCATCAATTAATGCTTTTTGAGTAGGCTCTAATGTGGCCGAAAAGAGCATTGTCTGACTTCTTTTAGTCATTGCATTCACGAGCTTTTTCACATCGTGAACAAAACCCATATCCAGCATTCTATCGAATTCATCCAATACTAACGTATTGACTTGGTTCAATTTAAGAAGTTTTCGATCGTAAAGATCTAACAATCTTCCCGGAGTACCTACTATTACGTGAAGTTTCCGATTTAATGATTTAAAGTCTGAATTGATATTCGTTCCACCAATGAAAGTAGCCGAATAAAGATTCATTCCTTTGCTAAGAGTTTTAAACTCTTCTTCAATCTGCAATGCCAATTCTCTTGTTGGAGTTACAATCAGCGCAGTGAATTGCTGCTGGTCAGCTTTCGAATGCTCTATAATTGGAATCAAAAAGGCACCTGTTTTTCCAGATCCAGTATTTGATATTCCCAAGAGGTCTCTTCCTTCCATTAAAGGAAAAATTGATTGCTCCTGAATATTTGTCATACTTTCATAACCTTTATCCTTCAGGTTCTTCAAAAGAGTAGGCTGAAGATTAAGTTTGTTAAAAGGTGTTTCTGTTCTAAAACCTGCTTGTCCGCTGGGCTGAGCCTTTTTGACAAGTAGTTTGGCATCCAAGGTAGATTCCTTTTTTTTCTGCACTGGTCTTGGACCGGGGCTAGGCTTCCTTTTTGGGTTGGATGAATTATGTCTGCTATTGGTATTCATATGTTTAATTATATGGCTTTAACCGGCTCTAATTTCTCGTTTCCAAGAAGATAAAGCATTTTTAAATGGTCTTTTACAGCCAGAAAAAATGTAGGTTTTTCAAAATAAGGTACGTTAAACTCTTCCGCTGTAGCCTTTACGATTGGCGCGATATTGCGATAATGAACATGGCAGATATCAGGGAAAAGATGATGTTCGATTTGGTGATTTAATCCACCAATGAACCAAGAGAATACGTTAGATCCCGGCGCGAAATTACATGTGGTAATCATTTGATGAAGCATACGCTCACCTTCAACTATACCGTGCTCATCAGGAAGTGGAAAATCCACTTCAGGCACAATATGCGCAGTCTGGAAAACTGAGGTAATAATCAAACCAGTAATGAAATGCATGACCAAGTGGGCTAATAAAATCATCCAAATGGAAAAGGGAGAGAAAATTACCGGCAGGACAATAGTCATTATATAATACCCAATCTTCCAAGCGATAAGCTCTAACAACGCATTTCTATAACCATTTTCGCCTTTAACCAAACCTTTGTCGTGATAACGCTTCAAACGAATAAAATCTTTAGCAGTGACCCATGATACAGTAGAAAGCCCGTAGAAAATCCAGGCATATAAATGCTGGTATTTATGTAGGCTATTTTTCTCTGCATTAGGAGAGAATCTTAAGAAGAATGGTGCATTGATATCATCGTCATGCTCGTCAATATTAGTATAACTGTGATGAAGTACATTGTGCTGAATTTTCCAAACAGTAGCGTTTGCACCAATCATGTTCAACGTATATCCCAAAAGACGATTGATTGTAGGATTTTTCGAATAGGTACCGTGAATGGCATCATGCATTACTCCCATGCCTACACCTGCCATCCCAAGACCCGCAACAATAAAACACGCAAATAACTGCCATGTAGTTGATGCTACTCCTGTAATAACAAGGATAAATGGAAGAATGAACATCGTGAGCATAACGAAGGTCTTAATGACCATCTCACGATTAGCATACTTGGACTGGTTTGTGGATTGAAAATATCCATAAACTCTTTTCCGGAGGGTGATAGAGAATTCAGATAATTCTGATTCTGAGAATTTTACTGTTTTAATAATACTGGAATTGAAATTGTAAATACTAACTGTTCCCGTGGGATTTACTCTGCAGGTTTTAATTCAGAAATTGACATTGGTCAGAATTGAATTAAAAAAGTAGAAACATTAAGAATTAAAACCTTTGCAAAGGGGAAACTCTTGAATTTGCTACTTAAGCAGGTTGATAATCAACGCTAACTTTATTTTCAAGTATAAGAGATGGTTCGTATTAATCAGAGCTCTTATGAATACAAAAGTAGAACGAAGATTTTGCAAATCCTAATAAATCGCAAAACCACTCACTGAACTTCTCTTTCGGATTTATTCCTTTAAAGGACTTAGAGTGGAACCGATTCAAGTAATTTAAAGACTAAAAAGCGCGAAAAAGTTCAGTTGTTAATTCAACTTCCAATTCACCACAACATTTATGTGAATCATTTCGACTTTATTATACCGCTGATTCGGAGTTAGGACAGGATCTCCTAAGGCTTCCTTATTCATCATCAACAAGTGAAAATCTGGGTTCTTTACAAACTCCGGCTTGAATTTTAATCCCAAGTTTATCTGTCGGTAAGATGGAAATGCATATTTATTCGCCACTTCATCGCCTATTTCTGAGAGCCAATGGAAACCCAAGTGAGCATATATCTGAAATTGATTTTTCGGAAAACGATATTCTGCATACCCCACCACCGCATTTACTTCTTCAAAACCCTCATTTCTTTCCCTTGGAATAAATGTGTACCAAGCGTCCTTACCCCATTCTCTCGGGCTTAGCCAACGACCGATCCCTCCTACTTTAGTGAAATTCAGATGTGTGGTCCAATTTTGATTAGAATAGCCAATTCTTCCAGAAATAGCCCAGTTTTGATCTTTAGGATCTTTGTATTCCAAGGATGGGTCAGCATTTCCTCCTTCGCCCATTCCATGCTGAAAACCAGCCTGCAACCCGAGAAGAATTTTGTCTTTATTACCGTTGATTAACCAATTCCTTTCCCACCGACCCCAATAAGTGCTTGAAATATTCTGCACCAAAGTTTGTGAAAAATTAAGCTCCCCATTTTTAACCTTATGATTTACTTCCCAAATGCCTATCCAATCACTTTCGGTATTTCCAAAGTATTGTGAAGGCTTCCCGTCAGTATTTCTTCCCACCGGATAAATACCAACTGTTTCACCAATATCAAACCAAGAGCTACTTCCCCTGATACTCATTCGTCTAATGCCCCAAAGCTTTATTTTCCATTTATCAGAAGGTAAAAACAACATGTTCAGACCTTCCACCGCAGTAGGTGAAAGTCTTCCGTCCTGAGCATTAACCCAATCGGAATTAATCCCCATTCGCCCGAGTTTAGCCCCCCATTTGGAATTTGAATATTCAAAAGAAAAAGTTTCGAGCTTTCCAAAAAACCTGTTTTCAGGATCCAAGAGATCAAAAAGTCCAGTTTCATAGCGGTTGCTTTGACCTGTAATAGAATCGGGAACGGATATATCTGAGCTCCAGATATTTGCAAAAGTTCTATATCCAATATGAAATTTAAAATTCTCATGATAGGTGATTTTTCCTCCCATATTTAGCGAAGCACCTAAAGCATAACCATCCTTGAACTCTTCAGGATACGTGGTACTCATCCAAAACGTGCGAAAATGAATGTCAGGAGTGAAAATGAGAACCTTTTCTGATTCCTGCGAGAAACTTAATTGCGGAAGAATCAGAAAAAAGCTTAGCCAAATAAATCTCATTTAGCCTTTGCTTTGGATTCTTTTATCGGTTTGAATGGACCGAGCTTGTGTTGCTCTTCAGAGAATTCATCACTGTATGGTCCAAAAGGGTGATCAATCGGTTTTTTGGAAATATCAGGCCAATCCTGGGTAATATTCTTTTTTGGTCTCTCCACACTATTCACATAAGCTGCCAAATCCCAGGCTTCTTCATCAGAAAGAATTGGGTTTTCGAAGGTTGCACCCAAGGGCATGTTTGCTTTCACGTACCCGGCAAATCTGGAAAGTCTGTATAAACCTGCTCCATCATTGTAACTGTTTTTGCCCCAAAGAGGAGGATAGGTATATCCTGATCCGTCAGTGTTAGCCAATCCTTGCCCATCTGCCATATGGCAGCTTTGACATTGTTTATCATAGACAGTTTTGCCCTTTATTGGATCTGCTGATCGATCCAAAAGTGGTAATTCATAAATACCCGAGCCTTTTGGTGACTCCCCTTTTGGCACATCTTTTCCGAGCCACACGATATAAGATACCATCGCAATCATTTCTTTACTGTCTTTTTCAAGGGCTTCCCCGTTCAGACTTCGCTCAAAACAATCATTGATCCGCTTGGGGATGTCTTCCGATTGTCCTGATCGCGCTCTTACTTTAGGATAAGTGGCGAATACAGCTGAATAATTATTGCCCAAAGGCGCTGCACCTGCCTGTAAATGGCAGTTTTGGCAATTCATTCCATTAGACATTTTACGGACTTTTCCGTTTGGACCAAGGTATTCTGCTGTATTTGCAATTAGCTCTTTACCGTATTTGATAGTCTCTGCATTTGGTTCGGCATCGACCGAAGCCCAATCGGGAGCTTTCCACATTCCTGCAGGATCCACCAAAGCTTTGACTACGGGAACTTCCGCGACTGTCTGGATCTGCTTCTCCTTTTCTGTCAACGAAGGTAATTCCACTCCAGAATAAGCGAGGTAAATCGTGGCTCCAATAATTCCAACCAACACCGTGGCTAGGACAAGGAGCCCAACCAAAAGCGTAATAATTTTTAGAAAAGGTTTAGGCAGTTCGTTCATAGTTCGAAATCTTGATGCAAAAATCAGAATTTGGATATCCTGATGATGTGACCAAAATCACATCAATAAAAATAAGCTAAAGAATGATTTTAGGTATAAAAATGGAAAAGGAATCCTAAATCCTTTCTTCCTAATCTAAAATAATTTCAGATCATGGAAAAAAATTTTCACCTGGAAAGCCTTAATGAATAAGTAAACTTTATTCAGAATTCCCTTTCAGTTTCTTGCTCTTGCAAGCAGGACAAGCTTCTCACCTACTAAACCTTGCACAACTATTCCATAATCTGTCGCCCAAAGACTTAGATTCACTTCATCTCCGAGTATGCACTCTGCTTGATAATTGATGAGCAGCTGATTTATGGGAAAATTATTCTCCCGAAGTATATTCTCTACCCAAAGGATATAGCTCGTATTATTTACGTGGTTGTTTAGATCTAGGTCAGAGTACCGAACTTTGAGTGATTCGCAATAGATTTCTTCACCATGAATTCTGACTTTCTCAGGCTGCCATCCCGGTTTTTGTGTTGGATCAAAAAGATGGGCAGGCAAAACAACCTCCGGACGCTGAGGCCTTTTGGTTAAAGTATGGAGCAAAAGCCAGGAAGTCATTGCTTTGACCAAGACTTCCCCGTTTGAATCTAATATCAAAAACTCCCGAAAGGCAAAGAGTTTGTCTGCCCCTCGACCGGCAGTAAAAGCTTGAATTTTTTCTCCCCACGTGGGAGATTTCTCCACCCGGATATCCAATCTTGAAAGCACCCACATCAAGTTGGATTCCATCAGGTTTCTTCCAAAGTCGGCCGAATCAGCATGTCTCCAAGCTATTTCCTGAAGAAAATCTGCCAAAGAGGTGAGGCTGATTTTCCCATCCGGATGAACCTGATAAGACCCTACCTGAAAGGGAAGCGAAAACTGAAAAGAATCACTTAAACTCATATATCTGTATCAGAAACGTTGGCTTCGGTTGAGAAAAACACTTCCTTACGAATACTTGCAAGTAAGACAATTCCGAGTCCGTTGATAGCTATCATGGCAAAAGACAATGGAAGACTGAATAACTCTGCCACAAAACCAATCAGCGGTGGCCCAATTAAAAACCCGAAGAACGAAATTGTGGAAACTAGCGCCAAAGCAACGCTGGGAGAATATAACTTAGATCGACCAGCGATACTGTACGATACCGGAATGATCGAAGCCACACCCAAGCCAACTAATAAAAAACCGAAAGTTGCGGCATAAACGGTAGGAATTGCAACGGACAATGAAAGTCCCAGGAAAATCAGAAAGCCACTGACCTGAAGCACCGCAACTTTCCCAAATCGATGAACAACTTTGTCGGTAACAAATCTACCTAAAGCCATAGCTCCCATGAATGCAACATATCCCAAAGCAACCAATGAAGGCTCAGCTTCCACTATTTTCTTAAAATAAACACCACTCCAGTCAAACATACATCCCTCGCACATCATCCCCAGAAATGCAATCAATCCAATTCTTAGAAGCAAATCATCGGGCCTTCTCAAAACCATCCCTCCACCATCTGAAGCTTTTTCCTCTTTAACTAAATACCCCTGGGCCAATACAGTAATTATAAATGAAATCCCCATCACAACAGCAAAATGGGCGGCTGGAGAAAAATTAAAAAAGATCAATCCTGCACCGAGTCCCGCGCCTGTAAATCCAGCCAAACTCCACAACCCATGAAATGAGGCCAAAATGCTTTTTCCCATCTGGTTTTCCAAGTCAAGGGCCTGCGTATTGAGAGAGATATTCATGATGTTTCCCAACATCCCAAAAAGGATCAAAACCGGGACAAGCAAATAGGTATTAGGACTTAATCCAATCAATGGAAGTGTCATCGCGTAGACAAAACTTCCAATCATGATGACTCTTCGACTGCCATAGTGATGAACAGACCAGCCTGCAATTGGAAGTCCAAGCATTGACCCCAGTGGCAGAAAAAGCAACAAAGTCCCCAATTGACCCTCAGACAGTTGAAATTTAGTTTGAATGTCAGGGATTCTGGCAGCCCAACTCGAAAAGCAGAGCCCAATGAAAAAGAACATGCTTCCTAGTGCAGTTCTTCTTTTGGATAATAAATTCATAACAATGAATAGGTTTAAAAGGCGTACAAAAGTACTGAACATTGAGCCAAAATCCTGAATAGATTCATTATCCGGCCGGAAACTATTTATCTTCAATCAGGTTATTCACAAAAGAAAAAATATGGAGTTCGTAATCGTTGGTACCATCCTGACCGTCATTATTATTATGATCAGGATCATCATCAAAAAAGTATTTGAATGAAAAAAGTCGCTTACTTTTTCAGCAAGCGATTTTTTTGAATTTAATAATCCCTGTTTAGTTGGGTAGTTTATCCGAGAATTTGCCGTAAACCCAAGTACCGGCAATAGCAGAAAGAAAGGTGATGAAAATAACCGTGAATCCGCTTCCAATCTGAGCAAATAAAGGTCCCGGACATGCTCCGGTCAATGCCCAACCCAATCCGAAAATAAATCCTCCAATTATTTGACCTTTTCTAAATTCCTTAGTTGGAATATTGATAGGCTCTCCATGTATAGTTTTAATCCCTAATCGCTTGATGAGCTGAATAGAAATAATACCAGTTACAATTGCTGAGCCTATTACTCCATACATGAAAAAGGACTGAAGTCTGAACATCTCCTGAATTCTAAACCAAGAAATAATCTCTGCCTTTACGAATATGATTCCGAAAATAACTCCGATAATCAAATACTTGATCAGTTCAAGACCCTTATCGTGATCCGCTCTTGAGTTTGGCGCATCGCAAACGTCTGCTTTTATCTTTTTTTCTAATACTTTCATTTTGCTTTGATTTAGAATCCTACCAACTTCATTAAAGGTTCCATGATCACATGGGTCATCAAAAATCCTCCAATCATGAAGAATATTGTCGCAACCAATGATGGCCATTGCAAGGAACTAATGCCCATAATGGCATGACCTGACGTACATCCACCTGCGTACCGAGTACCGAATCCAACCAGAAATCCCCCAACCACAAAGAAGAGTAGTCCTTTAGCCGTGAAGAGATTTTCCCAGCTAAAGATATCAGCTGGTAATAAACCTGAGAAATCAGTAATCCCTATTGCAGAAAGTTCTGCTTGAGTTTGCTCGGCAATTACGATTTCATTGGGATTAGCCAGGAATGAAGTCGCAATGAAACCACCGATCAGAATCCCTACTACAAAAAGCAGGTTCCACATTTCCTTTTTCCAATTGTAGGTAAAAAAAGGAATACCGGCGGGAATACATGCGGCACAAACGTGTCGCAGTGATGAGGAAATACCGAAGGATTTGTTTCCCACGATAAGCAGCGCCGGTACGGTAAGCCCAATCATCGGTCCGGCCACATACCAAGGCCAAGGTTGGGTAATCCACTCCATGAATTGATTCATATTTGTTTGTTTTGTTTTTTTTTAAAATCTATAGTCCAGAATCAAATTGAAATTACTCATATTGACTCTATTGATGATGTATTCCTGAGGTAAATGTTCTTTTCTATCCTCTTTTTTTGCTGCCACAAGAAACTGGAGATCAAGACCTTTGAAGAATCCCTTAAATCTATAATCTACTAATCCTGTGAAATGAAGATAATTTGGTAATCCATATTTGTTCAATTCTAAATTGTTCAAATCCGGTGTTTGAACATGTCCTGCACCCAGCGATAGCAATAACTGTTCGTGAACAAAGGTCTGATCAAATTTCAAAGAGAAAGCGTTTACTCCGCCCATTCCCTCAAACCTCTCCCGCTGTTGACTCACAAAAAACTGCTCCCGTCCCCACTCTCTTGGAAAAAGAAACCTGCCTTGATCCGATATTCCCAGATAATTTAGGGAAATCTTAGAATGAGACCAACCAATTCCGGCCTGCAATCCTACACCGTAAGTTTCTTCTCCTGGAAGGATGTAGGTTTTATCCGGGTCGGGATTTCCTCCATCGCCGATAGCTCCTTGGTAAAACCCCTGAATACCCATAAGGAGATTTGTATTCTCAGGAAGATCAGTTTTTCCAGTTGCCTCAAGAAAAGACAAACCAAACATACCTTCTCCCAAGTAATTCCAGGAGCTGACTTTCCAATTTTCTTCCTCATATTCTGCTCCTACAATCCCGATTCCTTTTGAATCGATGTTATGACGAAAATTTTCTTTTGATCCCAATGGGTTCCTTCCGGTGGAATAAAAACCAACTGATTCCTCAATGGGCAGCCATTCCAACGAACCTCTTGAAATCAAGTGAGTGAACCAAGCTCCTGTAAACTTCCAATTGCCAGCAGAATAATCTCCAGACAATCCACTGAACAAATTTGGTCGCATTCTATTGTCTGATTCATTCAGAAGCGGACTTTCAAACTTGTGCCTTCCAGCCCAAACCGACCAATCTTCATTTTCATATGAAATAAAGAACTCCTCCAGTCGATCCATGTCCTTATGATTTTCGGGATGATGGACATCAAAGAGCGTTATCTCATATCGATTCCCTAATCCGGCTGTTGGGTCTGTCTCGGTGATATTGGTTTCATAATGTCTGAAAACAAAGAATCCGCTAAATCCCACACCAAATCCCTTCCACCTCGGACTGAAATAACCAATTCCCGCACCTGATCCCCAGGTAGAATAATCTGTCAATTCACCTTGATTAAGAGTCGCCATGAAAAAGGATCTGAGATGAAATTCAAATGATCCTGTTTCAAGAACTTTCCCAAATAACTTTTCATTTGGTTGCACTGGATCTTCAGAATGTTCGTGTTGAGCAAAAGCGACAGATATCGATAAACTCAAAACAATAAACAGAGGTCCTGCAATATTCCTTACAAAGGTCATCATGATCGAGTTAAAACCACTGTGACTTTCATCACATCGGCCTTTTTTAAATTAAAAATGGCAGACCCAAAGGCCTGCCATTTACAGATATAAGCAACTTTTCTCTTTTCAATTATAGCAATGTGGTAGGACAAACGTAGTCCGTTACCTTATATTTCTCTGATTCTTTAATCGCTTTAAAACCACCGGCGATATCGATCAAATTATCAAAACCTCTTGCTCTGAGTGCGGAGTTGAAGATCATGGATCTGTATCCACCGGCACAGTGTACGTAGTAAGTTTTGTCTTTATTGATTTTCAGCATGCTATCATTTAAATAGTCCAACGGAGCATTTTCAGCATCAACCACGTGCTCAGACAGGTATTCTGAATTTTTTCTTACGTCCAGAATATTGATATCAGAATTATGTTCTATGATTTTAGCAAGTTCATCCACCGTGACTTGAGTGATTTGATCTACTTCATGTCCTGCTCCTTTCCATGCTTCGATTCCGCCTTTCAAATACCCAAGTGCATGATCGTAGCCCACACGAGCCAATCTGGTGATCACTTCCTCCTCTTTTCCTTCATCTGTGATTACTAAAATCTCCTGCTTTACATCCGGGATCATCGCTCCAACCCATACCGCAAAGCTTCCATCGATTCCGATGTTGACTGAATTTGGAACAAAACCTTTCGCAAAAACCTCCGGATCTCTCGTGTCGAGAATCAAAGCCCCTGTTTCATTTGCTGCAACATCAAACTCTACAGGAGAAAGTGGTCTGATGCCTCTTTCCAAAACCACATCAATGCTGTCGTATCCCTGAATATTCATCATCACATTCTGTGGGAAATACGCTGGAGGAGGAGTAAGTCCTGTCAGAACCTCTTTGATAAATTCCTCTTTCGTCATATCCTGGAGAGCATAATTGGTCTTCTTTTGATTTCCCAAGGTATCGGAAGTTTCCTTACTCATGTTTTTGCCACATGCACTGCCAGCTCCGTGTGCCGGATAAACGATCAAATCGTCTGACAGAGGCATCAATTTGTTTCTCAATGAATCGTATAAGTGCGCTGCGAGCTTATCCTGGGTAAGCTCAGCTATTACTTTCTGAGCCAAATCAGGTCTTCCCACATCACCTATAAACAAGGTATCACCTGTAAAAATAGCCTCTTCTTTTCCTTCCTCATTGATCAGAAGATAACAAGAGCTTTCCATGGTGTGACCAGGAGTATGAATCAGTTTTATTTTTATTTTTCCAAGGGTGAATACCTGGTTGTCTTCCGCGATAATCGCATCGAAACCTAATTTCATCCCGGTTGGGCCATATACAATCTTTGCTCCGGTTTTGGCTGCCAGATCCTGGTGGCCGGAAACGAAATCGGCGTGGAAGTGAGTTTCAAATACATACTTGATTTTAGCATTCCTTCTCTCTGCCTTTTCAATATATGGCTGAACCTCTCTCAGGGGATCGATCACTGCAGCTTCTCCGTCTGACTCGATGTAATATGCTCCTTGAGCAAGACATCCGGTATAAATTTGTTCGATTAACATATGGTCTTAAATTTTATGGTTTCAGTTAATTTTTTGTCAAAATTATGGGGTTAAGCATTTTCTTAAAATGACTTTTGTCACATTCAGATCAGGCTTTTGACAGAATATTGCTTTCAATAGTTTTGACTAATTGATGCGCAGGAACTACTCCAGATTCTCTCCAAAGGATTTTTCCTTTTTGAAACAGGATCAAAGTGGGTACACCCCGAACTTGAAATTTGCTGGCAGCTAATGGGTTTTTGTCCACATCCACTTTGACTATTTTCACTTTCTCCCCCATCTTCTTAGCTGTATCTTCCAGAATTGGCTGCATCATTTTGCAGGGTCCGCACCAAGTGGCGAAAAAATCTACCAATATGGGAGTATCTCCATCGATCAATTCTTGAAATGTTTTTGGTTGCTCGCTCATAGCTTTACTTGTTAAATGATAAAACAAAAGTAGACCGCTCAGGAGTTCGGATCAGTAATAATTATCACATGAGAAAATGGATGATATCAGGCCAAAACTTTTAAAAAGTGCTAAAAAGTCCTGACATGGAGATAATTTATTTATTTTCGTCCCTCTAATTATCTTCTTAATGCTCAATTATAAGCAAATAAATAACCTGACCGGTTGGGTCATTTTTTTGGTAGCCACCCTGGTCTATATCCTTACCGTCGAACAAACAGCCAGTTTCTGGGATCCGGGAGAGTTTATTGCCGTGTCCTACAAGCTCCAAGTACCTCACCCTCCGGGAGCTCCGTTCTTCCTTTTGGTCTATCGGATGTTCAGCGTATTTGCTTTTGGCGATCCCCTTGAGATTGCTTTTTGGATGAATGTGGGCAGTGCTTTGTTCTCAGGATTCACCATTTTGTTTTTGTTTTGGTCCATCACTTTATTCGGAAGAAGACTTTATAAAATCGAAGAAGGCAAAGAAGACAAAGGACAGGTAATTTCCCTTATGGGTGCAGGAATAGTAGGTTCTTTGGTCTACACCTTTTCGGACAGCTTTTGGTTTTCAGCAGTTGAGGCGGAAGTGTACGCCATGTCGTCCTTCTTTACAGCGATCGTAATTTGGGCTTTCCTTAAGTGGGACGTGATCAAAGATCCAAAAGAGGAAAATCGCTGGATGATTTTCATTGCTTATTTGGTGGGTCTTTCGATAGGAGTTCACTTGCTGAATTTGGTCACTTTACCAGCTTTGGCACTGATCTATTATTTCAAAAAATATCATAATCCAACTTTCAAAGGCGCTATCTACGCCATGTTTCTTGGTGGAATAGCTCTGATTATCATCAATAATCTGATCATACCAGGACTTCCAAGTCTGGCAGGATCTATGGAAATCTTCTTTGTGAATTCCCTAGGACTTCCTTTCGGAGCTGGAATCATATTCTTCGCCATTCTCTTTTTAGGAGCTTTATTTTTCGCTTACAGGTATTCAAGAATCAAAGAAAAAGCAATCCTGAATACTGCACTACTTTCTCTGATTTTCATCTTGATTGGTTATGGTTCTTATGCATTGATCGTGGTTCGTGCAAATCAGGATCCCATCATCAATGAAAATGCTCCAAGTGATATTGTGAGTTATGTTTCCTACCTGAAACGTGAGCAGTATGGTTACAGACCTTTGCTTCACGGACAGTATTTCACTGCCCAGCTAACCGATCAAGAGGAAGGTGATCCTGTTTACATGAAGGGAAAAGAGAAGTATGAAATCGTGGACTATGAGTTGAAAAACACATACGATCCTACCAAAACGACCATTCTTCCGAGAATCTATTCTACTCAAGAAAATCACAAACGAATCTACCGATCCAAACTTGGACTTCGAGAAGGCCAAGAACCAACTTTCGGTGACAACCTTTATTTCATGTTTACCCATCAATTGGGACACATGTATTGGAGATATTTTATGTGGAATTTCTCGGGTCGCGAAAGTGACTTTTCTGATGCACCCTGGATTGGAATTGGCGATGCATTGAGCGACAAATATCCTGACTACATCAAAGAAAATAAAGCACACAATAATTACCTGATGCTTCCGCTGATTCTTGGAGTAATCGGTTTGCTATTTCAGGCAAAAGTGGACCCTAAATCATTCTATGTAAACCTGATGCTATTCCTGATGATGGGAGTTGTTTTGGTTTTGTATCTGAATTCTCCCCCTGTTGAGCCACGTGAGCGGGATTATATATATGTGGGTAGCTTCTACGCTTTTGCAATTTGGATTGGAATGGGAGTATTGGCGATTGGAAATCTAATTGCAAAAGCCAATAAAAATCTGGCAGTGGCAGGAATCATCGCAACACTGATCACACTTCCGATTGCAGGATTGATGGCCAGCCAAAACTGGAACGATCACAACAGAAAAGGCCGATATTTCTCTGTGGACTCCGCGAGAAACTTCCTGGCGTCCTGCGCACCAAATGCGATTCTATTTACGGGTGGAGACAATGACACCTTCCCGCTTTGGTATGTGCAGGAAGTAGAAGGCTTCCGTACAGATGTGCGTGTCATTGTATTGAGCTATTTTGATACGGATTGGTATGTGCAACAAATGACCCGACCTGTAAATGAATCAGAGGCACTTCCTTTCTCTTTGGGACCGGAACGATATCAGAAGGGAACCAACGATGTCCTCTATGTCACAGAAAGAGAAGGACTCGATGCAATCTCCGTCAATGAATATCTCAAACTTTTGAACTCAGGTTCTGAACTTTTGAGAATGCAGACCGGTGGGAAAAGCGTAGTCAATATGGTTCCTTCAAGAAACTTGATTCTGGAAGTAGATAGCGCCGCTGTTGCCAACAAAAACATCATCCCGGAGGAATTTGCTCAACTATTTACTCCCCAAATGAACCTCCAAGTGAAAGGCCAATACGTCACCAAAGGCACGCTGATGCTGATCGATTTGATCACGAGCAATAATTGGGAAAGGCCGATTTATTTCAATAATACTTCGCTTGCCACAATTGGAATCGATCTCGAAGAGCATGTGGTAATGGAAGGATTGACCTACCGTTTACTTCCAATTCGTAAGCCGGAATTCATCCGGGAAGAACTTGTCAATCCGGATCTTGCGATGAAGAACTTCATGGAGAATTTTGCATTCCGCGGAATGGACAATCCCGAGGCCTATTTAGATGAAGAATATCGAAGATTTGCTTCCAATCACAGAAGCGCGCTGAATAGCATAGCGATAGCTTTGTTGGATCAGGATAGAATGGAAGATGCCGCGACTTTGCTGAATTATGGATTGAAAGTAATGCCGAATGAAGCAATCCCTTATGATCTCTCTAGTGGCCAGTCAGTTCCACTTTTTTTCGAAGTTGGGGAAGATGAAAAGGCATTGGATATCATTGACAAAGTATCGAAAAAGTCGCTGGATATGATTGAGTTCTATACCGAAGATGGTAGAGCTTACGACAGAGATATGATGATTTCTGTGGAAATGGTAAAGTACTTCATTCCACTTTTGGAGGAAAGAGGCTATCAAGAAAAAGCTCAGGAGCTAAAACTTCGGATGGAGAAATTTCTCGGACCAGAGGAAAGTGGAGGAAGCCTGATTCCCAGAAATTAAAAATCTAGATTCATAATAACAAATCCGGCACGATTGATATCGTGCCGGATTTGTTATTTGATCTCGTTAAAACCTCAACTCATTTATCTGGATATACCCAATCTTGTCATTAGAAAACTTACTCCATCGAAAATCTAAAGACACTTTGAATTCAGGTTTACTCTGGTCTTCGGTGATAGGTCTTCCAACCCTTTGATCAGAGAGAATTCGCTTAGTGGAAGAAAAGCGTGTATGGAATAAATTATTTCTTCCTCAAGACATAAAACAAATCCAATCCTTTAGCCGGATCCTCAACCAAAGGATAGTCTTGATGAGTGATCTGAACGACGCTTGCACCTTGCTCTTTGTGAAGCTTATTCCGATTTCTACGATTCAGTATTTCATAAGGCATTCGAAGAAACCAAGCTGGCAACCTATGCTGCAGGTCCAAAATATCAAATCGCACGATCTTTTGAACTGACTTGCGGTTGGCTTCATGATATGCCCAAACTTTCTTATTTCCTCCGATTCCTTGAGCCTCCACTTGATCAAAAATCCCTGAACAAAGCGCAATCAATTGCTCAGGAGTATATTCCCGCTCATGCCAAGGATTTCTGGAAAGGGTGTGGTTGATATTCGGAGTTGAAATAATTGCCTTCCCTCCAGGTTTGAGCATTCGATATATTTCCTCCAAAAAGAGTCGATCATTTGGGATGTGCTCGATCACCTGAAAGCTAACAATTGTGTCAAATGAATTATCCTTAATTCCTTCAAAGGGTGGAATAACTGCCTGTCTGAATTCAATTCCGGAGAATTTAGCTTTCAAAGAATCAATCACTTCCTGAATCTTATCGAGCCCCAGATAGCTATCCGCCAACGGCAGCAAAGTCTCTACGCCTCTTCCTTCTCCGCAACCCACTTCCAGCAATTTGCCGGATATCCATGGCTGCGCAGCAATGTATGCTTTGAGCAATCGTTGATGAATTGGATTGTCGCTGACCAACTTGTCAGAAGCGATTTCCGTTGTATAGGTAGCCATACAAAATTTTACTATTTTGGCAAAAGTAACTTTAATTTTTAAAACCCGAGATCAGTACCCGATGAACCAACTTAAAATTCGATTTCTGATTTTATCAATCCTGCTCACCGGTTTTATCATACCGGCATTTTCTCAAAAAAACTTAGGCAACCTTAACCAGGCCCTACGGTATTCCCGATATTCCAGAATTGCTTTGAAGATCATTCCAGTCAGGGAAAGTGCTACCCGATTCAAAGTCCAATTCATGGTGGAAAAAATCGAAGATGAGCCTGATTTCAATACTTACAGCTTTTCTTATTCAATTTTAGGAAGCTACCAAGAGGAGATCACAGTGGGAAAAACCTCTTTACTAACTCGCCAAAATCTAAAATATGAAACCGAAAGGCATTGGGTTTTTGAGATCCCAGTGGACGTTCCCGAAGGAGTGGAATCTTTAATTGCTTTGTTTACAGCGATAGATACCCGACAGGGCGATGAATATAATTTCAGTGTGGATCTTAAAAGTTCATTCGTATCAGATCATCCTGACTTCGGGGCCTATTTCGCAAACAATGTGGCTTTTGATCAAAACTATCTGAATACCGGAGAATTTTTACTTTTCAAATCTGAAGGCGGGCCAAACCTGCATTCGTTTTATTATCCGATTGAGTTCGATGTCCCTTTTCCACCAATGGAAATCAAATCTCCTTCGGTACCCAAAGAACTTGAAATCTTGGATGAGGGGGATTTTCTGGCAAATGTTCCCAAAAGCTTCAATAGAAAGGGATACTATTTCGTCCAAAGTGATACTTCCAAAACTGCTGGCTTGATCTTGAAAACCACTCACGAAGCTTTCCCAAAAGTGAAAGATTGGGATGAAATGGTTCAGATCGTGACTTATATATCTACAAGAAAAGAGCACGAAGCATTGATATTAGCTGAGGATAAAAAGAAAGCTCTAGATGAATATTGGTATGGACTTACCCGAAATCCAGACGTCGCCAAGGAACTAATCCGTGAATATTTCCGACAGGTTGAGTTTGCAAACATCTTATTTACAGACTTTAAAGAAGGCTGGAAAACCGATAAAGGCATGGTCTACATCGTGATGGGTGCTCCACAGGAAGTTAATTTTTATCTGGACCGGGAAGTGTGGACTTATGAAGGAATGGATGAGAGTTCGAAAATTCGCTTTACTTTTGCCCGGGTAAAGAATATTCTCACCCCACACTACTACGTGTTGAACCGCTCAAAGGCTTACCAGCCAATCTGGTTCAAAAACATTTCTATATGGAGAAGCGGAAAGATGGCTTTTTAATTGAAAAAGGAGCCCAGGAAAAAGATTTTATATTTGGTACCAGAGCTGTCATGGAGTCAATCCATGCCGGAAAAGATATTGATAAAGTTCTTGTTCAGAAAGAACTTAATAACGATTTGATCAAAGAATTGCTCACCCTTTGTAAAGCGGAGAAAATTCCTGTAGTAAGAGTTCCTGATGCCAAACTCGATCGAATTACCCGCAAAAATCATCAGGGTGTTGTTGCCCAGATGTCCGCGATTGAATACGCTTCACTTGACAATGTGGTTGATCGTTGCTTTGCAATCGGGAAATCACCTTTGATTTTGATTTTGGATCGGATCACAGATGTGAGAAACTTCGGAGCTATTGCCAGAACTGCGGAATGTGCTGGCGTAGATGCGATTGTAATTCCTGAAAAAGGAAGCGCACAGATCAATGCCGATGCCATCAAAACATCCGCCGGAGCGCTTAATTTTATGCCAGTCGTTCGGGTTAGAAATCTTTTTTACACATGCCGGGATCTTCAGAAAATGGGGTTGACACTGGTAGCAATCACTGAAAAAACGCAGAAAAGCATGTATGAAGCTGATTTTGCGTCACCCGTAGCTTTGGTTATGGGGTCTGAAGAAGACGGAATTTCTCAGGATCTAATGGGAATCATGGATGACAAGGTCAAAATCCCTATGATCGGAAATATCGAAAGCTTGAATGTGTCAGTATCTGCAGGAGTCGTGATCTATGAAGCGATCAGACAGCGGAAAAAGTGAACAGGATTTTAAAAGAAGAAAAGGGGTTTGACTCAGATATAGTCAAGCCCCTTTTTTCTTGCATTCGAGACAAAGTCCCTGAATTTTTTCTCATCATCCAGCTTACATATCAGCAGGACATTTTCGGATTCGTTGACTAGGTAATTATCAAGCCCTTGCACCACGACTAGCTTATTACTAATCACTTTGATATAGGAGTTGGTGGTATTGTATAAGATCGCATTAGCCTCCACTACATTGTTAAACTCATCTTTTGGCCTCAATTCATGGAGGCTGTTCCAAGATCCGAGATCTGACCATCCAAAATCCCCCAAAATCATATAGACTTGGTCTGATTTTTCCATGATTCCATAATCGATGGAAATATTTTTGACCTGCATATAAGCTCTTGTGATGTATTCATATTCCCCTGATGTGCCCATTAAATTCAGACCATCCTCAAAAACTTCTGCCAAATCCGGCATATAATCCTCAATGGCTTTAATCAAACTGCTGGCTTTCCAAACAAACATTCCGGAGTTCCATACAAAATCTCCGCTTTCAATGAATGTTTTGGCAAGGTTAATATTTGGTTTTTCTGTGAAAGTTTTCACCTTCAATGTATCCTCAGTGGATTGATCGTGGTATTGAATGTATCCATAACCAGTTTCGGGTCGGTTGGGTTTAATACCAATAGTGATCAATCTGCCCGGCACCTTGGCAGCTTCCACTGCTTTTAGAATCGTAGCTAAGAATTTCTTTTCCTGCAAAATCAAATGATCGGCCGGAGTCACGACTAAATTTGCCTCGGGATCTATTGAATGGATCTTGTAAGCAGCATAAGCGATACAGGTTGCCGTATTTTTTCTCGTAGGCTCAATAAAAATCTGATCCTCATTCAATTCTGGAAGCTGTTCCCTAACCAAATCAAAGTACTTCCGATAGGTAACAACCCTAAATTGATTTGCTTCGGCAATTTCCCGGTATCGGTCAAATGTCATTTGAAGAAGGCTACGGCCGGTTCCTAAAATATCCAAAAATTGCTTTGGACGGAGTCTTCGACTGTACGGCCAAAACCGAGAGCCGATTCCTCCCGCCATGATGACGATATAGGGTCTGTCTTGCATTTTTTGTGTTATACTATTCCTTCCTTCATTAATTCATGAATATGGACAAAACCAGCGATTTTATCTCCATTCATCGCCACGAGTTGAGTGATATTATGATTGCGCATCAAATTCAGCGCACGAATGGCAAATTCATCGGATGAAATTGTTTTCGGATTTACTGTCATGATATCCGAAGCTCGAAGGGATCGTATATCCAATGTTTTTTGAAGCATTCTTCTCAAGTCTCCATCGGTGATAATTCCTTTGAGTCTGTCTTCATCATCTACCACGGTCGTAGCACCCAACCTTTTGCCGGAAATCTCCAAAATAACTTCTGCCAAACCAGCGGTCTCTTTCACTTTGGGAATCCGTTGGGAATCCACAACATCTTCAACCTTCAGATACAATTGCTTTCCAAGTGATCCTCCCGGGTGGTATTTGGCAAAATCTTCGGGTGTAAAACCTCTGGCCTCCAACAAACAAACCGCAAGCGCATCACCCAAAGCAAGGTGCGCAGATGTACTTGTAGTTGGAGCTAAATTATTGGGACAGGCCTCCTCTTCAATTGTAGCATTCAACACATAATCAGCCTGTTGGGCAAGATAGCTTTTGGTGTTGCTCACCAGAGCCACCAGTACAGAACCCAGATTTTTTAGGAGCGGTACTAACACCTTGATTTCTGGAGTATTTCCACTTTTTGATATACAAATGACGATATCAACCTCTTGGATCATTCCCAGATCACCATGTATCGCATCCGCAGCATGCATAAATAAAGCCGGTGTTCCGGTGGAGTTGAGCGTTGCTACAATTTTATTGGCGATGATCGCACTTTTCCCGACTCCAGTGATCACA
Source organism: Algoriphagus sp. (assembly GCA_046597285.1). Classification (GTDB taxonomy): domain Bacteria; phylum Bacteroidota; class Bacteroidia; order Cytophagales; family Cyclobacteriaceae; genus Algoriphagus. The sequence continues at coordinate 21,923 of JBKJKX010000096.1, read as the reverse complement.
ACTCTCCCCTTGGAGTTTAGGATTCGCTCTACACATGCCTCAAAATCACCGTCTAGATAATCCACTAATTTTAATATGGCTTGGGCTTCATTTTGGAGTACTCGAGTGGCTGTACTTCTAATATTTTTAGCTAAATTCAATTTTACCTGAGTTACGTATTAGTTTCTGACAAAGGTATAAAGATATCAATCATTCCTATTTTCAGACTCTCAGAACCCCCTAACACCCTACTTCTTGTGGAGGATAAAGTAAAAGCAGAACTTAAAAAAATCTTCGGATTCAGTCAGTTCCGCGGTAATCAGGAGATAATCGTGGACAATCTGATGAATAAACGCAATACGTTTGTCATCATGCCAACCGGTGCCGGAAAGTCACTTTGCTACCAACTTCCTGCAGTCGTTTCCGAAGGAACAGCAATTGTAATTTCTCCTTTGATCGCTTTGATGAAAAATCAGGTGGATCAGCTCAATGCCATTGGTGTCAATGCGCATTTCCTGAACTCTACCTTGAATAAGGCTGAGGCTAATAAGGTGAAAAGTGAGGTTTTGAAAAAACTCACTAAGTTGCTGTATGTCGCACCTGAATCTCTGACCAAAGAGGAAAATATTGCCTTCCTAAAGTCTGCACATTTAAGTTTTGTTGCAATCGATGAGGCGCATTGTATCTCGGAATGGGGGCATGATTTCCGCCCCGAATACCGCAAGATCAAATCGATCGTAGCACAGATTGCCCCAAACCTTCCGATCATTGCACTAACTGCGACGGCTACACCAAAAGTTCAACAGGATATTCAGCGCAATCTCCAAATGGAAGAAGCTGATCTATTCAAATCATCTTTTAACAGGACAAATCTCTTTTACGAGGTCCGTCCTAAAGTGAAAAATGAATCTAAAAAGGCTCTTATTAAGTTTATCAAACAGCATAAAGGCAAGTCAGGAATCATCTACTGCCTGAGTCGAAAGAAGGTAGAAGAAATAGCAGACTTGCTGAAAGTCAATCAAATAAATGCTGCACCCTACCATGCTGGTCTGGATTCCCCGATTCGTATCAAAAATCAAGATGACTTCCTCAATGAAGAAGTTGATGTGATCGTAGCAACCATTGCTTTTGGAATGGGAATCGACAAGCCGGATGTACGATATGTGATCCACTACGATGTGCCAAAGTCACTTGAAGGATATTACCAGGAAACTGGTCGCGGCGGAAGAGACGGACTGGAAGGACATTGCCTGATGTTTTACCGACACGAGGACATTGTCAAGCTAGACAAATTCAATAAAGATAAACCTGTAACCGAAAGAGAAAATGCCAAAATCCTGCTTCAGGAAATGGCTGCCTATTCGGAAACTGGCGTTTGCAGAAGAAAATTCATCTTGAATTACTTCGGAGAAATCATGAACGTAGATTGTGGGTTTTGCGACAATTGTAAACGCGAGCGGGAAACTTTCGAAGGGATGGATTTACTCGTCATGGCGCTTGAAGCGGTGAAACAAACCAACGAGCGCTTTGGACTGGATCATCTAGTAGGTGTTATTCAGGGAAAAGCAAATGATTACACCCAAAGTTATAAACACGACCAACTTACTGTTTTTGGAAAAGGCAAAGACGAGGATGAAAAAACCTTGACAACCGTTATTCGCCAAGCAATGGTGTTGGATTTTCTCGAAAAAGACATCGAGAATTATGGGATCTTAAGATTAACCGAAAAGGGGAATGCATTTCTGGATGCTCCTTATGCGGTCGAATTATATAGGGATCAGGATTTTGCAAAAATGATGGAAGCGGATCAGGCAGAAATTGATATCAGTACAAGCATTGCCTATGACGAGAAGCTTTTTGAACTTCTGAAAGCCGAAAGAAAGAAAGTTGCCAAATCAAAAAATCTCCCTCCTTTTGTGATCTTTCAAGATCCTTCACTGGAAGAAATGGCAACCGTATATCCCACAACCAAGGAGGAGTTGGCGCAAATCAATGGCGTTGGTATGGGAAAAGTCGCTAAATTCGGGGCTCCGTTTCTGAAAGTGATTTCAACTTATGTGGAGGAAAACGAGATTGAAACTGCTGCTGAAGTAGTGGTAAAATCATCCGGTGTCCGCTCGAAAGTCAAGATTTCAATTATCCAGCAAATTGACCGAAAAGTTGACCTGGATGAAATCACGGAGAATCTTAAAATTAGCATGGGTGAGTTGCTTCATGAAATAGAGCAAATCATTTACAGTGGAACAAAGCTTAACATCGATTACTACATTCATCACATCATGGATGAGGAGCGTGAGGATTTGCTCCATGATTATTTCATGAGTGCGGAAACCGATCAAATAAAAGTGGCATTGGATGAACTTGCCGATTATGACTTTGCAGAGGATGAATTGCGAGTCTATCGGATTAAGTTTATTTCTGAGCATGCCAATTAACCTGAATTGAGTCAATGAATATACTCTTACTTGGAAGTGGAGGCAGAGAACATGCATTTGCCTGGAAAATTGTTAAAAGCCCTGATTGTAATCACTTATTTGTGGCTCCCGGCAATGCTGGAACAGCCGAAATTGCGACGAATGTTTCTCTCTCAGTTATAGATTTTGAAGGAATACGCAACTTTATTACTTCCTATGCTATAGACCTTGTCGTGGTCGGACCGGAAGAACCGTTGGTTAAAGGATTGGTCGATTACCTTCAGCATCAACCTTCAACAGCTAACACTCCTGTTGTCGGGCCTTCTCAATTGGGAGCAACCTTGGAAGGAAGCAAAGATTTCTCAAAGCGATTCATGCAGCGCAACAACATCCCGACTGCAGCCTACGAAACCTTTACACCCGACCAAATTGAGGCCGGAATTGCCTATCTAGAAAAGCAAAAACTCCCTATCGTTTTGAAAGCTGACGGACTGGCGGCCGGAAAAGGCGTACTAATCTGTAATACCCTCGAGGAAGCAATTTCATCTCTGAAAGAAATGCTGCTTGACCAGAAATTTGGTGAGGCTTCTTCCAAAGTTGTTATTGAAGAGTTTCTGACTGGAATTGAGCTTTCTGTTTTTGTGGCAACGGATGGTCATAGCTATAAAATATTGCCGGAGGCCAAAGATTACAAGCGAATCGGTGAAGGTGACACCGGGCTGAATACCGGAGGAATGGGAGCTATTAGCCCAGTTATTTTCGCAGATGTAGCTTTCATGAAAAAAGTGGAAGATCTGGTTGTAATCCCTACAGTCGAAGGACTTGCAAAAGAAAATATTCCATACAAAGGATTCCTATTCATAGGATTAATGAATAACAACGGAGAACCTTTCGTTATTGAATACAACGTGAGAATGGGTGATCCGGAATCCGAAGCTGTTTTGCCAAGAATCGAAAGTGATTTTCTGGGACTTCTTAATGGTATCGCAACGGAATCATTGGATAAATACGAAATGAAAATTTCACCGGATTACTCCACAACCGTGGTAATGGTAAGTGGTGGATATCCGGGTGCTTACGAAAAAGGATTTCCGATTTCTATCCCAGAATCCGTAGAAGGAAGCGAAATATTTCACGCAGGAACTACAAGAAACAACAAAGGTGAGCTTATAAATCAGGGAGGAAGAGTGATTGCAGTTACTGGAAAAGGAAAAACCATGGATGAGGCACTTGCCAATGCTTATGATACTGTGAAAGGAATTAACTGGGAAAAAGCCTATTACAGAAAGGATATCGGACAAGATATTCTCAACTTGATGAAATAATCTCAAAACTACCCAGAGCTGAGCTCTGTAAATATAAATTATGGCTGGATGTACTACTTGCTCTACCTCTACTGGAGGTTCCGGGGGATGTCAAAATAACGGCACCTGTGGCACGAGCGATTGCAATAAAATGAATTCCTTTGACTGGCTTTCCCACATGGGAATTCCGGAAGTTGACAACTTCGACATCGTCGAAATCAAATTCAAAGGCGGCAGAAAAGAATACTATCGAAACGTCGATTTTCTCGGTTTGAATACCGGGGATCCTGTGGTCGTAGATGTTCCAAGCGGACATCATATCGGCTATGTCTCCCTTCAGGGTGAGCTCGTTCGCTTGCAAATGCAAAAACGGAAAGTACGAGATGATGACAATATTCTGAGAATCTACCGCGTCGCAACTCAAAAAGACATGGAGAAATGGGAAGAAGCCAAAAACCGGGAAATCCCAACTCTTTATCGAAGCAAGCAAATCATCGATGAGTTGAAATTGCAAATGAAAATGTCGGACATCGAGTATCAATCCGATAACTCAAAAGCGACATTTTACTATTCAGCTGAGGACAGAATCGATTTTCGTGAACTGATCAAAATCCTCGCCGGAGAATTTAAAATCCGAATAGAAATGCGTCAAATCAGCCTACGCCAAGAAGCCGGAAGATTGGGCGGAATCGGAGTCTGTGGACGAGAACTTTGCTGTTCGACTTGGCTTGTTGATTTCAAAAATGTAAGCACTTCAGCTGCCAGATATCAGAATCTTTCTTTGAATCCAGGCAAACTGAGTGGACAATGCGGAAGGCTGAAATGCTGTCTGAATTATGAATTGGACACTTACATGGATGCCATCAAAGACATTCCGCAGGTGGAGCGACCATTATTGACGGAAATGGGATTTGCAAAACTCCAAAAAACTGACATCTTCCGGAAATTGATGTGGTTCAGCTACAACAATGAAAACGATTGGCATAGCATCACGTGTGAACGGGTGAAGGAAATTCTTGAACTCAATGCTAAGGACATCAAGGTCTTCAACCTCAAAGTAAATCTGTCTTCTGACATTGAAGATCTTGCTGCAAAGTCGACTCGTGAACTAGAGCTATTGGATAAGAAATTCTCCAATAAAAAGAAAAAGCCGAAAAACCGAGAAAGAAACGAGCTGGGAACTTCAGGAATTCAGGTAAAAGCGGCAACTCCACTCCAACCCAAACCTCAGCCACAACCACAAGAATCCCGGCCAGAAGGACCTCGGCCTGCAGGTGAGTTTAAAAAGAAGAAAAATAAGAATCGAAATAAGAATCGGAATACGCAGCCGGGTGGTCCGCTTCAAGCAAGCTCACCACAATCCAGTCAACCGAATCCTGCTCGAGAACCAAGACCTGCTACTCCTCAAAGCGAAGCCAAGCCGGTGAGCAAAACTCCTGAGCAGAACCCAGAGGCGAAAAAGAAATTTCCTCCACGAAGAAACCAAGGACCAACTGATTCCGGCAATGACCAAGGCTAAAAACTACTTGTATATCTTATTTGTCATTTTAGCTTTTGGGTGCTCTGACGACAGAATTTATGAAGATTTTCAAGCTGTACCTGAAGGAAACTGGGGGATTCAGGACTCATTAAGATTTGAGCTAGGAGATTTAGAGCTGGGTGGAAAGAAAAGCATGATTGCAGTTCGATTTAACGAAGAGTACACCTTTTCGAATTGTTATGTTCGAGTGATCAGCTACGATTCTGCAGGGATGGTTTTAGAAAACAGGTTAATCAATGTACCCTTGTTTGACTCCAAATCAGGCGAGCCTCTCGGCAAAGGAGTCGGAAGCATTTACACCAAATATGACACGCTTCCTTTCACTTTAAAGCCTGAAACCAGAAGTTTGACTTTTCTCCAATATATGAGACAAGATCAGCTGAAAGGCATCGAGGCAGTCGGACTTAAAGTTCTTAAATAGTTTATTCCAAAAACAAAAAAGCCTCACTCTACATCAGGATGAGGCTTTTTTAGGTTCAAGTTATTGACTTAGCGCATGCTCTTGTAGGCATTGATCAAGCCATTTGTGGAACCATCATGGCTTGTGACATTTTCATTTCCTTTCAATTCTGGGAGAATACCATTCGCAAGTACTTTGCCCAATTCTACTCCCCACTGATCGAAGCTGAAGATGTTCCAGATTGATCCTTGTACGAAGATTTTATGCTCGTACATTGCAACTAGCATTCCCAAGTTATAAGGAGTAATTTTCTTCACCAAGATGGAATTGGTTGGTCTGTTTCCTTCAAAAACACGATGAGGAGCGACCTTATCAATTTCCTCTCCTGACTTTCCAGCTTTTCCCATTTCAGCTTTCACATCATCGAGCGATTTCCCTTTCATCAAGGCCTCGGTCTGAGCGAAAAAATTTGAAAGTAACTTTTGATGGTGGTCACCGATGGGATTATGGGAGACAACCGGCGCAATAAAATCACAAGGAATCAAATGCGTGCCCTGGTGAATCAGCTGGTAAAATGCATGCTGACCATTTGTACCCGGCTCACCCCAAATAATCGGGCCTGTTTTATAATTCACTTTCTCTCCTGATCGGCTCACATATTTTCCGTTGCTTTCCATATTTCCCTGCTGAAAATAAGCTGCAAATCGATGTAAATATTGATCATATGGCAGTATTGCTTCTGAACTAGCTCCAAGAAAATTGGTATTCCAAATCCCAATCAGCGCTAATAAAACCGGGATATTCCGATCATAAATCGAATTATGGAAATGTCTGTCCATCGCATGGGCTCCGGAAAGAAATTCCTCATACTTGCTAAAACCGATCGAACAGGCAATTGGCAACCCGATAGCGGACCAAATGGAATACCTTCCTCCTACCCAATCCCAAAACTCAAACATGTTGGCTGTATCGATCCCGAAGGCTTCCACAGCTTTGGCATTGGTCGAGAGAGCCACAAAATGCTTTGCTATCACTGATTCATCACGTGCCTGATCCATGAACCACTTTCTGGCAGTATGCGCATTGGTCATCGTCTCCTGAGTCGTGAAGGTCTTGGAGGCAATAAAGAAAAGCGTAGTTTCCGGATCCACTTTGCGAAGCGTCTCTGCGATATGAGTCCCGTCCACATTGGAAACGAAGAATATCTCCAAACCCGGGCTTTGATAAGGCTTAAGTGCTTCCGAAACCATCACAGGTCCTAAGTCACTCCCTCCTATTCCGATATTAACTAATGATTTGATTGGCTTTCCAGTGTATCCCATCCAAAGTCCTGAGTGGACTTTTTCTGCGAAGGTCTTCATTTGAGCCAACACGCCATTGATATCGGGCATGACGTCCTTTCCATCCACGAATACAGAAGAATTGCTTCGATTCCTCAAAGCCGTATGAAGAACCGCTCTGTTTTCAGTCTCATTGATCGCAACACCGCTAAACATGGACTCAATCGCTAGGTGGAGTTCTGTTTCACGAGCCAGATCCATCAACGCATCCATAATCTCGTTATTGACGCGATTTTTTGAATAGTCTATCAGAACCTCTTCTAGTTGGACGCTGTATCGGTCAAAGCGCTCACGCTCATCAAAAAGTGAAATGATCTGAAGGTCTTTATATTTCTCCGCAAGGACTTTAAGTCTGGCCCAGGCTGGAGTTTGAGTAGGATTAATCGCGTTCATTTGCTAAAGCTTTAAATAGGATTGAGCGACAAAAATAAGATTAATCCGCATGGATGAAAGAAAAGCATAAATCTACCTCAGACCATTTAAAAATTAGTACTTCTGAAAAGTGGTTTTTCTATAGAAGCATCAAAAACTAATTTTTTATTTATATCTTGGGAAAAATAGTATTCACCATGACCAGATATTTGACAAAAATATGTTTTCTCCTTATTCCACTTTTTTTGAGTTTGGATTATGCTATGAGCCAAACTCAAAAACGTGAAATTACCCCTTTGAACAAACATTTTTTCCATGCTAATCCTCTTGACAACGCAAATTACACCTATACCCAAATCTATTCCCCAGCTACTAAGAGCACAAAAATTTATGCTAGATCAAACCGATTGGTGAAATCCATTGAAGATTGCTTTAACCAAGAAGGGGAATTTAATCAGCGGACCAGTATCCGATATGATAGCTTAGGGAAATTAAATTCAAAAACCATTAAAAATCTGGATGCAGGAAACTCGATCACCTATTATATAAAATCTGATACCATTCGAGCAGAGGTGGTAAGTGTGGGGAACTCTCAGGTAACAATCACCAGATCAACCGATTCAAAACCTTACCTAAGTATGTGAAATGATTTTGAACCTCGACCCAAGATTTCCAAAGATGAATGGTATAAATTTTTAGCAATCAATCTGAATTATCCTACCCAACCTAATAGAGCAAAACAAGAAGGAACTGTTTACATCGCCCTTTTGATAGATAAGGAAGGTCAAGTTTTGGAAAAAGAATTAGCAAACCCGGAAAATGTCCCTGAAGTCCTTGCTCGAGAAGCTCTTCGAGTAATCAAACGCTATGAGAGAGGCTTTTTTTCTGCCATTAACATTGACAAACAACATTCAACGCAATGGGCTTATATTCCAATCCGATTTTCCCTTGGCGGTGATCATTTACCGTGCGGCAATTCGGAATGATTCCCATTGAATTATCCCTAAACAAACATTTAAGCGAGTAAGCTCCACAGGTAGCAAAGCTAGCGATCTTTATTAAGCAAGCCCATCTAAATCAAACCAAATTCTTGATTGAATTGGTAATGGCGACTATCTTGAATCCAGAATAAACCCATCTTCCATTATTCTTTGAACTAATTCAATTTTATGGTCCTACTCATTTTAAAAATTCTGATTTTCATCTTTTTACTTTTCACATGGATTCCATTGATTAAACTGGACTATTGGTGGGTAAGGATTTTTGATTATCCCCGTTTTCAAAAGCTAGTCGTTTTAGCAGGTTTGATGGTATGCTGGATTGTTTTAGGCCGTCAGGAAGAATGGTTTTGGAATTGGATCATAGCGCTACTATTCAGTTTGGGATACCTCAGCTTTTTAATATGGCCATATTCAGTTTTTGGGAAAAAGATGATCAAAAAAATCCCTTATGATCCTGATTGTGGTATTCATATAATCGTAGGTAATATCTACCAATACAATCGAAAATTTAAAAAAGTAATCAGTCTTTTTGAAAAGAAGGATCCTGATCTGATCTTTCTGGTGGAAACGGACCAAGCCTGGATTGATGCTTTAAAACCGCTCCAATCAACTTACAAGAATCAGATTCTTCTTCCCTTGGAAAATACTTATGGACTGGCCCTTTATTCCAAATTGCAGATAGTAAGAAAGGAGATTCTATATCTGGTTGACGAAGAAATTCCGTCTTTGGAAATTGATTTGAAATTAAGAAATGGACAAATCATTACGATTTATGCAATCCACCCCACCCCACCAGTTCCGGGAGAAAATCCAACAAGCACTGAAAGAGACGCGGAAATTTTGATTGTAGGAAAGAAATCCAAAGCGAATCCGCTTCCTTCCATGGTAATTGGTGATCTCAATGATGTGGCTTGGAGCTATTCTACTTCACTATTTTTAAAAATTTCCGAGTTAGCGGACCCCCGTCGTGGAAGAGGATTCTTCAGTACTTTTCATGCGAAGTATCCATTTTTCAGATGGCCTTTGGATCATCTATTCTTAAGTCATCACTTTGGATTGTCCATGATCAAGGTTTTACCAAATATCGGATCTGATCATTTCCCTATTGAATTGAAGGCCACCTTGGCCAATAAAGAAACTACAGAAACAGAATCGGCTTCACCTGAAGAAGAAATTGAAGCTAGCTCCAAAATCAACAAAGGCCATGAAACCAAAAAAAGCTGATCAATTCAAAATTGATCAGCTTTTAAATAGTTTCTAAAATCTTTAATTATCCTTATTTGCTTCTGCCTTTGCTTGACGTTTAAATCCCTTATTGAATGGCCAGGTATATTCCAAAGCTTTCATTCCTTCATTGAGATTATAGGTAGCAGAATCGGTGTTTTCCATCGTGCTCTTCAGATTCGCAGCAAACTCCGGATCATTCAGCAGCATACCCATTGTATTGTTTTTCGAGTTGAATTTTTCCGTAATTACTTCCAGTTTCTGGGTTAACTCCTGAGAATTAGCAGCAGTGGCTTTCAAACTTTCCATCGTTTCTTTCAAATCACCCACCATCACAGTGTCGGTAGCAAGATCATTGAATAGGTTGCCCTTTTGATTCATTTTAGCTGTGAACGTATTCAGATCTGTCAGCATTCTATTACTATTGATAGAAGCCCGATTTAGATTTGTAATAATAGATCTGAAATTTTCTGCTAACAGCGAATCAGTCATTACTGCTCCCACTATACCTTCACCAGCAGCTAATTTGGAAGTAAGGACTTTCAGATCATTTGTGATTTCAACAAGATTCTCATTATTGACTTGAAGCGTTTCCATCATTTTGTCAGTATCGAGGGGCATTACAGCTTCAAGTCGATCACCGTCTTGAACTGCGGGTGCCGAAGTGGTACCGCCATAGATCACGATGATCTTATTTCCAATCAAACCATCTGAACTGATCGTGGCCTTGGAGTCCTTTCGGATGAAGTCCATCACCTCTTTCTCTACGTTCATTTCAATTTCTACCTGGGAATCCCCGTAGAAATTAATCTTTCGAACAGTTCCGATCTTCACCCCCGAAAACCAAACGTTATTTCCGGTCTGCAAACCTCCGATGTCATCAAAAACAGCCATGAGCTGGATTGATTTTACGAATTTTTTCTGCTGGCCTCCCAAAGTCAACACGCCGGCCACCAAAATGGCGATACCGAGGAAGACAAAAATGCCCACTATGACGGATCTTTTATTTTCACCTCTCATGACTCAATAAAATTATAATCGTAAAATGATTTGACACGCTCATCCTCTGCCTGCGCAAAGACTTCTTCAAAGGTTCCAATCGCTTTAAACTGACCATCCAATAAGACAGCCATTCGATCTCCAGTTACTTTGGCGCAGGTAAGATCGTGTGTGATGACAATAGAGGAAGTATTATACTGTTCCCGCACCTGTACGATCAGGTTATTAATTTCCATACAAGTAATCGGGTCCAATCCTGCTGTGGGCTCATCATAAAGCATGATTTCAGGATTTAAGATCAGAGTCCTTGCAATTCCTATTCTTTTTTTCTGACCTCCGGAAAGTTCTGAAGGCATTTGGTTAATCGACTGGGGCAAACCTACGCTATCCAGCAAACCTTCTATCTTCTTTGTTATTTCTGCTTTTGTGAGGTTTTTGATATTCCTAACTAGGGGAAACTCCATATTTTCCCTAACCGTCATGCTATCGTATAAAGCTGAGGCTTGGAAAGAAAAACCTATTTTTAGCCTGAGAGCATTAAGACCTTTCTTATTTAGGGTAGAAACTTCCTGACCAAATATCCTCATACTTCCCTCATCCTGTCTCAAAAGTCCGACCATGATTTTAATCAGGACCGACTTACCAGATCCTGACTTACCCAATACGACCAGGTTTTCACTTTTATATAAATCAAGGTCCACTCCTGTGAGCACATCAAGATCACCGAATGATTTTTTAAGGCCTCTTATTTCAACTACAGTTTCTTCCATTTCTATGCTGATCGGATTGCGTTGACGATTTGAAGAACCAAAAGCTCTTCTATAAATATCAAAAACATCGAAATAACTACGGCTGAGTTAGCTGCTTTACCAACTCCTTCAGTTCCTTTAGAGGAATTATACCCTTTGTAACAGCCAACGATCCCGATCGTGAAACCAAAAAGGATGGACTTGAACACCGAAGATGTAATGTCGAGGAATGTAATAGACTCAAATACCTGAACAAAAAAGGTAGATAAACTCACCATTTCATTTTTGTTCACACTCAGGAAAGACCCCATTAAGGCAACGAAGTCAGTATACATCACCAATAAGGGGATCATGAAGGTTGTTGCCAAAACTCTTGATACAACCAGGAATTTGAATGGATTGGTTGCAGAAACTTCCATTGCGTCTATTTGCTCGGTTACTTTCATGGAACCAATCTCGGCACCAATACTTGATCCTACCTTGCCTGCAGCTATCAATGCGGTCACCAAAGGTCCCATTGCACGAACAACTGCAATGGATATCAAGGAAGGAAGCCAGGATGCTGCCCCAAATTCAGTAAGAGATGGTCTAGACTGATTGGTGAATACTATACCGACAATAAATCCTGTAAGAGATATGAGCGGGAGCGATTCAACACCAATCCTATAGCACTGATTAATTACCTCCTTAAACTCATAAGGCGGAAGGAATACTTCCTGAAAAAACCTCTTGAAAAAAATCCAAGCGTTTGCCAGTCCGGTAAAAAATTTGTCAAATTTCTTTGAAAGTATGGGTTTTTTATCGTCTGCTTTTTCAGCCATAAAATTTTTCCTAGAGACCGAAATTAATTAAAATATTCAATTTAAGGCTTGAAAATAGTCAATTGATAAAGATTTCAAAAAGGTCAGTTTCACTGAGGAACTTCTCGTAGATGCCATGAATAAAACCATCATTTCGCACTCTTTCTTTATCTTTTTCACTCACCGAACTTGAAACCAGAATTAACTTGGAATGAATTGAATTTTTCTTCAATAGGTCAATCATTTCCCATCCATTCATCTGTGGCAAATTCAAGTCCAAAAAAATAAGGTCTACTTCATTTTCTTCTAGGAAATCGATCGCTTCTGTAGGTGTTGAAAGTATGAATATCAAGAGTTCTGGAAACATATGACTCAGCTTTTTTTTAAATATTAGTTGCTGAATTTTGTCATCTTCAATCACGAGTGTTTTTTGAATTTTCGTTTTGCCCATATGATTTTCGCTTCATTCTCAAGGGAAGAACCTTAGAAAGATCTCTTTCATAATCGTACCAAACTTTACTTTTGGATCATATTCTTCAAAGTAAAATCAATCGTTAGAAAACCTGAACTCCAACCTCCCGCGGTCTGTTTCCGGAAATCAGAAATACGCTTTGATTCCTCATAAAAGTGAATAATTTACCCTTTTTTAATTATTAGTCTAAGCTAAATTTTTTAGTCATAGCAAATTACGCTAAGACTAAACTGAATTTAAAATTCATAAAATCAATGAGTTATCGATATAAATCTAAATTGATTAATCAAAGTTTATTAGGCGGTTTTTTTGAAAACCATTATTCCTCATTTTTTGAACAAAAAAATCGAGGTGGTGATTTTCGCTTCAAGAATGAATTTCCCCTTCAATACTTTAATTTCCTTTAGTACTTTAAATGAGTTTGATTTCGAGCAGAAATCATGAATTTAATCTATGGAAAGATGGCCATGGAGATCAGGATTTTCATTTTTCTATTGTCGCCATTGAATCCAAATAATGAATTGAATAAGTCGGAAAATCGAGAGAATAAAGACCGCCAACTTTATGGGATAGCGAAATTTGGAAGGCGATGTAAGATGAGTTTTATACCTTTTAATATTCGTAACTACCTACGGGTTTTTAAGGATTTTGGCTCGGCAATTCTTTGGTAAATATTCTCACTCGGCTTCCCTCCTACCCCAAATTGGGAATATTGATACCAGCCAATTCCCAAAAAAAACATGCGCTTCCCTTAACCTATCTGCCTCTATGAAAAAGATAATTCTAAGTTTCGCCTTGATTTTTTCCGCAGCTACCCTGAGTCTTGCTCAGAAAAACTACGATGAATCTCTCGCCAAAAAACTTGTCGCAGATGAAAATGGTATGAAGAAATATGTCATCGCATTTCTATATCGCGGTGACAAAGTGGGCGACTATTCCGATGCGGAACGAACCGAAATTCAGAAAGGTCATATGGCCAATATAACCAAACTTGCGGAGGAAGGAAAGATGGTTTTGGCCGGACCCTTTTTTGGAAATGAAGAACTAAGAGGCTTATTCTTTTTCTCAGTCGGAAGTATTGAAGAGGCCAAAGCCCTGACCGAATCTGATCCTGCCGTCAAAGCTGGAGTATTGAAAATGGAGCTAAAAGAATGATATGGATCGGCGGCTTTGGGAATGGTTGTCGAGATTCACAAGAAGGTGGCTAGAATGGGAATTTGATTTTATCCGGAACGAGATCTAGGATTGAGTTGGAGCCCTTTGCATAATTCAATATTAAACTTGCTGCTTCTATGGAAGCACTTCCAATATTTATGAGTTCTTTTGATTTTAAAAAAGACTCTCCTTAAAATAGGTGTGACTTATTGCCACACCTGGAATTTAAGTCAAAGATGTTTTTTCCAAAAGTCTCGATTACTCTGCGGTTGCTAGATCTATGATGGAAGAGACTTTGTGAATGGAATTTGCCGGGAAACCACCTTGTCTGGCATGATCTCGAATCATTTCTTCGTTTGGTGCGATATACACGCAATAGATTTTATCATCTGTAACATAACTCTGCACCCAGGTGATTTCTGGTCCCATAGACTTCAACACTTCGCAGGAGGTCTGTGATATCCCCTTTAGTTGTTCACCGGTAAGGCTACCCGCGTTGGGTATTTCTCGCTCAATTATATATTTTGGCATTTTGGGATTAAGTTAAGTATTGCCTACTCATCTGGCTTTTCAGCGGCGCCCCGTTTTTTATTATGGTCTCTGGACTCCATAGTAGATTATAAATTATCATTTAAAATATGAAATGTCAATGAGTTATCAGTTTATTGTTACTGCTCAGAAAAATGTAACGCATTTAAATATCCTCAGAGGATAAATCCTCAAAGTTGTCGGAATAAGGGGATGACTGAGCGCTTTCCTAAAAACCGTACATAAGTTCACGGATCCTTTTTAAGCATATTTTTTATCGGATTCCAATTGCGCCGGATTAGGTTACTTCTCAACTTCGTAAACAACCTTCCCATCCACGACCGTCATCACCACCTTCACTTCATGAGTTCTCATGGATTCGATCTCAAATAAATCCTCTGAGAAAACAATCACATCTGCCAGATACCCCGGCCGAATCAGTCCTTTTTTATTCTCTTCGAAAGAGGAATAAGCGCCCCCAAAAGTGTAAGCTTTAAGCGCCTGAGCGATGGATATCTTTTCCTCAGGAATCCAACCTCCCTCCGGGAAACCTTTCGGATCCCTTCTATTTACTGCCACATGAATTCCCCGAATAGGGTCGATGGAAATTGCAGCCGGCCAGTCACTGCTGAAAACCAAATCCGCTCCCTGATTCAACATCGAATTCCAGGCGAAAGAAAATGGCAATCGAATCGGACCAATAGCTCTCTCCCAAACAGCGATGGTAGCTGGGTCTGCATGAATCGGCTCCATGCTCGCGATTATTCCTGATTTCTTAAATCGGATGAAATCTTCGGGTGAAATCGTCTCAATATGCTCCACACGATGTCTTCTTTCTCTTAGAGAATTAGAACTAATCGCCATTTCATAGGCGGACAATACTTCTCTCACTCCTCGATCTCCTATTGCATGCGTGTAGATTCGGAAGCCTTTCTCATCGACCAGTTTGACCAATTCCTGATACTTCGCGATCGGCATGGTCACTTGCCCGAGCGCATCGGGAGCTTCCGGTGAAAGATCTGCATAGGGCTCAAGCATGGCCGCTGAATGGGATTCGATTACTCCGTCGATCATGAATTTGACGGCATCGGCCCGCAAAAAAAGATTGCCTCTTCCCAAGCTGTCTTTTATATAAGTATACCGATCCAATTGATCCATGCTTGTATTTTCATCTACCGAAAAAGCAGCCGCGTATCGCATCGTCAACTCTCCTTTTTCAATCAAATCCTTAAATAACCGGATATCAACTTCAGAGCCACTGGCATTTTGCGCACTTGTGATTCCCAGGGAAGCTGCATATTTCAATCCTTTCCGCAGGGCATTGAGTTGATCATCATAGCGAGGCTCGGGCACCAACTTCCCCACCAAACTCATCGCATCCTCCTTCAAAGCTCCGGTCGGGATACCAATTTTATCTTTTACCAACTCCCCAAAACCATTGAAATTTGTAGCAGCATTGATCCCGGCAAGTTCCAATGCCTTTTTGTTTGCATACGCACTATGTCCGTCGTAAGCACGGATGAAAACAGGTTTATCAAGATCAAGTGCTTTCATGGTCTGATGATCTGGCAATCCCGATTCAAAAAACGTGTACTGCCAGCCTCTTCCGGTAATCCATTCCTTATTGGGATTTTGCTCGATAAACTGGAGAGTTTGTCTAAATACCTGATCGAGGGCAGTCGTCGAAGAAAGTTCCACCTGAGTCAGCCCCATTGAACCTCCTAAAAAATGAATATGAGCGTCGTTAAATCCTGCGGTAACAAGTTTGCCCTGAAGGTCAATAACCTGGGTTTTCTCGCCTGCCAAAGCAAGAATAGTTTCTGAATCACCTAATTGAGAAATGATATTTCCCTTAATCGCAATCGCCTCCACAAACGTATCGGCATTTACTCCTGTCCAAATTTTCCCGTTGATTAAAATGAGCGTCGGTGGTGTAACGGACTCATTGCAACAAAAAAACAAATGAGCTAGGACGATAAAAAGGAGGGAATTTCGCATGGAATTAAAGATATAAATATTCAAGAAAAGGGCACCTACATTGTTTCACCCTTCTTTTCTTCAAGTTCGACTATTACATTGAGATTTTCTGACAGGGAAGAAAATGGCTAAAAAATCATTTTAATTCCCCTCAGTCGGCTTCATATTGCGGATGGCGGAGATTTTCCAGACTTTTTTATAAAAAACCACCGTAAAATTGCTCCAAAGATTTCGCTCCATTCCGGCCGGGTCAGTGATGATATATCTACAGTCAACCAAGGCGATTTCATCGCTGAGAAACTTGATCTTTTCTACAGAAAGCTTGCGGGTTCCGGGATTTGCATTTGAACTTCTAAGCATTCCGTCAACAGCTTCCCGGATGCCATTTCTCCATTCACCGTTGGACACCAACTGATCTATATCTTCCGTCAGGATTTTCTTTAAAAGCACCGTATCCTGCTTTTCCCGAGCCTCAGAGTATTGATCAATCAACTTGTGAATTTTGACTGCATCTTCTTTTTGTGCGGGTTTGATCTGCAAAAAAGCAATATTTGGGAAAATCAGGAAAATCCAGAATAGGTTTTTCATCGACTATATGGGTTGATTTATTCTGAAATTAGGGATAAATAAGGAAATCCCCTTTTCGAAGTGGTTCTCTTTCCATTCTCAGAATAAAAGAGAGTAAGTCATCGTTACTAAAAAAAATCAACCATTCTAGTAATTATATTAGGGTATGAGAAAGATTATATTTCTATTTTTTCTGGGTTGTTCTTTTCTGACTGGGTGCAAAGAAGAGGAAAAACCTGATGGTCCATATGGCATATATGTCGCAGAATCCATTACAACATCTATTCCGGTAGATTTCACAAATTCAGGTGAGCAAACCACCGAGCACATAGCCAATTTTTCCTGGTGTGGTCCTGGGAAATTTTCTATAGAATGGCGTCTGAATAAGCAAACTCCTATTATGGATTTTGACACGTTCATGTTTTGGTATCAGGTGGATGAAATTACAAAGGATAGGGAAATTATTAGGGGATGTGGATTCACACGGAGGATTGTAGATCTGAAAGAAAATGGCAGTCTAGATTTGAGATTTTACGGAGGTGAAGAAGGTTTTTTAAATGACCCAAAACAATTTCTTTACCAATTTGAAGTAAAAAGTTTGGAGTATTTTCCAGAAAACAGAACGATCCGGCTTGTAACTCAGCAGGAGGTGTATGATTTTTCTTTAGAGAAATTTGTAAAGACTGAAATAACCTACTTGCTAAACTATGCGGGGCCGGTTTATTAGTTTTCAAGTGATAATATGAAAAAACCACCCGTCTCCAGGTGGTTTCAATTTCTTTTCCAAAATGATGAGACCCTTCGCTTTGCTTCGGGTGACGAGTCCAATCTACTGATCTTCTCCCCTCAGCTTCACTACCGCTCCTTCGAGGATTTCTCCGATTCGGATCTGGCAGGCAAGGCGGGAAGTTGGGTAGTATTCAGGAAGGTTTTCCAGTTGGTCAAGCTCCACATCTGTTGCATGGCTCAACGCATCTTTCCCTTCCAGGATTTCCACATGGCAAGTCGCACAAAGGGCCATTCCCCCACAGGTAGCTAACACAGGATATTCATACGCCTTGAGGATTTCCATCAGGCTAAGGCCCATGTCATCGGGAGCTTCGCGCTCTTGACGGTTGCCGTCGTGATCTTCTACAGTGAATGTAATCATAGTGCAAAAATAGGGTTTACCCAGAAGTCAGTTTCAATTTAATTATTACCAGAGTTAAAAGGCATTCACTCCATTTACGGTTGTGTATTTGAAGCTCAGTTTCTGATCTGGATACACAAATTTGAAAGCTGAGTGCATCATGATCGCTGCCTCATGAAATCCACAAAGGATCAGTTTCAATTTGCCCGGATAGGTGTTGATATCACCGATTGCATAGATGCGATCCACACCGGTGGAATAATCGCGGGTATCTACTTCGATTGCGTTTTTGTCGATGCTCAATCCCCAGTCTGCAATTGGACCAAGCTTTGGACTCAAGCCGAAAAGTGGTATGAGGTAATCCGCATCAATGATGATTTCTTCTTTGTATTTACCTTCCAAAACCACCTTTTCCAGTTTCCCGTTTCCGGATACTTCTTTCAGGTTGGCAGAAAGGATCAGGTCAATTTTCCCCCTGTTAGCCAAGTCAAATGCTTTTCCTGCAGAATCAGGAGATCCACGGAACGTTTCATTTCTGTGAACCAATGTCACGCGCTTAGCAACTTTTGCAAGGAAAATCGCCCAATCAAGTGCAGAGTCACCTCCACCGGCAAGGACCACATTTTTATCGCGAAAAGTCTCAGGATTCTTGACCATGTAGGTAATTCCCTTTCCTTCAAATGCTTCCAGATTTCCCAAAACAGGCTTTCTTGGCTCAAAACAACCCAAGCCTCCTGCGATGACAATCACTTTTGCATGCACGTGAGTTTTGTCGCTAGTAGTGACGATAAAGGATCCATCAGTTTGTTTGTCCAAATGCTCCACTCGCTCACCAAGCGTAAAAGTCGGCTGGAAAGGCTTCGCCTGCTCCATCAGATTGTCAACCAGATCTTGGGCATTTATTTCAGGGTAACCGGGAATATCATAGATTGGCTTTTGCGGATATATCTCTGAAAGCTGACCGCCCACTTGCGGAAGAGCATCAATCAGGTGGCAGCGCATTTTGAGCAAACCTGCTTCAAAAACTGCAAAAAGGCCGACCGGGCCGGCTCCTATGATACAAAGGTCTGTGTGAATCATGGTTTTATTTTTTAGGGGAAAACCCCGGATAATTACTTTTGTTCGTGTAAATATAATTAGTATGCTAATTATTTATTCTTCTTCTCCCCCGTCGAGGTTTTGATAAATTGTATTGAGGATTCGCTTGAACTCATCAAAGTCATGGTCACTGAGATTTTCCCAGGCTTTTTCGCGAATCTCGAGAATCTTCGGGCGAAGCGAGGTGACTTTGGATACTCCCGTTCCAGTCAGGTGTAGTTGAAAACTTCTGCGATCCTGAGGGTGAGGCACACGCTCCACATATCCTTTTTTGCAAAGGAGATCGATGATGCGGGTCAGTGTAGGGTGATCTTTGAAAACAAGGTTAGCGAGCTCAGTTTGGCTCATATGCTCATTTTCGGAGAGGTTTTTCAAAACTAGCCATTGGTCGACTGTCACATCAAAATCTCCGGTTTTGAATTGCTGCTGAGCGTATTGTTTTACTTTGCGCGCAGTGCGATCAAGGAGGAATGAGTATCGTGCAAATTGCTCTTGTGTCATACCAATAGTTAGTGTGACAAATATATAAATATTTCTATTTGAGAATACAATTTACAAGTTTTTTTGTAGGGTTAGTAGGGTAATAGATCTGTTGTCGGTTCTCAGTTGCCCGGTGTGTGTTGTCGGTTTAAAAACTTCAGTATTCAGCGTTCATTATTTAAACCCCCATTATTCGTTGTTCTGATTCTCGGGAAACAAGAAATACTTAATGCCTCTAAAAATAAAAAGAGGTAACCTCCCGACTTCCTCCTTCTTTTATTCCCGATTATCTTATCATTTTAAACTCTTAATCCCAAATTCATTAACCTCAACCCTAATCTTTAATCCCTTAAACTTTCATCTTTAATCCCTATTCTTGGGCAAGCTTTTGGAATCCTTGCATCTCAAATCACCACTCTCTTTCCTGTCTCCGCAGATTCCAGAATTGCCTGTACGATCCGGATATCTCTCTGGCCTTCCTCTCCAGGAACGGACATTGGTTCATTTCCCATGATCGCCAAAGAATCCATGTCCATTTGGTTGGCTTGCTGCCAAGGAGCTTTGTACGGGAAGCTGATTTCTCCGAGTGGACTTGTCCCTTGATTACCTGAATAGGCAGAGAAAGGCGCCATTTCAATTGCTCCTTTCTCACACTTGATATTCAGGAAATTCGTGTTTTCAAAAAAAGAAGTTTTGATGTTTGCCATCACTCCGCCGGGGTATTCGAGTTGTGCTTCCACTATTTCCCCAAGTCCATTTTTGTAGATCTCAGGCCTTTCTGTCCAGAGTTTTACGGATTTAATGGCAATTGGCTCCATTCCTGTCCCCAAGCGGGAACCCTGTATGGCATAAACGCCCATGTCATAGATTACTCCTCCGCCCATTTCGCGCTTTTGTTTCCAATGATCAGTTCTGCCTTCCTTATATCCTGCAGCACAATCAACCTGAAGTACTTTTCCAAGGAAATCCTCTTCTACAATCTTTTGAAAAGCCTGCGTATTTGGTTCATGCTGACATCGATAGCCGATCGATAGAGAGACATTATTGGCTTTGCACGCATCGATCATGGATCGACATTCCTCCACTGTCATTGCCATCGGTTTCTCGCACCAAACATGTTTTCCTGCTTTTGCAGCGCGGATCGTGTACTCAGCATGCATGGATGGCGGCAGCACCACATAGACGACATCGATATCCGGATTGTCTGCGATGGTATCGAAGTTTTCGTAGTTGTAGACATTCTTTTCCGGTATGTTATATTTCGCTTTCCAGATTTCTGCTTTGTTTGGGACGCCGGTAACGATACCCGCGAGGTAGCAATTTGAAGTTTGCTGAAGAGCCGGAGCCAGCAAATCCGTACTGTAATACCCTAGTCCGACCAAGGCGATACCAAGTTTATCTTTTTTGGGCAGGTCTCCGGCAATCAGGCTCAGGGGTGAAAAAAGGCCGATTCCGGCGCCGATCGATAAGGTTTTCATTGTATCTCTTCTGGAAAAATTCTTCATCAAATAAAATGGTTAGGTGGTGTTTAACAGTATAATCAGACATCAATTTAATGGTTTTGGCAAGCCTTGCAAAAAATCAGTAACTTACTTTACTAACCAAACCCAAACAAAACCATGAAAAAGCTCTTGATTCTTGCACTCGTTTTACTTCCTTTTTTCTCATTCGCTCAGACTCCAATGCAACCTTATCTGACTCTGGATGATGCAAAAAGAATTTCTGATGCCGCCGAAGCCCGAGCCAAACAAGACAATTGGACAGTGGTGATCGTAGTGATGGATGCAAGCGGAAATTTGATTTCCCTGCGGAAAGTAGACGGAACTCAAATAGGAAGTATTGAAGTAGCCCAGGCAAAAGCAAAATCAGCTGCACTTTTCAAGCGGCCGACGAAAGTATTTCAGGATGGAGTTGTTGGAAACCCGGGAATTCTATCCCTTCCAAATGCGATCGCTATCGAAGGCGGTCTCCCGATTTTCAAAGATGGAATCATCGTAGGTTCGATTGGTGTCTCAGGGGTAACTTCCGCTCAGGATGGGATTGTTGCTGAGGCCGGGGTAAAGGCTTATTGAGAATGGAGGTGGGACGTGGGAGGTTTTAGGCTAAAAGAGATTAAATTGTTTGGAGAAAGGAAACTTCTTGTCAATGGTCTCACTTTAATCCTTGATCACTATTCGTTTTCAGTTGTTGGGTGTGAGTCATCGGTTTTGAAAAACTTCAGCATTCGAAATTCAGCTTGTGGTGTTCATCATTGGAAAACCTGTTCCTCGTTGTCTAATTTGAGAATGTTCAATTAAGTGTGTCTGCTAATTTTACACAAAATGAAGAATAAACAGACAATTGAAGATTTACTAAGTGATCCAACGATGAATGAGCGACTAAAAGAGCGGCTCTA